>CAKSIN010000001.1 GCA_934463115.1 uncultured Clostridia bacterium
GTGTTACGTTCTCACCGGCCTTCACACCTGTTTTGTCACCGGTAAGTGTGTATGTGTAACCTGTTGACGGTGCCGGTGGCTCTTCGCCACCTTTGAGCTGTACAAGTGTTACATCTTCCTGCGGTGTAAATTTCTTGTCAATGAGCTTGCTTACTCCGCCAACCGCAAGCGTAAACGCTTTTGATATATCCGAAATATCTTTATTTGCTGTAAATTTAATTACGCCTGCTTTTACTTCTGTTGCTTTGTAAAGATCGCTTGCAGAATTAATCGGGTTCTCTAAATTCTGGAATACAACTGTATATACATCCGTCTTCTCGACCGGCTTTTCCAGTTTCTTGCTTCCGGCTTTTGGTGCTCCGAGTGCTCCAAGTCCCTTTGTGTATACAGTTACTCCGCTAAACGTCATCTTGCCGAGATCATCGGTTACCCAAGTCTCATCCAACCCGTTGTCTGCAAAGTCTGCAGAATTATAATAAATTTCATAATTCAAACTGCAAACATCTGCAAGTGCGCCATTAAGATTTACATTAAGTGTTACGGTTTCGCCCGCCTTTACACTTGACTTGTCACTCGTAAGTGTGTATGTGTAACCGGTGTCCGCACTAACGAGCATTGCAGCCGGAAATAATGTAAATACAAAAGCTACAACAAGCATCAATGACAAGGCTTTTAAAACTTTATTGTCCTTGCGTAATACCATATGTGTTATTCTCCTTCCATCACTGTGCTCAAACGCAAATTATTACTCAGCCTCACACGGGAACTTTTGTCCATAAACATATTTGCTCATTATGTACCCTGCATCTGTTGCGTCAACATTATTGGAATTGTCAACATCGGCAGCTTTCATACCATACTTGAATTCCAACGGTGTATCATATACATATTTCGCCAATACATATCCCGAGTCATTTGCATTTATCTTGCCGTCATTATCTACATCACCGTAAGTAAAGTCAACACCCGGTACAGGATCGCCGCCCGGTGTCGGCGGTGTCGGTGTGTCTCCGCCTTTTTCGTATACAGTGTTAAGGGGAGCTGCTTCCGTCATTGTTGAATAACCCGAATAAATATCGAGGTCTTTGCTGTTTTCTACATCGAAAGTAAATGTTGCTGTACCGTCTTTAGCCGTTACCTGATCTATGTAGAAAATCTTTGATGTGTCTCCCGAAATAGCCGAGAGAGCTGTTCCTTTTTCCACAGCAAGAAGTGTGGATTCTTCTTCTGTACCGAGACCGGTAACGGTAACGGTAAGTTTGTTGTTTTCAACTGTCGGCTTTGAGATTGTAGCCGCAAATGCAACAGTCGAAACCATCATTGCAGCAACAGAGGTTGCTGCCAGGACTTTGCATAAAACTTTTTTCATAGTAATCCTCCATCTTTTTTTATTTTTTATAACACACCGATTGCAGAGACTCCCCCACAATGATGTATTATATTATTTATGAGTTGATTATACAAAAAATTTAAGAGAATTTCAATAGGTAATCTCTATTTTTTTCGTTAATAAATGTTTTTTGTGACTTTTGTCAAATAGCAAAAGCTTTTTTGTGCAAATTCCAACTTTGCCGCACGGTATCAGTTTGTTGTGCCGGCGGTTGTTATATTAACCTTTTTAATCGGGCTGACCGGTCTGAGCGTAGTCAGACTGTCCCAAACAAATATTTTTGCATATTTTGCATTGGCAACTCCGTTTGTCATAACCGCATACACATCATTACGCGCGCGGTTTATCGGCAGAACCACATAGTCCACAACCGTGTCATTCGAATCGTAGAATGCCATGTGCAGACATTCTTTGGTGAGTGTTTTGTCAAAAGTTACATCTATAATCAGTTTTCCGTTGAGCGACTGCAGAACAACATCGCCGAAATCCACATACAAATCTACCGACGGTGTTGTGATATCACCGTAACTTGCTGAATTTGCGTTGCAGTTTGTTCCGTATATTTTGCAATATTCATACGCATACGCGTCGGTGGTTGTGTTTATGGTGATATTTGTTCCGTCAAACGCTCCGCCGCCTATCGTGGTAACATGATATGTAAGATCCATGCTTGCAAGGGAGCTGCAGTTTGCAAACGCCTCTTCGCCTATCTCGGTAAGGAGCTTAGGCACGGAGAATGTGCCAAGTGCAGTACAGCCTTTGAACGCTTTGCTTTTTATTGAATACAGTTTGCCGGACGTGGTTATTGTTTTGAGCCCCGTGCAGCTCTGGAATGCCGATTCGCCGATTACACGCGTATTCATGATATCAACGCTTGTAACACCGGTAATCATTGCAAAGATATAGTCCGGGATACGCTGAACCTCGGAGCCGATATAGATATTTTGCACCGACGATGTTTTTCCGAAAACCAACTGAGTGTTTGAGCCGGTCATAGTCTCGCAGTTTTTGGCATTAAAATATATTTCTTTCAGCGAGCCGCATCCGTAATAAGCCGCGTAGCCAACGGTAGTGACGCTCTCGGGAACAGTGATGCTCGTGATTCCGGTAAAGCTAAATGCAAACGGCGAAATCTTTTTGAGCACTGTGCTGTTGAAAGTTACCGATTTGACATTTGTCATTTCAAAGAAAGCATAGTTTCCTATCTGAGTGACACCGCTTGCAATTGTAATTGAAGTAATATTGCTTTTGTATTGATACCATGGCGGACGTGCATTGTTGTCATCATAGTTTTTCATTTCTGCCTTTGACACTCCGCTTGCAGGTGAAATTGTGAGTTTTGTGCCCTCAACACTCCATGAAATCTCACCGTCCGTGCCGCCCTGCGCCGCCAATGCGCATATCGGCACAAGATTCACCGCAAGAACCAATGCTGTGATCAGCGATAACAGTTTAAAATTCTTCATCGTTCTTCCTCCGTAGAAATATTGTAACGGCAAACCTGCCGCTCTTTGTGATTGGTTACGAATGCTATACACGTATCTGCCCGTTTCCGCGGACAATGTATTTGTAGCTTGTAAGTTCCCTGAGTCCCATGGGACCTCTGGCATGAAGCTTTTGCGTGCTGATTCCTATCTCGGCTCCGAAACCGAATTCAAATCCGTCCGTAAACCGAGTGGAAGCGTTCACATACACTGCCGCCGCGTCTACAGCGCGTGTAAACTTTTCGGCAGCGGATTTGTCCTCTGTCACAATACATTCGGAATGTTTCGTGGAATACTTTGATATATGCTCCAGCGCTTCATCTATATCCGCAACCTCTTTAACACTTATTATCTTATCAAGAAATTCTTTGGCAAAATCTTCTTCCGTTGCCTCACGCTCGCATGTCAGCTTGTCAAGCGCGGCGCCGCTCGCCAAAACGCGTATTCCGTTCTTTGCAAAGGCGGCATCGAGCTTTTTGTAAAACTCACCGTCAACATCCTTGTGAACAAGCAAGCTTTCCGCCGCATTGCACACCGATGGCCGGCTTGCCTTGGCGTTAATGATTATATCCACAGCTTTTTGAATATCTGCCGATTTATCCACATATATATGGCAGTTACCCACGCCGGTTTCGATAACCGGGACAGTGGCATTCTGCACAACGGCATTTATGAGCCCGGCGCCGCCGCGCGGTATGAGCACATCTATGTATTTATTGAGCCGCATCATCTCGTTTGCGCTATCGCGCGATGTATCGGTCACAAATCCAATTATATCCGGTGTTATCCCGGCGCTGTCGGCTGCAGATTTCATTACATTTGCAATAGCCGTGTTGGAATATATTGCCTCTTTTCCGCCGCGGAGAATAACCGCGTTCGAAGCTTTGATACACAGTGCCGCGGTATCGGCGGTTACATTCGGCCGCGATTCATAGATAACACCCACAACTCCGAGAGGAACGCGCCGCTTTTCTATTACAAGTCCGTTCGGACGTGTAAATTCTTCAATAACCTCGCCCACGGGATCGCTCAGCGCGGCAACCTTGCGTATGCCGTCCGCTATCGCGCAGATTCTCTCCGATGTCAGCCGCAGGCGGTCTTTCATTGAGTCCGACATTCCGGATTCATCCGCCGCTTTCAGGTCTTTTTCGTTTTCGCTCAGAATATATTCGGATTCCTTTTCGAGCGAATCCGCAATTGTATGCAAAATATTGTTTTTCTTTTCCGTGTCAAGTGCGGCAAGTACTCTTGCCGCGCGTGCTGCGGCTTCGCCGAGTTTTTCCGTTTCAGTCACAGTTATTCCTCCCTTTAAAAAATGTTCCGACTTTTTTGCCGTCGAGCAAGTCATAAATTATATCGGGGTTGTTACCGTTCAGTATAAACATATCCCCGCCCGTACGTGTGAAAATTTCGGCAGCGGCTATTTTGGTAATCATTCCGCCGGTTCCGTTTGCACTGCCTGCGCCGCCGGCAACAGAGCGGATATCGTCGGTAATATCGTCAACCTTTGATATCAGATGTGCAGACGTGTTTTTCGGGTTAGCGTCGTACAGACCGTCTATATCCGAAAGAATAACAAGCATCTGCGCTCCGACAAGTTTTGCAACATGTGCCGACAGGGTATCGTTGTCGCCGAATTCAATCTGTTCCGTGCTGACAGAGTCATTCTCGTTTACAATCGGTATCACACCGTATTCAAAAAGGGTTTCGAATGTTGCAATTGCATTATTTCTGCGTGTTCCATCATCCATAATATCCTTTGTAAGGAGCAGCTGTGCCACGCTGTGGTTATATCCGGCAAACAGCTCGGAATAATAATCCATGAGTTCGCACTGCCCTATTGCGGCAAGGGCCTGTTTGAACCGCGACTCCTTCGGCCGCTCGCGCAGCCCGAGTTTGCCCATACCGACGCTTATTGCGCCGCTCGTTACAAGCACGATATCCTTGCCCTGGTTCTTCAAATCCGACAGCGCGCGGACAAGCTTTTCCACTCTGCGCAGGTTGATTCCGCCGCCGCGGTATGCAAGCGTTGATGTACCCACCTTAAAAACTACTCTCTTTGCATTCATTAAACTGCTCATTTACACTATTCCCCGTTTCAAAATCAAATAACAAAACAGGTTGCCGCACGGCGCACGGAAAAAACCCATGCAAAACCCTCACACGACAACCCGAAAATGGCACAATAATCCTGTATTATATATCATTTTCACGCAAAAAGCGGCACTACTGGCGCAAACCTTCTCTGCACTGCTTTATCTTTTCGTTTACGCTCTTAACATCTGTTTCCACTCTCTCGAGAAGATCATCGGCATACTTAATTGCCGCCAGTTTGATTTCTCTGCCGTCTTTCTGAGCTTTTGAAATAATGTCATTTGCGTTGGCTGTTGCCTGTTTTGTAATCTCGTGTTCATCCACGAGTCCCATTATTTTGTGTTCGGCTTCCTTAATCTTTGCCTCTGCCTGTTTCTGCGCGTCGGAAATAATCTTTTTGGAGTCCTCCGCAATAGACTTGGCAACTCTTATCTCATCCGGAATCTGAAGGCTGATATCGTTGATAAGCTCCATTACCTGTTCCTTGTCGATAAATGTTTTTTTGATAATCGGAATTTCGAAGCCCTTTTCAATAACTTCTTCCAACTCACTGAGCAATTCTATAACATCCATCTTTTGTATCCTCCCATAACTTTATTTATTCTAACGTAACCGAGGCATGTCGGCAGCACTATTTATGACTGTTTTTCCTGCAGCCGTGCATAAGCGAAATTATCTCGTCTTTCATGCTGTCGGGCACAAGCCCGTCGAGACATCCGCCGTGCCTTGCAACCTCTTTGACAATACTTGAACTGAGATACTGATATTTGGCGCTTGTCATCATAAACAGTGTTTCAATCTCTTTGGACAGCTTGTGATTCATAAGTGCCATCTGAAATTCGTATTCAAAATCCGACACTGCGCGAAGTCCCTTGATAATAACACTTGCGTCTCTGGTTTTCATATAGTCGACAAGCAGTCCGGAAAATGTGTCTATCTCCACATTGCCAAGCTCCGATGTCACATCCCGCAGCCACTGCATTCTCTTTTCTATACTGAATGCCGGAGTCTTTGCGCTGTTCACAAGCACTGCAACATAAACCTTGTCGAACACGAGGCTCGCGCGGCGAATGATATCTATATGCCCGTTTGTAACAGGATCAAAGCTGCCGGGATACACCGCTGTTTTATTCATTGCAGTCCCTGCCTTCCAGTATATATATTTTAACATTGCCGTATTTCTTCTCGCGCAAAACATCGAATCCGTCGGTTTTCAGATTATAGTCGGCACTGCACTCCGCAACAACCACTCCCCCGGGTGCAAGCAGATTCCTCTCGGATATTATGTTCAAAACCTCATCATACAGCCCGGCTTCATACGGCGGATCGATAAATATAATATCGAATCGTCTCCCGGTACCGGAGAGGTAACGCAGGCTGTCGCACGCGACAATCTCCGTTTCTTCGGAAAGGTGTGCTTTTGAGACATTCGCCCGCACAATCCTCTGTGCCTCCGGACTGCTGTCCACAAACACACAGTGTGCGGCATATCGGCTGAGAGCCTCTATCCCCAGAGCGCCGCTGCCCGCAAACAAATCCAAAACACAAGCATCCGCCGTGCGGTCAAAAAGCATGCTGAAAACAGCTTCTTTAACCCTATCGAGTGTGGGACGCGTGCCGAGCCCTGCCGGTGCGTCAAGCTTCATTCCGCGAAGCCGCCCCGAAATAACTCTCATAATAACACTCCCAACTCGCAGACAGACACACACAGATAAAGCCGCCAAACAGGCACACCTCACCCATGCATGGTATACAACAATAAATATACTTACTGATATTATATAATTATTAGGCTTAAATGTCAAGTAATTTTTCGCGTTTTTAATGTCGATTTGACTATTTTGCTTATAAATGATATAATTTACAAAACAATACCCGGAGCCGATGTGTATGAAAAAAGTATTTATCACCTGTATTATGCTAATCATATGTGCAGCCGCTTTCGCCGCATTTTCCGCAAGGCAGATTACGGAAACCGACTACGCAATGAACACCGTTGTAACAATAACCGCGCGCGGTGCAAATGCGAAAAAAAGCGCGGATGCCGCATTTGCCGAAATACGGCGGATCGAACGTATGACAGACGCACACAACCCGAAAAGCGAACTGTCAAAGTTAAACGAGTCTGCGCATATCTCGCCCGTAAGAGTGTCGGACGAATTGTTTTCGCTTATTGAACTGTCGCAAACCATATCCGAAAAAACCGACGGCGCATTCGACATAACGGTTTTCCCGGCAACCGAGCTGTGGAAAATAACGTCGGATAATCCGCGCGTTCCGTCGGACAGCGAAATCTCCGCCGCGGCTGACAAAATAGGCTACCAAAACATAGTACTTGACTCTGCCGAAAAAACCGTGTATTATAAAAAAGAAGGAATGAAAACAGATCTCGGCGCCGTGGCAAAAGGATATGCCGCCGACCGCGCAGCGGAAAAAATCAGAAAAAGCGGAACAAAAAATGCCCTGCTTGACCTCGGCGGAAATATATATGCCCTCGGAAAAAAATCTGGCGGAAAAAAATGGAACATTGGACTGCAAACACCCTGGAAAAGCCGCGGAGAGTATTTTAAAACAATACAGATATCCGACGAATCGGCTGTGACCGCCGGCGCATATGAAAGATATTTTGAAAAAAACGGAATAATATATCATCATATATTTAATCCTAAAACAGGCATGCCGGCGGAATCCGACATACAGAGCGCCACCGTTTGCGGCAAATCTTCCGCAATATGCGACGCACTCGCAACCGCCGTATTTGTCGGCGGAAAGGAAATGGCGGAAACTGTTATGGATGAATTCAAAGATTATACAGTTATTGTATATTAAACCTGCATGTTACCACCGGTATATAACAGCAGAAAAGTCGGGAGGATACTGTATGAAATACACAGTTCTTGTTGTTGAAGACGAATTTGATCAAAGGCGAGCAATAATCGAGCGCGTAAATTGGAATGCAGCCGGATTCGAGGTAGTCGGCGAAGCCGAAAACGGAGTCGAAGCGCTTGATCTGGTGGAAACTCTTGAACCCGACCTGATACTTACCGATATAAAAATGCCTATGATATCCGGTCTGGAGCTGGCGGCACGCGTGCGTGAAATCCGCCCGGCAACGCAGATTGTTATCCTTAGCGGATATGACAGCTTTGAGTATGCTCAGACGGCGATTAACTACAATATAATAAGCTACCTGCTAAAACCGATATCGTCTTCGGAAATGTCGGAGGAACTCTTTAAAATCCACAGCCGCATGGACGAAAAACTCGGCAAAGTTCTTGCCGTGCCGGATGAAGACACAAAAAAGCAGCTCCACCGCCTGTCAGTGGAAAGATTTCTGCTGCCGCTCATGCTCGGCAGCAACGAGGTTCAGCCGGACAACTCCGTTCTGAACGAAACCGCCGAAAAACTCGGAATCATACACAACAGCACCTCTTCGCGTTTCTGCGTCCTTGTGTCCAAATTTAAAAACAAAGACGGCAACCACTGCACCGGCGCACAGCATGCGGATTTTATTGACACTGTTTTGTCAAACTACATGTTTTCGGCAAGCTTTTTGGCATACGGGCGCGTCATAACCCTTATCGTAAACGAACAAAGCGGAAACATGGCGGAAATACTTGAACTTCCCCTGCGCGAAACCGTTCAGACAGCCGACAGAATGCTCGGTCAGAATTGCACAATAGGAGTAAGCCGTGAATTTTCGGCATTGTCCGACTGCGCGTCGGCATATTTTCAGGCGGTAACTGCGCGGCGCTACACCTCCGACGGTGCCGGAGAAGTCCGGTTTATAAACGACCAGGAGCGCGACAGCGAGCTGGAAATTGACCGTGTTGAAAAAACGGTAATCAAGCTGGAACAGCTGCTCAAAGTCGGGAGCAGCGATTCCCTGCGCATGTTTGTGGAAAGCCTGTTTGAAAACAGCACTCCGGAGAATGCCGACCTGCTTATGATGCAGATTATTGCCACCGTTTTTCGTGTTGTCGGCAATGCGACAAATGACAAATCGGATATTGTGCGGCTGCTGTCGTCAAACCCGACATTCGCCAGGGTTACATCATACAGCAGCGAAAAAGGAATGAAAGACGAACTTGTGGCGCTGTGTTCCGACGCAAAATCAATAATATCCGGGATGCAAAAGCGGGAATCGGAAATTCTCTGCGACCGTGTAATCCAGATAATCGAAGACCGCTACAGCGACGAAAATCTGTCGCTTACCGGTGTGAGCAGCGAGCTTGCCGTGAGCCCGAATTATCTGAGCGCACTCATCAAAAAGACCAAAAAGAAGAATTTTATAAACCTGCTCACCGAGCGGCGCATGCAAGCGGCGCACGACATGCTGATGTGTACAAACATGAAAGTTCTGGAAATATCGGAAAAATGCGGTTACAGCGATCAACACTACTTTAGCTATTGTTTTAAAAAATTCTACGGCGAATCGCCGAACAAGGTACGCAACACGGGCAGAGGAGATCCAATATGAGCAATAAACATAAGAAATTTTCGATAAGTCTTTCCACAATAAATATCCTATCGGTAGTGGTAACTGCCGTTGCCGCGCTGTCGGTGTGCATAAGTATCTTTGCCGTGATGTACAACCGCACCGTTATGCATGATGCACGCGTAAGCTCCGAGCAGGCAATAGTTCAGGCGGAACTCGCCGTAAACAGCTATATGGATTCCATGCACCGCAAGCTTAGCCTTATATACGAAACGATCAAAACATCGGCAAACGCAGCCGAAGCGGACAACCGTCTTTCTGCGCTCACCACAATACAAGACGATATCTATGCCGTTACGGTGTACGGCTCCGACGGAACAATTGTGCTGTGCACCGGAAGCGGCGGCAAACTGAAAGATAAAATATACAACGATTTGTCTTTTGACAAAAGCGGATTTGATTCGTCAAAGAGCTTTTTTGTGTCGAGTCCTCATGTTCAGACTCTCTTTGAGGGGCAGTATCCGCGAGTGGTGACGGCTGCCGCCGTGTCTGACGTGCCGCTGCTCGGAGGCGGCAAATACATTGCCGTGGATTTTAACTTTTCGGAAATATCGCGCTATATCGACAATATCGGAATCGGCCGCCACGGATATTGCTTTGTTGTGGACAAAAACGGCGAAATTGTTTATCATCCGCAGCAGCAGTTTTTATTCTCGGGGCTGAAATCCGAAAATATTTCGCATATACTCACACTCCCCGACGGAACCACCAACGAAAAAAATACAGTTTATACCGTTAAAACCGCAAACTACAACCTGTGGAGAATTGTCGGAATAAGTTTTACCGACGAACCGGCAAGCGAAAGCCGAACGCAAATTGCAGTGAGTATCGGACTGTCTGTGCTGATTTGTTCGGTAATTATTTTGTTTGTGCTGCTGCTGTACACAAAAAAGGTGAGCAAACCCGTCAGAACACTTATCGGGGGTATGAAAAAATTTGAAACCGATGCCGATGATTTTGTGTTTACCCCGGAAAACGAGTCGGTCAAAGAATTGCAGGTGCTGTCCAACTCCTTTGAACATATGTCGGGGCGGATACAGCGACTTCTCGAGCATATACGACGCGAAGAAAAAGAGCTTCGGAAAACCGAACTGAAAGCACTTCAGGCACAAATCAACCCGCATTTTCTCTACAACACGCTCGATTCCATACAGTGGATGTGCGAGCAGGGTAAAACCGACGAGGCGGCGCGTATGGTAAGCGCTCTTGCGCGGCTGTTTCGGATAAGCATCAGCCGCGGACGCGAGCTGATACCAATCCGCGACGAAATGCAGCACGCAAAAAACTACCTCATTATACAGAGCTACCGCTACCGCGACCAGTTTACGTATGAGTTTGATATCAATCCCGACATTGAGGAATACCTATGCAACAAAATTACGGTTCAGCCGCTTATTGAAAATGCCATATATCACGGGATTGACCGACTTATCGATGAGGGAAAAATAACTATATCCGCAAAAACCGCTCCGGACGACTCAAACGACATACTGATAACCGTTGCCGATAACGGTGTGGGAATGACAGACGAGCAATGCCGCGCAGTTCTCGGCAAAAAGCGGAGCGATTCACACGGAATCGGTGTAAAGAATGTTAGCGACCGCCTCAAAATATACTTTGGCGAAAAATACGGAATTACCATAAAAAGCGAGCTTGACGCAGGAACGGAAGTTACCGTGCGCATACCGAAGATAAAAGCGGACGATACGGAGGGATTGCAATAATGAAAAATATAAAAAGATTTGCGGCATTCGCTCTGTGCGCCTGTGTGGCACTGTTTTCCGGCTGCAGAGACAACAGCGATGAAAAAAAGGAAATTGCCGTGATAGTAAAAGCGACGGATTCGGACTTTTGGCACGGTGTAAAAAGCGGTGTAGACGCTGCCGCAACGGAATACAACGTGTCCGTGACGTTCGAAGGTCCCAGAAACGAGGAGGACTACAGCGCGCAGAACAAGTTGATAGAGGATGCAGTAAAAAGCGGCGCCGGGGCAATTGTTCTTTCAGCAATTGACTACAAAAACAATGCCGATGCGGTAAACAAAGCCGTCCGCGCCGGGACAAAGGTTGTAACCATAGACAGCAATGTGGATTCAAACCTTGTGAGTATGTTCATAGGCACCGACAATGAGGAAGCCGGAAAAGCCGCCGCTGCCGCAGCAATAAGCGGATTTGCACCCGAGAGCGAAATACGCATCGGATTGGTTAATTATTACAAGAGCACAGACAACGGAATGCGCCGCGAACAGGGATTCCGCGATTATATTGATTCCGTGTCCAATGCTGCGGTTTCCGCCGCGGTAAATGTTGACGGAAATATTCAAAGCGCAACAGACGGGGCAGCCGCGCTTATGCACGACCACCCCGAAATAAATGTTCTTGTCGGATTTAACGAATGGACAACCCTCGGTGTCGGAAACACCATTAAAAACCTCGGTCTGACAGACTGTGTACGCGCCGTGGGATTCGACACAAATACCGCCTCGTTTGAAATGCTTGAAGCCGGAATAATGGACGCACTGATTGTTCAGAATCCGTTTGCAATAGGCTATCTCGGAGTTCAAAATGCCGAAAAGCTCCTGTCCGACAACTCCGCCGAAAATCAAAACATCTACACCGCCGTTACAACCGTAACAAAGGACAATATGTTTGACAAAGATATACAAAAGCTGATATTTCGGCAAAACTGATTTGCCGCTTTCGGCTATTTGTAATCTATGACGATTTTTCCTGAATCAACACTCCAGCCAACCGACACCGGGAAAGCCTGCGCCGCCAGTCTGATTGGTATATATGTTATGCCGTCTTTTATCGCTGACGGTTCATCCGTCAACACTTCTTCTTTTCCCACAGCCGCGGTATCAGAGCCGATTTTAAAAGTCAGCTTTTTACCGCGCAGTGTGGCTGTCACACTTTGGTCGCCGCCGTTCCACTTTACCGACGCTCCAATCATCTCTAGCATCTCGCGTGCAGGAATCATTATCTGCCCGTTTTGCACATACGGCATGCTTTTGAGTGATATCTCGCTGCCGTTGCAAATAACTGTTATTTTCGAATTGAGAAAACTCTTGTATGCATTGTAATCATACTTCATAATTCCCGTCATGGAGCAGACAAAGACTTCGTCTGTCACATCGGAAAACCTAATATAGTACACAACGCGGTGCCCGGCGATTCCCGGCACAACATGCCATGTATCTCCTCCGTCCAGCGACTCTATCAAACCGGGATTTTTGTTTACACCGTCTCCTGTCTGCCCTGCCAAAAGATGGTTCGGATTTTTGGGATTCTGCGCAAACGACCAGTACCCTCCGCCGTTTATAACCGCGCCGGTGCTTTTGTTGAATGTTTTGACTATGCCGTGCCCCAGCGTCATTTTGACTATTGCATACTCGCCGACAACATACACCGAGTCGGCATCTGCCACATCGGGATAAATGAGTTTTGCGCCCGATATCTGATTTCTCGGAGCGAATCCCACCTTGCCTATCTGCTCCCAGCTGCCGCCTTTGTCCTTTGATATCCACACCTCTGTCTGCGCTCCCGTTCCGCGGTAGAAATAATACACATCCTCGTTCACCGGCGAAACGGCTGCTATTGTTTCGGAATTCTTCGTCCATGTTTTGCCGCGGTCGGTGCTTGTGTAATCGTTTGTGTATATTATATCATGATTTTTGCTGTCGTACTGTATAAAGCTCTGTGTCGGCATTGCCGCCGTATTTATCACACTGAGAGTTTTTCCGCCGTCATACGACTCAAAAAGATGCTTTGCCGAATCCGGATTTCTCCAGCTGGAATAGCAATAGCTTATCAGATGCAGCGGATTATCGGGATCAGCTGTTGTAAAGATGTTATTGAAAAAGCGTTTGAGCTGAAACCCGACGTTATACTTATGGATATTCAAATGGACAGCGATGCGTCCGGAATATATGCAACACGCGAAATTCTTGCAAAACTTCCGATTGTTATTTATCTGATATTTTTATTCGCTTCAATAAGACTGCAAATAGCGTCTACACTCGTATGAGTCGTAAGTCCGTCCTCGGGAGTGTTCTTGCAGTAATCAACCATTTTTTCAACAGTTGAGGATACAACGTGCAGTCTTGTGTCGCTTGACGCATAGTACACAAACAGGTTACCGTCCTTGTCTGCAATAGCTCCGTTGGAGAATACGCATCCGCTTACATCGCCGTTTCTTTCCGCTCCCTTGGGTGCGAGGAAGTAACCGCCCGGACGGTATATAACCTTCGTGGGATCATCGAGAGATGTCATGAAGCAATACAAAACATATCTGAGTCCCGCAGCGTTGTTTCTCACTCCGTGCGCAATGTGCAGCCAGCCGTCCTTTGTCTTTATCGGCGGTGCTCCGGCGCCGTTTTTAACTTCTTTCACGGTGTGATAAACTCTTTCTTCGATAATCTTTTCTTCGGTAATTACGGCATTTTCCATGCTGTCGACAAATGCCGCGCCGATTCCGCCGCCGCTTCCGACATCTATGAAACCGTCGGACGGTCTTGTGTAGAGAAGATATTTACCGTCGACAAATTCCGGGTGAAGTGCAACATTTCTCTGCTGTGTCGGCGAAACAAGGTCCGGTAGTCTCTCCCAGTTGTCAAGATCCTTTGTGCGCACTATTCCGCACTTTGCAACAGCCGATGATGTGTCATCAACAGTTGTATCTTTTCTTTCGCTGCAAAACAATCCGTAAATCCATCCGTCCTCATGCTGAGTCAGGCGCATATCGTAAACATTTGTGTCGATATCGTCTGTCTTCGGCAGAACAATCGGCTTTTCTCTGAAAACAAATCCGTCCACACCGTTGTCACTCTCCGCAACTGCAAAAAACGACTTTCTGTCATTGCCCTCAATACGTGCAACCAAAACATATTTCCCGTTCAGATACATTGCGCCGGCGTTGAGCACGGCATTTACTCTGATTCTTTCGAGAAACAGCGGGTTTCTCTCGTACGAAAAATCGAATCTCCAATTGAGCGGAATATCCTCGCGCATAAGTGCCGGGTATTTGTAGCGGTTAAATATACCGTTAATGCTGAACTTTTTCTCGTTTTTTCTCGACACAACCGCGTTGTGATTTGCGGTAACGTCAATTACTCTGTTGTCAAAATATTCCTTCATAACTAACCTCCGAAATATGTATATTTTCATTTCATTTTGCTTAGTATACCACACCTTGAAATTCAATGTCAATACAAAAACTTTTTATAATGTATAACATTTTTTCATTTTTCGGTACACAGGCTCATTTTATAAACAATTATACTGCGTAATCATCATTAAATCAATTGCAAATAGAACTGAATATACATTGCAAAAATACGCATATTCTTTCAGGGACTTCTCAAATTTATATTGCAAAAATATTCCGTATGAGTTATAATTGATTTGACTGAAAATGCCAAAATTATGACCGAGGGGTAATTACAATGGAAAATATTTTCCTTACATGTCACAAGCACAGCACACCAAAGCCGGATACCACGGCGTTCCATATGCATACTCATGACAAATATGAAATTTTCTGTTTTCTTCACGGCGACGCAAAATACTATATCGAGGGCAATATCTATACACTCCGCCCGCGGGATATCCTCTTCATAAAGCGAGCCGAGGCGCACAGTCTGCTCATAGGCTCTCCGATTCCGTACGAACGCATTGTAACAAATTTCACCGCAGACGCGCTGGTGTCCGATTCGGCAAAAAATTATCTGTCGCATTTTGATTCGCTGCCTCTCGGATGCGCAAATCTTTATCCGTCATCCATGTTCAAAGAAAAAAACTGGCTGTACTACATAAACAAAATGCTTGCTGCCGACAGCGATGAAGTCAGAAGACTGTACCTGTCTGTGCTTGTTCACGAGCTGCACGAGTGCATTCCGATTATTCAAAATATCGAAACCGCAAAAGACGGGTTTTCGGATATAATTAATTATTTAAACGAAAATCTCACAGGCACGCTGTCGCTCGAAAATCTTTGCGAGAAATTCTACATAAGCAAATCGCAGATAAACAGAAAATTTAAGATGATGACAGGCTCAACGGTGTGGGAATATGTAACAGTCAAGCGGCTTTTGCTCGCAAAAGAGCTTATGAGCACCGGCGAACCGCCTATGAAAGTTTTTTCCAAATGCGGATTTAATGACTACACATCATTTTTCAGAGCATACAAAACAAAATTCGGCATTTCACCCAAAAAGGACTTTAAAAGGTAAACAAAATATTACAAATTTAAAAAAACACTGGAATTTTTATAAATAGTGTGTTAAAATATTAACACACTACTTAAGTCGGCCTGCCCGACTGTGAAAGGAAGCTGTATAAATTGAGAGCTAACAGCGTTTCACCGGTGGTAATTAAGCGTCTCCCGCGCTACTACAGATACCTCGGCGAACTTTTAAAACAGGGAATTACCAGAATATCATCCAAAGAACTCAGCACCAGAATGGGTGTTACCGCGTCGCAGATACGCCAAGACCTGAATTGCTTCGGCGGATTCGGTCAGCAGGGCTACGGCTACAATGTGGAGCTTCTGTACGGTCAGATAGCCGAAATTCTCGGACTCGACAGAGGATACACGGTTGTTATAATCGGAGCGGGGCACCTGGGACACGCGCTCGCATGCCACGGCGGATTTAAAAAAAGAGGTTTTTCAACAATCGGTATCTTTGATGTTGATCCGTCCATAGTCGGAACAGAAGTATCCGATATGACAGTAAAGGATTACAGCGAAATTGATGACTTTGTAAGGGAAAATAAACCCGATATAGCCGTGCTCACCGTTCCGAAGGCACTTGTTTCGCAGGTTGCCAACCACCTGGTTGATATCGGAATAAAGGCATTTTGGAATTTTGCATATACCGATTTGCCGCTTGGCGACGATGTTGTGGTTGAAAATGTTCACCTCAGCGATTCTCTTATGACATTATCATACAATCTCACATGCATAGCCGAAAAAGAATAAGCAAGCGGGGTGACAATAACTATGATTACAATGGCTTTGGTTGGCGAAAGCGGAACCGGAAAAAGTCACCGCGCGATATGGCTTGCCGGGAAAAAGGGACTTGACTGCATTATCGATGACGGTATTCTTGTGCATCACAGCAAAATTCTTGCAGGCAGCTCCGCAAAAAAAGAAAAAACAAAAATCGGAGCTGTTAAACGAGCAATTTTTGAAGATGCGGACGCGCGCAGCGAAATGATAACCGCTCTGTCAAAATACTCCCCAAACGGAATACTTGTGCTTGCAACAAGCAGAAAAATGGCTGAAATAATAAGAACGCGGCTCATGCTCCCGGAATTTTCGGAGGTTATTCAAATAGAGGATATCGCGTCAAAATCCGAGATTTCCGTTGCGCAGGAAATGCGGATGAAACATGGAAAGCACGTAATTCCCGTTCCGATACCGGAAATACGCAAAACATTTTCCGGGTACTTTCTTGATCCGCTCGGAGTTTTCAGAAAGTCCCGTCTCGACAGTGATAACAGCGATAAATCCATTGTACGGCCGTCGTTCAGTTATATGGGAGACTTTGAAATAAACGATACCGTTTTGTGTTCGATAGCACGTTTTGAAGCCTCAAAGGAAAAAGGTGCCGCAAACGTTTTTCTTGTGACTGCCGATAAAACCCCGGGCGGTCTGTCGTTTAATATTTTTCTCGATATGACATACGGCGCCATAATTCCCGATTGCGCCTCGAATATACGCCGGGCGGTAAAAACAGCCGTGGAAAATTACACATCTGTGTACACTGCGGTAATAAATATTCATGTACGCTCACTTGTAACAAAATAATATCTGAAACTATATGCTCAAAATGATTGACAAACTACCGTCTTTATATTAAAATATAAGGTAATAAATATTTAGGAGAATTAAAATGGAAAATGAAAATGCAAACTCGATTGATCTTGTAGAATTGTTTTTTCTTTTGATGAACAATATCGGCAAAATCATAATCGCCGGGATACTGACCGCAGCTATTGCGTTCGGATATACCAAGGCGTTTGTGGTACCTATGTACCAATCCACGGCAAAAATGGTTATAAAGGTTATAAGCAGTGAAACGTTTACTACATACAGCGATATACAAATCGCGGTAGGTCTTGTAAATGACTGTATTGAAATAATCAACAGCCGCCAGATTATGCAAAATGTAATAGACAATCTCGGTCTTGATTATACTCCGGAGCAGCTTTCGTCATGTATAAAAATATCCTCTCCGGCAGATACACGCGTACTCAAACTGTCGGTAGTAAACCCGGATCCGAAACTTGCAAAGGATATTGCGGAGGAAATCTGCTCACTGTCCGAAGGTACGGTAGCCGCAAATGTCGGTGTGGAGTCCATAAATACGTTTGAAAAACCCAGCATGCCGCTTGCGCCCATATCACCGAATGTCGCAAAAAATACATGCATGGGCGGATTTGCCGGAATGTTTATTGTAGCGGCATATGTTATTGCAGTTAAACTCCTCAACAACAAAATATACACTGCCGAGGATGTGGAAAAGGAACTCGGATTAACAGTGTTTACATCTATCCCTTACATTGAATTGCAGAACGAAAACAGAGATGCTGCTTCTGCGGAAAAATCATCAAAGGTAAAGGAGGCACATTCAAATGTCTGAAAAAATCGATATTAAACCGAGGCGGAGCAGAAACTTTTATGAAAGCGAAGCATACAAAAAACTCCGCACAAATATTCAGTTCAGCGGAAAATCAATGAAAGTTATTGCCTTTACCAGCAACGGTCCGAACGAGGGAAAGACCGAAGTTTCATTTAGGCTTGCATGGTCTCTCGCCGAAATCGGAAAGAAAACCGTTTTTGTGGACGTGGACTTGCGCAATTCCTCGCTTTTGAAAAAATACAAAATCAACTGTGAACTTCGCGGACTCGCACATTATCTTGTAGGAGAAAACTCGCTTGACGAGATAATAGCGCATACCCAAAATCCGTATTTCGACATAATCCCAATCGGAGCTTTCCCTCCAAACCCGAGTGAACTCCTGTCGCAGGATGTATATAAGGAACTTTTGGCAGAGCTCAAAGAAAAATATGATTATGTGATTCTTGACACACCGCCTGCCGGACTTGTTGTAGACGGCGTGATTGCCTCATCTGCCGCAGACGGAGTTATAATGCTACTCTCATCCGGCGATGTCACCTTTAAACAGACAAAAGCAACCCTTGACGAGCTGAGCAAGGCAAACTGCAAGGTTATCGGCTGCGTTCTGAATAAGTGCGGTCAAAAGAAAGGATCGGCATACGGCTACGGTTACTACGGAAAATACGGAAACTACGGCAAATACGGTTCCTATGGCGGATACGGCGGCGTATTTTCCGAAAATGCGCCGGCTAAAAGAAAATTTTTTAAACTGAGACGCAAATTTAAATCAAACGGAAAAAAGGTGAGCAAATGAAAACAGTAATGCTGGTTTTCGGAACAAGACCGGAGGCTATTAAGATGTGTCCGCTTGTTAACGAACTGAAAACGCGTAAAAATATAAATACTTATGTATGCGTTACCGGTCAGCACCGCGAAATGCTGGTGCAGGTATTGAACGATTTCGGAGTTGTGCCCGACTGCAACCTGGATATCATGAAAGAGCGTCAGACGCTGTTTGACATAACAACGTCTATACTTCAGAAAATACGGACTGTGCTTGAAGATGTAAAGCCGGACTGCGTACTTGTTCACGGTGACACCTCCACAACATTTGTGACGGCACTTGCATGCTTTTATATGCAAATTCCGGTTGGGCATGTTGAGGCAGGTCTAAGGACATACAACATATACTCACCGTATCCGGAGGAATTTAACCGCCAGGCCGTGGGAATTGTTTCCGCATACAACTTTGCCCCCACGGAAATGTCAAAGGAAAATCTCCTGCGCGAGGGTAAAAAACCCGATTCGATATACGTTACCGGAAACACTGCAATAGACGCACTCAAAACAACCGTAAAGGCCGACTACACTCACCCCGAACTCTCATGGGCAGAGGGCAGCAGACTTATTACCATTACTGCGCACAGGCGCGAAAATCTCGGTGAACCTATGCACCATATGTTCCGCGCAATACGTCGGATTATGGATGAACACCCGGATGTAAAAGCAATTTACCCGATACATATGAACCCCGTTGTAAGAAAAGCTGCCGACGAGGAACTTGGCGGATGTGATAGAATCCATATTATAGAACCCCTTGAGGTTTTGGATTTTCACAACTTTCTCTCGCGCAGCTACATGATTCTGACAGACAGCGGCGGAATACAGGAGGAAGCGCCTTCACTCGGCAAACCGGTACTTGTTATGCGCGATACAACCGAGCGCCCGGAAGGTGTAAAAGCAGGAACACTGCGTCTTGTCGGCACCGACGAAGAAACTATATACACGCATTTTAAGGAACTGCTCGAAAACAAAGAAGCGTACGATAAAATGAGCAAAGCCAGCAACCCGTACGGCGACGGACTTGCGTCAAAGAGAATTGCCGATATATTGGAAGCGGAGTTGTAATATCATGAACTTTAGAGTAAGCCTTTATCACGGCAGAGGATATATCTTCTGCCGTGCCGTCATATTATTGCTCATTGTGATAAACCTTGGGTTTATATGGTTTAATTCGTCGCAAACCGCCGACGAATCCAATAAACGGAGCAAAAGCATTGCCCACTCAATCGCTCCTTATGCCGTAAGCAAATACAAAGACATGCCGAAATCCGACATATCGACTGCGGAGAGCAAGCTGAACAACCGACTGCGTACATTTGCGCATGCAGCGGAATTTGTTCCGCTCGGAATATTGCTTTTTTTACTTATAACCGCTGTATTTGATTTTAAAAATTCAAACCGCGCCGCGGTTATTTTGTGCTGTGTTGTATGTGTGATGCTGCTCGCTTTCCTGTTTGCTCTCGGAGATGAAATTCACCAACTGTTTGTGGACAAACGTGCATTTGAATGGAGCGACATACGAAACGACTGCATCGGCAGTGCGTCGGGTTTGGCTGTATGCCTTGCCGTATGCGAGACGATGCGTGCCATAAAATCAAAATCAATCAAAAGGAGCAATTAATATATTTCAGAAATATCCTCCGCTATGGAAAGAAACAGCGGAACGGCGCTTGCAGACGAACTTTTTCCGTTTTCTGCAAGAACCGCCATGGCATACTGCGGATTATCTGCCGGGAAATATCCGCAAAACCAGCCGTGTACATAATTTTCGCCGTTTTCTACCCATCCGGTCTGCGCCGTACCGGTTTTCCCGGCAATGCTGACCTTTTCGCTGTATGCGCCCGAACCCGTCCCCGATTCAACCGCGCGTTTCATACAATTTTGCATAACAGCCGCCGTGTCGCGCGAAATAACCGTTTTTTGAACAAATGACCTCAGATATCTTTTGGTATTCAAATCAGAATCGACAATCCTGTCCGCTATATTTACCGATTTAGCAATACCGTTATTTGCTATAATGCATGCCATTCTTGCCGCCTGAACGGGTGTTATCAGGATTTCACCCTGACCTATGCTGTAGTTAACGCTGTCGAGCAATGTACTGTTTGCCGCACAAGGCAAATTTCCGCACGATTCGGAAACATAACCGTTTTCAATCACGCTGTTCCCCAATCCGAATTTTTGTGCCGTTTCAATAATTCTCTGTGCCCCGACATTCATTCCTATTTGATAATACGCGCAGTTGCACGACTGTGCAAATGCATTTTCAAAATCAAGCATACCGTGTCCGCCCTCTTTGTGACATGCAAAATTTCTGCCGCCGATATTCATCACTCCGTCGCACCTGTACATGCCGTATGCCTTGGTATCCTCTATTGCGGCGCATGACGTTATAATTTTAAATATGCTCCCGGCATTGTACGGCGATGTGCAGCGATTAACCATTTCACTCCCCGAGCCGTCTATATACTTTTTCACATTATTTCTGTCAAAATTCGGTCGGCTTGCCATTGCAAGGATATCAAAAGAATTTACGTCCATAACCACAACTGCTCCCGCCGAAATACATTCATCCATATTTTTTTCAACAGCCTTTTGTATTCTCCTGTCTATTGTCAGAACAACAGAATCAGCGTCCGATGAAGATTCCGTCATGCTGATACCGGCATTTTTTACTGCATTTCCGTTTACATCGGTAATATAGTTTACACGGTAAAATTTATCCGTATTAACAACACTGTCAAGGCTCTTTTCCAATCCGCTTATGCCGCTTCCCTGCGAATCCGTATAACCTATAAGGTGCTCCGCAAGCGAATTTTTCCCGTATCTTGACGGAATATTTACGACAAATTCCGACTCCTTTCCGTTTGGCCCAACATTTACAACAACATCGCTGTCATCTACAAGAGGAATCATATTTTTGTCGTAAAACTTTCCGCGCACACGCTTAACGGCTACGCTGTCACGGCGCTGTGCCGCAACGCTTTTTGAATACTTGCCGCTTTGAAATATAGATATACGCGCAAGAGCACACACAAGAACCAATCCTGCAATTCCAAATATTTTTCCCATTATTCCAAGTCTTTTTTCGCCCATTATTACCTCCGAATAACATTATAAATTTATTTTTAGGAATAAAAGGAAAAATATACTTGATTTTTTCCTGATAATAGTATAAAATATTAAGGTACGATATATTTATTTTAAAGGAATGATTTTGCAATGAATTCATACACAATGGAAATTGCCGGATTAAAGAGAGAACTCCCGCTGTGCAAGGTTACGGACGATTTGTACATAGCGGCATTTATTATGTTCGGAGACGTTGAGATAACAAAGGCTGCGGCAGCGGAACTTCTTAAACGTGCTCCGGAACATGACATAATGATTACGGCTGAATGCAAAGGTATACCGCTTCTTTATGAAATGGCACGCCAGGCAGGCGAAAACGACTATGTCGTTGCGCGCAAAGAATCCAAACTGTATATGCAGGATGTTATCTCGACAGATGTAGATTCAATTACAACAGATCACCTGCAGTCACTGTGCATAGGCAAGCACGAACAGGAGCTTATGCGCGGAAAAAGGGTGCTTATTGTTGATGATGTTATCAGCACGGGCGGCTCACTCAAGTCTATCGAATCGCTTGTTGAAAAAGCCGGCGGAATAATTGTCGGCAGAATGACCGTCCTTGCCGAAGGTGAGGCTATCTCGCGCGGAGACATTACCTACCTTGCCGAATTGCCTGTGTTTAATGCAGACGGCAGTATAAAGGAATAATTTTAACTTTTTTCCGTACAATAATTTTGCATTGCAAATGTAACATGGCTGTTATTGACATGCCGAAACTTTTGTATTAAAATTATTGTACGGAATCCACGGGGACGTAAAGGTTTCGACGGGGATTTTGAACCGAGAGGTGCGAGCAGCGGCGGGAACCGCTTAAAAATCCCAAACTTAAAATTAAACGCTAACGATAATTTAGCTTACGCTGCCTAATTAAGGCAGTCGTCTTTACCGGGAGTACCACGGCTCGGATAAAGGCGTCATCCAGTGGTGAACGTGTGTATGCAAAGCTTTGAGTATACCATGAATAATGAAGCTACCAAACGCATAAGCTTGTTTGTGAACTTTTGCGCAAGGGAATGTTGATCACAAACTGCGCTCGGAGTGCCTTTCGCGGATGAATTTTCGGACAGGAGTTCGATTCTCCTCGTCTCCACCAGAAACAGTGCATCGACTTACTGTCGGTGCACTATTTTTTAAGAGAATCGAACTCCGATCACTCACATACTCCTGAATCCTCGTCCGACGATTTCGCTTGTTGTGGTTATTATTACAAACGAATGCGGATCAACGGAACGTACATATTTTCTTAAATGAATTGCCTCAATTCGTTTGCATACGGTGTGAACCATATACTTGTTGTCGTGGGTATACATTCCCTGTGCCCTGCACACCGTTGCTCCGTGGTGCAGGTATTTTATAATATAATCCGCTATTTCATCTGCTTTATTGGTTATAACGATAAAGTATTTGCAGCTGTTGATACTCTCAATAATATTATCTACAAGAAATGCCTTTGCAAACAATCCGATAACGGAAAATAATCCTGCCTCAACACCAAACACAAAAAATGAACTTGCGGCAATAAGCGAGTCGCTCGCCAGAAGTGCCTTGCCGACATCGAGGTTTGTGTATTTTTTCAACACAAGGGCGATTATGTCCGTTCCGCCGGAGGATGCGTCACTGTTAAAAATGAGTGCAGAACCCACTGCCGTGAGTATCATTGCATAACAAAGCTCCAAAAACGGCTGATTCGTCAGCGGCTCAGAAATCGGGACAACATATTCAAAAATCATGTTCACCGCCGAGAAAAGCATACTGCAATACACCGTTCGCAGGACGTTGTTTCTCCCGAGAATGAAAAATCCAACCGCAAGCAGTGCAATATTTATTACCATTATCCATTCCGATGATGTGAACACCGGAGCCGCCTTACCGAGCAACGTGCCGATTCCGCTTACTCCCCCGGTAGAAAATCCGTTTGGAATTTTAAAAAAGTAGACACCTGTTGACATTAAAACAGCTCCGGATGTCATCATGCCAAAATCTTTTAATCTTTTGTTCATCTCGCACCCCGATAATTAAGTGTTTTGCCACAAATCATTTTATCACAGTTATTCTGTTATTTCAAGTGTATTTTACCATTTTTCTATATTTCCGCCAATGCCACAGATATTATTCCGCGGCACGGAACATACAGGCTCGAAAACTGAGATATCGGAATCGGATTTTGTCCGATTCCCGCCTCCACCGTGTAGCCGGGGCGATTGTAGAACGAAATATACCAATCCTTGTAACCGGCAAATCCCGATGAATACGGCGTACACTCCAATCTGTAACCGCTTACATTTGACATTTCCGTTCCGATTTCTTCGGAGCGCGGCGGCAAATAGTCAAGGTATTTCCAATATATAACCTCTCCCTGGGTATGCATTGATATTGTGAGCGCAAAATTCCTTATTATGGTAAAATTGTATACGGTGCGGCTCTCGTCGGCGCTGAGCGGAGCCATTCCGACATAATCTCTCGGTGCCGGTCCGACAAATCCGAGTGATGACTTTATCTCACGTGCGGTTTGCCAATTCGCCGGGTAATTCAGATTCAAATCCGTTCCCTCAATATTTGCTTTCCATCCGGACGGAAATTCAATAAACGGATACTCGGCGGCTATGCTTCTTGCACGCAAATAATATGAATTGTCCGTATCTATTGCTCCGTTTACAAGGTCAACACCATCGGGATTTACAAGCGGCATTATGTACAGCTTTTTTGTCTCAAAAAGCGTCCTGGCGTCAAATCCGTCAATCTGCCCTCCGCTCGAAAAAGCCAAAAGATATTCTTCGGCATATTTCAAAACAACCGGAGTTGTTATCCACTCGTTTGCATGGTGAGCAGCGTTTACAAACACCTCTGTATTTCCGCTGCCTATAACAATATAATACAGATTGCGCCCCATGACGCTTCTTCCGGCACTTCCGACAGTTATATACGGATACCTTGCAAGCAATCCGTCCAGGATTAACGACACCAGAAAATACGAATAATCAACATTATTCGGAACAACATCAAACCCCAGAGGGACAATAACTTCGGCAGATGGTGACAACTCGTTTTGCGTAATAAACGGATTGGCTGTTTCTATCGCCCCGGGCGATGTTCCGTACTGCTGTGCAAGTGAATCTACGGTATCTCCGGCAGTTACCGTAACAACAACATAACCGCGCAAGTACGGCAATAGTGCATTCCATGTCTGCTCACCCGCAACACCGTCGCCGGTAAGTGACGACGCATTCTGAAACGCAATCAGCGAATTATATACACGCGAATCAAATTCATTGGATATATCTCCGACCGAATACCCGGCACGTTCGAGAGCCAAACTGAGATATTGAACATATACACCGCTGTCTCCCGGCTTAATCAACCTCATAATATCATTCCTTTTTTGTTTTCTTACAATATACTTATTAAAAAAGGACAAATTATATTCACGTAAAAAATATAACCGCAGAGTCTTTATACTCCACGGTTATATTTTATTCGTTATTTATTTAAAATACGATTTTCTTTACCACATCTGCACAGCGTTTGCATAGTTTCGGATGCTCGCTGTCCTGTCCGACAGTTTCCGAGAACATCCAGCAGCGCTCGCATTTATCACCTCTTGCCTGGGTAACTTCAATCTTAAGTCCCTCTGTATCTTCGGCGATATATGTGTCATCGGGTGCCTCATTAAGCTTGGAAACACCGGCTGCGGATATTATAAAGAGCGTAACAAGTGCGTTCTCGTTCTCCTTAAGAAAATCATAAAGTCTGCCGTCGGCAAACAGCTGAACTTTTGCACCGAGTGAATGGCCGATAACCTTATCCTGTCTTGCAATTTCAAGCGCCTTGCTGACATCGTTTCTCACCTTGCGTATTATCTCATATTTTTCCTCAAGCGCCGTGTCGTCATACTGATCGCACGGTTCGGGCATGTCGTTGAACATTACGCTCTGTGTGTCATCCTCCGATTTATGCGGCATCGCCTTCCATATTTCTTCAGATGTAAAGCACAGCACGGGTGTGAGCAAACGTACAAGCGAATCAAGAATAATATACATTGCCGTCTGTGCACTGCGGCGTTCTGCGCTTTCTGCGCTTTGTGTATACAAACGATCCTTTATTATATCCAGATAAAAGTTACTCATATCAAGTACGCAGAATCTGTGAATTGCCACCTGCATAAGGTGGAAATCGTAAGAATCATAGTAGCCTCTTACCTTGCGGACAAGATCATTTACCTTAAGCAGGGCAAAACGGTCTATCTCCTGCATGTCGGAATATGCCACCATATCGGAATCCGGGTTAAAGTCACTCAGGTTTCCGAGCATATAGCGAGCGGTGTTGCGTATCTTGCGGTAGCTCTCGGAAATCTGCTTAAGCATATCCTCCGATATACGTATATCGGACTGATAATCGGCAGATACAACCCAAAGTCTTAATATATCTATTCCGTATTTATTCGCAACATCAAGCGGATTAATTCCGTTGCCGAGAGATTTCGACATTTTGCGTCTCTCTTCATCAATAATAAATCCGTGTGTTACAACAGCCTTGTAAGGTGCGCCCATTCCCATTGCAACCGATGTAAGCAGCGACGACTGGAACCAACCGCGATACTGGTCATTGCCCTCCAGATACAAATCTGCCGGCCATGCAAGCTTTTCGTTGCCTTCGCATACCGCGTAGTGCGATGAACCCGAATCAAACCAAACATCCATTATGTCCTCTTCTTTGGTAAATTCGGTGCAGCCGCATTTTTCGCACTTTGCGCCGTCCGGAACAAGCTCGGATGCATCCATCTGATACCATGCGTCGGAACCCTTTTCACGGAATATATTCGAAATCTTGTCTATCGTATCGCTGTTGATAAGCTCATGTCCGCACTCTTTGCAGTAGAAAATCGGAAGCGGAACACCCCATTTTCTCTGGCGCGAAATACACCAGTCATTTCTGTCCTCGACCATTTTCTTTATGCGGTCTTCACCCCATTTTGGATACCACTTTACCTTTTCAATTGCATCAATCGCATCTTTTTTAAATCCCTCAACCGAAGCAAACCACTGTTCCGTTGCACGGAATATAATCGGATTTGAACATCTCCAGCAGTGCGGGTACTGATGCATTATCGGCTCGATTTTAAGCAGTGAATTTGTTGATTTGAGCTGTTCTAATATCGGCTCATTTGACTTTGCATAGTACATTCCGGCAAACTGCCCGGCATCCTTGGTCTGATATCCCTTTGAATCAACGGGAACAACCATCGGAACATCATATCCGCTGCATGCAATAAAGTCATCGGCACCAAATCCCGGAGCGGTATGAACACAGCCGGTACCTGCATCGAGGGTTACATGCTCACCGACAATTACAAGGGAATCTCTGTCCAAAAACGGATGTGCGCATGTAATATACTCCATGTCCGCACCGACAAGTTCCTTTGCAATCTCGTAGTTCTCGATTCCAACCGTTTCGGCAAAAGTCTGAGCAAGTTCCTTTGCAACAACATAATACTCATCGTTTGCATGCATGAGCACATACTCATAATGCGGATTAAGCGAAATTGCAACATTTCCGGGGAGAGTCCATGTCGTTGTTGTCCAGATTACAAAAAATATTTTTGACTTGTCAAATCCGTCAAAAACACCTTTATCATCTTTTACGGCAAATTTTACATATATTGAATCCGTTTGGTCTTCCTGATATTCTATCTCGGCTTCCGCAAGCGCAGTTTCACAGTCAGTACACCAATAAACCGGCTTAAGGCCTTTATAAATAAAGTTTTTCTCTGCCATTTTGCCGAAAACTTTTATCTGCTTAGCTTCAAACTCCGGTTTCAGAGTGATGTACGGATCGTCAAAATCACCGAGTACGCCGAGTCTCTTGAACTGCTCTTTTTGATTATCAATATAACCCAAAGCAAAATCGCGGCATATTTTTCTGAATTCCGAAATATCCATTTCATCGCGGTTGACTTTAAGTTTCTTTATTGCCTTTACCTCTATCGGCAGTCCGTGTGTATCCCAGCCGGGCACATACGGAGACTGAAAACCGCTCATGTTTTTGTAGCGCACAATAATATCTTTGAGTATTTTATTCAAGCTGTGCCCAAGGTGGATATCACCGTTTGCAAACGGCGGTCCGTCATGAAGCACAAATTTAGGCTTCCCTGCATTTTTGTCAATAAGCTTATAGTACAGCCTTTCCTCGTCCCATTTTTTTACCATTTCGGGTTCTTTCTGTGCAAGATTTGCCCTCATGGAAAAATCTGTCTTGGGAAGATTAAGCGTGTCTCTGTAATCTAACTCTTCCACTGTAACAACTCCTTTGCAATGTTATTTTGTCTTAAATTTATTTACAACTTCAATCTGAGCATTCAGCATAGCCACAGCCTGACTTTTATACAGCTCCATTGCGCTTTTTAACTCCTCAAGCCGCCCGCCGAGCTCTTTTATTTTTCCCTCTGCTTCATCAATTATTGCTTTTGCACGCATATTTGCCTCCGAAACGGTTATATCGGCCTTTTCGCGCGCATTGCGCGAGACTTCCTCGGCAGCCTGCTGAGCTATAATAAGAGAATTTTTCATTGTATCCTCCATAGCTTTGTAGCTGTCCACAAGTTTTGTAAGCGTGTTGATTTTGTCACCCGATTCAACCGACTGTGTATACAGCTTTTCATAGTCTGCCAATACAAGCTCCATATATTCGTCAACTTCTTCTTTGCTGTAACCGCTTATGGTTCTTTTGAATGTTTTTGTCTGAATATCCAATGGTGTCAGCATATGTATTACCCCCTGTCAGATATATTTCTTTATATTTATGCGTATTCTGCCTTTCTTTGTCAAAGTGCCGTCGGTAAATATTTCTGCCTTTCCAAATCCGCGCACCGAAAGAATATCCCCATTTTCTATGTGTGCGCTCGCACTCTTTACCTCATCGTAATTGACACTGCAAACTCCGCTTTCAATAAGTTCCGCCGCTTTTGCACGTGATTTTCCCGTAAATGCCGAGATTACACAATCGGCTCTGAGCGAAGAAACCGTCATGCCGGTTTCGGAATATCTTATCTGCGCTCCGAGCACTGCGGGATCACCGAAATCATCTATCAAAAGCGTGTCGTTGCCGGCGCGAATAAAATTCTGTTCAATATATCCGCGTATTTCTTCGGTCACAATCATAACCGTACATTCATCCGTAACAACTATATCGCCGATGTGCGCCCGATCAATTCCGAGCGAAAGCACACCGCCGAGACAATCCCTGTGCGAAAGCTGCCGTCTGCTCTTTGTGCGTATTCTCAATGCACAAAGCGGATATACCGTTTTCTCATATGATTCTCCAAAGGCTGCAATACACCTTGCCGCCCCGTCGAATCCCCCGGAGAAATTTACACAAAACTCCCCGGATATTTTGCTCTTTACAAGTATTATCTCACGCGGATTCAGAAAACGCGAAAACATTATCCGCCCGGAGTAAAAACTGCGTTCGGCAATGTCACACATCTTCGACAAAAAGAGCTTATCCTCCGGTTCTGTTATGCCCCACAAAATCTTCTTTCTGTCTGCCATGTCTAAAAGAAATCAAAAAGTCCCTGTGTTTTGAGTTCGTCGGAAAAGTCGCCCATAATTCCCATTGTATACGGAACCAGGAGCAGTATTCCGTTTGAAACTTTCTGCATGCTTCCGTCGAGGGCAAAAACAGCACCGCTCAGGAAGTCAACAATTTTACGTGCCGTTTCCTTATCAAGTTTTTCCAAATTCACAACGACAGGCTTCTTGGTCTTTAAATGTCCGGCTATTTCTGTTGCGTCGCTGTATGTAGTCGGTTGGAGCACAACCACCTTTAACTGTGTTGTAGCGTGAATATTTACAACCTTGCTCTTTTTTTGTGTATGCTGGTATGTCGGATACAAGTCGTCTTTTTTTGCTTTGGGAGCAGGTGTGTAGAAATCGCCATTTTTCTCTTCGATTATCTCCTCGTCATCCTCCGAGGCGTCCCCTATTCCCATAAAATTCATTACCTTGTTAATGAGGTCACTCATAACATTTCCTCCTGATTCATTTATTCATTATTGAAACAGCGCGTGTCCGATACGGACAATTGTTGCGCCTTCTTCAACAGCAATCACATAATCGCCGCTCATTCCCATGGACAGACAATCCATAGTAACATTATCTAATTTTTTTGCCGATATGTCAACAGATATTTTGTACAAATTTGAGAAAATTTGATGTAAAAGCTCATCATTTGCGCCCAAAGGAGCCATCGTCATCAGCCCGCACACCGTAATATTTTCAAATTTACTTATTTTTTCAACAAAATCCGCAGCATCCGCGGCTTTAATTCCGCCTTTTGATTCTTCCCCGGAGACATTAACCTCGACAAGTACTTTCATTAACCTGCCGTGTTTTTTGCATTGACGGTCAATTTCTTCGGCAAGTGCAACGGAGTCAACGGAATGTATCATTTCAACTTTGTCGGCAATATATTTCACCTTATTTTTCTGAAGCCGTCCTATGATGTGCCATTTTGCACGCTTGTCCACCAGCTCATACTTTGACAGAAACTCCTGAACCCTGTTTTCTCCGAGAACTGTTATTCCAAGCTCCACGGCGCGGTTAATTTTCTCCGGGGCAACTGTTTTCGTCACCGCCATCACGGTTACGTCATTTTCGTTTCTGCCGCTTTTTTCGCAGGCACGGCGGATGTTTTCGCGAATTTTTAATAAATTATCTTCTACCATGGAAATCATCTCCTATTTAATCCTCATGCCGGGCTTTATACGTTTATCGGACGATGTTACAACCTCATCGTAGAGCAGCAGCCCGTTTCCGGATGAATTATCTTCTTTTACAATTGCATATTTACCGCTTTTATAATAAACTTCGACCGGTTTAAATTTAACGGTTCCTTCGGTCTTTACATAAACTCCCGTTACATTGTCCGACACGCGTATTGCGGAAACCGGTATTTTCAGTCCTGAATATCGGTTTTTAACAATATCCAGGCGCACAAACCTCTCTGTCATTGCCCAGTCACATTCAATATCCGATGTTGCAATCAAAACATATCTGCCGTTTTTGGGGGTTGATATATAACTGACAACCGCCTCGGCATCCTCGCCGCTTCCGGTATTCCGAAGATAAACGGTGCTGCCCTGTTTAAGTTCGGACAATTGCTCATCGGTAACGATAACTGCAACCGACCATTCAAAAAAGTCTGTTATTTTGCAAATAACATTGCTTTCTTCAATATCCTGTTTGGTAATCTTTCTGTCTTTTATCGCGTCAAAATCATCGGGCGTCATATTTCCGACGGCATCGGGTGTAACGATACTTTCGTAGCCGTCTATATTTGTTCCGTACACCCCGGCAGCCGGAGCATATATATTTTCGCGGGATTTGCCGAGTTTGCTTTCATACTCGCTCTTTTCCGCATATAGCTTGCTCAAAAGTTCATCGGTATTTCCGGACAATGCCGTTTTTTTGTCGTGAAGTATACCGATTTTATCGTTTATCTCCACAATTTTATTTACATCACGCTGCGGTGATATATCAATCATATTCTGCACTGCTTCATCTATAAGCGATTCCGTCCGGTAGCTGTCGTTATACACGCTTTCTGTCTCTGTCTGATTATTTGTAATTTCATTAATTCGTTCATTCACGCGGACAAATTTTTTCTTAATATTCTCATCCACCTGTTCGCCGTAAACCCCGGCTATGTACTTTCCTCTTGCAACCATGGTATTTTCCGGCACCATTGATTCAAGTACGCCGTTATGCTTTGCCGTGACCGGTGTTTCATCCCGTATTACAACAGCATCCAGTGTAAATGATTTTTCGAGTTCGCCGTGATATGCCATTTCCGTTTTTACACCGGAACGCACACTCTTATATCCGTTTACGGCCGCAAATGCAAGCAGGATAATAATTATTGCGTATTTTAAACGTTTATTCATGTTCTACTCCCGCCCTCCTTGCAGTCTGTATGATATCCGCACATTTTTCCGCGGCGTCGTCATCGTTCATTTCATCAAGATTTATCCAGTGTATATCATTGTCTCGTTTAAACCATGTGAGCTGTCTTTTTGCATATCTCCGAGAATCTCTCTTAATCAGTTCAACCGTTTCGTTCCAATCGGTATTGCCGTTTAAACAGTCAAGAACCTCTTTGTAACCGAGTGCCTGCATGGAAGTGCATTCCGCGCCGCATCCGCGTGATGCAAGCGTCTCCACTTCTGCAAGTAGTCCGTCGGAAATCATTTTGTCAACACGCCGATTTATTCTTTCATACAGAGATTCCCTTGAACGCGTCAACCCTATTTTCACCGCGCTGAACAGCGGCGGATTTTTTGACGTTTCCATGTTGTGATCGGATATTTTTTTTCCGGTCGCCTTGTAGTATTCAAGCGCCCGTATAACCCTCTTGACATTGTTCGGGTGAATTTTTTCGGCACTCTGTGGATCCACATCGGCAAGCATTGAGTGCAGTTTTGCAGCTCCGTTTATTTCCGCCATTTTTCTTAGGTATTCCCTGTACTGTTCATCGGCGCCGGACTCACTCTCAAAACTTATTCTGCCGACAAGTGAGTCGGCATACAACCCGGTGCCGCCCACAATAAGCGGAAACATCTTGCGTGATATGATGTCGTTTACGGCTTCCGATGCATCCTTTACAAAGCTGCATACACTGTAATTCTGTTCAGGTTCGGCAACATCAATCATGTGGTGAACAACGCCCATCGCCTCGTCGGCTGTTACCTTTGCCGTTCCGATATCCATGTGACGGTATATCTGCATGGAATCGCACGACACTATTTCTGTTTTGAGCATTTTTGCAACTTTGATTGAGATACCTGTCTTTCCGACTCCCGTAGGTCCGACAATAAGTGCCACATTCGGCGATATCATGCTGTCACCTCCAATCGGGTTCGATTTAAACACCATTCTATACAATTCGTTTAAAGCGTTTATCCAACTGATATTTTGAAATATCTATCATTATCGGGCGGCCGTGCGGACACGTATTGATACCATCGCCCAACTCCAGAATTCTTTGCACAAGAATCTGCATTTCCTTTTCATTCATATTATGATTTCCTTTGAGCGCACTTTTGCACGCTATGGTTTCCAGCGCTTCAATGTACATAGGCAAAACAGCCGAGTTTTGATTTTTAAGTATTGCCGTTATTATTTCACTAACAGAGTCACGTATTAATGACTCGCTTAAAACAGACGGAGTGGAACGGACGGCAATGCTGTTTTCGGTAAAACGGTCTATTTCAAAACCGAGCTTTTCAAAAAACTCCTTGTTTTCTTCGGCGCATTCCATTTCTTCGGCATTGAGTGTTACCGTTACCGGTATCATCAGAAGCTGAGATGTGACAGCTGCCGACTTAAATTCCTCCAAAAGTGCTTCAAAGCATAATCTCTCATGAGCGGCATGCTGGTCTATCATTATCATATGGTCGTTTTGCTGTATAATTATATATGTTCCGAACACCTGACCTACAAGCAGAAAATCCGTATTTGGTTCAGCACTTGTCTTTTCAGCTTGCGGAATCACAGGTGATTCATTATCACCCGGACCTTGGATAACTTTATCGTTCACGACATTATGTTTTCGTACATTTGCATAATTAAAACGCGATGTATCCGTTTCCTCGCCGACTTCGGAATTGTTCTGCCGCAAAAACGCGCCGCCCGAATTTGGCATTTCGGCAGGCTTGTCTGTATTTTGCACACTTACATCCCTCAGAAAATCAACCGTTCGGTTATTGGGTTTATCCGCCGCTGCCCGATTATCGACGGACTTTTTTTGCTCTTCGATACCGCTTTGAACATACGTTGAAACCGTATCTCTTAATTCCATTTGTTTTGCCGAATCAAAATCCGGAATGTTTTTAACCGGATACGCGCTTTTATTTCCGCCGTTTCCGATATCTGTAAAATTAACTTCCGGTATTGTTTTTTTGGATACCAGTGCATTTTTCACTCCCCAGTAAACGAGGTCGTATATTTTCTTGTCATCCGAAAAACGTACTTCCATTTTTGTCGGATGGACATTTACATCCACCAATTTCGGATCAAGCTGTACCTTTAGCACACACACCGGAAATCTGCCTACCATGGTGCTGTTTCGAAAAGCTTCGCCGACAGCGGCATTCATAACCTTGCATGTAATATTTCTGGAATTAATAAAAAATATCTGATGTCTTCTGTCCTTGCGGGACAAAAATTGGTTTCCTATACAACCGGTTACACTCATTCCGCCGTCGGAGTAGTTTACATCTATCATATTGTGTGAATAATCACGTCCGTATACTGTATATATACAATCATTCAGATTTCCGTTTCCGTTTGAACCGAGAATCTTTTTCCCGTTGTTTATATACTGTATTGATATTTCCGGATGGCTGAGTATAAGTTTTGACACCACATCGGTTACATATGCTGTCTCTGCCGAGTCGCTTTTCAAAAATTTCATTCTCGCCGGTGTGTTAAAGAAAAGATTGCGGACTATAACCGTTGTGCCGTTCGCACACCCGGCTTCGTCATTTTCCATAATCTGTCCCGCCTCATTTACAACGCACCTTCCTATTTCGCACTCCGGAACCTTTGAAAATATTTCTACCCTTGCAACCGCCGCAATGCTGGCAAGCGCTTCACCGCGGAATCCGAGTGTACATATCCCTTCCAGATCGGACGCACACCGGATTTTGCTGGTGGCATGTCTGACAAAAGCGGTTTCTATTTCATCTGCCGGTATTCCGCCGCCGTTGTCGGTAACTCTTATATATGTAATACCACCCTTTTTTATTTCGACGGTTATTGACGTTGCACCTGCGTCCACACAGTTCTCAACCAATTCCTTTACAACGGATGCCGGTCTTTCAACTACCTCTCCGGCAGCTATCATATTTGCTATTTCCGACGGAAGAATATTAATTTTCAATCATTTCACCGACCTTTTTCTGCAATTGGTATAATTCATTCAGTGCCTCAAGGGGTGTTATCGTGCTGATATCAATGCTCATAACGGCATCCGCAACATCCCGTTCGCAGTTCTTGATTTCATCGTTGTTTACTATGTTCATATGTATCTGCTCACCGTCGGGCGCGTTTCCGCCCTCAACAGCAACAAGCACCTCGCGTGCTCTTGCCGTAACCTCATCCGGCACTCCGGCAAGTCTTGCCACCTCAATACCGAAACTGTCATCGGTTCCGCCGCGGACAATCTTACGCAAAAAGGTTATATCCTCACCGCGCCGTTTAACAGCCACAGAATAATTCTTAACCCCGGGGATTTTACCTTCAAGTGCCGTGAGTTCATGATAATGCGTTGCGAACAGTGTCTTTGCGCCTATCTTTTCGCATATATACTCAACAACCGCCCATGCTATGGACAATCCGTCAAACGTGCTTGTTCCCCTGCCTATTTCATCAAGTACCAGCAAACTCTTTTTTGTTGAATTCTTGAGTATGTGGGCAACCTCATTCATTTCTACCATAAACGTACTCTGTCCCGACGCCAGGTCGTCACTTGCACCTATTCTTGTGAAGATTCTGTCTACAACACCGATACAGCATTCATCAGCCGGAACAAAGCATCCTATCTGCGACATCAGGGTAATAAGCGCCGTCTGACGCATATAGGTGGATTTTCCTGCCATATTCGGGCCTGTAATCAGCGCAAACATGGAATCATCCGTGTCAAGGTATGTATCATTCGGAACAAACAGTGAATCGTTTATTACCGTTTCTACAATAGGATGTCTGCCGCCTTTAATTATTATTTTATCACCGTCATTCACCGTCGGACGCGCATATCCGTTTTGTGACGATACCTCGGCAAACGAGCACAACACATCGGCGGTGCTTACTATTTTCGCAGTGTCCTGCAGCCTTGCCGTGCTTTTGTTGATTTCCGAACGCAGGTACATAAAATCCTCATATTCAAGGTCATTCGCCCTCTCTTTTGCGCTGAGAACCGTGTTTTCAAGTTCCTTAAGCTCCTGGGTTATATATCTTTCTCCGTTCGTGAGCGTTTGTTTTCGGATATAGGTATCGGGTACCTTGTCAAGCTGTCCTTTGCTGACTTCTATGTAATATCCGAACACCTTGTTATAAGATATTTTCAGATTCTTTATATCTGTTTTTTCTTTTTCGCGGTTTTCCATTTCCACCAGAATACCGGAGCCGTTGTTCATAATCGAACGCAGCCTGTCGAGTTCTTTATCAAATCCGTCACGAATCATTCCGCCCTCGCGCACCGTTATCGGAAGCGGTTTTTCCTTTTCACCGTCTTCGGGATCGCGGATTGCACTCGTAATGAGTCCGCATATGTCTTCCATTATATCCAGTTCGGCATAAAGTTTTTTCAAAAATGTACATTTGCATTTCGCAAGGAGCGCTTTAACTGTCGGCAAAACCTCCAGGCTTTGTCTTAAAGACAGCAAATCACGTGCATTACACGTTCCGTACACAACACGGCTTATTATTCTTTCTATATCGCTTATCCGTTTGAATTCGTCGCGAAGTGAGAAACACATGTCGGGATTGCCTGCAAGTTCCGCCACTGCGTCAAGGCGCAGGTTTATCGAATTAACATCCACCAGCGGTCTGTCTATCCATGATTTCAGTCTGCGCGCGCCCATACCTGTCTTGGTCATATCCAATATTCCCAAAAGCGAACCGCGCTTACTCTTGTCGCGCATCGTCTCCGTCAGTTCAAGATTGCGCCTTGAGGACAAATCTATCTCCATAAAATCGCAAACATCATACGGACGTATTCTGCGAATGTGTGACAAATCTGTTTTTTGCGTTTCTCTTAGATATTCAAGCATCGCCCCGAGAGATCTTACACAAAGTTTTTTGTCGGAAAGAAAATCATTGCCCTTAAGATAATCAAACTTTTTATACACAGCGTCACGTGCGCTGTCATAATCATATATATCTTCGGAAACGTAACTTTCGCAAAAGTCAAAGCGTTCACGCAGGGCGGTAATTCGGCGATTATACCGTGCGGCTCCGTCATTTATGATTATTTCCGACGGTTTAAAGCACGCAAGAGTATTTTCGAGCTGATTTTCCACAACATCGTTCGGTCCCTGCGTTGTATACAAATCACCCGTTGATACATCGCAAAACGACGCGGCATACTCCTTGTCGGTCATATAAACGCTGGCAAGAAAGTTGTTTTCGTCCGAAACAAGAACCGCGTCAAGATTGGCTGTTCCGGGGGTTATTACCCGAATAACTTCTCTTTTTACTACTTTTACACCTTTTTTCGGCTCTTCCACCTGTTCGCAGACAGCAACTTTTTTTCCGTGCTTAATAAGCTTTGCAATATATCCCGCCGCACTGTGATAAGGAACACCGCACATCGGGGCGCGTTCTCCTTTTCCGCAATTTTTTCCCGTCAATGTTATTTCAAGAATTTCCGACGCTTCTGTTGCATCGTCGTAAAACATTTCATAAAAATCCCCGAGACGGAAGAAAAGTATGCAGTCGTTATATTCTGCTTTTATTTTGCGATACTGCTTCATCATCGGAGTATCGTCATCCGTTCCACGATTTTTCATTTGTTTCCTCCCGTTTTGTCTAATGGCATCCGCCGCATGTGCTGCAGTTGCCCGAACAGCTTCCGCTCTGCTGCTCGCCCTTTACATAAAACGCAATTATTGCGTTTACCTGGTCTATCAGGTTTTTAAATGTCTGATTGGCATCCAAATAACGCTTGATATTCTGGTTTTCAAGCAGTTTGTTAAATGCCTGCTCTGCTTCTTTTTGTATACTTTCAAAATCTTCTTTTGTAGCATCTCCGCTTGTCGCGCGTTTCCCGAGCGATTCGCGTGTGTTGGCATATTCCATCATAAGTTCCTGAGCTTCGGGATCGGAAAGCTGCAATTCTTCCGCACCCTTAAGTGCCTTGAATTCATCACTTTCAGCCAGCATTTGTCCCAATTCTCTTGCCTTTTCTATTATCTCATTCATAACCATTATTCCTCCGCAATTTTTCCCGAAAGCGACCATGTTTTGGCATCGGTTATTTCAACATTAACGATTTTTCCTATAACCGAGCTGTCGGATTTAAAGTTTACAATCTTTCCGCCGTCTGTTCTTCCGGAACAAAAATCCGGATTTGTTTTGCTCGGTCCCTCCACAAGTACCCTTACAGTCTTTCCGAGGTAACAAAGATTCTTTTCTTTGGAAATAGCGTCCTGAATTTTTAACATGCGGTTAAAGTTGTCCTTTTTTTCGACATCGGAAATTACATCCTCCATTTTTGCCGCCGGTGTACCGGGACGACGCGAATAAATAAAGGAAAATATCGTGTCGTACCGAACTTTTTTAAGCACATCGAGAGTGTCTTCAAACTCCTCTGTAGTTTCCCCAGGAAATCCTACAATTATATCTGTGGTAAGAACAATTTCCGGCATTTTCTCTTTAATTTTTTCTATTTTATCCAAATATTCATGCTTTGTATAACGACGGTTCATTGCCTTTAGCACCCTGTCATTTCCTGCCTGTATCGGCAAATGAAGCTGCTTGCATATTTTCGGTTCACTTGCCATGGTTTCTATCAGCTTATCACTGATATCCTTGGGGTGGCTTGTCATAAACCTCACGCGCTCAATCCCATCGACAGTGCATACTTTGCTCAAAAGCTCGGCAAAATCGGTTTGATTATCCAAATCTTTTCCGTATGAATTGACATTCTGACCGAGCAGTGTAACTTCTTTGCATCCGTCTGCGGCAAGCGACTGCACTTCTTTTATTATGTCATCTGTTTCCCTGCTTCGTTCTCTTCCGCGCACATACGGTACTATGCAGTATGTGCAGAAATTATTGCACCCGTACATAACCGAAACCCATGCACAAGGCGCACCCGTGCGTTTGACAGGGAGTTTTTCGACTATTGCGCCGTCTGATTGAACTACGTCAAACACACGGTTGTGCTTAGACAGCACCTCATAGAGAATCTCAGGAAAACGGTATAGCGAATGTGTGCCGAAAACGATATCAACATGTTTATATTTTTTTTGTATTTCCTCTTTAACGCTGTCCTGCTGCATCATACATCCGCATACACCGATTATAAGTTCCGGCTTTCTTTTCTTCAGATGCTTAAGCGCACCCAAATTGCCGTACACTTTTAACTCGGCATTCTCGCGGACAGCACATGTGTTATACAATATGATGTCTGCATTTTCTTTTATCAACGTCTGTTCATAGCCCATCCGTTCAAGCATTCCGATAATTATTTCGGAGTCGTTTTCATTCTGCTGGCATCCGTATGTCTCCACAAATGCCAGCTTTTTTTCTCCGTTTTTCGATGTATTTTCGGTTATAATGCGAACCGATGCCATTATATCTTCCTGAATCTTTACTTCTTCCGGAGATATGACTTTTCTTTTGATGTTCATATTCGGTGTTCCTTATTTAATAATTGTATTGTTTCCCATATACGGAACGAGTACATCCGGGACGGTAACCGTTCCGTCTTCGTTTTGATAATTTTCCAGTATTGCCGCAACGGTTCTTCCGATAGCGACACCGCTTCCGTTCAGTGTGTGTACGTACTTTGCCTTGTCTTTCGGTGAATCCTTGAATTTGATATTTGCTCTGCGCGCCTGGAAATCTTCAAAATTCGAGCAGGACGATATTTCTACGTATCTTCCGTAACTTGGCATCCAAACCTCTATATCATATTTCTTTGCAGCGGTAAAGCCAAGATCACCGACGCATATTGCCACAACTCTGTACGGGAGTTTCAATAGCTGCAACACCTTCTCCGCATCTCTTGTAAGTTTTTCAAGTTCGTTGTAAGAATCCTCGGGACGCGAGAATTTAACAAGTTCAACTTTGTTAAACTGATGCTGTCTTATAAGTCCGCGTGTATCTTTTCCGGCACTTCCTGCTTCGGCTCTGAAGCATGCCGAATATGCAACATGCTTTATCGGCAGCTTTGTACCGTCGAGAATTTCATCTCTGTACATGTTAGTAACAGGTACTTCGGCTGTCGGAATAAGGAAATAATCGGTTCCGGCAACCTTAAATGCGTCTTCCTCAAATTTCGGAAGCTGACCTGTGCCGACCATGCTGCGTCTGTGTACCATGTACGGCGGGAATATTTCCGTATACCCACTCTGTGTAGTATGTGTATCAAGATAGAAATTTATTATGGCACGTTCAAGCCTTGCCCCGAGACCTCTGTAAAATGTAAATCTCGTCCCTGTAACTTTACCTGCCGTCGGAGCGTCAAGTATATTCAAATCAGCGCCAATATCCCAATGTGCTTTCGGCTCAAAATCAAATTTTGTGGGTTCCATAAAGCGGCGCACTTCAACATTGTCTTCATCCGTCATTCCGTCGGGCACATCATCGCACGGTATGTTCGGAATTGTGAGCATTCTTTTGTAGAGATCTTCGTCAAGTGCTCTGACCTTTTCATCAAGTTCTTTAATCTTGTCCGAAAGGAGCTTCATATCCGCAAAAATCGGTGCCGTATCCTCGCCGGCTTTTTTCATTGCGGGTATTCTCTTGCTCTCCTCGTTTTGTTTGCTCTTGAGCTGTTCAACCTCAAAAAGCAGTTCTCTCTTTTGTGCGTCAAGCTCCAATATTGCGTCAATATCAATATTTTCTTTTCTTCTGGCAAGCGCCTTCTTTACTCTTTCTGTTTCTGTTCTGATAACTTTTATATCTAACATTTCCTTCACTCTCCTATTATTTTTTTATAAATAAATTGTTGTGCCTGCGTAAGTGCCGATTCATTCAAATCGGCAATTTTTGTTTTTGCTTCTTCTGTATTACCCAATGTAAAATCTTTATATGCGTCAAGCAAAACTCTGCTTGTTGCTTCATCTCCGCCCATAGCTTCAATCATTATTTCATTCTCGGCATTAAGATTCTTTTCATTCTCAAGCGACGTCTTGAGTTCCGATTCCGATTTTTTGAGCGAATCCTTAAGATTCTGATTCTCATCGGTTAATGTTACAAGGCTCTGTTTTATTCCGGCACTTTCCTTTGCCTGCTGTTCAAATTCCTTTTTGCTGTTTGATGTTAATCCCGCAAATAAAATCAGAATTAAAGCAAACGAAAAAAGAATTGCAACATATATCCACAAAAACTTAGTGTCTTTTTTCAAAAAATCACTTCCTTAACAAATTTTGTACTTTTAAAAATCAAGCATGCATCAGAGGCTCAAAATTCGATTTTAACGGCTTTTTTATTTTCGATGTAAAATTATATTACCACCATCACAAAAACGTATTACAATTAACGCGTTTTTTAATGTTTTTTAGAAATTATCCAAAATTTTTGTAATTCTTTCTAATTCATCCTTGGAATAATACTCAATCTTAATTACACCTTTTCCGCCGCGATCCGAAATACTCACTTTTGTTCCGAGAGATGATGACATAGATTTTTCTATTGCTTCAAACGCAAGTTTCAAATTTAAATCTGTTTTCTTTTTGACTTTTTTTTCGGGCGGATTTTTTTCTGCTTTCTGCTTAATCATCTGTTCTGTTGCGCGCACACTCATATCGCCTTCAATTATTTTGTTTGCCAAATCAAACTGTTCAGTTTTATCCTTAACAGACAAAATAACCTTTGCATGTCCGACAGACAGCTTACCGTCTTTCAAAAGTTCAATAACATCCTTTGAAAGATTAAGTAACCTAAGCGCGTTTGCTACCGTGCTTCTGCTTTTTCCCAATCTTTCCGAAACCTGATCCTGAGTAAGTGAAAACTCTTCCATCAGCCTTTTGTAGCCGAGAGCTTCCTCCACGGGATTCAGATCCTCTCTTTGCAGATTTTCAATAAGTGCTATTTCACTGATTTGTGCATCCGTGAGTTCTTTAACTATTGCCGGAATTTGCTTTATCTCGGCTTTTTTTGCGGCGCGCCAGCGTCTCTCACCGGCAACGATGCTGTAAAATCCGTTTTTTGATTTTGTAACCAAAATCGGAGTTATAACACCATGTTCTCTGATTGATTGCGCAAGTTCATCCAGTTTTTCTTCATCAAATTCCTTTCGCGGCTGATTTTTGTTCGGTTCTACATCTGTAATTTTAAGTGAAACAACCGAGTCGGAATTTTGACTGTATGTAGCGTCACTTATAACATCTTCGGCCTTATTTGCTCCGAGCAAGGCGTCAAGACCTCTTCCGAGTCCTTTTTTCATACCGTTTCACCACCTCTCACAGTATTATTTTCAATAACCTCCTGTGCAAGGTTCATGTAGCACGAACATCCCTTTGAATGTTTATCATAAACATTTATCGGCTGTCCGTAACTCGGTGCTTCACTCAATCTGACATTCCGCGGAATAACTGTTTTGTAAAGCTTTTCTCCGTAATATTTTTTTACCTCGTTTGCCACCTGTGCAGAAAGATTCGTTCTTGTATCATACATGGTGAGCAAGACACCCTCTACAGACAAACTCGGATTAAAAGCTTTTTTTATTGCTCTTACTGTATTTGTAAGCTGACTCAATCCCTCAAGAGCGTAATATTCACATTGAATAGGAATAATTATACTGTCTGCGCATACAAATGAATTAAGAGTGAGCAAACCGAGAGACGGCGGACAATCAATAATAATATAATCATAATCATCCTTTACCTCGGACACTGCATCGTGCAAAAGGTATTCTCTGTGTCCGGCAGAAACAAGCTCTATCTCCGCGCCCGCAAGGTCAATATTTGACGGGCAGATAAATAAATTTCTGTACTCTGTTTCTTTAACAGTGTCTTTCATCGGCAATTTATTTATTATTACATCGTAGACGCTATCTTCGATTTCCTCTTTTTGAAGTCCTATTCCGCTCGAAGCGTTACCCTGCGGATCAGTATCTATAAGCAAAACCTTCTTCCCGAGTGATGCGAGGCAAGAACTTAGGTTTACACTTGTCGTAGTTTTGCCCACGCCTCCTTTTTGGTTGGCAACGGCTATACATTTACCCATTAATACACCTCTTATTTGCTTATTTTATTACATCCTGTATAGTATACCACAAATTTATTAGGATTTAAATACTTTTTTTAAAATTTTTAAAATTTTTTAATATTTTTATAAACACACCGGCCGGCAAATGTTCCACGTGGAACATTTGCCGGCCGATAACAAGGGGATCAGAATATGCTGCCTCTCCGGGGTATTGCCGATATTCGGCGAGAGGCGCATTTAGGCATACGGGAGTCAAACCCAATATGTCTAGCCGAAAGAGAATAATCCGAACTCCGATTTTGAGAGACAGATTTCCGCTTTCGCTATATAAGCCTATTTATGAATACGTATGGTGTATTCATAGTATAAATCGGTCTCTTCTTTTTCGGTGGTGGCTTCTATGCCGCTCTCCTTCATCATTGAGACCGCACGGCTTATGGTTTTAAGAAACACTCTGACATCTTTCAATCCGGGGCGATTTTTCTTTTCGCTGTCACGCGGTATACCGCCTCTGATTATTTTATCTACAAGTGCTTCTGTCTGCTTGACATTAAAGGAATAGTCTATTACTTTTTTTAATGCATAAAGCTGTTTTTCCTCCGTGTCAAGTCTGAGCAAAGCGCGAGCGTGCCGTTCGGTTAAATTATTATCCTTAATAATTTCACGTGCAACATTCGGAAGTTTCAGCAGCCTGATTTTATTTGCAACAGACGATTGCGTTTTACCTAATTTCCTTGCCAAATCTTCCTGTGTTATACCCTGATTTTTTAAAAGTAGAGCATATGCGCTTGCTTCTTCAAGAAAAGAAAGATTTTGTCTTTGAATATTTTCTATAAGCGCAACAATAGCGCTGTCCTCATCTTCCATATCAACAATTATTGCCGGTATTTTCAAAAGTCCTGCAAGTCCGGCGGCCTTTAAACGTCTTTCTCCGGCAATAAGTTCATAGGTTCCGTCACGCTTTTTGCGCACGGTAACCGGCTGAAGAACTCCGTATTGACGGATTGATTCGCTCAGTTCCTTTAACCTATCGTGATCAAAATTGATTCTTGGCTGATTCGGATTTGGCTGTATAACATGCAGCGGCAGCTGCACTACAGTATTTGTTCCGGATCTCGGCGACTGAATCGAACTGCCGGTAAGTAATTGTGATTTGATCATATTCACAAGCTCCAATTATAAATCCCTCTTTTCATTTGTTATGCCGCATTCGCGGACAAAATTAAGAATTTTTATTCTTTCTTAATTCAAATAGATTATAACACAGATTATACCTTTTGTGAACAAAAACCGTTCGTCCGTATACGACACAAAAAAATAAAAACCGCTTTATGCAAGCGGTTCTTTTGACGGTTTTGGAGCCTTTCGCGGATATTTTGTCGGTGTTTGCGATATCTTTTTTATAATAACCGCATAGTGTTCGTATTCATAGTCCGAAATATTGCATTTCCTGCATTCAATTATTTCACCGCCGAGAATTTTAACTGCGTTTTTTGCGCTCTCTATTTCCTCTGATGCCTTTGGTCCTTTCAGGCTGATAAAATACCCGCCTGATTTCAAAAACGGCAGACACAGTTCCGAGAGTGTGGAAAGATTTGCGACGGCGCGTGACAGGCATACATCAAATTTTTCGCGGTATTTCTTATCTCTGCCCCCATCCTCCGCACGCATATGAACACAGTTTACATTTTCAAGTTCTACCGACGATACAACTTCACTTAAGAAATTAATTCTCTTTCCGAGAGAATCAAGCAATGTTATATGTATATCCGGTCTTACAATTTTAATGGGTATACCCGGGAAACCCGCTCCCGTGCCGACATCAATAACATTTGCCCCGCGGAAAACTATTTCCGGTATATCGGCACAAAGCGAATCGAGAAAATGTTTGACTGCCACGTCATCTTCTTCGGTTATGGCAGTAAGATTCATTTTTTGATTCCATTCAACAAGTAAATCATAATATTTTTTGAACTTTGCGCACGAAATATCATCAATATTATTTTGTTTAAGTATCGTTTCTATCGACATTCAGACTTTCCTCCGATGATGTTTTTTGTGTTTTCAGATATATAATCAGCACATTTATATCTGCAGGCGATACACCGGATATTCTTGATGCCTGACCGAGTGATTTCGGACGCATACGCGACAGTTTCTGACGTGCCTCAATACGCAGTCCGTAAATATCATCGTAATTAATATCATCCGGTATAAGCTTTTTTTCCAGCTTTTTAAACTGCTCCACCTTTTCGATTTGTTTTGAAATATATCCCTCATATTTTACCTGTATATTAACCTGCTCAACACAGTATTTATCCAAATCAGGACGCATGGGATCTATTAACGCAAGTTTTTCATAGCTAAGCTCCGGTCTTCGTATCAGTTCGGCAAGCTTAACGCCTGTAGTAATTTTCGCACTTGAATTTTCTTCAAGAAAATTGTTTACTCTTTCACTCGGTGCCACAACGCATTTTTTAACCCTTTTGATTTCATCAAGTATGGTGTTTTTCTTATTTATAAATGCATTATATCTTTCTTTGGATATGAGTCCGAGATTATACCCTTTTTCCGTAAGGCGAAGGTCAGCATTGTCCTGACGCAGAAGAAGCCTGTATTCACTGCGGCTCGTCATCATTCTGTACGGTTCTTTTGTACCTTTAATCGTTAAATCATCTATAAGCGTACCAATGTAGGATTCACTTCTGTCCAGGATAAAGGGTTCCTTCGACAGGCATTTGCATCCTGCATTTATTCCTGCAATAAGACCTTGCGCAGCCGCTTCTTCATATCCGGAGCTTCCGTTAAACTGTCCGGCACCGTACAATCCGTGATAATCTCTGAATTCAAGTGTCTGCATAAGCTGCGTTGCATCCGCGCAATCATACTCAATGGCATATGCGGTTCGCATCATTTCGGCATTTTCAAGTCCCGGAACAGAATGCAGCATCTTAATCTGCACATCTTCGGGAAGTGATGAAGAAAATCCCTGTATGTACATTTCTTCGGTATTAAGTCCCATCGGCTCAATAAAAATCTGGTGTCTAGGTTTATCGCTGAATCTCACAACCTTATCCTCAATGGACGGGCAATACCTCGGTCCTATTCCCTCTATCATTCCGCTGTAAAGAGGTGAATATTTGAGGTTGTCCTTTATTATACGGTGAGTTTCCTCGGTTGTGTACGTAAGATAGCAAACAGCCTTATTTTCACCCGGAACGGAAGTTTCAAACGAAAAAGGTGTAATATCGTCATCGCCCTTTTGAATCTCCATTTTTGAAAAATCAACCGTTTTTCTGTTAACCCTTGCCGGTGTGCCGGTTTTAAACCTCTGCATGATAATTCCGGCTTTTTTCAGACATTCGGACAATTCGTTGGACGGAAATACACCGTCGGGACCGCTCTCCTTGCTGTAATCTCCTATTATAACCTTTCCTTTCAGATATGTTCCCGTAGCTATAATCGCACATCTGACATCATATTTTGCACCGACAGACGTCATCACGCTTTTAACATTTTTATCATTATCAAATTCAATATTGACTATTTCAGCCTGTTTCATTTCAAGGTTTGGAGTTTTTTCAAGAACATGTTTCATTTCCTCCTGGTATCTCCGCCGGTCGGATTGAACACGCAGGCTGTACACAGCCGGCCCTTTGCCTTTATTGAGCATACGGGACTGTATAAATGTTTTGTCCGCAATCTTTCCCATTTCTCCGCCGAGTGCATCTATCTCACGAACAAGGTGTCCTTTCGCCGTTCCGCCGATACACGGGTTGCACGGCATATTTGCAACTGTGTCCATATTTATTACAAACATAATAACACTCGCGCCGAGCCGCGCTGCCGCAAGTGCAGCTTCGCAGCCGGCATGTCCGCCGCCTATAACAGCTACGTCATATTTTCCCGCGTTATATTCTCTCATGTTGTTTCCTCCATCTATTTGCCCACACAAAAATTATGAAATATTCTGTCGACAATTTCTTCGCCGACTGTTTGCCCCGTTATTTCTCCCAGACATGAAATAGCATTTTCAATATCAATATATGTGATATTGGCAGGAATTCCGTTTTCTATTGCCGAAAGTGCATCATAAAGTGATTTTCTTGCTTTTGCCAGCGCGTCACGATGGCGGACATTAACCACAACAGCATCATCGGATTTACATATTTTACCTATTTCAAACATTTTTTCTATTGTGTCTGAAAGTTCATCAAGACCTATTTTTTCTTTAACGGAGAATTCAATAATTTTTCCTGCATATTTTTTTATTATATCAATTTCTGTTGCAATTCCTTTTTCGGATTTATTTAAAAGAGCAATAGAATTTTTATCCTTTATTTTTTCAAGAATAAAAATATCGTTATCATCAAGTTTAGCCGACGCGTCCGTCATGTAAATGACGAGATCGGATGATTCAAGTATATCCTTTGATTTTTCTACCCCAATACTTTCCACAATATCATTTGTACTGCGTATTCCGGCCGTGTCCGACAGGCGAAGTGTCACATTGCCCAAGGTTACTTTCTCCTCTATCGAATCACGCGTCGTTCCCTCAACATCCGTTACTATGGCGCGTTCATCACCGCACAGTAAATTCAGCAGCGACGATTTTCCAACATTCGGTTTTCCGACAATGGCCGTCTTAATTCCCTCGCGTGCAATTATTCCTGATGAAGCAGTGTCAAGCAATCTGTCAATTTCAGCAATTGAATTTCGCATTCCGTCGGTAAATTCGGCATCACTGAGCGGCTCAAGTTCTTCATCTGCAAAATCTATCAAAACCTGCAAATGCGCTATAAGTGAAAGCAGATTTCCGCGAATGGCATTTATGCTCCTTGATAATGAACCGCGAAGCTGATTTACAGATATATTATGCGACGACTCACTTGTTGCATTAATTATATCTATAACCGATTCGGCTTTGCAAAGATCAATTTTTCCGTTAAGGAATGCGCGTTTTGTAAATTCGCCCGCTTTGGCGTGCCTTGCTCCGTTTCCGAGAATTTCGGAAAGTATTTCCCGCGTTCCGATAATTCCGCCGTGACAGCTTATTTCAACAACATCTTCACCCGTATATGATTTCGGAGCCTTCATAACCGATGCAAGAACTTCATCTATAACACTTTTGTCACTGCGAACCGCATAGCCGTAGGTAATGGTATATGTTTTCGCGTTTATCAGCTTTTTCCCTTTCGGGCTTTCAAACACTCTATCCGCTATCCTGAGTGCATCTTTTCCGCTGATTCTTATTACCGATATTCCTCCCGTGCCGGCAGGAGTGGAAACAGCCGCTACGGTATCCGTATCATACATTAAAATCACATTCCTTTATTATTCTCAAAACCTACAAGAGCGCGTCCGTATCTTCTTTATTTCCACCGAAGATATACGAATGCGCTCCTGCTTTTTTCAATCAGTCTTTTTTAAGTGCAATAACAACTTTTCTGTTTACACCCTGACCTATACTATATGTTGTTACATATTCATTATCCTGCAATGTGGAATGAATAATTCTTCTTTCATAGGCGTTCATGGGTTCAAGCGTTGTGTTTCTTCCGGTTCTTATAACCTTTGCGGCAAGCTTGTTCGCAAGGTTTTCAAGTGCCTTGCATCTCTTTTCGCGATAGTTTTCCGTATCGAGTGATACTCTGACAAAATCGCTGTCTCCTCTGTTCACGGCAAGACTTGTCAAATGCTGAAGAGCATCAAGCGTCTCCCCTCTTTTTCCTATAACCATTCCCATATCCGGCCCGGAAAGTTCCACCGAAAGTATATCGTCCTTTTTTTCGGCAGATATTGTTACATCTTCCCCGATTATTTCAAAAATTCCGCCAAGGAATTTCTTTGCTCTTCTTTCGGGATTGGGAACAAGAGTTACCTTTACAACCGCGTCTTTTTTTCCTATTCCGAGAACTCCCTTTGAACCCTCTTCAATAACTTCAATTTCAACTTCATCTTCGGCGGCATCCAATTCATTTAAAGCAAGATTGATTGCTTCTTCCTTTGTTTTTGCCGACTTTTCAACAGTGTTCAACATCTCTGTAATCATTGTAGTGTTCAACCCCTTTTTTTCTTTTTATTTATATTGTATTTTTTCTGCTTTTCAAGAAGCTTCTTTTCGCGCTCAACATCCTGATCGGCTATTTCGGCAGCAAGCTTTTTGTTGTAATATCCGTTCAAAAGAACCGTTTGTCCGAGTGAAAGAATATTTGATATAACCCAGTAAAGTCCCAGTGCCGACGGCAGTGTGAAGGCAAACCAAAGCGTCATAAGCGGCATGAAAATTGTCATCGACTTTGTCATGGTTTCTGCATTGCCGGCTGTTCCTTCTTCTTTTTGGTCCGGAGAAAGAACACGCTTGGGTGTTTTGTCTTTCTTTTCTTCTTCTTTTTTTGTATCGTTCATAAGCATGGATATTTTGCTTGTCAGATACGTTGTTACACCCGAAAGAATAGGTATGATAACAATTACAAGCGCAACAGCTCCGACCGCTCCGCTCATAACATTTTTTACAACGTCAAGAGGCACCTGCGACAAGTCCATGCCGAACAAATCAAACTCAAGCAGTTTTTTGCTGTTTGCAATTTGTATTTCTATCATTCTTGCCGCCGCACTCGTTCCGGTCTCAAGACCGAGTCCTTTTGCAAATGTTTCAATCTTATCTGCAGAAAAGTGGAGTATGTAGGTAAGCGGTCTGTAAATAACCTGATACAATCCAATCAGTATAGGAAACTGTATAAGCAGCGGCAGACAACCTCCTGCCGGGTTTACGCCGTACTCTTTGTACAGCTTCATTGTTTCCTGACTTTCTTTATTTTTATCATAGGAATACTTTTCCTGAATTTCCTTGAGTTTCGGTTGAATCCGCTGCATTTTTGTCATCGACTTTTGCTGCTTGAGTCCCAGCGGAAGCAATATAAGCTTAATCAAAATTGTAAACAATATGATAGCCACACCGTAGTTATTTACGAGATCGTTTATCCACCCGAGAATATATCCGAGCGGAGTGGTTATCAGTAATCTAAAAATGTTCATCTGTTTCCTCCTATTTAAGCGGATCATATCCACCCGCATTAAACGGATGGCATCTGAGGATTCTTTTTAAAGAGAGCCATACTCCCTTAATCGCTCCGTATTTTTCTATTGCCATGATGCTGTAGCTTGAACATGTAGGATAAAATCTGCAGCACGGTTTTTTAAGCGGAGAGATATACTTTCTGTACAAAGTAATAATTTTTATAAGCACGTATTTCATTTCATATCCGACTTTTCTATACAGTATTTCATTGTCGAAACTGCCTTTTCATGCGGAATATAGAGCAACTTACTTCTGGCGGCAATAACTATATTGTATCCGTTTTCGGTTTTCGGCATACATTCCCTGTAGAGGGCGCGTATTATTCTCTTTGCTCTGTTTCTGTCATGCGCCTTGCCTATTGCCTTTGATACTGTGATACCAAGCTTGTTTGTCTGAGTTCTGTTCCTGTATGAATGAAAGACAATGCAATCCGTAACCGTTTTTTTTCCTTTTCGGTATGCATACAAAAATTCTCGATTGAGCTTAATTGTGCCCTTCATAAAAAAACTCCCTGCCGCAAAATTTAACAGACAAGCCTGTCATTTTGGTCTGTGCTGTTACAAAAACGGAACGGTCAGCAAAAAACAAACCGAACCGCAAAGAAACACCTTCCAATGCGGTTTGTTTAAAGACCGTTCCCAATGCACGGCGATTAATATCGCCCGTTTTCAGGACTGATCCGTCTCGGACAATCCCGTTTTCTTCATTACAAACTATGCCGACAAAACTTTTCTGCCCTTCAATCTTCTGCGAGCCAAAACCTTTCTTCCGTTTCTGTCGCTCATTCTCGCTCTGAAACCGTGAACCTTACTTCTATGTCTTACGTTCGGCTGATATGTTCTTTTCATAAACTCCACACCTCCTTAGAAATTACCACTGTTACTGCGGATGACACACATAAACAATTTGCCTGCATATCAATCATATTTAAACACATCGTTTTATGATGCAAAACAGTAATTCTACATTCTTTTTGCCCGGAAGAATTCAAATGCATTTCGTCCGAGAATCATTCTTTATTATATACTATCCTATTTTATTTGTCAACATAAATTTTCTTTATGAGTTCAATTTATTTTAAATTTTCTTATTTTTCGCTATAAAACACAATATTTTCGTTATTTTATCCACATTATATGTTGATAAAGTGGATTAAAAGTACATTATATAAATATTATAAACATTAAATTGACAAACAAACGATTTCGATTTATAATCTTATTATTCAAATTTAATCTGATTCGGAGGAAATAATGCGACTGGATAAATATCTTTCAAACAGCGGTCTTGGAAGCAGAAAGGAAATAAAAGAAAAAATACGCTCCGGCTCGGTGTGTGTAAACGGAAATATTATAACCGATCCTGCTTTTCATGTAAATGAAACAGACGATAATATATTATGTGAAAATCAAACGGTATCGTATAAAAAATACATTTACCTTATGCTTAACAAGCCGGCAGGATATATAAGCGCCGTATATGACAAAAAATTTCCGGTGACAAACGACCTTGTACCGAAACAATATTCTCACTTCGGAGTTTTTCCGATAGGCAGACTCGACATAGATACGGTGGGGCTTCTCGTTCTTACAAATGACGGAAACACGGCGCACCGCATAACCTCCCCGAAAAGTCACGTTGACAAAACATATTATGTGAAAACAGCTTTTGATATCAAAAAAGACTGCACCGAAAAATTTTTGCACGGTGTCGTTTTGAACGACGGTTACAAAACCATGAGCGCCGATCTTGAAATAAAAGGAAACAGGGAATGTTTTCTCACTGTACGTGAGGGAAAATTTCACCAGGTCAAGCGAATGTTCGAAGCGGTTGAAAACAAGGTTGTTTACCTTAAACGTGTAAAAATCGGAGAACTGTGTCTCGACGAATCACTTGCGGAAGGCGAAATTCGCGAGCTTACCGACGTTGAAATCAAACTTATGGGAAAGAGGTAGGTACAAATGAATATAATTGCACAGTTATGCAGCGAATTTAATTTAAAAGAAAAAAATGTCACAGGAACCGTCGCCCTTATAGATGAGGGAAACACCATACCTTTTATTGCAAGATACAGAAAAGAAATTACAGGGAGCCTTGATGACAAAACTCTCCGTCTCCTTGACGAAAGGTTGAAATATCTGCGCGGTCTTGACGAACGCCGAAATGAAATAATAAGGCTTATTGAGGAATCGGGAAATCTGACAGATGATTTAAAAAATAAAATTAATTCCGCCTCCATTATTCAGGAACTTGAAGATATCTACAGACCGTACCGTCCGAAAAAGAAAACGCGCGCGTCGGTCGCAAAAGAAAGAGGTTTGGAACCGCTTGCACAAATAATATATCTTCAAAATGAGAAAAAAGGAAATCCCCTTGATATTGCTGCCAAATTTGTGAATACGGAAAAAGAAATATTTTCTCCCGAAGACGCAATATTTGGTGCATGCGATATCATAGCGGAAATGATATCCGATAATGATGTTTACCGCAAAAAAATCAGAAACATGATGAATAATCACGGTATGATAACAACAAAGGCCGTAAAGGACGAAGACAGTGTTTATTCAATGTATTATGATTTTTGCGAACCGGTAAAATCAATCGCCAATCATCGGATTTTGGCGATTGACCGCGGTGAAAAAGAGGACTACCTCAGAGTATCGGTTGACATAGATACCGACGCTGTGACATTATACATTGAAAAATGCATATTAAAAAATTCTATATTTGACGATTTATTAAAAAATACCGTCCGTGATTCTTATACAAGGCTTATAAAACCGTCTGTAGAAAGAGAAATAAGGACTTATCTCACTCAAAGGGCGGAACGCGGAGCAATAGATTTGTTTGGAAATAATCTGACTCAGCTTTTAATGCAGCCTCCCATACGCGGAAAAACGGTTCTCGGATTTGATCCCGGTTATCGAACAGGATGCAAACTTGCCGTTGTGGATGAAACCGGAAAAGTTATTGCAACCGATATAATTTTCTGCACACTGAAAATTCACGATAAGGAAAAAAGCGCACGAAAACTCAAAAAAATTATTAATGATTATAATGTGGACATTATATCCATAGGAAACGGAACAGCATCCGGAGAATCGGAACAGTTTGTGTCGCAGGTACTCTCGGAAATTGACAAAGATGTTAAATATATTATAACAAACGAAGCCGGGGCATCGGTATATTCGGCGTCACCGCTCGGAAGTGAGGAATTTCCGAATTTCACCGTTGAACAGCGCAGTGCGGCATCCATAGCAAGACGAATACAGGATCCCCTTTCGGAGCTTGTTAAAATTGATCCCAAATCAATCGGAGTCGGACAATATCAACATGATGTAAACCAAAAACTTCTCGGTGAAAAGCTGTCCGGAGTCGTGGAGGACTGTGTAAACAATGTCGGTGTTGACCTTAACACCGCCTCATGGCCGCTGCTTTCTCATGTTGCCGGAATAAACAAAACCGTTGCAAAAAATATTGTTAAATACCGCGATGAACACGGAAAATTTGAGTCACGAAAAGAGCTGATGAAAGTTGAAAAGCTGGGGGCAAAATCATTTTTGCAGTGCGCCGGTTTCTTAAAAATTCCCGGAGCAAAAAACTTCTTTGATACAACAAGAGTTCATCCGGAATCGTACAAAGCCGCCGAAATGCTCCTTGAACTTGCTGGATGCAATCTGTCCGATGTTAATAACATTGAATCGGTTGACTTTAGCAAAGACATAACCAAGGAAAATATAAGACAGATTACCGAAAAATTTAAAATAGGACTGCCCACTGTAAAAGACATAGAAGACAGTCTGAAGAAACCGGACTTGGATCCGCGCGATGAGATATCCCCGCCTGTTATGAAAACCGAGATTCTCACATTCGAAAATCTTAAAATTGGAGATATACTTACCGGAACTGTCCGAAACATAACCGATTTCGGAGCCTTTGTAGATATCGGTGTTCATCAGGATGGGCTTGTTCACATATCAGAAATAAGCAACAGATACATTCGTCATCCGTCGGATGTTCTTAAGGTGGGAGATATCATTAAAACAGTTGTTATCGCAAAAGACGACAAAAAACAAAAAATATCTCTTTCAATGAAAAGAATATAGATATTTGTAAACTCTTAAAGAAGTTTTGATTAATAAAACAACTTAAAAATTGTGCATAAACAACAAATTTTTAAATTTAAAAAAGTTCTCAAATGCAGGCTATGTCTATTCTATAACACTTTTGTATAAAAAACTTTTTTTGATTTGTGCATAAATAATAATTAAAAAATTACAAAAGTTTTAAATCTAAAATTTTTTAGCTTGTTTTATGCAAACTGTATAATTTAACTTAATTATTTTGTCAAATTGCCTATTGGCAGTATTTTTTAAATGTGTTATAGTATATGGTATAAAGAAGAATGTATTTTTGGCATACACAGGAGGTACAATATGGCAAGCTTAAGCTTACAGCACATCTATAAAAAATACGCAGGCGGCGTAACAGCCGTATCCGACTTTTGCCTTGATATCGAAGACAAGGAATTTATAGTTTTGGTCGGACCTTCAGGATGCGGTAAATCAACAACACTCAGAATGATTGCCGGACTTGAAGAAATTTCGGAGGGTGAACTCTACATCGGCGATACACTCGTTAATGATGTTGCCCCCAAGGACAGAGATATTGCAATGGTTTTCCAAAACTATGCCCTCTATCCTCACATGACAGTATTCGACAACATGGCTTTCGGTCTTAAACTCAGAAAAATACCGAAAGACGAAATCACAAGAAGAGTTAACGAAGCTGCAAAGATTCTCGACATTGACCACCTTTTGGACAGAAAGCCGAAGGCTCTCTCCGGCGGTCAGAGACAGCGTGTTGCTCTCGGTCGTGCTATCGTCAGAGAGCCTAAGGTTTTCCTTATGGACGAACCTCTCTCCAACCTTGACGCAAAGCTTCGTGTTCAGATGAGAACAGAAATCGGCAAGCTCCATCAGAGACTGCAGACAACTTTTATCTATGTAACACACGACCAGACAGAAGCTATGACAATGGGTACAAGAATCATTGTTATGAAAGACGGCTTTGTTCAGCAAATAGACACACCGGCTACTCTCTACAACAAGCCTATTAATATGTTCGTTGCAGGATTCATCGGAAGTCCTCAGATGAACTTTACAGATTGCGTTATCAAAGAAAACGGCAATTCTGTTTCTCTCGAATTTGACGGTCAGAGTATCGTTCTCCCCGAGGGACTCGCTGCAAAGGTTAAAGAAACCGGCTATGTAGGCAAAACAGTTGTTCTCGGTATTAGACCGGAGGATATTCACGATGAAGAAGCATTCCTCAATTCTTCTTCAGAAAGCATTGTTAATGCTCATGTTGAAATCACCGAAATGATGGGTGCTGAAACATATCTGTATCTCAAGATTGGTGATACTCCGTTTACTGCAAGAGTTAATCCAAGAAGTACAGCTCAGCCGCATGATGATATTAAAGTTGCTCTTGATATCAACAAAATGCACCTGTTCGATAAAGAAACAGAAATGGCTATTTTAAATAACTAATGCATATTTTAAAACCTTCACCGTTGCAGGTGAAGGTTTTTCTTATATATAAAAGGAGAGAATTTTAAAATTCTCTCCTTTTATTATGGTATTTTATTTACTGCTGTTCTTTTTCTGCCGGTTTTTCTTCGTTTTCTTCATCAGCAGACTCTTCTTCTTCTTTCTTTGCTTTTGCAATAGATACAACCTTCACATCATCTGCAAGCCTCATCACCTTTACACCTTGTGTAACTCTTCCGAAAAGACTTATCTCATCGGAATCTGTTCTTATCACTATACCGTCGGAGGTTATCATCATAATATCTTCATCATTGTTAATAACGCAGCATCCGGCAATAAGACCTGTTTTTTCGGTTATCTTGTATCCGAATACTCCGCGTCCTCCCCTATACTGACACTTAAATTCGTTTATATCGGTCTTTTTTCCGTATCCGTTTTCCGTAACAGTCAGAAGCATACATTCGTCATTGCAAACATTTCCGCCGATTACATAATCGTCATCTTTCATTCTTATACCCGTTACACCGGTTGCACCACGTCCCATAGGACGTACATCCTCATGAGAAAACTTAATGCACATGCCGTTCTTTGTTCCGAGAATAATATTATCATTTTCTTCGGTAAGAGCTACCTGAATAAGCTCATCATCTTCACGAAGACCTATTGCAATGATTCCACCCTTTCTATTTGAATCATATTCTTCAAGAGATGTTTTCTTTACAAATCCTCTCTTAGTTATCATTGTAAGATATTTGCCGTCTTCAAAGTTTGCAATAGGAATAGCCGCGGTAACCTTTTCATCCTTTTCAATCGGAAGAAGATTAATTACTGCATTTCCCTTTGCCTGCCTGCTCGATTCGGGAATTCTGTACGCTTTCATTTTGTACATTCTTCCTTTATTTGTAAAGAAAAGAATATAGTCGTGAGACGACGCAGTGAAAAGTGTTTCAACAAAATCCTCATCCCTTGTACTGAGGCCTGATATTCCCCTTCCGCCGCGATGCTGACTCCTGTATGTAGAAGAAGGAATCCTCTTTATATATCCAAAGTGAGTCATTGTTATTACACAATCTTCCACCTCAATAAGGTCTTCATCATCAATCATATCTATTGAGGGTTCTATTTTTGTGAGTCTTTCGTCGCCGTATTTATCTCTGATTTCGGCAAGTTCTTTCTTTATTTGTTCAAGCATATGATGTCTGTCCGAAAGCAATAATTTGTATTCATCTACTTTTGCGGAAAGTTCCTCATACTCCGATTCAATTTTTTCTCCATTCAGTCTCTGCAGTTGTCCGAGTTTCATATCAAGAACACTCTGCGCCTGAATATCCGAAAATTTGAATCTTTCAATAAGTCTTTCTTTTGCGTCATCGTATGAATTTCTTATAATATTGATTATTTCATCAATATTATTGAGAGCAATTCTCAATCCCTCCAGGATATGCATTCTTGCTTCTGCTTTTTTCAGGTCAAATTGAGTACGTCTGGTAACTATTTCTTCCTGAAATTTTATAAACTGTTCAAGAATATCTTTTAGTCCCATAGTTTTTGGCTTGCCCTCATTTATGGCAAGCATATTAATGGAAAAACTGTCCTGCAGACGTGTAAACTTAAACAGCTGATTCAGCACAACCTGTGGATTTGCGTCTCTCTTAAGGAATATTTCTACCCTTATACCAACTCTGTCGGAAGAATGGTCGTCTATATCGGACAAACCTTCTATTTTTTTATCTTTCGCAAGAGCAGCTATGGATTCCACAAGCATTTTTTTGTTTACCTGATACGGCAGCTCCGTAACTATTATGGAAGATGTACCGTCTTTTCTTTCGACAATTTCGGTTTTGGCACGCACAATTACTTTTCCTTTTCCGGTTGCGTATGCGCTGCGTATACCGCTCTTTCCCATGATAGATGCTTTTGTCGGAAAATCAGGACCTTTTATATATTCCATCAGTTCCTCTACGGTTATATCCGGGTTATCTATCTGCGCAATAACACCGTTTAAAACCTCTGTGAGATTGTGAGGCGGAATATTTGTAGCCATACCTACAGCTATACCGGAGCTTCCGTTTACAAGCAGTGTCGGTATTCTTGTAGGGAGGACAACAGGCTCTCTCCTTTTTTCGTCAAAGTTCGGAATAAAATCCACAGTGTCTTTTTCTATATTTTCCAAAAGTACATTGGAAAGTTTGCTCATTCTCGCCTCGGTGTAACGGTAAGCAGCCGGCGGATCGCCGTCTACCGAACCAAAGTTTCCGTGACCGTCAATAAGCGGATATCTCATAGAAAAGTCCTGTGCAAGCCTAACCATAGCGTCATAAACCGACGCGTCGCCGTGCGGATGATATCTACCTATAACGTTACCTACCGTGGTAGCGGATTTAAAGAAAGGCTTGTCACTTGTCAAATGTTCCTCAAACATAGAATAAAGAATTCTTCTGTGAACCGGTTTTAGTCCGTCACGTACATCAGGGAGAGCACGGCTCACAATTACACTCATTGCATAATCAATGAATGCCTCTTTCATTCTCTTTTCTATATCTATATCCACAATAGTCTGTGTGTCAAAATATTCTTCAAAATGTGATTCTTCGTATTTTTTGTTTTTAGCCATAATTGCCTCCGTTTATACATCAAGGTTAGTCACATACTGCGCATTTTCCTCAATGAATATTCTTCTGGGTTCAACATCGTCTCCCATAAGTACGCTGAAAATATTATCTGCCCTTTCGGCGTCTTCCAGTTTTACTTTAAGAAGTATTCTGTTTTTAGGATCCATAGTAGTTTCCCAGAGTTCTTCGGGATTCATTTCTCCCAAACCTTTGTATCGGCTTATATCGACTTTGGCATTTGCGTCACCGTCTTTAAGTTGTTCGCTTATCATGTCTCTTTCTTCATCACTGAAAGCAACTTTTGATTTTTTTCCTCTTGATAATTTATAAAGAGGCGGCTTTGCAAGATACACATGCCCTTCCTCAATAAGAGGAGTCATAAATCTAAAGAAAAATGTAAGCAACAGTGTCTGAATGTGAGCTCCGTCAACATCGGCATCGGCCATAATTATAATCTTGTCATATCTGAGTTTTTCAATATTAAATTCGCCGGCTATGCCCGTTCCGAGCGCCTGTATTACCGGAGTAAGTTTTTCGTTTCCGTATACCTTGTCGGCTCTCGCTTTTTCAACATTGAGCATTTTTCCCCATAGAGGAAGTATTGCCTGATATTTGCTGTCCCTGCCGTTTTTTGCCGAGCCGCCCGCCGAATCTCCCTCGACAATGTATATCTCAGTTTTTGTCGGATCCTTTACAATGCAATCCGTAAGTTTTCCGGGCAGTGAATTTGTTCCGAGCGGTGTTTTTCTTGTAGCTTCTCTTGCTTTTCTTGCGGCAAGTCTTGCTCTCGATGCCATAAGCGCTTTTTCTATTATTGCCTTTCCGACATCGGGATTTTCCTCGAGAAAATCGGCAAGTTTCTCCTTTACCATATTTTCCACAAGACCTCTTATTTCGGAATTACCGAGTTTTGTCTTGGTCTGTCCTTCAAACTGAGGTTCTTCAAGTTTTACGGATATAACCGCTACAAGACCTTCTCTGACATCATCGCCCGTGAGTTCCTCATTATCCTTAATAAGCTTGTACTTTTTTCCGTAGTCGGCAAGAACTTTTGTAAGTGCGGATTTAAATCCTGTTTCGTGAGTTCCTCCCTCGGTTGTTGCAATGTTGTTTGCAAATGATTCTATAACTTCATCGTAGCCATTATTCCACTGAATAGCTACCTCCGCCATACTTCCGTTTTTTTCGCCGTTTACATAGATAACATTTTCATGAATTTTTTCAAGAGTTTCTTTGTGTTTTTTCTTTTCTCCGAATATAAAGGATACAAAGTTTTTTATTCCACCTTCGTAATGAAGAATTTCTTTTTTTTCTTCATCCTGTCTTTTATCGGAAAACACAATTCTTATTCCGCCGTTAAGAAATGCCTGTTCTCTTAACCTTTTCAAAAGAACATTGTAGTCATAAACCGTTTCCTCAAATATTTCTCCATCTGCCCAAAATGTAACTTCTGTTCCTGTGGAATCAGTCTTACCAATTGTGTGTACTTCACCATCAGGAACTCCTCTTTTATAGCTTTGATACCAGATGTTTTCTCCGTCTTTTACCTTAACTTCAAGACGTGTGGACAGCGCATTAACAACCGACGCACCAACACCGTGCAATCCTCCGGATACTTTGTATCCGCCGCCGCCGAATTTTCCTCCTGCGTGAAGAACGGTAAATATTACATCTATTGTGGATATTCCCATTTTCGGATGTATTCCGTGAGGAATACCTCTTCCGTTATCTCTCACAGTAACAGAGCCGTCTTTGTTCAAATCTACTTCTATTTCCGTGCAGAATCCGGCAAGAGCTTCGTCTATACTGTTGTCCACAATTTCATACACAAGGTGATGCAAACCGCGAACCGAAGTAGAACCTATGTACATTCCCGGTCTTTTTCTTACAGCTTCCAGTCCTTCCAGGACTTGTATTTGACTTTCATCGTAATCTGATTTAATCATATTTTATCCTTTCTGACACAAAATTGCCTATATAAAAGATTTTTTAGAATTTTCTGTTCTTTTAAGTAGGGTGTGTGATGATATTGGAGAAACATAAACACGTGTTTCGCCGTCGGAATTTGTAACGACATAGGATTTCGGAAGTTCATTGTTTACATTTATAACCGAATTGCTTTTTTGAGCTATCTTCAAAAAATCCTTTGTTATTTTCGAAACAGAACTGGTTTCCAAATCCATTACCGCTATAATATCCTTTATCTTTACAGCTATATCTCCGCCGATATGAAGATACATCGCATCACCTTCTAAATAATTTTTCCATCTTTTACTTCAAAAAATTTTCCTTTTCCCTCAACAAAACTTTTGTCGGTGCATGTAATAACAGTTTGCCTGTTTTTTATTTTTTCAGAAAAGAATTTTCTTCTTTCACTGTCGAGCTCACTCAAAACATCATCCAAAAGCAATACCGGTTCTTCACAGAGCAAATTGCTTATTATTTCACATTCGGCAAGTTTTATTTTTAAAACGCCGGTCCTTGTCTGCCCCTGTGAGCCGTATTTTTTCAGGCTCATGCCGTTCAGAAAAACTTCAAAATCATCTCTGTGAGGTCCTGTCAAAGTCATTCCTTTTTCCACATCACGGCTGATATTTTTTTCAAGCTGATTTATAAAATTTTCTTTGCTCAAAAAATCATCTTTTATACTCGGCGCATACTTGATGTCATACACTTCTCCGAGTGTTTCGAAATGTTTGATATATTCATCCAAAAGTTCTATAATTCTGTTTCTGTATTTACAAATATTTATTCCGTAATCAGCCAGTTTTTCATTCCATATTCCAATAGTATCCATATAATTTTTGCTGTTTGATTTAAGCATAAAATTTCGTTGTCTAAGTATTCTGTAATATCCCAGCAGATTTTGAAAATAAAGAGGTTTCACCTGACTAATCAGAACATCTATGAAATTTCTTCTTACTCCCGGTCCCTCACGAATAAGATTAAGGTGTTCGGGGGTAAATATAACCATGTTTGCCAGACCGATTAATTCGCTTTGCCTCTCAAGATTTATTCCGTTTACCTTAATAGATTTTCTGTCGTTAATAAATATCTCGGAGGAATTTTTTCTCTTTGCGGCTTCAAATTCAATTGAAGTGTGAGAATAATCACTGCCGAATTTAATAACCTCTTTGTCATGAACACTTCTGAAAGATTTGCATGTACAAAAATAATACAAAGCTTCTATGATATTTGTTTTTCCCTGTCCGTTTTTTCCGTAGAATATGTTGTTTTCCTCACAAAATTCTATTGTTTCATTTTCGTAATTACGAAAATTTTCAAGATGCAGACTGTTTACAATCATATATTTAATCACAAACCTCAATCTCAAAGTGCTCATTTTCAAAATCAATTTTTACCACATCTCCGGGAAAAACTTTTTTTCCCCGCCTTGTTTCGGTTTCTCCGTTTAATTTTACATATCCGTTCACAACGAGATATTTAGCATCGGCTCCGTTTTCTGTGATTCCTCCGAATTTAAGCAGCTGATCCAATTTGATATATTCGGTGTTTATCGTTATTTTTTCCATAATAACTCCTAATTTTTAAGACGAATAGGCAATACCATGTATACAAAAGAATTACCCTCTGTCGGTTTAAGAACACACGGACTTTGTGCCGTGTTAAATTCCATTATTGCTTCTTCACATTCTATACTCTTTAATGTATCTGTCAAAAGTTTTGATGCTATTCCTATTTTTAAATCATCTCCATGATGCTCCACATCTATACTTTCATCAAAGTTTCCTCTTTTAGAAATACATTCCACATTGATAAGAGAATCTTTTATATTAAGAATTATGGGAATTTTGGGATCATCATAGTTAATAATGATAGATGCCCTTTCCACCATGTCCGTAAACTTCTTTACATCTGCTTTAACCGTAACCGAAGCGGATGAAGGAATGAATTTGTTGTAATCCATAAATTCACCCTCAAGCAAACGTGCAATAACAGTAAATTTATCGAACGAGAACATAACGCTGTTTTCATGGACGGTTATTTCTACAATGGTAGAATCATCTTTAAGTATTTTAAGAAGTTCATTAAGTGCCCTTCCCGGTACAACAAAAGAAAATTCGGTATCTCCCGTATCGGGTATAATCTGATTTCTGAGAGCGAGTCTGTATCCGTCTATGGATATAACTCTTAAATTACTTCCCTTTATTTCAAATTTGGAACCGGTGAGGATAGGTCGGCTTTCATTTGTCGATATAGCAAATATAGTATTCTTTATAATACTTTTTAGATCGGAAGAATAAATTTTAAAGGATTCTCCCTGATCCAATTTCTTTATTTCCGGATATCCTTCTGCAGAAAGATAAAGTATATTAAACTTGGTATTCATGCAGCTTATCTTAAGTTCCGATTTGTCATCTGTTTCTATTTGAACGATACCGTCGGGAAGTTTGCGGATAATATCGGAGAATATTCTGGTATCCACTATAATTTTTCCTGTCTCTTCTATAGTGGCATCAAAAATGCTTTCTACGGATAAATCGAGATCGCTTCCGAGCATTTTTATTTTATCTTCCGCTTCTATTTTGATTCCTTTCAAGATGTCTATGGCACATGCGTTGTTAATAGCTTTTGATACTATTGAAACTGATTCCAATAATTGATTTTTTTCACAAGAAAATTTCATTGCCAAAACTCCTTTATATAAATAAATAATTATATATTAAATTCAGTAGTAGCAGTAGTCGGGTGGATAGTTTTGAAAAATGTATTTTCACCGCTTGTACACTGCATTTGCGTATGTTTATGAATATCAATATTTTATCCGAAAAATTCACCGCATTTGTTGATAAAATATTGTTTAAAATTTGTGTGGAAATGTATCCACATTAAAGGTGGGAAAGTATTATTATTCCCGTTGTTTTCACGTTTTATACTGTTTATTTTGTAATGTTATTTATAATGTTATCCACAATGGATTTTGTTGAAGGATCCGTTTCCATATCCTTTCGGATTTTGTTTATTCCGTGAAGAACGGTAGAATGGTCTTTTCCACCGAAAAAGTCACCTATCTGAACAAGTGATGAATCGGTTATTTCCTTCATTATATACATAGCAATTTGTCTCGGATAAGATATTCTCTTTGATTTATCCGATGATTTTATTTCATTTTCTTTGAGATTACAATACTTTTCCACATTTTGTGCGATTATAGGGAGAGTTATTTCTCTGTTATTTGATGTATTGTAATCTTTAAGCGCTTCTTTTGCAAGTTCAAGGTTTATTTCTTTATTCATCAGATTATGATAACTCATAATCATTTTGATTGCACCTTCAAGTTCTCGAATGTTAGATGTAATCTTTTCGGCAATATATGTGTATATTTCATCCGGTACATCTATTCCTATCTGGTCTGCCTTTTTGCGGAGAATAGCTATTCTCGTTTCGTAATCCGGAGCATTTATATCAAATATTCCGCCGCATTCGAATCTGTTTCTTATTCTCGCCTCGAGGGTGAAAAGTTCTTTTGGAGGTCTGTCGCTTGTAATAACAATATGTTTGCCGCTTTGATACAGAGCGTTGAAAGTGTGGAAAAATTCTTCCTGTGTACTTTCTCTTCCGCCTATAAACTGGATATCGTCTATGAGCAGAATATCCACCGTTCTGTATTTTTCTCTGAATTCTCTGTTTTTATCGTCTTTGATTGCATTTATAAGCTCATTTGTAAACTCTTCACTCGTTGTGTACATAATTTTTGCGTCCGGCTTGTTTTTGAGAACATAGTGACATATGGCATGCATCAAGTGAGTTTTACCGAGTCCTACCCCACCATGTAAAAACAGCGGATTATTTGTGCATATTTTATTTTCACTTATAGCCTGTGCCATGCTTTTGGCTGCCGCGTGCGCTATCTGATTAGACTTTCCTATAACAAATGTTTCGAATGTATAGGAAGGGTTAAGACGTACCGTCATTGTGTGGCTGTCCGGCTCCGGGCGGGATTTGTTAACAAATCCCTCAGACTTTGTTCTTATTTCCAGACTGTAATCTTTTCCTGTAAGATAATGAAGTCCGTTTATAATAAGAGGAGCGTATTTGGAGTTAATCATCTCTTTATTATATTCATAAGGAACTTCAAGATAAATTGTATCTTCCGACATATCCACAGGAATGATGGTTTCTATCCACGTTGAAAAGCTCACGGGAAGAATATCCGGTTTTATTATTTCAAGCATGCTTTGCCATAATTTTACAAGACTTTCCATTTGTATAACTACTCCTATATATTAATTTATCCACAGTGAATGTTGAAATGTGGATAAATTAATAAAAAATCTATTCACACATATCAATACAATTATAACAGAAAAAAACAATAATTTCAATATATATTTGAAAAAAACCCCTTAAAATTTAAAAATTATTTTAAATAAGGGGAGACATTTATTTTAAAATAAATGTCTCTGATGGCTTATTTTTTATTCAAAATTAAATTTAGTTGATTTTTATTATGCAAATAAAATGAAAAGAGCTCTTGCCAAAAAAGAAAATATCCATGCCACAACACACTGAGTTATGCACATTAAAACTGCATAGCGTGTGCCGAGTTCGTTTTTAACCGCCGCTATCGCCGCAACACACGGGGTATACAACAGAGAAAATACCAGGAACACGGCAGCTGTTGTTGTGGAAAACAATGTGGTTACCAATGCTTTGTTTCCTCCGAGAAGAACAGTGAGGGTGCTTACCACGCTTTCTTTTGCGGCAAATCCGGTAATAAGAGCCGTCGATACTCGCCAGTCGCTGAAACCAAGGGTTTTAAATATCGGAGATATAAAACTTCCTATTAATGCAAGCAGGCTGTCCGACGAATCTTTGCAAACATTAAGTTTTGTGTCGAATGATTGCAGAAACCAGATTATTACCGAAGCAAGAAAAATTATTGTAAATGCTTTTGTTATAAAATCTTTTGCCTTTTCTTTAATTAATTTAAATACATTCACAGCGCCTGGCATTCTGTAATTCGGAAGTTCCATTACAAAGGGAACGGGATCACCTTTGAATAATGTATCTTTCAGACAATATGAGAAAATGACTGCTGCGATAATTCCGGTTATATACAGAAGTATCATAACCAAAGCCGAATTATTCGGAAAAAAGTATGCCGTAAACAAGCTGTAAATAGGCAGCTTAGCCGAACAACTCATGAACGGAGTAAGAAAGATAGTCATTTTTCTGTCACGTTCCGACGGTATGGTTCGAGTTGACATAATAGCCGGGACAGAGCATCCGAAACCGATGAGCATCGGAACAAAAGACCTTCCGGAAAGACCTATCTTTCGCAAAATTTTATCCATGACAAATGCCACACGTGCCATATAGCCACTGTCTTCCAGCACAGACAGAAAGAAAAACAAAACGACTATTACGGGTAAAAATGAAAGTACACTTCCTACTCCGGCAAATATTCCGTCTATTATCAGAGAGTGAATAACCGGATTTATTCCATATACAGTGAGTCCTTTGTCGCAGATGTTTGTTATATATTTTATAATAAGTTCCATTAAATCACCGAGGTATTTTCCAAACACGGAAAATGTGAGGTAAAATATGAGCGACATAATGATAAGAAAAGATGGTATTGCGGTGTATTTCCCCGTTAAAAGTTTATCAATTTTAACAGAGCGAACATGCTCCTTGCTTTCGTGCGGTTTAACAACCGTCAGCGAACAGACGTTTTCTATAAAAGAAAATCTCATATCAGCAAGAGCGGCAGCCGCGGATTTGCCGCTTTCGTCTTCCATTTCCTTTATAATGTGATTGATTGTTTCAATTTCGTTTTCCGACAGGTGGAGAGATTCCAATATAAGTTTGTCTCCCTCGGCAAGTTTTGTTGCGGCAAAACGCGTGGGTATTCCGTAGCTTACGGCATGGTCTTCTATAAGATGAGATATGGCATGAATACATCTGTGTATTGCACCTTTATCATCACCATTTGAAGAACAAAAATCCACACGTCCGGGACTTTCGCGGAATTTTGCAACATGAATGGCATGATTAATAAGCTCCGATATTCCCTCACCTTTTGCGGCAGAAATAGGAACCACGGGGACACCGAGCATATCTTCCAATTTATTTATCATCACCGAGCCGCCGTTGTTGCGGACTTCGTCCATCATATTGAGTGCCACAACCATTGGAATATCTAATTCCATAAGCTGCATTGTGAGGTACAGATTTCTTTCTATATTTGTGGCATCCAAAATATTAATAATACCTTTTGGTTTTGAATTAAGCAAAAATTCGCGTGTGACGATTTCTTCGCCGGAATAAGGAGAAAGACTGTAGATACCGGGGAGGTCTGTTATAAGAGTGTTCGGGTGACCTTTGATAACACCGTCTTTTTTATCCACGGTTACACCGGGAAAATTGCCGACGTGCTGATTTGAGCCGGTTAATGCATTAAAAAGTGTAGTTTTTCCACAGTTTTGGTTGCCGGCAAGAGCAAAGGTAATTGTTTCGTTTTCCGACAGTGCATTACCTTTGGCTTTGGGATGATATTTTGTCATTTCACCCCTTTGAGGGTGAGAAATATCGCGGATAACCTTTGTATTTTTCTTAGTCGGCATAGCCGATGTGGATGTAACGGATATGCACGATGCGTCCGACTTTCTTAATGTGAGCTCATATCCGCGGAGACGTATTTCCAGCGGATCCCCCATCGGCGCTGTTTTGATGAGAGTGACAACGGTATTTGGGGTGAGCCCCATATCCAACATGTGCTGCATTAGAGCGGATGAATCACATTCAATTGAATTTATGTATGCAGATTGTCCTATTTTTAATTGATCTAATTTCATTTTTTCTCCGATTTTTTTCTTTTTTACATATTATTATACAGTGTTATAAAATATTTGTCAAATTTTAATGCAATAATTTACCTCAATAATATTGACAAACAAAATTAATGATGTTAAAATTTATGATGTGAATTAAAAATTTTATAGTATATTGATTTATATCCACAATTATTTAAAATACTTTTTGGGGATATGAATGGATGGGGTAGTTTGATTTTTGAAAGAAAATATATAGGGGAAATGATAAAAATATGGTTGTCTTGTTGATTATTCTGAAAATTTTGGCAGTAATATCTATACTGCTTGTTATTATAGCTATTGCAAGTAAGCCGAATTCAATATACAAGAATCAACCAAAAGAAAAAAACCCTATGGAGGGTAAAAAAACTATATTTGTTGAGGATGAAAAGAAAGAAAAAAATGCAGATGGTGTGAGAGGATATCTTGAACCTATAAGTTCAAATGATAAAAGAAAAAATATATATGAGTGTGTTATTAAGAGATTCCTCGATATAATTCTTTCATTTGGAGGCTTAGTAGTTTTATCACCTGTGTTTATATTTCTTTCTGTTTGGATTATTATAGATGATCCCGGTCCAATTTTCTTTACACAAAAGAGGGTTGGAAAAAATAAAAGATACTTTAAATTACATAAGTTTCGTTCGATGAAACTATCTACACCACATAATGTTCCTACACATATGTTGGAAAATCCGGAGCAGTACATAACTCGAAGCGGAAAATTTATGCGTTCTCATTCTCTTGATGAACTTCCACAAATCTGGGATATTTTTGTTGGAAATATGAGTATAATTGGTCCGCGCCCTGCACTCTGGAATCAAGATTTGCTGACTGCGGAAAGGGATAAATACGAAGCAAATGATATAAAACCCGGTTTGACCGGTTGGGCACAAATTAACGGTCGCGATGAACTTGAGATTCCAATTAAAGCAAAACTGGACGGTGTGTATGCCGAAAAGATGGAACAGGGCGGATGGAAAGCCTTTAAAATGGATGTAAAGTGCTTTTTCGGTTCTGTTGGAGTATTCGGCGGTGATGATAGTGTTGTTGAAGGTGGAACGGGCGAGATGAAGAAGAAATACGAGGAGGTACATAGGTGAGCAAAATACTTGTTCTGACGGGGGCAACCGGAAAAAAATCCGGAGGTGTTCTTATAGAAAATATAGGAAAAAATTTAGATAAAGTACAAGATATGTTTCCTGATGGTATTCGTGCAATTGTAAGAAAAACATCCGACACAACAGATTTAGATCGCTTGATTCCTAACGTGCAGAAATTTATTGGGGGGATGACAGATTCATATCTGCTGAAAGATGCATTCAAGGATGCAGATACTGTTGTTCATGTGGCGGGAATTCATTTTTCATGTGAGATTGTAGAAGCAGCAGTGTCCTGTAATGTGCGCAGACTGATTCTTGTACATACAACAGGTATCTATTCTAAGTACAAAGCGGCAGGAGAAGAATACAGAGAAATTGATAGCTTTGTTTATAAAACCTGTAAGGAACACAACATCGTTCTGACAATTCTCCGACCGACAATGATTTACGGAAATATAATGGACAACAATGTTGTGACATTTATCAAAATGGTTGACAGGTTACCACTGATGCCGGTAGTAAATGAAGCAAAATATGAACTTCAACCTGTTCATTATAAAGATCTTGGTGATGCTTATTATGCAGTATTAATGAATGAAGAAGCAACTGCCAATAAGGATTTTAATCTTTCTGGCGGAGAACCTATACTGCTTCGAGATATGCTTTTGGAAATAGGTAAGAATTTCGGCAAGAAAGTAAAGTTTATAAATTGTCCATTTGGTATTGCTTATTTAGGAGCATGGTTTGTATACGTGCTCACATTGAGGAAAAAAGATTACCGTGAAAAGGTACAGCGGCTCTGCGAGCCGAGAACCTTTTCGCATGAAGATGCAACAACGGCTTTTGGATATAGTCCAAGAACTTTTAATTCTGGTATCACAGACGAGGTGAAACAGTATAAAGAAAAAATTCGTGGATGAAAAAAAGATTATGTTTACTGTCTAAAATGATCTTTAATATAGTCAATTGTAACGTATTGTTATTGAAATAAATGATGAAAAACAATATTTGAATATAAATATGAGAGGTTCAATAATGAAGATATGTTTTATATACGAAAATGGTTTTGCAAGTAATAATGGTTCAAATCATTTATTATGTGCAACTATTGAAAAAATGCTTCAACGTGGACATTCAGTTGATTTGATAGAAGCAGTATCTGTTCAGGAAAATTCTGATTTTCCACCTCAACTGGATAAGCCAAATTTTAAATGTCATACTGTATGTCTTAAACCAACGCAGAAAACAAATTTTATTGGTAGATATTTGTATGGCTTAAGTTTTGTTGAAAATACTATTAGAATAGTAAAAAAAATGGAAGTGGATCTTTTTTTTGTGCAGTCTGCGCCAACGGTTTCGTTTACAATAAAAAAATTGAAAAAGTTTGGAAAACCAATCATATATAATATACACGATGTTTTCCCTGGTTCTGCCTATGAGTTAGGTATTGTAAAAAATAGGTTATTTTATAATATTCTAAAAATGATACAGCGTGTTGGATTTAAATTAGCTGACAAAATAGTTGTAGTTTCCGATGACATGCGTGACGTTCTTATAAAAGAAAAGATCAATCATAATAAAATATTTATTGTTAACACATGGTATGATTCGGACAGTATAAGATATGTATCGCCGAAAGAAAATACTTTTGTTAAGGAATATGATATAGATATGTCAAAATTGATTATACAATACGCCGGTAATGTTGGTCAAGTTTTTGGCTTAGATGAATTTGCTGAGTTGGTAAATTCGTTGAGTGATAATAAATCTATAGAATTTCATATTGTTGGACAGGGTGTAAAACTTGATGAATTGAAAAAGAAAACAAAAGGATCAAATATAAGGTATTTTGGTTGGCAACCGCAGGAGCGTATGAGTGAAGTTTATAGCTATTGTGATATGGAAATAATTCCTTTGCATCACGGTGTTATCGGTAATAATGTGCCAAGTAAAATGGCACTTGCTATGGCAGTGGGAAAACCGATCATCAATATTGTTGAAAAGTCGAGATATTATAGTCTTTTTAAAGATAATCATATTGGATATTCGTTTTCTCAAAATGAAATTCAGGATGCGGTAGCGGTGATCCGATCTATTGCGGAAGATAAGAAATGTATAGCTACCTTTTATGATGATGTAATAAGTTTTACAAATCAATTCTACTCAAAAGAAAAAAATAATACTCGATTACTAGAAATGATTGAGCAGTTTCAGAAAGGGTGGGTTTATAAATCATGAGTATATTTAATGACAAGATTCTAATGATTACAGGTGGAACTGGTAGTTTTGGTAATGCTGTCCTCGAACGCTTTTTGAATACCGATGTAAAAGAGATCCGCATATTTTCACGTGATGAGAAGAAACAAGATGATATGCGTCACTACTATAACAATGAGAAACTGAAATTTTACATAGGTGATGTGAGAGATATAACTACGATTCGTCCCGCAATGATTGGTGTTGATTGCATTTTTCATGCTGCAGCTCTAAAACAGGTTCCATCATGCGAATTCTTTCCACTTGAAGCTGTTAAAACGAATGTTATTGGAACAGATAATGTACTGACTGTAGCAATTGAATCTGGTGTAAGCAGGGTAGTCTGTTTGTCCACAGATAAAGCGGCATACCCTATTAACGCAATGGGAACCAGCAAGGCAATGATGGAGAAGGTGATATTTGCCAAAGCAAATACTGTAGATCCAAAAAAAACCAAAATATGTTGTACACGCTATGGTAATGTTATGGCATCTCGCGGATCAGTTATTCCTCTTTTTATAGATAAGATAAAAGATGGATTGCCACTTACGATTACAGATGGTAACATGACGAGGTTCATAATGAATCTCAATGAAGCGGTTGATCTTGTGCTTTATGCGTTTGAACATGGTTCTCAAGGTGATTTATTTGTTCAAAAGGCAGATGCTAGTACAATTGCCGATCTGACTAAGGCAATTAAAGAATTGTTTGATGTTCCAAATTATCCAGTTGAAACTATTGGAATAAGGCATGGGGAAAAAATGTATGAAACATTATTGACTAACGAGGAATGTGCAAGAGCGGAGGATTGCGGTCAATTTTATAGAGTAATCGCTGATAATCGTGATCTTAATTACGAAAAGTATATTTCGCAAGGCAATGTTAAGAGAAGCAAATTATCGGAGTTTAATTCAAACAATACAAAACTTCTTAATATAGAAGAAATAAAGAAAAAGCTTTTGACTTGTGAATTGGTAGTAGATGAGTTAAAAAAATGGAAATGTAGTAAAGGAGAGTAAATGAAATTTTTAATTTTTGGTTGTAATGGAATGGCAGGCCATCTTATTAGTCTCTATCTAAAGGAACAGGGGCATGATGTGTTGGGATTTTCCAAAACAAAATCAAAGATAGTCAAGTCTGTTATCGGGGACGCAACTGATGCTGTACTTGTTGAGGAACTTATCAGAAAGAACAGATTTGATTCTATTATTAACTGCATTGGTTTGTTAAATCAATTTGCTGAAAACAATAAAGCAGCAGCGTCGTACATTAATGCTTATTTTCCACATCAATTGGTGCAATTGACAGAAAAAACGGAAACTCAGGTGATTCATATGAGTACCGATTGTGTATTCAGTGGTAAACGTGGTCATTACACTGAATATGATTTTAGAGATGGATTAACTTTTTATGACCGTTCAAAAGCACTTGGGGAAATTGATGACGATAAAAATATTACGTTGCGTAACTCGATTGTAGGTCCTGATATAAAACCTGAAGGAATAGGGTTGATGAATTGGTTTATGCAACAACATGGAAAAATTGAAGGTTATACAGGAGCTATATGGACAGGACAAACCACTCTCCAGCTTGCTAAAACTATGGAAGCAGCAGCAAAAGAAAAAGCACATGGAATTTATAATGCTGTTCCAGATAGTAGCATTTCCAAATGTGATCTTTTAGGTTTATTTAATAAATACCTTCGAAAGAAAAAGGTCAAAATTATACCTGTCAATAAAGTGACCGCAGACAAATCTCTTAAACGAACTCATTGGGAATTTGACTATAAGATTCCTGACTATGAAAAAATGGTTGCCGAACTTGCTGATTGGATGAAAGAACATAGCAAATTATATCCACACTATCAGTTGTAATAATAACTAAATAATAGTTGAATTATAAAATGAGAGCAGATATAAACTGATCATTAATATAAAAAAGTAGGTGGAACGCAGAAATGAAAATAGTAATTCTGAGGATAAATACAAGCGACTTTGGAAAAGTTGGTACATATAATGTTCAGGAAATCGGGTTAGCAAATGCTCTTATTAGAAAAGGACATGATGTTGATGTACTATATCTTAATAAAAAAACAAATAAAATAATTACTGACGATAAGTATAATTATGTTTATTATTTGCCACATAAGGCCATTGGTTTACATGGAATATTTAATGTAAAAATGCTAAACAAATTTGCACCGGATAAAGTGATTTTGTTCTCTGATAATCAGTTGTGGGCGAAGAATGTTATCATGTGGTGTAAAAAAAATAATTTGCCGTGTATTCAGTATATGGGAGCTGTTTTATCAGATAACCCTGGGTGGTTGCACCAATTTTATACAAAACTTATTTTGAAAAGGAATATTAAGTCATATAGTTTTTCAATAAATGTAGCGAAGACCACAAAGGTGAAAAAAGAAATGGAAAAATTGAAAATTCCGTTTAAAAAAGTAATAAACGTAGGATTGGATAAGGATTTGCTTCACAGTAGTGTGAGCATAGATTATAAAGTTAGGATTGATTTGGGGTATGATAAAGAAAACAAAATTCTATTGTTTATTGGAAGAATTGTAGATTATAAGAAGCCTTTATTAGCTTGCCATATATTGGAAGAACTCAGAAAAAGAGATCCATCGTTTCGTTTGATAATAATAGGAAAAGGCGCGCTTCATTCTCAACTTACAGAGTATATTGAAGAAAATAACTTAAATGATTATGTAAATTATATAGAACGTGTACCATATGAAGAAATCTATAAATATATGGTTGCTAGTGATTGTTTAATTAACCTTTCATCAATAGAAATTTTCGGCATGACAATCTTAGAGGCAATGTATTATCAATTGGCAGTTATAGCACATACTGCACCTGGACCAAATGATATTATTGACAACAATAAAACTGGAATTTTATGCAATACTGATGAAACAAAAGTTTGGTGTGACTTAGTAACAGAAGCTATAATAAAAAAAGAAGAGTATGGCGAAAAAGCGCGTAAAGCAGTTGAAAAATTCTTTTTATGGGATTCGATTGCAGAACAATTTTTGAATTAAATTTTGGAGAAGAACGGTTATGAATATAAAAAAAGGGAAGTGCGGAATTGTAGTATTAAACTATAACTCACATGATTTGACAGTTGAACTTGCCAATAAATTGTGTAGCTTTTCAGCAATTGATGAAATTTGTGTTGTAGATAATGCATCGAATGATGATTTTTCAAGAGATTTTAATGAAACTAAGATAGAATATATAAAGAATGAATTAAATCTCGGTTACAATGCAGGCAATAATGTTGGTTTGCGCTATTTGATAAATGAAAAAGGCTGTGAGTATGTAATAATAGCGAATCCAGATGTAATTTTTGAAAACGATACTGTGGTGAAAATTAAGGAAACATTTGTAAAAGATGAGAATATTGCATTGGTATCTACTAAGCGATATGGAGCCGAAAATTCTGAAATACATCAGTATTTTGATTTTCCAACAGTGAAAGAATCATTAAGAAAATGCTTTTTTTTAACTCGTTTTGGAAAAGAAAAAATAAATAATGAAAATCAAAATTATCAGATAGATCATGCAAAAAATGGGATTCGATATGTGGATGCAGTGCCTGGTGCTTTCTTTGCATTGAAAAGCAAATTCTTGATAGAAAACAATTTTTTATATGAGGGTATTTTTTTGTACGGCGAGGAATTGTTTACTGGCAGAGATGCTATGATATTAGGATACAAGGCAGCTATAATTAACAGTGCTACATATATTCATAACCATAAACGCACAAAATTATCAAATGGAAAAATGTTTTGGTATGATAGAGTATCGTTAAGAAAGTATTATAAAAAATACAAAATTATTTCCCCTCTTCAGTTGTTAGCGTTGGACTGTTCGATTGTACTTGGATCTGTTGAGTATAATGTTGCTCAGAAAATTTGGAAACTGATAAAAAAAGGAGGTGTTTCGGATGATTGAACAAGAAGGTTACTTATATACTCTTGCGGAATTGTATAAAGACAGGTTTCTGAGGGATGGTCATGCAATTCCTGGTCATAATGGACCGCATGGGCATATTGATACTCCAGTTAGAAACACAGCACACTATTTGGTTATCTACTCATATCTATACAAGCGCACAGGCTCAAAAGAATATTTGGATATATGTAAAAAGTTTGCGAGATATTTGTGTAAAGAACAGAAAAAAACGAAGTTTGGTGCGATAGAATGTATGTTAACAAGCAGATATGATCACTTGAATGGAGTGATAGGACAGGCTTGGGTTATTGAGGCACTCCTCTATTATTACAAATTGTTTAGGGAAGAGGAATGTCTTGAATGTGCGAAAAAAATCTTTTTGTCTCAAAAGTACAATTTCAGAAAACATGCTTTTGAGAGGGTTGAACTAGACGGAACAAATATAGGAGTTGATGTTACATATAATCATCAGGTATGGTTTTTGGCGTGCGCGACACCACTTGCCGATTATTATCCATCTTTGGGGATTGATAAAATTGCAGATGATTTTTTGATTAATGGAACTGCAAGAGATTTCAAACTGTATATCAACGGGGATTTGTACCATGCAATTTCAATAGAATCACCGAGAATAAATAAAAAAACGATTATCAAGGCATTGGCTACACCAATACGAGGGTTATGTCCACAAAAATTGGACTTGCACTATATCAATAAAGGATATCATATTTATGATATATATGGCTTTTGTATTCTTAGAGAAAAATATGGCAACTATCCGTTTTTTTCATCTGCCTTATATAAAAAAGCTGTATCTCACGCCAAGGATATAGATACATTTAACAGAAGAAATGGTGTTTGCAAATACATTACAAATGGATCGGACTTTAATGTATATGGATATGGATATAATTCTCCTGCGTTTGAATTGCCTTACATTTCTTTAGTGGAGGGATTTTATAGTCAGAGGCTTTGCGATGAGACTTTTCGTATTCAGAAGCAACTCATGTTTGACGAGCAAACGGGTATAATGTGTAAGAATAATGCTGATGTTGAAACGTGGAATGCCAAGACTTATGAAATAGTAAGAGCATTAGAAAAGGTACAGGTGTGAATATGAGCTTACATGCTAATGTATTGTGGATTTCTTTAAATGCACCGACTGTGAGATCTCCAAAGGCTGGCGGTAACACTTTTAATTATTATTTCAACTCATTTTATACGGATAATCGTTTCAAAATAAAGGTTATCGCTGCAAATGTGGATGCAAATTCAATTTATCCACTTAATGAAGATGATCTCTTACTTTATGAAAAAAGGCATGGTATAACAGGTAAAATGGGAAGACTCTCCAGTATTGAGTCCTTATATAATCCTTGGAATAGAAATGCAAATCTGATTTCCAATCAGTTTGAAACTTTTTGTTGCAAAGCAATACAACTATTAAAATACGATGGGTTTGTGCCTGAAGTAGTAATTCTTGAATGGACACAGTGTGTGGTTATGGCAAAAATGATAAGAACATTGTTGCCGAAGGCTAAGATTATTGCTTCGGAGCATGATGTCACTTTTATTGGGTATAACAGAAAGCAACAATATTATAAAGGATTGAAAAAGGTTCTGTATAGCCATAAATATAAATGGGAAAAAAAGATCGAACTTAATGCTTTAAGTAATTGTGATCTGATATTGCCACATAATCCGGAAAACATAGATTCTTTGGCAAAGTGTGGAATCAACAGAGAAAAATGTCTTTGGTTAGTACCGTATTATGATAAGTTGATAGATTGCAATAGGGATTCAAACAGAAGGGATATTTTATTTTATGGGGCAATGTCCAGACCAGAGAATTATCTTAGCGCCGAATGGTTTATTGCAAATGTGCTTCCTCATTTGATGAAATATAACGTTAGATTTGTGATAGCGGGAAGTAATCCATCTGATAAACTGATAAAAATGCAAAATGAGTTTGTTAAGGTAACAGGTTTTGTTGATTCTATCAAACCCTATTTTGAATCATCGGCTTGCTTTGTAGCTCCGTTGGTTCTCGGAGCTGGAATTAAGGTGAAAATACTTGAAGCTTTGTCTTCAGGGATACCTGTGCTTACCAATAATATAGGTATCGAAGGAATTCCGGCAAGAAATGGCATTGATTATTACCATTGCGAAAGTCCAACTGATTATGTGCAGATAATTAAAAAGATTTTATCTGGTGAGCAGTCTGCGCAAATCAGTGGAAAAATGTTGATTTTGGAAAATTACAATTATGAGAGATTTGCTGAAAAATATAAGGACATGATTTTAAATGCAAATTAAATATTTTGTGATGCGTGAAGGGAGTATAGCAATAAATGAAGAAGGTAGGTATTTTGACTTGGCATTATGGAGCCAATTATGGAGCAAAGGCTCAAGCATACGCTCTCCAAAAAACAATACAATTTTTAGGCTTTGAGGCGCAAATAATTGATTATAGAATAAAAAATTACTATTTAAAAAATCTTAAGATCAATTTGAAGTTGAGTTCAAAAATTAAAAAATTTAAATTTACCCCTGTAATGGATATTCAGATCGTTAGAAAATTAAATGTTTTAGAAAGATTTAATTCAAAATATAATTTGACAAACCGTATAACTAGAATAAGTGAAATTAATGATCTGGGATTGGATAGTATTGTTTTGGGAAGTGATGCAATTTTTAATATATATCATCCTTTTTTTAATGAAGTATATTACGGGGTTGGATTGAAGAATTCAAAACTGATTACATATGCTCCAAGCTGCGAAAATTTGCCTCCAGAAACGAATTTAGGGATGAGGGTAAAGGAGTCTTTGAATTCTGTACACAAGATTTCGGTGCGTGACGTTAATACTGAACTTTTAATTGAAAATAATGTTCATAAGAGTCCTGTAATCACTCTTGATCCAACATTATTGTATGAGTTTAGCGATATAAATGCAAAAATACCAGAATTTGGATGTAAATATATTTTGCTGTATGCGTTTTCTGATTGGGCGGTTTATTCTGAACAGATTAAAGAGTACGCTAAACAACATTCTTTAAAAATTATATCCCTTGGTTATTATTACAATTGGGTAGATTTAAATTATGTGCAGTGCTCTTTTGAAGAATGGGTTTCTGCATTCAGGTGTGCCGAATTAGTAGTTACGGATTCCTTTCATGGAACAGTTTTCTCTATAAAAAATGATAAGGAGTTTATTATTATAGGAAGAAGTGACAAAAATTCTAAGATTACAAGTTTACTGAATGATTGCAATATTCAACGTTCGTTTTATAATGGTGGAGAACCGATTGATGAATATTTAAGTAGACCGATTGATTATACTCGTGTAAAGAAAAAAATTGAAGAAAAAGTTATTGCTTCCATTGAGTATTTGAAAAATGCATTATTATATTGACAAAAGGTATTACACATGAATACACAAACATTACTTGACAAGCTTTTGTAATATTACAGACTTATATGGAAAATGTTGTAAATGTGATTATGTTAGATTGTTAAGAGATGAAACTGCAAGAATGTTAGTAAATTTGTGATGGTAAACTTAGTACAAAATTATTGCACAGTGTGAGGGATTTGACAAAGCAATGAAAATGATTAAAGAAATTAAAATTCGAAATATCGAAATAAAAAATGCAATCATGATGTTTTCATTTTGTGTTTTTTTGTTTCCAAGTTTTTTTTCGAGCTTTTCAACATACATATATAAGAATAACGTGAATGTGTATATTGTGCAAGTTGTATCCCTGATTATTGGAATTGTTACGTCTTCCTCAAACTACAAGATCACGATTAGCCGCGGTATTTTGAACTTTCAGATTATTTGTATCATTATATTTGTTATACAGCTATTAAATAATGGAGATTTGGCGCATGGGTTGACTAATTACGTAATTCTTACAGCTATCGAACTTATATTTGTCAACTTTTTGATTGCACAAAATGAAAATGCGACAATTAATTCCTGTAAAACGGTGTATATTTTTTCTTTAGTGCATTTGTTCTCAGGATTTTATTTCTATTTTAATCCTGACAGATACGTGGAAGTAGCATACCGTTATTTCAATCTTACAAAGAGAACGGAAGAACTAATGAAAAGTGGTTTGGCTGCAGGATGGCTCTTTACGTTGACTGATCAGTTGTCGCTTTCTGGAATCTATATGTCAGTTGCGGTACTGATATTTTTTTGTACGCTTCAGAACGCACGGATAAGAAGTAGCAGAATCACAATACACAATGTGATCTTCTCCGTATTGGCATTTGCCGGTCTTGCATTGACTGGTAAGAGAGGTCCATTTGTGTTCACTATACTTTCAGTAATTATTGTTTATCTGATAAGTTATGTTGGAGATAATAGAAAATTAGTTACATTTAAAATTATGGCAGCACTCTTTGCATTTATGATTGGATATTTGGTCTTCATCAGAATTCCGGCGTTTCAAAACATGATATTTAGGTTAGAAAACGCCGGCGGAATAGGAGATACATCGGCAAATATACGGCATGAATATGCGAAAACTGCGATATCGTTATTCAAACAAAATCCAATTTTCGGGATTGGATGGCGCCAATTTCGTTATGTTGCTAGTAATGTAAACGGTAATGATGTACACAATACGTATCTGCAGCTGTTAGCTGAAACCGGTATGTTTGGATTCATAGTTTTCATATATTTTTTTGCAATGAACTATGTCAGAGCAATCAAGTTGATAAACAACAAATTGAGGACGATGAATATACAAACATATTCACCTATTTATTTTTCGCTTGGCTATCAGACATTTTTCATTTTGTATTGTTTTACTGGCAATCCCTTGTATGATATTCAATTAAGAACGTTGTATTTTGTATGTTGCGGAATTACACAGTATTATGAATTGCAATATTAGTACTAGTAGAGAAATTTCTTGATGAAATTATAAAAAATTATATTTGGGTGGTAAGACAAATGGATAAAAAAATGCACAAGTTAGCTTCGGATACAACCGCATTTGCGATTAGTAGATTTGCGTCGAGGGCAATTACATTTTTGTTGCTACCTCTTTACACATCAGTATTGTCAACAGCTGAATACGGTGTATCCGACGCAATTTTAACCACGATCAACCTTTTATCACCAATATTGACTCTCTGTATATCTGAATCAATATTGAGAATGACATTTGAGATAGATTATAAGAGAAATGAACTTTTTTGGAGTGCCACCGTTTTTTTGCTGATTGGCACTATATTACTATGTAGCTGTACAGTGTTTGCAAATAATTTGAACATATCGTTTCGCGATTATTGGTGGGACTTTGTCATTATATATGCACTTTATAACTTTGATCAAAATATCTCCTATTTTGCAAGAGCGTTGAATAAGGTGCGGGTAATAGCAATTGTGGGAGTAATTCAAACAGTTGTAATTGTTTCCTGCAACATTTTGTTTCTTCTCATACTCAAAACAGGACTTTACGGATATTTTCTGTCAACAATATTTGGCTATATCGTAGCAATTATATTTAATATTGTTTTAGGCAGGTTATACAAATATTTTTTTCCATTAAAAGTGAACATTTCACTTGTGAAAAAAATGCTTATCTACAGTGTTCCATTAGTTATCACAAGTATAGCATGGTGGATAAATACGTCTGCTGATAAGTATATGATTGAGTATTTTCTTGGGGTTGATCAAAGAGGAATATATGCTGTTGCATACAAAATTCCACTTATAATGACAACAATAACCACAATATTTACAGATTCATGGAGATTGACGGCATATGAAGATAATAGTGATGAATTTCCAACGTTTTTTTCCTCTGTGCTGAACAAATTGTTTGGGGTTTGTACTCTTATATGTTCGGTGCTCGTTATTTCATCGGAAGGATTAGCAAAAATTTTATTTGCTAAAGATTTTTTCGTTGCGTGGACGTGTGTGCCCTTCCTTTTGATGGCTTTTGTCTTTTCTACATTATCAGGGTATCTTGCTTCATTGTTTACCAAAAACAAACTTACTGCCAAAATGTCAATTTCTACTGTTGTGGGATGTTTGGTAAATATTTCTTTGAACACTATTCTAATCCCAATATTTGGAACTAACGCTGCAGGTTTCACAACATTTGTGGCTTTCTTCGTTACTTGGATGATCAGATTAACTCAATCAAAAAGAATTATTAAGATGGATATTAAAAATGTAAATTTTATATTAGAAACTGCGGCTCTATTTGTTATGGCACTTGCAATGATGTTGAATGTTTCGTTTCGATATGAAATATCTGGAATTTGCTTAATAATTATTCTGATTATGGAGAAACATAACATACGTGACATTTGTTTGCTGGTAAATACTTTCCTATATAAGCATAGCACACATAGAAAAAAATGAATTAATTCTGTATGTTTTTAGATAAATGATATTATTGATTAACTTAGAACAAGAAAGGAGATAAACAACAGTGATAATAACCAAGACGCCTTTTCGAATGTCTTTTTTTGGTGGTGGTACCGATATGGAGGGGTTTTTCCGTGAACACGGTGGAGCGGTTCTTTCTACGACCTTTGATAAGTACTGCTATGTCAATGTTCGTCATCTGCCGCAATTCTTTGATTACTCTACAGAGCTTTCTTATTCAAAGATGGAGCGTGTGACTGACATAGAAAAAATACAGCATCCGGCCATGCGAAACGCTATGAAGATGTTGGATATGCACGAAATTCGGCTTACATATGAAGCTGACCTTCCGGCTCGTTCGGGACTCGGCACAAGCTCATCGTTTGCTGTTGGAATGTTGAATGCATTCTATGCACTGAAAGGAAAATATGCCGACAAGAAAAAATTAGCAGATGAAGCCATCTATTTGGAACGAAATCTCTGCAACGAAGCTGGCGGTTGGCAGGATCAGATTGCAGCAGCTTTTGGTGGCATGAACCGCATCAATTTTAATACTAATGGTACCTACGATGTAACACCGGTCATTATCCACCCAGAGCGTAAGAAACATTTGAATGACAATCTCCTAATGTTTTTCACGGGGTTTACACGCTTTAGCTCTGAAATGCAAAAGGTAAACGCGGTTGGGTATGCGGAGAGGACTGCACAGTTGAAGGAAATGCTGGCACTAGTGGATGCTGCCGAGCATGTGCTGACGGATAAGTATAGCGACCTTGATGAGTTTGGTAGATTGCTTGATAAGACATGGCAACTCAAGCGCCAGACAGGCGGAGCGATAACCACGAACTGCATTGATGCATTATACGAAAAAGGAATCAAGGCTGGAGCGCTTGGCGGTAAGTTGCTTGGTGCTGGTGGTGGCGGATTTTTGGTGTTCTATGTTCAGTCGGAACGAAGAGATGCAGTTAAGGAAGCCATGAAAGATCTTCTGCATATTCCGTTCCAGTTTGAGAATGGTGGCACAAGAGTGATTCATTACGCACCGGAAGTATATGAGCCAAAGGAGGAAGTATTTTGAAAACGGTAATTATGGCGGGGGGTAAAGGTACTCGGATCAGCTCAGTTGCCAATGATATTCCTAAACCAATGATAAAAATAGACGGCAAGCCCGTTCTGGAACATGAACTTGAGAGTCTGCGAGACCAAGGATTCACAGACATCATTCTGACTGTTTCTCATCTCGGAAATATTATCATGGATTACTTTGGGGATGGTTCCAAAATTTCACCAGCGACGGGTAAGTCGTTTGGTGTACATATTAAATATTATTTTGAGAAGGAACCTCTTGGCAATGCGGGCGCACTTTTCAAAATCAGAAACAGCCTAAGTTCGGACTTTCTTCTACTGAATGCAGATGTTGTCTTTGATGTGGATTTTAATCGCTTTGTTGATTTTCATAAGCAGCACGGAGGATTGGTTACCCTATTTACCCATCCAAATAGTCATCCATATGACAGCGGCGTAATTATTGCCAACGATAAGAACGCTGTTGAACAGTGGTTGACAAAGGAAAACGAACGTCCGCAGTGGTATCGCAACCGTGTAAATGCCGGTTTGCATATAATCAATACTGCCGTGCTTGATATGTCAGGGATCAATGCGGATATGATTGGCACAGATTGTGAAAACGGCAAATCCATCAAGGTTGATTTAGATCGTCAGATCTTGAAGCCGCTTGCTGGCACAGGAAAAATGTTTTGCTATGACAGTCCGGAATATGTAAAGGACATGGGTACACCTGAACGCTATGAAACGGTTTGTCGGGATTACAAAATTGGTCGTGTTTCAGCAAAAAATTTGAAAAATAAACAGAAGGCGATATTCCTCGACCGTGACGGAACGATTAATAAGCATGTGGGTTTTCTGCGTAATATTGATGAGTTTGAACTGATGGATGGTGTGGTTGAGGCGGTTCGCCTCGTAAATGAGAGTGGTTATCTCGCAATAGTAATCACAAATCAGCCCGTGATTGCTCGTGGAGAAGTATCTTTTAAAGGACTGGAAGCAATCCACAATAAGATGGAAATGCTCCTCGGAGTGGGTGGCGCATACCTTGATGGTATTTATTTCTGCCCACATCATCCACATAAGGGATATAATGGAGAAGTACCTGAACTGAAAATTGCTTGTGACTGCCGTAAGCCAAAGCCGGGAATGTTGCTGAAAGCAGAGCGGGATTTTAATATTGATCTGTCGCAATCGTGGGTGATCGGAGATGGAGAAAATGACATTAAGGCTGGTAAGACGGCTGGATGTAGAACCGCGCTAATTGGTTCGAAGGACTGTGGGCAGGACATTATGGTGGATTCACTGCTTAGTGCAGTTAAACAAATAGTAAATTAAATGACCAATATTGGGTGGTCAAAAAAAGGAAGGGAAACATTATGAGAACACTTGAACAGAGATTAGAAAAACATATTGACCTTCTAATCTCCCGTTACCCCGCTCTTAGTGAAGTGAGAGGGGATATAATTGCTGCTTATCTTCTGATAGAAGAGTGCTATGAAGGTGGCGGAAAGTTGCTTGTGGCTGGCAACGGCGGCTCTGCTGCTGATGCGGAGCATATTGTTGGTGAATTGATGAAAGGCTTCAAAATGCCGCGCAAGTTGAAAACAGATTTAGCAGAAAAGCTTGTCGCAGAGGATCAAGAGCTTGGATTTATTCTTGCAGAAAACCTACAGAGAGCACTCCCGGCCATTGCATTGAACGGACATCCGGCATTGTCCACAGCCTACATGAATGACTGTGAACCACTTCTTTGCTTTGCACAACAGGTCAACGGATATGGCATGTTAGGTGACGTGTTCCTTGGAATTTCCACGAGTGGTAACAGCAAGAATATTTTATTTGCTGCAACAACGGCTCGTGCGAAAGGATTGAGGGTTATTGGCTTGACTGGTGCAAAAGACAGTAGGCTGAAGGATATATGTGATGTTTGCATTAGGGCTCCGCAGACGGAAACGTACATGATACAGGAACTGCATTTGCCTATTTACCATTGCCTGTGTCTGATGTTGGAAGATAGGTTTTTCGGGCAGTGAGCAGTTGTTCTTAGGCTTGAGGTTGCAAAGCACAAAATTGAAAGTATAATGGTAGTTGCAGATGACTCTATCATTTTCTGAACGGCGTGCGATAATGATGGTTAGTATGATTGTTACTACTGGTTCCGTGCTGAATAGTGTAATTAATAATAGCATGTGGATTCTTCATCATATTGTTTGCGGTAGTATAGTGTAAGATAACGGAATTTGATGTGTTCAAGAAAATAAAATATTATATTGGGGATGAATACAAATGAAAAAAAGTGCTATTAAGCAGGTAAATTTGAAATGCTGTGGCTGCATGGCGTGTGTTAATAGTTGTCCTACTTATGCATTGAAAAAAACTACAGTTAGCGGATTCGCAATTCCAATCGTCGATGATGCCTTATGCAATGATTGTGGAGTTTGTGAAAGAATTTGCCCTGTAATTCAGGCAGATACTTTAAAATCAAAGAAAAATTTATTTGCAGTTATTTTAGCAAAAAATAAGAATATTGTTGAAAGAAAAAGAAGCTCATCTGGTGGAGTTTTCTTTCCCGCTGCTAGAGCGATTTTTGCGGGGGTATTGCTATGGCGCATCTTATTCAAAAGAATGGACGGTCATCACCGGTGTATCATTGGATATTAATGATTGTATTAAGTATCAAGGATCAAAGTATGTTCAAAGTGATATATCAGACATTTTTACTGATATACAGAATAAACTCGCATCAGGGAAACCGGTATTATTTACTGGAACGCCCTGCCAAGTGGCGGCTGTAAAATTATACCTTTCACACAAAAAGGTAGATGTAAGAAATTTACTAACTATAGATATATTATGCTATGGTGTGCCAAGTCCACAGTTATGGGAAGACCATATACGGCATCTTGAAAAAAAGTACGGAAAGTTGAAGGAATATAATTTTCGTGATGAAAGAGATGGCTGGAGTAGCACAAAGTATCATTGTGCAAGGTTTGAAAATGGAAAAGAATTGTACAAGAGTAGGGAACTTCAAGCCTTTAGCTCTTTATTTGACGCACGTAAAAACATGAGAGAAAGTTGTTTTTCGTGCAGTTTTTCAGATATACATCGATGTGCGGATATCACAATCTGAGATTGTTGGGGTATAGAACATATTAATAAGGAATTTTATGATGTATATGGTGTATCACAGGTTTTGATTAATACTAAAAAAGGGCGAGAATTTTGGGACAGCGTAGCAAATAACTTTGATATTGCAGAGGCGGATATAGAAGAAATAAAAAAATACAATTCAGTACTGTCTTACCCGGCAGAGAAACCGGGAGGATATAAGAAATTTTGGTCAGATTATAATAAACTTGGATTTGACTATATTATGGAACACTATACAGCTATGGGGAAAATATTCCGAATTAAAAGAAAGATGATGAGAGCGGTGAAAACAATATTGGCAAAAATTATCTGCTTTTCTAGCTTAAAATAAACCACTAAAAGAGAATTATGCATTTAACCAATGGTATTGAATGTTGAGTCATGTTTGAACGTAAGGTTAATTTACTTTTCTCAATGCAGAAAGGAACTTGCGCTATACTTTACTAAATAATACACCACATTGCGATAATCATATCGGGGAGGTTAACGGTTTGGGCAACCTAATCCTACAATTTCATTTTGAAAAATTCTTGGGAGTAGCCTGCAAATTGTTCCCACAATCGCAAAACGCGTTAAAACGCCAAGAAATCTATAGATGGAAAGGAAAGTAATATCATGAAAAAATATCTCATAACCGGCTGCGCCGGGTTTATTGGCAGTAACTTTGTCTACTACATGTTGAAAAAATATCAGGATATTCTCTTGGTAAATTTGGATGCACTTACATACGCAGGTAATCTTGAAAATTTGAAAGGTGTGGAGGGAGATTCTCGTCATGTATTTGTGCAAGGAGATATCTGTGACAAGGAGCTTGTTACTTCCCTTTTTCAAAAATATGACTTTGATTATGTGATTAACTTTGCAGCTGAAAGTCATGTGGATCGTTCCATTGCAAATCCGGAGATTTTCGTTCAGAGCAATGTAATGGGTACAGTGAATTTGCTCCAGCGTGCAAAAGAAGCATGGTATGATGCAGAGAAAAAAACTTGGGAAAAAGAAAAGAAATATCTTCAGGTAAGTACGGATGAGGTGTACGGTGCGCTTGGCGCAGAGGGATACTTTATGGAAACTACGCCAATTAATCCGCATAGTCCTTATTCTTCTTCTAAGGCATCAGCCGACCACTTTGTAAAAGCATTTTATGATACATACGGAATGCCGATAAATATTACCCGTTGTTCCAATAATTATGGTCCATATCAGTTCCCGGAGAAACTGATTCCGCTGATGATCAACAACGTAAAAAAACATAAATCTTTGCCGGTCTATGGTGACGGTATGCAAATTCGTGACTGGCTTTATGTCGAGGATCATTGCAAAGCCATTGACATGGTGTGCAATGGCGGCAGAATCGGTGAAGTTTACAATGTTGGCGGTCACAATGAGCGCCCGAACATTTTTATAGTTAAAACAATTATTGAACAGCTGCATGATAGGCTTAAAGATGATGGTATCAGTGAAGCTCTTATTAAGCACGTGGAGGATAGACTTGGACATGACCGTCGATATGGTATTGATCCAAGTAAGATTAAATCTGATCTTGGTTGGTATCCGGAAACGCCTTTTGAGGTTGGAATCGTCAAAACAATTGATTGGTATCTGGAAAACGAGGAATGGATGAACAGGGTTACATCCGGTGCTTATCAAAAATATTACTCTGAAATGTATAAAAACAGGTAATAAAAACGACGCGGATTGCGATTGTTAATTGTGAGCTTTTGTAAAGGGAGTAATAGAACATCCGGGACATGATGTGAATTTAAAACAGTGTAAGAGCGATTATATAAAAGTTATTGGTGACGATAGAGCAGGTGAGTATATGAAGAAAGTATTTGTAACAGGAGTAGGAGGACAGCTTGGATATGATGTAGTCCAACAATTGCAGAGCAGGGGATACGACATATTTGCCTCAGATATTCAAAATAATTATAGTGGGGCGTGGGAACTGACCGTTCCATATGTTCAACTGGATATAACAAATAAAGAAGATGTTTCAAAGACAATAGAACAAGTTAAACCTGAAGCGATTATCCATTGTGCAGCATGGACAGCGGTTGATGCTGCAGAGGATGAAGAGAATAGGACAAAAGTTAATGCAATCAACCACCTCGGAACGCAATACATAGCGGAGGCGGCAAAGGTAGTAGATTCTAAGATGATATATATATCTACCGACTATGTGTTTAACGGACAGGGTGAAAGACCATGGCAGCCGGATGATAAATATTACGCGCCACTGAATGTATATGGACAGAGTAAACTTGATGGAGAACTGGCGGTAGCGTCAATGCTTAAAAAGTATTTTATTGTTCGTATTGCTTGGGTATTCGGACTCAACGGGAAAAACTTTATTAAGACAATGATAAACGTTGGCAAGACACACGACACTGTTCGCGTGGTCAGCGACCAGATCGGCACACCTACGTACACCTGTGACCTTGCTCGTCTTTTGGTGGATATGATTGAAACAGAGAAATATGGCTACTATCATGCGACAAATGAGGGTGGATATATCAGCTGGTATGATTTCTGCTGTGAGTTTTATCGGCAGTATGGCTTGAATACAAAAATCATCCCTGTGACAACAGCAGAATATGGTTTGAGTAAGGCAGCACGTCCATTCAACAGCCGTCTTGATAAGAGTAAACTGGAAAAGATGGGTTTTACTCCGCTGCCTGACTGGAAGGACGCGGTAAAGAGATATTTGGAGGAGGCAAGACTGTGATATGGGACAGATAACAGTTGAAAAAAATATTAATGGTATTGATGGACTTTGCATAATTACACCTGCCATACATGGCGATAATCGCGGTTACTTTATGGAAACATACAGTCAGCGTGATATGAAGGAAGTAGGACTTGATATTACTTTTGTTCAGGATAATCAGAGTATGAGTTCAAAAGGTGTGCTTCGAGGGCTTCATTTCCAGAAACAGTATCCGCAGACGAAACTGGTTCGGGTTATTAAGGGTGAGGTGTTTGATGTTGCTGTTGATTTGCGCAGCGGCAGTTCTACATATGGCAAATGGCATGGAGTGTTGCTTACGGAGGAAAACAAAAAGCAATTTCTTATTCCGCGAGGATTTGCTCATGGATTTTTGGTGTTGAGTGATGTTGCGGAGTTCTGCTACAAATGTGATGATTTTTATCATCCGAACGATGAGGGCGGCATGGCGTGGAATGATCCGGGGATTGGCATTGAGTGGCCTGAGGTGTGTGGAATATACAATGGCAGTGCCGGTGCAGATGGTTATGTGCTGAAAGATGGGACACCGTTGAATCTTTCCGATAAAGATCAGAAGTGGCTCGGAATTAAGGACACATTTAAGTTTTGATATCATCATGCCGATGTGAGAGATTGATATTTAAAGTAACAAATTTGATGCCCATAAGGGCAGGAGGTTGACATGAAAGGTATTATTCTTGCCGGTGGAGCAGGTACGAGACTATATCCACTTACTAAAGTGACAAGTAAACAGTTACTTCCAATCTATGACAAACCGATGATTTACTATCCACTGTCCACGCTCATGCTGGCTGGAATTAAGGATATTCTCATCATCAGCACGCCGGATGATACCCCGCGATTCAGATCTTTGCTCGGGGATGGTAGTCAATTCGGAATTAGCTTGTGTTACAAGGTACAGCCATCTCCCGATGGACTTGCACAGGCTTTTATTCTTGGCGAAAAGTTTCTCAACGGTGAACCGGGCGCAATGGTTCTTGGAGACAATATTTTTTACGGCAATGGATTCAAACGTATCTTACTGGCAGCTGTCGAGAATGCGGAAATACGTAAACGAGCCACTGTTTTTGGATACTATGTAACCGATCCGGAACGGTTTGGTGTGGTAGACTTTGATGAAAGTGGAAAAGCAACGAGTATTGAAGAAAAGCCGAAAGAGCCGAAGAGCAATTACGCTGTGACCGGTCTGTATTTCTATCCGGGAGATGTGTGTAAAAGAGCAAATCAGGTCGAACCAAGTGCAAGGGGTGAATTGGAGATTACCACGCTCAATGAAATGTATTTAGGCGATGGACTACTTGATGTTCAACTCCTTGGTCGAGGATTTGCGTGGCTTGATACCGGAACATTTAGTTCTCTTCTTGAGGCATCCAACTTTGTAGAGACTATAGAAGGACGTCAGGGTATAACCATTTCTGCACCAGAAGAGATTGCTTTTGTTAACGGCTGGATTGATAAGGAAAAATTGATGGAGTCAGCAAAATCATACGGAAAAAGTCCTTACGGTGAACATCTAAAAGCTGTGGCTGAGGGTAAGTTAAAGTACTAAAAAATGTGTAACAAGTTAGGGCGAGTTAGGCACCAAAATAGTAATCTTTACTTGGTTGGTAATTAAATATAGTAGTCAGCACATTTGAATATATTTTTCGCTCAGATTAAATGATATAAATTATAACCGTGCTTGCAATTGATAGAGATATATGCTAAAATTAGAATAGAAAATGAAAACAGGGTGTGATTTAATGTGAAGCCAAAGAGTATAAATTCGCTTATGGCATATATGAGAAATGCTAAAGGAATACAAATAAACGGAACTGTTCATAAAAAGAAATTAAGATTTATGGGGTATTTTCATGGATACAAAGGGTATAGGTACTGCAATTCGGTTACAAGACCATTTTCGTATACAAAATTTGAACAGGTACAGGCAGTGTATGATTTTGATATGTCAATAAAATCAACATTGTACCCAAGAATAATGTTTTTGGAAACGGTAATAAAAAATTATGCACTGGAAGTTATTCTAGAAGAAATAGGAAGTGAAAAATTTGTAGATGTATATGCCAAAGCCATGAATGCGTATAAAGAGCATCCGATTGGAAGTCAATCATATGAAAAAGAAATAAAGAGAAGCATGGCTGTTCGAAATAAAATATATGAAAATATAGCCAGGGATTACAACAGAGACAACATAATTTCACATTATTATAAACAGGATAAACCCGTACCGATTTGGGCTATATTTGAAACATTGAGTTTAGGAGAGTTCGGTCAATTTTTGGGGTGCTTAAATAAGAATATTCGGAGAAAAATATCGCGTTTAGTTGGCATACATAATGGAATAGATGCAGATGGAAACTTAATTGGAAAAATCGTATTATCATTAAAGGATTTAAGAAATGCGGTTGCACACAACAATACCATTTTTGATACAAGATTTAAAAAAAGCAGTATAGATGGACGAATTTCAAGATATATAATGTCAGAAACCGGAATGAACGAGGTCAATTTTAAGTCGATTGTTGATTATGTGATACTGGTTGCATTTATGATGAAATTGTTAAAATGTGGCAAAAAAGATATTTGCAGTTTTATAAAAGAATTTGAAAATAATTGCGATGTTTTATATAATAATGTCCCTATGAATATTTATTCAAGAATTGTATATACTAATACCAAGAGAAAATTGAGAGTGATGAGAAATTATATATGAATATTATATATTTTTTAAATAAACACTTGAAATTTCTCAAAATCTATGATATAATTTATCATAGAATTGCGGCTGACGTCTTCGGACTAAGCCTAAGGGAGTCGGATAAGTCTGGCTCTCTTTTAATATGCAAAAATATTTATGATCTCATATCACATTAAGATAGTTGGAACATGTAAATAAAAGGAAGTTACTAAAAGGATGAAAACTCCCTCAGTCAGCTAACGCTGACAGCTCCCTCGGGGAGGGAGCCAAGTGGTGGGTGTCGGTTTCGGTGACAGGTCTCATCTTTGATTCGTCGGATAAAGCCTGTTCGATTGCCGGCAATCGAACAGGCGATTTTTTGAATTAATTTAGCAGGAGTTTATCTGCCAAAGTTTTATCGGTTTGAATAAGGAAAATCAACTTTTTTGCGGTAGGTGTGGGTGTAGATTTTCCGCATTCCCATGCTTCGACTGTCCGTCTTGAGACACCGAGCATAGATGCAAATGTTTTTTGCGTCATATTAAGTGAATGCCGTACAGATGACACATCTACGTTCGGCAGCGATTGTTTTCTTGCAAATGTCTCGGCACTTGCTTTGCCTTTTTCATATTCAAGTGCTTCCTCCAAACCTGCCATTATTCCGCCAAAAAAATCAACATTTTTAAAATTATTCTCAATTTGCTGTTCAGACAACGATGTTTTAAAAGTTGGTTCAGTCATAAAATCACTTCTCCTTCTTGATAGCTTCAATTATGGTTTTAATTGCATGTTTTTGTTCCGGTGTTAGGTTTTCCTGAACATTCTTTGGATGTGCAAAAAGAAAATATAATTTTTCCTTTTCATACACATCTAAATATATTACTCTCCCACCGCCGCTTTTGCCGGTATTTTCAAGACGTATTCTAAGTTTTCGCGCACCGCCTGTTCCTTGAATTACATCTCCAATTTGCGGATTTAACAGTAGTGTTTTTTCGAGCCGATTCAAATCAATAGTTGATAGCCCCATTGTATTCCAGCTGTTTAAAAATGGTTTTGTATAGATAAATTCTCTTGTCATAAAGTCACTTCTTTTGTAAGATATTATACTATTATTATATACGATAAAATCGTATATGTCAACTGATTTTAAAAATATTTTGTTAAATAAAGTGCCAAAGGTGTTTGTTTTTTCGAAGATATTTGATGTACTCCCTCAGTCAGCTAACGCTGACAGGTCTCATCTTCGATTCGGTCGGCGATAAACGCATGCCACCGGCATGCATCGCCCCTCGGGGAGGGAGCCGAATTGCGGGTGTCGGTTTCGGTGACAGGTCTCATCTTCGATTCGCTTGACTCCCTTTTGTTCTTTGGCTATAATAAGATTGCATTGAATATCAGACGAGGCGCAATACTGTGCTTGAGAGAGGACTTATCTGCGGTTGACAGAAACACATTTATTATTCCAATCTGGATGATTTAACTAATAAAAGCCGGTGAATTTGAATGTTGTGCAAAAAGGGAAAAAACGACAGCAAAACAATGTTGGTCGTCATCGGAAACGGTTTTGATAATTATAAATTGTATGATTCTATCGATATTTGCACAGAAAATTTACTGCACAAATGATAAACCGGCATTTAAGGATATTTACGGCAACAACTACTACATGCTGCGCGGACTCGGAAAGACATTTGATTTTGCCGTTGAGTGGAATTCCGAAACGAACAGTATTCACATTGACACAAGCAAATCATATACAAAATAACGGTATTACATGGGAGTCGGGAAACCTCGGCTTCCTTTCAATGTATATCCGAATTGGTGCTTGACTTTTGACATGCTGTGTGATATCATTGAACTATACAGATGTTCGAAAATTCGGGCAAAGGAGTGGACAGAATGGACAACCTTATTTTAGTTGTGGATGACGAAAAACCGATAGTTGAAATATTAAAAGTAAATCTTGTTAAAAGCGGATACCGTGTTATATGCGCATATGACGGCGAGGAGGCTGTAAAAAAGGCGCGGAACGAAGAACCGGATCTTATTCTTCTTGATGTTATGCTGCCTAAACAAGATGGCTTTACCGTGTGCAAAAAAATACGCGAAACATCGTCTGTTCCGATTATTATGCTCACCGCGCGCGAGGAGGAAGTAGACAAAATACTCGGCCTTGAACTCGGCGCCGATGATTACATGACAAAACCGTTTTCTCTCCGCGAACTTATGGCAAGGGTTAAGGCGAACCTTCGCCGCACCCAGCTTAAAGCCAATGAGGATTCCGAAAACAACGTTATGGTTTTCGGCGATTTGTCTATAGATACGGATAAATACGAGGTGCGCAAAAGAGGCAAGGTTATAGATGTGACATACCGCGAATTTGAACTGCTCAAATTCCTCGCGAATAAACGCGGAAAAATTTTCTCGCGTGAAAATCTTCTGAATAAAGTTTGGGACTATGAATTTATCGGCGATGAGAGAACCGTTGACGTAACAATTCGCCGCCTGCGCGAAAAGATTGAAGATAATCCCAGTGTGCCCACATATATAATGACAAAACGCGGTGTCGGGTACTATTTCGGAGCATAAGTATGTTTAAGAGTCTTAGTTTAAAAATAGCAATGATGTTTGTGCTTCTCACAATATCTATCATTATTCTGATAGGCACATTCATGACCAACAGTATCGATTCGTTTTATGATAACGAATTTAAAAATCTAATGTCGCTGGTATTTAACGACGATTTGGTAAACCAGTTGTCCGACAGCGCAAAATCCGATGTAAGCCCCGGTGAACTGTTTAAAAACATCAGCGTGTATAACAGTCAAATCGGGGTGGATTCGTTTCGCAATGTTTATCTTCTTTCCGGAAAAACGGGAAAAACAGTGGATAAGGCGACAACAAACTATTCACTTTCGAAAAACCTGGAGATATCGCCGAATATTGTTACGGCAATGAGCGGAAAAGTCGGAAACAAAACAATTTCCGGCTCGGGATACATGGATTATGCTGTTCCGCTTAAATGCGACGGCGAGGTTAAGTATATCATTTACATACGCGACACGAACGAAGAAACGGATAACGTACTGTCAAGTGTGTTCACAATAATGCTGCAGGCTCTCGGAATCGGACTCGTTATATCGGTTTTGTTTTCAATTCTGCTTTCAAAAACAATTATTTTGCCCATACAGTCGCTTACCGCGAAAGCGGGGCGAATTGCCGAGGGGGATTTCGGTCAGAAAATAGAAGTCCGCTCTACAGACGAGATTGGAAAGCTCACGAATACCTTTAACCTGATGTCTCAGGAACTCAGCAGTACACTCAGCGAGATTCAAAGTGAAAAGGACAAATCGGAAACAATACTTTTGTATATGACGGACGGTGTCCTTGCGTTTAACTCTGCCGGAGAACTGATTCATATCAACCACGCGGCAAAGGAACTTATGCAGCTTACCGACACGGCAGGGGTTACGTTCGATACTCTCTTTGCCGATGCGGATATATCAATCGGACAGGTGCTGTATCTGCCGCATTTTAACAGCGCGGAGAGACAAATGACGGTCGGCACTACAGAACTGAATGTGCATTTTGCGCCGTTTAATATTAATGACAAATCCAGCGGACTTGTCGCCGTTATTCAGGATATCACAGAACAGCAGCGGCTGGATAAGGCGCGCAGGGAGTTTATCGCAAACGTTTCGCACGAACTCCGCACACCGCTGACAACCGTTAAGAGCTATGCCGAAACTCTGTCCGACAGCGCGCGTGACGATGATATCGACAAGGATATGTTCATTACATTCCTTAAGATAATAAACAGCGAAACAGACCGCATGACTCGTCTTGTAAAGGACTTGCTGCTGTTGTCGCGCCTGGATTACGGACTTCGCGATATGCCGAAAGAAAGCTTTGACATTGCCGAAATGATAAAAGATATCGTTGCCAAACTCTCCATAACGGCGGCGGATAAAAAACAGACGCTTATATACGAGCCTACAAACGCACTGCCTCTGTACAGCGGCAATCCGGACAGGATAGAGCAGGTGCTCATTAATATTATTACGAATGCTGTAAAATATACACCGCAGGGCGGTGTGATACGTATATCCACAATGCATATGTACAATTCTATTTCAATAAAGGTAAAGGATAACGGAATCGGAATCCCCGAAAAAGACCTTGAACATATCTTCGAGAGATTCTACCGAGTTGATAAGGCACGTTCGCGCGAGATGGGCGGTACCGGTCTTGGTCTTGCAATTGCAAAAGAAATCGTTGAGGCGCACGACGGCACAATTAATATAAAGAGCAAACTCGGCAGCGGAACAGAGGTTGTTATTACCCTGCCGATATCAGATGATACCAATGATGATATGGTTTAGTACCCGATAAAATCCATCCCCGGCAAAAGCCGGGGATACTTTTTAATCATTTTCTATTTTAACATTAAATTTTTCAAGCCAATAGTTAAGCTGAATCATATAGGCAATCGTTTGCGGAGTTGTCATAAGCTGACCGTACCACGGCTCCGACCGTTCACTGTCAAGCAGACCGCAGACCGTGTTGTAGTCGGCAATTTCAAACAGCGGCGAGTCGGTATTTTTAATGATACCTCTCAGTATTTCGCTCACTGCCGCAAGGTATGCCGGGTTGTGCGTTTTTGGATACGGGCTCTTTTTTCGCCACAGGATTTCATCGGGCAAAAGCCCTTCGGCTGCCTTTCTGAGCAAACCCTTTTCGCGGCCGCTGTAATCCTTTAATTCCCACGGAACATTATACAGATACTCGGCTATGCGATAGTCACAAAACGGCACCCTTACCTCTAATCCGGAGTACATGCTCATTCGGTCTTTTCTGTCAAGCAGCGTTTGCATAAACCAGTGCATGTTCAGATACACCATTTCTTTCATTCGTTTTTCGAGAGAAGACTCGCCGTGCAGCGCCGGAGCCATGGACACATATTCGTCATATTTGGAATTGACATATTCAAAAGCGTCAATTTTGCCGGCGAGATTTCTGTTTAGAAAGCCGCTTCGGTAGGCTGTGGACTGTGCCCACGGAAAACCGTATGCCGAGCGGATTTTATCGTTTCGATACCACGGATATCCGCAAAAAATCTCATCGGCACATTCGCCGGAGAGGGCGACGGTCACATGCTTTTTTATTTCCTCGCAAAACAGCAGGAGCGACGAATCCACATCTGCCATACCCGGCAAATCCCGTGCGTCAACAGCACGATACAAAGCGGCTGCCAGCTCCGGTGTGTCTATTACCACATTGGTATGCTCGCTGCCTAAATACTGCTGCATTTTAGATATAAATTCGTCGTCGGAATTGGGTTGAAAACGACTTTTTTTAAAGTACTTCATGTTATTGCGATAGGTTACGGAAAATGTCTTTAACCTTTCGCCGCGTTTTTTCATATAATTTGCCGCAACAGACGATATAAGGCTGGAGTCAAGTCCGCCGGATAAAAATGTACCTATCGGTACGTCACTTACCAGCTGTCTTTCGATAGAATCTATGATTAGTTCGCGCACTTTTGCAATGGTTTCTTCCGGTGAATCGCTGTGTTTGTGCGGCTTTAGTTCCCAGTATTTGCGTTCGCGGTATCCGAATTTGTCAAACCGCGCGCAGTACCCCGGTCTTAGCTCATGTATACCCTTGAATACACCGCATCCCGGTGTTCGGCCGGGCCCTATAAGCATAAGCTCGCATATACCCTGCGTGTCTATTACCGCATTGATATTCGGGTGTTCAAAAAGGGCTTTAAGCTCGGATGCAAAAACAATACTCCCCTCGTCTGTTTTGTAGAACAGCGGTTTTACACCCATTCTGTCACGTGCGAGAAACAGACTGCGGCTATTGTCATTCCATATTGCAAAAGCAAATATTCCGTTCAGCAAATTCACGCATTTTTCGCCGAAAACCGCATAGAGTTTGAGCACAACCTCAGTATCGGATGTTGTGTCGAAAACAATTCCTCGGTTTGAGAGCAGTTCTCTAAGTTCCGCGGTATTGTAGATTTCGCCGTTGTATACAATCGTGAGCAGCGCTCCGTTGTACAGGTAGCTCATTGGCTGTCTGCCATGTTCAACGTCGATAACGGCAAGCCGCGTGTGCAAGAGAACTGCGCATGGCGATGAATATATTCCGTCATCATCCGGGCCGCGGCGCTTCAAAACCGAAATCATTCTTTTGTGGTAGTCTTCCGGCACAATGTTTTTTGTATAGTCTATTTCTCCGCATATTGAACACACAAAAATCACCTCTGTAATCAGTATATGCAAGTAAATTTTTTATGACACATATTTACTTTAAAAAAATATTATGGTATACTTATTACAAATAAATGTTTCGGAGGTATCCCAATGGATCAGAAAGAAATTGCTCTCAAAAAGCACTATGAATGGAAAGGAAAAATCGAGGTTGTCTCGCGCACGCCCATAAAGAACAAAGAACAGCTGTCCAACGCATACACACCCGGGGTTGCGCAGCCCTGCCTGGAGATTCAAAGGGATTACAACAAGTCCTTTGAGCTCACAAGAAGGTGGAATATGGTGGCTGTTATTACCGACGGTACCGCTGTGCTCGGGCTCGGAGATATCGGACCGGAGGCAGGCATGCCGGTTATGGAGGGGAAGTGCGCACTGTTCAAGGAGTTTGCCGATGTAGACGCTTTTCCGCTTTGCGTTCGGTCTAAGGATGTGGACGAAATTGTCCGCACGATATATCTGATATCCGGCAGTTTCGGCGGAATTAATCTTGAGGATATCAGTGCTCCACGATGCTTTGAGATAGAGCGCAGGCTTAAGGAAATATGCGATATCCCAGTTTTCCACGATGACCAGCACGGGACGGCGATTGTTGTCGGAGCGGCGCTTATTAATGCGCTGAAGTGCGCAGGAAAAGATATACACAGTGTCAGATGTGTTATAAACGGAGCCGGTTCCGCCGGGATAGCCATTGCTACGCACCTTATGAAGCTTGGACTCGACAACATCATCCTTTGCGACAAATTTGGAATAATATGCGAGGGAATGGAAGGTCTCAACAGCGCTCATGAAGAAATGAGCCGCATTACAAACCGCGGTAAGATAACGGGAACCCTTGCCGACGCACTGCGCGGAGCCGATGTGTTTATCGGAGTTTCGGCACCGGGTGTTCTGAGCGGCGAAATGATAAAATCTATGGCGGACAAGCCTATCGTTTTCCCGATGGCAAACCCTGTTCCGGAAATTTTCCCGCAGGAGGCGCTCGACGCCGGTGCATACATAGTCGGAACCGGACGTTCGGATTTTCATAACCAGATTAATAACGTCCTCGCGTTCCCGGGAATATTCCGCGGAGCGCTTGACGTGCGCGCAAAGGATATAAATGACGAAATGAAAATGGCAGCGTCATATGCCATAGCGTCGCTCGTGTCGGATGACGAACTCTCACCGGAGTATATTATTCCCCCGGCATTTGATGAGAGAATAGGAAAAACCGTTGCGGCTGCCGTTGCCGACGCGGCTGTAAAGAGCGGAGCGGCAAGAATAGAAAAATAATAAATTCAAAACCCGCGCCGTTCGGCGCGGGTTTCAAAAAGAGTATAAGAGTATTATAGGTATTATAAAGCACTTTGTGTATCGTTCGGATCACCGTTTATCGCAAGATCGTACTCATGCGACCAGTCGAGACCTCTGTATTGAGCCGCGCGGTCATCCTTTTCAATAAAGTCCATAAGCAAATCAAGCATATCTTTTGTCCATGTGTTTTTGTCTATCTGCGCGGTTGTAAATTTGTTCAGTGTAATCATTTCAAAACCAAACAAATCTTTTACCTGGGTTTTTGCCGCACCGCCGACAACTTCTTCCACAAGGTGGCTCGGTATAAACAGCACACCGCCGCCAGCGCCGAATACAACATCGCCCGGCAGGCAAATGGCATTGCCTATCCTTGTGGCTGTGTTGTAACCTGTCATAATAAAATCGCGTATCGGGGTGGGATCGATTCCGCGGTAGTATACCTGCGTGTCGGCAACTTTTTTCATCTGCTCGGTGTCACGCACACCGCCCCATATAACAGCGCCGCCGTTTTCGTTTTTCGTTTTGTTTTTGAGCGCTGTTGTAAGGTTTCCGCCGAGGAATGTTCCTTTGTAGATTTTGTCGTACATGTCTATTACGGGAACGTCGCCCTCCTGCAGGTTATCTATAACCCACTGGTTGTATGTACCGGTTCTTCCCTCGGAGCGGCCGATATCTTTTACCACTTCGTCAAGGTCGGGGCGGAACGGGCAATATGTTGCCGTCACGGCTCTTCCTATGAGCTTTCTGCCGTCATCGTGAAGAGTGTGGAGTCTGCCCTCAAACTGGCTTTCGTAGCCTTGTACGAAAATAGGTTTCCACACTTCTTCCAGTGTGAGGTTTTTGAGCGCTTTAAGGTATTTGTCAGCTACCTTTGGGCGTCCGTCGTCAAATCTTTCGCCTTTCCATTGGGGGGTAAGGGCGATTATTTCATCTCTGTCATTGAAATGCATTTCTATTTCTCCTTTCGCGGTGCGGTTATAAACGCATGCCGCCGTCGACAACAATTTCGCTGCCGGTTATATATCTTCCTTCGTCGCTGCACAAGAGCAATGCCGTGCCGTTCATATCTTTCGGATTTCCAACATATCCCATCGGTATAGACGCAATTACCTTGCGGCGGAAATCATCATCTGCAAGAGCGGCATCGTTTCTCGGTGTTTCTATTGCTCCGGGTGCAATGTTGTTTATCGTTACACCATAGGGAGCAAGCGACGGAGCAATGTTTTGAACAAGCTTCATCTGAGCTGCTTTTGTTACACCGTACAGCGAGAGCTCCGGGTGATTGTTGTACTGGTTCACGCTTCCGAGTGTTACAATTCTTCCCCAGCCTTTATCTTTCATGTACGGTGCATATTTTTTAATCAAATAGTATGTACTCCTCAAATTGCAGTTAAGCTGGGTATCATACTCTTCGTCCGAAAATTCATCCCACTTGTGCTTGTATTGGATAGACGCATTAAGCACAAGTATATCAACACCGCCGGTTTGCGAATACAGTGTATCTGCGGCATTCGGCTTTGTGAGGTCGGCTGTGGCAATTTTTTTTGCGCCAATGTATTTTGCCGCGGCACTCAGCTTGTCCGATTCATGTGAACCGTGGGCAATAACGGAGGCTCCGGCATCTGCAAGCGCACGGGCAATTTCCTTTCCGATTCCCTGTGACGAACCGGTTACTATAGCGGTTTTTCCTGTTAAATCAAACATACTAAAACATCCTTTTTCGGTTTATTTATTACGACCACTCTCTGTCGTTTGCCCATTCGTTGTCCCACTGCTCGGTAGATGCCCATGCTTCGGGATATTTTTCGTGCATGTGTTCTTTTATGAGTTCTTCGTTAAGGCTGTCTATGCCGAGTCCCGGCTTGTCGGGAACGTTTATAAATCCATCTTTGAACAGCGGATTGTCTATGCCGAATGCAAGGTCGTTCCACCACGGAATATCCACAGAGTGGAATTCAAGCGCAAGAACGTTTTGAACAGCTGCCGCAGCGTGAACTGCTGCCATGCATGCTATCGGGCTTTCCGCCATATGTATAGCCATTGCAACACCGTACTTTTCGCACATGTCGCCGAGTTTCTTCATTTCCATTGCACCGCCGACAGTGAGGATATCGGGATGAACAACCGACACACCGCCGTTTTCCATGAGAGGACGGAAGTTTTCCGAAAGATAAATATCTTCGCCTGTGCAAATCGGAACATTGCAGGCATGGGATATTTTTTCGAAATGCTTTGTGTAGTGCCACGGAGCGATATCTTCTATCCATGCGATGTTGTATTTTTCGAGACGTTTTGCAAACATTATGCAGTCCTCAATGCACACATGACCGAAATGGTCTATTGCAAGCGGTACTTCATATCCGATAACGTCGCGCACCTGGCGAACGTAATCTTCAAGGTAATCCATTCCTTTTTGAGTCATGTGGATTCCCGTTGCATGATGCGGAATGGTGAATGTCTCGTAGTTTTTGCCGAGCATCATATCCATGTCTATCGAGCCTTTTTGATGATTGATTGCTTTCATGGAGTATTTCTTTATATCCTCCAAAAATCCCAACGGAGCATTGAGGCAGCCGGGTTCATCGAGCATAAGCTCAATACCGAGATCCATTTTGAGGAATGTAAATCCCTGCTCCATACGCTTTTTGAGGGCATTTCCCATATCTGTACCGGTGTGTTTGCCGTCTACATCTGTGTCGCAATACACGCGAACCTTGTCGCGGAATTTTCCGCCGAGAAGCTGCCACACAGGTACGCCCCATGCTTTTCCGGCGAGGTCAAGCAGGGCAATTTCTATACCCGATACACCGCCGCCCTGGCGCGAATGTCCGCCGAATTGTTTTATACGGCGAAATATCTTGTCCACATTGCAGGGGTTTTCGCCCACGATTCTGGATTTGAGCATAAGTGCATATGTTGCGCTCGATGCGTCGCGGACTTCACCGTAGCCGACAATCCCCTGGTTGGTGTAGATTTTTATAAGCGGACAATGTTTGGGTGCGCCGTTTATGTTTGCAACCCTGATATCCGTTATTTTGAGCTGTGACGGTGATGAATTTGTATTGACGTTTTCCGAAATAATATTACTCATTCATTCATTCCTCCATTGACATTAAATTGGTTTTAGTTTATACTATAATCAGTTTTTTGTCATCAATTATATTATTGAGTTTGCATGTAATATTATGATTTGGGGTGTATGGATATGGAAAAGATGAGGGGTGTTATACCTGCAAAGGGAATATCGGAGCTGCCGTTTACGGTTACAATTCGCAAACCGGATTTTTCGAGCCGTGAGTTTGCACCGCACAAACACAAGGAGTTTGAACTGGCTTTGTTTATAGACGGCAGCGGTGTGTACAAAACGCTGGATTCTCAATATGATATTGCGGCAGGGGATATTTTTTTGTTCAGTACCGATGAAATACATTGTATAACGGATATCACATCACCTATGTTGGTTATCACGATTAAGTTTGAACCGAGATTTATCTGGGCGGGCGAGAATCCGTTTTTTGATGTAAAATATTTGCAGATATTTTTCGGAAAAGATATAAAGAGCGGAAACCGCCTCGACCGCAATAATCCGCATATTGGTGAAATTCGCATGCTTATGCGCGAAATGGAACACGAATTTACGGACAAACCCGAAGAATATGAGATGATGATGAAAATTCAGCTTGTAATGCTGCTTGTAAAGATAAAGAGATATTTTTATGAATCGTCTGTCGGTGACACGGCGGTGCTCCGCTCCACACTGCGCCCGATAGAGGCCGCAATGGATTATATAGACAGCCGTTTCACGGAAAAACTCACACTTTCCGAAATCGCCGCAAACGCAAATATGAGCCCCAATTACTTTTGCTCGGTTTTTAAAAAGCTGAACGGTCTGTCTGCATGGGACTATATTACCCTTAAGCGGATAGATTACGCGCGCGAATTGCTCAGAACCGGCGATGACCAAAATATGCTTTCGCTCGCGCAGCAATGCGGATTTTCCGGAACAGCCGGGTTTAACAAGGCATTTCGCCGCACAACGGGATTTACCCCCACCGAGTATGTTAGGCGCCATATTCCGAGAGAATAGTCAAAAATTTGCGCAAAATTTCAGATAAACTTTTCATTATGTGGTACAATATACTTGAAGGGAAGTGGTTTATTTGAAAAATATTATCACAATCGGAAATATACGCGATTTTGAAATGCATTTGCGTGATGAGGAACGAAGTGAGAATACCGTAGAAAAATATTTGCGTGACGTACGCGCTTTTGCGGTATATTCAAACGGAAAAAAGCTGACTAAATCTGACGTTTTGGACTACAAACGGTTGCTTTGCGAGTCATATGCACCGCGAAGCGTCAATTCTATGATATCATCATTGAATGTTTTCTTTTCTTTTGTCGGGTGGCACGATTTGCATGTTAAAACAATAAAAATACAGCGGCAGATTTTTGCCGACCGGTGCAGGGAATTTACAAAATCAGAATACACACGGATGCTGTCTGCCGCAAAAAAATCCGGAAACAGCAGGATGTATTACCTTATGCAGCTGATAGGGAGTACCGGGATACGTGTATCAGAAATACGGTATATAACCTGTGATGCGGTAAACCGCGGTCAAGCAACGATAAACTGCAAAGGGAAGATACGAAAGATTTTTTTGACTCACCAACTATGCAAAATGCTGAAAGCATATATCAGGAAACAGCACATCAAAAACGGTCCCGTGTTTGTATCGCGCAGCGGGCAGCCGCTGAACAGGTCGAATATATGGAAGATGCTCAAGGCTCTCTGCTCATTGGCAAATGTGGCAAAGGAAAAAGTCTTTCCGCACAATTTTCGGCATTTGTTTGCACGCACGTACTATTCCGTGCAAAAGGATATAGTCCGCCTGGCAGACATTCTCGGACATTCAAACGTTAATACCACCAGAATTTATACAATGGAATCGAGCACGGTTTACAGCCGCCACATCAGAGAACTCGGACTTTTGCGATGCTGAAAAACAAATACCACATAATCAATATTATGTGGTAAAAAATATCATAATACATAAACGAATTTTCGCTTCTTATTGAATTTATTTTAACAGATTATTAATTTTTTGTCAATAATTTTGCGTGACTTTTAACTGCATTAAATTTTCTTGTCGAAAAATGTCGAATTATGTAATAAATTAAAAATTGAACATGAAAAAACAAGCCATGGATGTTATACGCATAAACTCCCATGGCATAATTTAATCTTATGTGTATAAAAATCCGTCAAATCTGCGTTTATGTGGATACAATTGCGCGGATTTTTTTGATTTATACAACATAATATTGATTATGTTGTAATAACGGATAAAACATTAAGGAGAGAATTTTATGAGACGAACTTGTTTTTTTGTAACTCCAATAGGAGAAGAAAGGTCGAATGAACGAAAACAGGCGGATTTCCTTATGGAAAACACACTGAAATATGTTTGTATTCAGCACGACATGGAGCTGATACGCGCTGACAAATTAAGCGGAACAGGTGATATAAACAGCGATATTATAGAACTGTTACACAGTGCGGATATGTGTGTGGTTGATTTAACAGGACTAAATCCGAATGTAATGTTTGAACTCGGCATGCGGATAGAGATAAAAAAATCGCTGGTAATTATTGCAAAGAGTGGCACTGAGCTTCCGTTTGATATACATTCATACCGCATCATATTCTTTGACAATATTGAGCAGTCAGTAAATAATACAATCTTGATAGGTACTTTAACAAAATATTTTGAAGCAAGCGCAAAGAGAGATTTTAAGGCAGAGTCAACGCCGAGCCTTAAGGATATATACACAATGCTGTTGGAGATTCGCTCATCGTGCAATCTTCCTGCATCTCAAACAGAAGGAAACAAAACCTCTGTTTTGGATGGCGATTCGGATGTGGAAATGCTGCTTGGATCTCTGAATCCAGTGGAGGCTTTTCATTATGCTTTTCAAACCGGCAGAATTCAAACGGCGGAAAAACTTTTGGAATATTTACCGAACAATAACGATGAGTATTATAGAAATAAAATATGCGCACTTGCGGCTATCGGTTCTCAAAAATCTATGTCAAAGCTTGAGGCAATGTTGCCTGATTTGTTGTCGACAAAAAACTTTGATGTGGTGTATGAAGTTTTGGGCAGTTTGATATCCTGCTATATGAGAAACGATATCGAAAATCAAAAAGTGGAATTTATCACTCCGTTTTTTGATAAAGTGCTAGAAATGGCTACAAATGATAGTCAAAAGGCAAGCATATATAATCAAATGCAGCGTTTGTTTGCCGGTGGTGGTGAATACAAAAAAGCGGCGGAGTACGCTAAAAAAACAATATATTTATGCGATGAAGAGCCAGCGTATCTATATAACTATGCAACAGTTCTTGAAAAATTGGGTAATATTGATGAAGCAAAAGAACAAGTAAAAAAATGTCTGCGAATTATGAACGAAAACGGAAAACCAAATGATGAGTATATGTTTTTTGCGTGTAAGTTGTTTAAGAATTTTAAAACTGATGAAGATCGGCAGTATTACGATAGATGTTACAGGAAGTTGGTTAAGGTAAACCCATTCAAGGCAAAGTTAATTGATTTTGAAAATAATTAAAATGTTTTAGGAGATGAAGTTATGCGTATTAGAGATAAAGTGGTTTGCGTGCTCCTAACTGCGGCGATAATGGTGACTATACTGCCGCAGAGTGTTGTGCTTGCCGCAAACATTGATGACAGTGAAGTTTTTTTAAAACAACCGCGCCACAGTACCACTTGTACATATTTTTCGGCAGCAATGATGCTTAGACGCAAGGCTATTCTTGATGGCAATTCAAATTGGAATTCCATTACTGGCGATTCCGTGCGCGCCGAAACAAGAGCTGCGGGTGGTGGTATGTCAAATGTTTTCTCTTATGCTGGAATATCTGTTGCGTCAGGATATTTCAGCGGTTCGGCAGTGGAAAAAAAGCAGCAACTTGTTTCACTGCTGAATAATCACAAAGAGGGTGTTGTTATATACACATATGGAACAGGTTCCGGAATAGTTCACGCTGTTCTTGCGACAAGCTATGAAAATGGCATCTTGTATGTCGCAGATCCTGTTTATCATCTAAAAAGGGGGCTTATGCCGATAACTGATGCATATCTCCCAGGCGGAAATCAATATGAAAGAATTGGCAATTTAAAAAAGTATTGGTATGTAAAGAATGGTACATGCGATCTGTCCGTGCCAGAGCCGAAACCTGCTGCTCATACACATTCTTGGAAATATGATCACTATTCGGAGCACCCTCATGCTGAGTACAGGCATTGCAGTTGTGGAGCTAAGGAACCGACCGGTTCTTCATATAGGATAAATGACTGCATAAGTTGTTTCCCTTTAGGTAATGTTTCACTGACGCGTAAGTATGACAAAACCGGAAAAACTGTAACTTTCTATCGTAACAGTGTTCAGAATGCGGATAAATATGAATTGGCGGTTACGGATAATATTTCATTTTGGCGCACAATAAACATGAATGACAAGTCATATACTCTGTCGGTTTCAAACAGTGGCAGATATTACGCAACTCTGACTGCAAGGAATACAAATACAGGTGAGATGAGGGGTGCATCGTGCTCGAGTTTTGAATTTTTCGATACATACAAGATTTCATACAATGCCAATGGTGGAAACAATGCTCCGCCGGAGCAAACAAAAATACAAAACACTCCATTGACTCTGAGTAGTTTAATACCGACTAAAAAAGGTCATATATTCCTTGGTTGGGCATCAAGCAAATCAGCTGTTAGTGCCCAATATAAGGCAGGAGACAAATACACCAAAAATACGAAAATAACTTTGTATGCTGTGTGGAAACCGGAAACATACACTATAAGATATGATACAAGTGATTGCCGCGGTGAAGTGCCTGATGTGGCAATAACCTATGGTGACACCGTGACTATGCCAAACGGAATTGTTAAAGAATTTGCATATCTTAAAGGCTGGTCAGAGTCTAAGTCGGCGCTTGAACCGGAATATAAGCTTGGACTTGATTACAAGTTTTCAAAAAATATAACTCTATACCCCACTTGGGGTGCAAGTTCTTGGGAAAGTGATGTTGCCTCAAGTTTTTCGGGCGGTGACGGAAGCGAACAAAATCCGTATCTGATATCGAATTCCGCAGAACTCGCATATCTTGCAAATATGGTTAATACACAATCATTGGCACCGGAATATAAATACTATAAGCTTACAGACAATATCAATCTCGGATATAACGAATGGAAACCGATAGGTATATTCAGCAATGATAATCAGTACTTCTGTGGTAGTTTTGACGGAAACGGTTACGTGGTGTCTGATATGTATGTGACGAATTCTAACGAGGGTTATATTGGACTTTTCGGATGTGCTAAGAACAGCGTGATAAAAAACCTTTCTGTAACCGGCACGATAGAGGGGATAGACACTACTAATGCCGTAAAAATCGGTTCGGTTGCAGGATATGCGTTAAATACCAACACCATAAATTGCATTGCCTCGTATTGCAGTCTTTCAAGTCTGTCTGTCGGAGGACAGAATGAATCCAATGTCGGCGCTGTAATCGGGGAGACTGCCGGCGGACAAATAATTGGGTGCAATGTTAATGAATGTAGCATAAATCTGAAAAAAGGCAATTTCAATGCCGGTATGATTGTAGGTCGCTCCGATAGTGATATTATTGATTGCTCTGTTGTATCTACCGAGGATGGATTGTTTAGCACTGTTCCGACAATAGGTAGTTTCTCGATTGGTGGGCTGTGCGGATATATGATGAAAACAGCCTACAGGTGTACTGTGAATGCGCCGTATTTCGCCAATGAAATACAAACATCAAATGCCTCGTGTATAGGTGGGCTTTGTGGATATACCTCAGGAAAAATTAAAGCATGTACAGTAAAATTCACAAATGGTAAAATAAAGACAATAGACAATGATAATTTTGGTAGTAGCATTTATACAACAGGAAACGGGCTAAATACAATTGGCGGCATTGCTGGTAAAATGGAAAAAGATGCAGAAATTTTAGATTGTAAATATGACGGACAATCACTTATTTCGACTTCAAATGATGGTTCCATACTTGGCGGTATCGCTGGATATGCTTTAGTCGATAAAAAATTCACTGAGCTCTCTATACGTGCTAATAGACGATTAAACAAGTCTGATTTACCCACTAAGGATGGTTACACAGCAACATGGTATACCGACTCTGCACTTTCCAAACCTTACGATTTTTCTGCTACTGTTCAATCTGACATGAAACTTTATGCAAAGTGGGAAAAGGGTGATGATAAAGATGTACATATATGGAGTGGTAAATCAATAGAACCCCAATATGATACAAACACAAAAACCTATGTAATTAAAACACCTGAAGAGTTGTCGTGGATATCAGATGTTTCAAGTGGGGCAATTAAATCTGGAAATAATCTTCCGACTGATATTACATTTCGCGGGTATACGGTTGAAATTAAAAGCGATATTTATTTGAATGATCCAACAAGGGTAGAAAATTGGGAAAATACTCCCCCGAAGAATAGTTGGAAACCAATAAAGCAATTTAATGGAAGCATTGAGGGAGGGTATCATTGTATATCAGGAATGTATGTGAATGTTTCCGGTGAAGATGCTGGATTTATTCTTCAAGGGGACGGTGTTGTTATTAATAATTTGAGAATTGAAAAATCACTTTTATGTGTTAATAATGGTAGTTTATATGTAGCAGGTGTAATAGCACGTGCGAGAGGTTATATTCGAAATTGTAGCAACTCTGCAAAAATAGTAGATAAATATTGTTATAGTTCGGCAGGCGGTATTATCGCAGAATTATACAGTGGTGAAATCAATGATTGTTATAATAGCGGTGACATATTAGGAGCAGAAGCAGCAGCCGGTGTGGTTTGTTCACTCGAAACCGGATCAGTTACAAATTCATATAACAATGGAAATATTTCAGCAAGTGCAGCTGCTGGGGGAATCGCTGCATATATGGGCGAATCCTATGCGAAAAAATCAAATTATATTAGTAATTGTCATAACAATGGTTGTATTGTAGCTAAAAATAGCAATGGACGCTCAGGAGGGATAGTGGCGCTCGTGGGTGCGATTGGCAATTGTTATAATGTGATAACTAACTGTTATGACAATATGCCATCAAATAATGGATATTCGCCGACAAGTTATCATACAGATAGAGCAAGTATTGTAGGGGCAATAGGGGATTCATCGGCAGGGGCAATTACATCAGGAACAATTAAAATTTCGAATTGCTACGGATATTGGATGCCTTTATATCATCAGTATGCAAGTAGTAGTTCTTCCTGCACTATTACCAATGTTATGCATTATAATAGTTTGAGCGAAATTCCGATTTTTTCGGATGCATGGGATAGAAGTGCAAGTATTAATAAGGGATATCCACATCTAAGATCATTAAAAGACACTTATACAGATTATAAAGTGATTTTTGCAAAGAATCCTGATTATTATACAATTAATCGCGTTTTTGCAAATGTAGATGGTATTTTGAGCGCAAAGGGGCAATCTAATGCCAAAATTTGCGTAGGCGGTGTAGCGGGATATGGTGGCGAACTTAAGGGGGCTATTGCAATTGCAGATAAAATTTTAATTGATAGTGATGGAAATGGTGCTTGCGGATATATTACCTCGGCATCCAACAGTATTGAGAATTCATACTACAACAGTGACGTTATAGCTAACACCGTAACAAATACAACCGGCAGTTCACGTGGGAAAAGTCAGCTGAAGCAAGCAACATTTCTTACTGATATAGTTGGGTTAAACCCATATGTGAGTATGGATAATATTAAGTCCGATGAAACTGCGGTGTGGGTTGTAAAAAACGGTAGTCTGCCTGAGCTTTACTATAATTGTCTCAAGGATATTAGAATTTCAAAGGACATTGAGTGTGGAACGGTTTTGGCAGACAAAGAGCAGGCAGTTGATGGGGAGATAGTGACGATATCTGCTGTGCCCGATAATGGTTATGTACTGAATAAGATATATATCAATGGAGAGGAACTTGACGGTTTAACATTTGAGGTGGTGGGCGATACCGACATTTATGCGATATTTGCTCCCAAGATGCCGGAGTATACGGTAGAGGTTGTCGCTAGTGAAAACGTGTTTGCATCGGTTGTAAATATAGATGAACAAACATCAGGCGAATTGCGGACGGCGTTATTTAGCGCATCCGATTCAATCAGAGCAAAAGATGGCGAAGAAGTACAGGTGAATGCCGTGGCAAATGAAAATTATGCCGTGGATGCCATATATGTCAATGATGAGGAAGTTACGGGAACAAGCTTTATAGTTACCGAAAATTCAGTTGTGACAATGGATATAGAGAGTCTTGATACAAGCGTGAACGCACAAACATATGATGCTGAAAACATCGGACCTAATTTTGCAACACTTGGTGGAAGTGTCGAAAGCGGCGAAAACGGAACAGTAAGGTATGTGAGATATTGGAAGAAGAACAAACCGGAAGAAGTTTATGTTACCAATACAGAGCATGGCGGTGGTGAGTATCGTGTTGAAGTTATGCTTGATTCGGCTACTGAATACGAATACCAAATGACAGAGGACGGAGAAATTAAATCATTCACAACACTAGATGATGGTATTTATCCTGATTTGCCGAGTGATGGAGAAAATGAATGTTTGACAGCAACGTCTTATAAAAAGTTGACTTCATCAAACAAATACAAATTCTCACTTTCGTGCGTAAAAGAAATTGACAATGGAATTATTATCATAGCGGCATATAATGAAAATGGTAAACTGATTGATATTGCCGATATACAATGTGATGGGGATGTTGAGTATACAGCGAGCATTTCAGTACATGATGATATGAAGTATGTCAAGATTTTTGTGCTTGATAATATTTTGTCATTGAAACCGTTTGGCAAGGCAGAAATAGTCAATATAGAATAAAAAGATATAAATATTTTAATTTGATAACAAATCACTATAGTAAGTTATACAAATATATGAACAAGTAAATTCGCTTGGAATCTGCTTTTTAGGCTTTTACAGACGGTCATAATAGAAGGATAATGATTTCCGAATTTGACAATACCAAAACCCGAAGGCATGGCCTCTAACCCATTCACACTTGTGTGGGACGGCTTGGTGGAGGATATATCAAATGGTATTTTTGTGTATCTGAAAATATACAAATAAACTAATACCCACTTGCCACAAACCCTAATATGTGTTATACTCAACACAAACAAATATATCAAAGGGGAGAAAAATATGTTTAAACGATTAAAAAAAGCATTATTAACACCCGTCTGCATTATCGCGTTGATTATTCCGCAGGCAGCGGGTGCGTACAACTATCCGAAAGCGCTATGGCCGGTAAACTCAAAGTATGAGGCGGCACTGTCGTCCGGGAATCATTACGACTTGATTAATTACGGAAGTCAGATTCTCGAAATAATGAAAGGTGCGCCCGAGGGCAAAGAAAAGCAGGAAATCATGGTGTCGCGCTACAACCAGGTTGCAATGTCGTATGCGGCTCTCGGCGACTACGAAAACAGCGGCCGCGTATTCAGTGAATTTCAAAATTACGCGGACAGCTGCGGCGGTACATACTGGGAATATTCAAAGGGCGCCAAGGCACGTGCATTGCAATACACACCGCGCATTACAATGTATACCGACGCGGCTGCGCCGACATACTACGGTGCAAAAAACGAAAAACAAAACGGAGTTTTGTACGGAACATGCAATACACAGAGCATCACACCGAACGAATCGCTGATACTCACATATCAGGAACTGGGGCGCAGCCTTATTGCATCCAATCTGAATGTGCTGCAAACGGCAAAACAGCGCGGATGTGCTGTGGAGTTTGCGCTTAATTGCCCGAATGAGGGCGGTGACATGCGCAATATCCGAAATCTGACATCATACCTTTCGGAACTGTCGGATGCATTTGCAAATTACAGCTCGGTTCCCGTGTATCTGCGTTTTGCCGCCGAATTTGATGTGTGGACAAATCAGGCAACACCCGATGAATTCAAGGACGCATACCGCTATGTTTCGCAGTTTTTTAAGTCGCGCAACGCAAATGTTGCCATGGTGTGGAGTCCGAATCACGTTTCGGGTTGGTATATCAATGCCGATGATTTTTATCCCGGTGATGAATATGTGGATTGGGTTGGAGTGTCGCTGTATGCGCAGCCGCATTTTCTCGCAGATCCCGCGCACGTGGCGGACAATGATATATTGTTCAAGGCAGGAGACGGATCGGATCCCGTCCTTGCAATAAAAGACCTTGTTGAAAAGTACGGCAACAGAAAGCCAATCATCATATCGGAGTGCGGCACAAGCCACCGTGTTTTGCCGAGCGGTGAAAACACCACCGATTTTGCACTAAAGAGAATCAAAGAATATTATTCGTATTTGCCTATGGTTTACCCACAGGTTAAAGCGATAGCATATTTCGATGCATTTATAAACGGCGAAAGCAATGACTACAGCCTGTCGGGCAGTCCTGTAAAGAACAATGTGTATCAGCTGTATACAAAGGGCGGCAGATTTATACAGGGCAGTTTCAACAATAATGTGGATTTGTGTTACAGACCTGTTGAAAACGGAACAATTGTAAACACGGTGTTCCCGGTTTCGTGCTATGCTCACAGATTCGGAACGGACGCAGCAAGCGTAACATACTCCATAGACGGCAACTTTATCGGTATGTCGGGCGAGGCTCCGTTTACCGTGTATGCCGATGCTTCGGCATATGTCGGAACACATACTCTAAGCGCGGCGGTTACCTTTGCCAACGGTCAGACGCTGAATACAAGCGCACAGATAAATATTTCGGCGCCGTCCGATGATGTGTCTGTGAATATATCCGATGAAGCTGTGTCGTTCGACAGGACACCGGTTATATACAACGGCCGTACAATGGTGCCTATGCGAAAGATTTTTGAACAGCTCGGTGCCGATGTAGACTGGGATTCGTCCACAAAAACCGTAACCGGTACACGCGGTGACAGAAAAGTTCAAATGACAATCGGCAGCCGTCTTATGTATGTGAACGGCAGTCAGATTATTTTGGACACCGCACCGTTTATTTTGTCCGACAGAACACTCGTGCCTGTTCGCGCCGTAGCAGAAGGACTTGGATGCGATGTTTCATGGAACGGGGATAAACGGCTGGTCGAAATAACTCAATAAAAATATTTGTAAAATAAAAAAACCGCGCACTATCAATCGGTGCGCGGTTTTAGCTATATGCAAATAGTTTTGCGGTTATAATCGCAAAACTATTGACTTATTTTAAAAGTTGCGGTATAATACACTAAAACGGAGGTGCCAATTATGATTTACAGACCTATGTATGTAGATAGAATAATGAAATATGCAGATGCACCGTTTGTAAAAATCCTGACCGGTGTCAGACGTTGCGGAAAATCTACCATTTTAAAAATGATTATAAAAGAATTAAAAAAACGAGGTATTCCCGATGAGAGAATTTTAAACTATCGATTTGATTCGATGGAATACGAGGATATGACCGCAAAAGAAATGTTTACCGAAATTAAGGGTAAAATTTCTTCTGCCGGAAAAACGTATATATTTTTAGATGAGGTTCAGGAAATAAAGCATTGGGAAAAAACAGTAAATTCTCTCGCTTCGGATTATAACGTTGATATTTATGTAACCGGTTCAAACTCCCGTATGATGTCGTCAGAAATTGCAACATACCTTACCGGCAGATATATTGCATTCCGTATTTACACTCTTTCCTTTTCGGAGTATATTGATTTTAAAAAGGAATTTTCGACCGTTACGGATACAAAAAGCGAACTTGCCGAGTATATCAGACTCGGCGGATTCCCGGCAACGCATCTTAAGGAGTATACAGAAGATGAAGTATATACTATTGTAAGGGATATATATAATTCTACAATATTTTCTGATATAGTAAAGCGAAATCAGATTAGAAAGGTTGGCCAGCTTGAGCGTATAGTGAGATTCGCATTTGATAATGTCGGTAAAACTTTTTCTGCAAAATCAATATCCGACTATTTAAAAAGCGAGCACAGAACAATAGATAACGAAACCGTTTATAGTTATCTGGAAAAATTGGAAAGCGCATATATCCTGCACCGTTGCTCAAGGTATGATATACAAGGCAAAGAGCTTTTAAAAACACAAGAAAAATTTTACCTTGCGGATACGGCACTAAGGTATAGCGTTCTTGGCTACAAATCAACATCTGTAGCTGCAATGCTTGAAAATGTAGTATATCTTGAATTATGCCGCAGGTGTTACTCGGTTAACATAGGTAAAACCGCTAATGGGGAGATAGACTTTGTTGCCGAAAAACAAGGGGACAAAATCTATGTACAGGTAACAAAAGAAATCAAAACCGAGGAAACCGAAAAAAGAGAATACGACCGACTGCTCGAAATACGGGATAATTATCCCAAATACCTTTTAACAACGGATAACTTTGCCGGCGGAAATTATGAGGGTATCAAAACAATGCATATAGCAGATTTTCTGTTAAGTAAAGAATTTTAAGAAAAAACCGCGCACTATCAATCGTTGCGCGGTTTTTTCCGGTTCTGAAATTATCTTATATAAAATGTAAATGATATTTTCTTTTCGTTTAATCTGTAGTCCTCAATCAAATCCGGGCCGCAGCTGTGCGAACCTGTTCCGGAATCTTTGTAGTCTACGCGGATGTTTGTGCAGCCATTCTTTTCAAGCTCATTGGTGTGGAGTGCTTTTGTCAGAGCATCCGATGTATATGAAGAAACATTTATTTCAAAGACACCGTCTGTTGCAAACTCAATCCCGGCACCCATTCTGAGCATTTTAACTCCGGTGTGGTTTCCGTGTTCCTGCGGTACAGCGTAGTTAACATACTCGTCGTCTGCGCAGCTTGTGTACATTCCGGTTTTTGCGTGGCAAATCATGTCAACATAGTTTTCCATTTCGCCCTTGCCGTAGTAGGTAAAGGTGTCGTTTTTAACCGGTGATGTAAATTCATAGCCGAGTCTCGGCAGGTATTCAAAGCGAACTTTGTCGGCTATGTCACCGTTTAACGATATCTTAACCGTTCCGTCGTCAAAGAATTCGTATGTCGACTTAAAGCGGAAGAACGGTCTTCTTGCCACACCGGCAAGACTGCCGCTCAGCACAATTTTGTTGCCTTTTGCGGTAACGGAATACACCTTTGAGAACAGGCGGTTGAGGTTTTCGGCGCTTATGTTGTCCTCAAAATATCCCCATTTTTCTTTGTTGTGGCGTTCGTTATCCATGGGCGCGCGCCATGCCGTGAGGCGAACCGGAGCGCATATCTGCTCTTTCCCGTTTTTTGTTATGGATGTAAATCCGCCGTGGAGCTTGGAGAACACATATTTAAAGTTGCTGCCCTCTGCCACAAATTCGCGTCCGTTATCCGTTACATTAAGCGGAGCGCCTGTGGTAATCCTGTTTGCCGCAACCTTCATATCGTGCTCCGTAAATCCGAGTTCATTGCCGCTTTCGTCGGAAAGAACGGTGCGCAGAACCACAGAATATCTGCATGTTTTCGGAATATTGAACGGTATCTCGATTTTAGCCTTTTTGTGCGGCTCGAGGTCAAGGCGGTATTCCTTCGACTCAATCTTCTCCCCGTCTGCAAACAGCGCAAGAGTGAGCGTGTATTTGCCAAGGTTTGTAAAGTCGAATCTGTTGGTTATTTCAAGCGTTTTGCCCGTGTGCTTAACAGCATAATTCTGGTATGCGTATTTTGCATTGTATGTACCGGCTTTAAAGCTGCGATCCGAAAATACAAGTCCGTCACAGCAGAAGTTAGCATCATGCGTAGCTTCGTTCCAGTCGCCGCCGTATTTTTGAACACCGTCTTCTATCACGGTGTGGTCTGCCCATTCCCAAATACATCCGCCGATGAGCTTGTCGTATTTGTAGAACCGCTCAACATAGTCGCGCACATCTCCGGGACCGTTGCCCATTGCGTGCGAGTATTCGCAAAGGAAAAGCGGGCGCTGATCAAAGTCTTCCTGAATTTTGTCGAGGTCGTCGCACGATGTGTACATTTTGCTGCGCAGGCTCACATTCGCCATGTCGGCAACGGTGTTTGCGCTTTCAAAATGGCGCAGACGTGACGGATCGGTTTTCTCGGTATAATCAAGCATTGCCGCATGATTCCTGCCGAATCCGCTCTCGTTGCCCATAGACCACATGATTATGCTTGCATGATTGCGGTCGCGCAGAATCATTCGTTCCACTCTGTCCACAAACGCCTTTTCCCATGCCGGATCATTGCAAATCCAGTCATTTACGGCATAATTTTTGGGGTATCCGTTGAGGTGAGATGTTGCAAATCCGTGGGTTTCAATATCGGCCTCATCTATCACATAGAATCCCATTTCGTCGCACAGATCGAGGAAGTACGGGCTCGGCGGATAGTGCGATGTACGGATGCAGTTGATATTGAGCGATTTCATCTTAACAAGTTCGTCGCGCAGAAATTCGTCGCTTTCCACATACCCGAAGCGCGGATGAGTGTCGTGGTGGTTTATTCCCTTAAGTTTAACCGAAACACCGTTTATGAACAATCCTTTTTCACTTATCTTTATATCACGGAATCCGACTTTGAACGGCAAATATTCCGTTTTGCCGCATACCACAACGGTGTATAAATACGGATTTTCCGCATTCCAAAGAATGGGTTCGTCAATGGAATTGAGTTCGTTGCCGTCGGCGTCAAACACTACATAATTTTTCTCGGACACATTAAGTTTGTTATTGTCTGTTTTAATAACGACATCTTTTATATGCCCCTTTTCGCGCGAGAGGAGATATACATCGCGGAATATTCCGCTCATGCGAAAGAAATCCTGATCCTCCATGTAGCTTGCAAAGCACCATTTCAGAACTTTAACCGCAAGAGTGTTTTTGCCTTTTTTAATAAATCCGGTTATGTCAAATTCCGACTGCATGTGTGAGCCTGTCGCATATCCGACATATTCTCCGTTCACATACACAAAGTGTATCGGCGATACGCCCTCGAACACAATGTACGTTTCACGTCCGTCCCATTCGTCCGAAATCTCAAATTCCGTGGAGTATACACCGCACGGGTTAATGTCCGGCACATACGGCGGATCCACGGGATACGGATAGTTGACATTTGTGTAGTTTGGGTTTTCATATCCGTAGCACTGCCACTGACCGGGAACGTCTATTGTGTTTTCCGGCTTTGCATTTATGTCGGCATCCAAATCACTTTCGTAAAAGTTGAATCCCCATTTTCCGTTAAGGAGTTTGTAATACGGCGAATCGTTTTTGTTTCCGGCAAGAGCTTTTTCGAGGCTGTCGTACGGAATGTAATATGAGCGCTGCGGCTGCATATTTTCGCCTACTTTTTTCATATTTTCATAATTGCGCATTTTATCCCTCCGTTAATTGTTTTTCTTAGTTATATCACAAAATCGGGCACTTGTAAATAGTTTTGCACTCGTTTACAAATTTGACACTATTGTTATATAAATCGCATTAAATGATTTGCGTTAAAATCGTAACGCTCCGAAAACAAATTTGACAAAATTCATTTTGCAGACTTGTCTATGTTCCGAATGTGTGTTATACTGATATTAATAATTTAAAGGCGGTCGTGTCATGACGAAAAAAATTAAAATTAAAGATAAATATATAGGCGGAGGAAGCCCAATACTCATTCAGTCAATGTGCAATACCAAAACATCGGATGCAGACGCAACTGTGGAACAGATTCTCTCTCTCGAAAAAGTCGGCTGCGACATAATCCGCGTTGCGGTTCCTGATGAATCAGCGGCTGCGGCTATATCCGATATTAAATCTCGCATTCATATTCCGCTTGTCGCAGATATTCATTTTGATTATCGGCTTGCCCTAAAAAGTATGGAGTCAGGGGTGGACAAGGTCAGAATCAACCCCGGCAACATCGGTTCCGAAGAGGGTGTGCGACTTGCTGCCCAAATGGCGAAATCAAAGGGTATACCGATACGAATCGGCGTAAACAGCGGCTCGGTGGAGCGTGAACTTTTGGAAAAGTACGGTTCCCCCACTCCCGTGGCAATGGTCGAGAGCGCAGAGAAACATATTTCAATGCTCAGGAAATATGACTTTGACGATATTGTTGTTTCGCTCAAGGCGTCGGATGTAAAAAAGACAATAGAGGCGTATCGCATAATGCACGAAAGATATGATTATCCGCTGCACCTCGGTGTTACCGAAGCCGGTACATTTCTCGGGGGAACGGTAAAATCTGCCGTGGGAATAGGAACGCTGCTTGCAGAGGGTATCGGAGATACAATACGTGTGTCTCTCACCGATGATCCTGTCAAAGAAGTTATTGTTGCAAAGGAGATTCTTAAATCACTCGGACTCAGAAACGATTCGCCGACATTTATATCCTGCCCGACCTGCGGAAGAACGTGTATCGGTCTGATTCCCCTTGCAAAAAAGGTGGAAGAATACCTGACAACCGTAAATAAGCCGATAACCGTGGCTGTAATGGGATGCGCCGTAAACGGCCCCGGCGAAGCAAGAGAGGCGGATATAGGAATCGCAGGCGGAAAAGGCGAGGGACTTATATTCAAAAAAGGAAAAATAGTAAAAAAAGTGCCGGAGGACAGACTTTTTGATGAACTGAAGGCACAAATAGAAGAAATGTAAGGAGCATAACAAATGTCACCGACGATGTACAAACTTGACAGCATAATAAAGGACGTACCGGTGCCGGCGGAGCTTGCCGATACTGTGATATACAGCACAAATGCCGTGTCCGGCGAAAGGAAAATGTCGGTCACAGTGGTGAGCGAAAACCTTGTACCGTATAATGTAATTGAAGAATACAAGGCGGCTGTCCGCTCGCACTACAAACTCAATGAATTTATTCTGCGGATTAAATACGAAAATATTACGATAGATGAAATAGATATAAACCTGTATTACAAAAATCTTGTGTTTTATGTGAATGAAATAATACATGGCGTCCGCCATTTGTTTAAAGACAGCACAGCCGAGTATGCAGATGGCGTGCTTACCGTTCACTGCATGTACGGTGTGGATATGCTTAATTCACTGAACTGTGCCGAAACACTGCAAAAACTAATAAAAAGCCAGCTGAAAGCCGATGTCCGTGTTGTGTTTGAGGACGACTGCGACGAGGGGGCGCTTGAAAGGCGCAAAGCCGAAACACTGAAAAATATATCCGTAAGTGCACCGGCACCTGTTGCCGAACCCAAGGCGGAAGTGTCGGCCGATACTCCGGCAATCCTCGGCAAAGATATATCGGGAGATACCCCGGTTGCAATTTCGGACATAACGGAGGATGTCGGAATTGTTGTAACCTGCGGCGATATAATAACCCTGGATTCGCGTGAGCTCAAAAGCGAAAAAACGCTGCTCTCATTCATAATAGCCGATAACAAAAGCGCATACACATGCAAGGCATTTTTGCCCAAGAACAAGGCAAAGGCGATTTTGTCGAACATAAAAAAGGGTATGTTTGTAAAGATAAAAGGGCGCGTTCAGTACGACAGCTTTTCCAAAGAAAATACAATTCTTGTAAACGATATGGTAAAGGCAAAAAAACACATGCGCACAGACAACAGCTCCGAAAAGCGCGTTGAGCTGCATATGCACTCAAAGATGAGCACAATGGACGGTATGACGGATGTTAAAACACTTGTCAAAACCGCCGCTGCATGGGGGCACAAGGCTGTTGCCATTACCGACCACGGAAATGTTCAGGCTTTTCCAGACGCTATGCATGCCGCCGGGGATTCAATCAAGGTGATATACGGTGTGGAATGCTATCTTGTAAACGACAGCTCTCAGATTGTTAAAAACTCAAAAGGGCAGGATCTCGACTCGGAGTTTGTGGTTTTTGATATCGAGACAACCGGGCTTCAGCCGGACAGGGAAAAGATTACGGAAATAGGTGCGGTGCGTGTGCGCGGCAGAGAGATAGTAGACAGATTTCAGACATTTGTCAATCCCGAAAAGCATATACCCCAGCACATTACCGAGCTTACCGGTATAACCGACGATATGGTTGCGGACGCTCCGATAACGGCCGACGCGGTGAAAATGTTTTATGATTTTGCCGGCGATGCCGTGCTTGTGGCGCATAATGCAACATTTGACACATCGTTTATCAAAAAAGCCGCGTCGGACAACGGAATGGAATTTCCGTTTACCGTGCTCGACACGCTTGAGCTTGCGCGCTGCACTGTGGAGGGAACAAAAAACTATAAGCTCGACACATTAACGAGGCATTTTCAGGTTAAGCTTGCAAATCATCACCGCGCTATAGACGACGCGGCGGCAACGGGCGAGGTTTTTCTGAATCTGCTTGAAATACTGGAACAAAAGGGAATAACAAACCTTGACAGCGTGAATACGGCTCTTGCAGGAAAAGCGGATATCAGATCGCTCAAAACATATCATTGCATCATACTTGTTAAAACGCAAAAGGGTATGCGGAATTTGTACAATCTGATATCAAAATCGCATCTTGATTATTTTTACAAACGGCCGAGAATACCCAAGAGCCTTTTGGAGCAGTACCGCGAGGGGCTCATTGTCGGCTCGGCATGCGAGGCGGGCGAGCTGTACCGGGCAATAGTGGACAGCCCTTACAACCTTGATTATGACGGGATAGACAGTATCGTTAAGTTCTACGACTACCTGGAAATACAGCCTCTCGGAAACAATAACTTTATGCTCCGCAACGGAACTGTGTCGTCGGTTGAAGATTTGAAATACATTAACAAAACGATAATTGAATTCGGCCGCCGCCACAACAAGCTGACCGTTGCAACATGCGACGTGCATTTCTTAAACCCGGAGGATGAGATTTTCCGCCGCGTGCTCATGGCAGGTCAGGGCTATGACGACGCGGATTTTCAGCCGCCGCTGTATTTAAGGACAACCGAGGAGATGCTGAGGGAGTTTGATTACCTCGGCGATGAACTGGCGCGCGAGGTTGTAATCGAAAACACGAACAAAATTGCCGATATGATAGACGATGGGATTGTTCCCGTTCCGCCGGACAAGGCGCCGCCGGAGATTCCGAACTCGGACGAAATTCTCCGTTCGAGTACATATGAAAAGGCAAAGAGAATCTACGGCGATGATTTGCCAAAAATTGTAAAGGACAGGATAGACGTTGAGCTCAATTCAATTATCAGCAACGGCTACTCCGTGCTCTATGTTATTGCGCAAAAACTTGTCCGCAAATCAAACAGTGACGGATATCTGGTTGGTTCCAGAGGTTCTGTCGGTTCGTCGCTTGTGGCTTTCATGAGTGATATAACCGAGGTTAACTCCCTCTGCCCGCACTATGTCTGCCCGAAATGCAAGCACAGCGAATTTATAACGGACGGCAGCGAGGCGAGCGGATGCGACATGCCCGACAAGGACTGCCCGGAATGCGGCGAAAAGATGATTAAGGACGGCTACGATATTCCGTTTGAAACCTTTTTGGGATTCAGCGGAGACAAAGAGCCGGATATTGACCTTAACTTTTCTGGAGATTACCAGCCGAGGGCACACAAGTATATAGAGGAGCTCTTCGGAAAAACCCACGTTTTCAGAGCCGGTACAATCGGTACCGTTGCGGAAAAGACGGCATACGGATATGTGAAGAAATACTTCGACGGAAAAGGGCAGTATGTAACCAACGCACAGATAGAGAGGATTGTTCAGGGATGCACAGGGGTAAAGCGTACCACAGGTCAGCACCCCGGCGGAATAATCGTTGTGCCGAAATCGCGCGATGTGCATGAGTTTTCGCCGATTCAGCACCCGGCAGATGACAAAGAAAGCGGAGTAATCACTCTGCACTTTGACTATCACTCCATAGATTCGAACCTGCTCAAACTCGATATACTCGGACACGATGATCCTACGGTTATCCGAATGCTGCAAGACCTCACGGGAATCGATCCGAGAACCGTTCCCATGGGCGATAAGGACACAATGAGTCTGTTTTTGGGCACGGAGGCTCTCGGGGTTACTCCGGAGCAGATAAACAGCCCGGTCGGTACATTTGCCGTGCCGGAATTCGGAACAAAATTTGTACGTCAGATGCTTGTAGACACCAAGCCGACAACCTTTGCCGAGCTTGTGCGAATATCCGGTTTGTCTCACGGTACCGACGTTTGGCTCGGAAACGCGCAGGAACTTGTGCGCCAGGGTATCTGCACGCTGAAAGACGCTATCTGTACGCGAGACGATATCATGGTGTATCTTATCCACCACGGCGTGGAAAATGCCAAAGCGTTCAAGATAATGGAAAGTGTGCGAAAGGGGCGCGGACTCAGCGAGGAATTTGAGGCGATAATGCGCGAAAACAATGTGCCCGATTGGTATATTAAGTCGTGTAAAAAAATAAAATACATGTTCCCCAAGGCTCATGCCGTGGCATATGTAACGAGTGCATACAGAATTGCATATTTCAAGGTTCACTATCCCAAGGAATTTTACTGCGCGTATTTTACCGTTCGTGCCGATGAGTTTGATTCCGAGATTATGGCGCGCGGAGAGGAAGAAGCACGCGAGAATCTGAAGATGTTTGAGGCAAAGGAAGCCGCAAAGGATATTACCGATAAAGAAAAGAATATGATAACTATTCTTGAGGTTGTTGTGGAAATGTATTCGCGCGGACTTACATTTGACAAAATAGATTTGTACAAATCCGACGCAACAAAGTTCTTGCCGACAGAGACTGGCATTATTCCGCCTCTTAACGCGCTCCCCGGAGTGGGAACGAATGCCGCAAAGAGCATTACGGACGCACGCGGAGAGGAAGAATTTGACTCAATAGAGGATTTGCGCCAACGCTCGGGGATAAACAAAACCGTTCTTGAGGTTATGCGCAGCTCCGGAATACTTGACGGAATGCCTGAGAGCAGCCAGATGTCGTTTTTCTGATTAAAATGAGCCTCCAAAAAGCTAAGCTTTTTGGAGGCTCATTTTGCGTTAAGCTATGTTTTCATACACACTTTATCAGATTTATTTTTCACAAAATCTCATAATAAGTGCTGCGGCTTCAGCTCTGGTTATATTATCGGTCGGGCAGATAAGAGATTCTCCCTTTCCGTTTATATACCCCTTAGAAACGGCATAGCGTATTGCACTTGTTGCGTATTGCGATATGCTGCTGCTGTCTGTAAATGAAGAAATATCAAAGTTGTCTCCGGATGATATATCCTCGCCTTTATACTGCGCGTAACGCATAAGAATTGTTGCCGCCTGTTCGCGCGTTATATTCATATCGGGAGCAAATTCCGTATCGGATACACCGTTTACAATTTTGTTTTTGGCTGCCCACGAAACGGAATCCGCATACCATGCGTCGTCCGAAATATCGGTGAACAATGTTTTTCCGGCTTTCGGGCTTGCGTCTGCTCTGTACAGAACAGTAACAAACATGGCGCGTGTAAGGTTCATATCGGGGGCAAATTCTGTATCGGATACACCGTTCATGATATTATTCTTTGCAGCATATACCACATATACGTAATACCACGAACTGTTTATAACATCAGAATACGGATTTGCGAAGTCGGTTGTATCGCCGTTTTGGGATTCATCATTTTTATCCCATTTTGCATACAGAGTGATGCTTGAGGTAACTTTGGCGGAGAAGTCAAATTTCGTTGTTAACTCCTCGTTCGTATACCATCCGGCAAATGTGTATCCGTCGCGTACCGGATCGTCGGGCTTGGATATTGTTGTATCTTTTGCCGCAGTAATACTCTTAATCTCGCTTGCACCGTTCGTATTGAATTTAACCGTTACATTTGATGATGATGACGAACCGCCGGAACTTCCCGACCACTTTATGCTGTCATCCGTCGTGTAATCATTTGTGTAGTAAAGAACGAGTGAATCGCCGTCTTTGAGCTTAAAGTCGGTTATTGCCACGTTCGGTGCTTTGTCGTTTACCTTGTAGAGCCAGCCGCTGTTAGGGCCTTTGTCAAATTGAGCAAGCGTGACATTTCCCTTTGTTACGGATTTAATATAACCGTTGTTAATGCCAACGGCAGTTATACCTGCGTCGGCAAATGCTTTTTTCAAAAGATTTGCTGCCGTTGCGCCGCTTGGCATAGTAACGCTTTTCGAAAGCCACTCGGTTTCATTGTCGGAAATAACCGATAATACTACAGAAATATTTGACTTTGCACCGCTTCCGCCGTCGTCAATTGTTACATCTTCGGGCAGTTCAACGGTTCCGCTGCCGTTTGATTCAAACGGTTTTGATTCAATCTGCGATGCCGCGTGTTCCCCGTCTTTCGATTTCAGAGTGTATACGTTAAACGACTCGGATTTTTCAAGCTGTTCAAGGGTAATAAGTGCTCTGAATCCCTGCTCTGTTGCGAGGGCTTGTGCCTTTTCTCCCTTTTCTCCGTCGGAATAACCGTATGCAAATCCCGTCTTGCTGTCATTAACATAAAGCATTATTGCATCGGCGAGAGTACTTTTATTCTTTATAAAGCGTTTGTCGGACTTAATGTCAATTCCGAGAGCGGCAAGACCTGTAATAACCATCGCGTCGGAGTTTATATTTCCGAAAGAGGCATCGCTGCCTTGAACCATGCTGAGACCTTCCAGCGCTTTTTCTATAAATAAATCAACATCATCGTTGTTGCCTTCAAACCGTGCAAGAGCCGCAAGCGCAGTGCCGGTTGTGTCTACATCGTCATATTTCTCTCCGCCCCATGTAGAGTAAAAGAGACCGTTTTCACCCTGCGCGTCAATAAGGAGCTTTATCATTTTTTCACGCTGCGAATCTGTAAGTTCAACATTTCCGGCATCTTCGGCAAGAAGAATCCACGGTGCGCTGTAATGACTGTTTCCGAGATTTGAAGTCTGAAGTTTTTCGGCATTGTTAAATGATTTTTCGTCTCCGAGCGCAGTAAGATTTTTGCTGTCTGTTCCGAGAGCGGCAAAAATTATTTCGGCTTTTGCACGGTCTGTAACCAATGCAGTGTTACCTGATAATTCATTTACCGTAAGGTTAAGGTAATTTTCGGTGTCGGTTGTGTTGTCTCCGAATCCGAGGCGTTCGTAAACGGCCATATCGAATACAGTCCAATCATCGGACTTGCCCTTATATCCGTTTGCTATGGTATTCATAAGGGTGCGGCGCGCACTTGTTTCTCCGTCTGATTCGGACGGGTATATATTTATTGTTACCGGCTTGCGAATTGATTTTCCGTCGGTGTTGCTCAGACGAATTGTTGCCGTTTCGGTAATGATTTTTCCGGTTTTATTGGGCTTGGCAAGCGTTGTTTCGAAAACGGAATATTCTATGTATCCCTTTGATATGTCTGCTTCGCCGCGGCTGCATGAAACAGAAATATCGCTGTCGGCATATTCGCCGTCTTTTATAAACGTGATTGTTTCTCCGACTTTGCAGGATGACGGCACTGCGATAATATCCGCGTATTTGTTCGCTTCGGCTAAAAGTGAGTCGGTAATTTCGGCCTCGTCGATATAATCATTACTTCCGCTGTTTACAATTGAAGATGCGGAAAGACTTCCGCTTCCGTACAGCCTGAAGGTTTTGCTCTTTTTCCCGACGAGGGCTGCATTGACACTGCAATCTTTTATCAGAGGAGCGTATTCGCCCATTCTGCTTCCTGCCTGACCGAGGAGACCGCCGACATATGTGCCGGGAGAATATATTGTCGCGTTGTTTGCACACGAATCAAGCTGCACACAGTTTTTGTTCGAACCGACGATACCACCGGTAAATGTGTTGAGATCCGAGCCTGTTGTGAGTATAATGCCGTTGTTTTCGCAGTTTATGATTTTAAGGCAAATATCTTCCCACCTATACTCCACATTGTCATCGTATCCGCCGACAATTCCGCCGATACTTGCGTACGAACGTGCAAGAGAGGATACGGACGCATTATTTATACAGTTTTCGATTACTGTATTCCCACGCGCCCTTGCAGCAATACCGCCTGCAAAGCATCCGGGTTCGCTGCAATAAATTTCTCCGTTTACCGTAAGGTTTTTAATATTTGCGTCTTCAAGACAGCCGAAGAAACCAAAATAGCTTAGCTTTGGATTATCAACAGTTACAGTAACACTGTAACCACATCCGTCAAATGTGCCCTTAAAGGGAAAAGCTGCATTCAGACCAAGGGGCGTCCATGAATCGTTCACGGTTATATCGTTTTCAAGCACTATATACGAATCGGATTTTTCTCCGTTCGCAATGTGTTTTGAAAGAGTGCATAATTCGCTTGCTTTTTTAATTACATAAGGGTTCTCCGCAGAACCGCTTCCGTCCGGCTCTACAGTTTTGTATACGGGATGAACCCATATTGTTTTTGTTGTTTCGTTATCAGAGTCGCCAACGGTAAATTTCCCGTCAGTAATGTCTTCATAATCCGAGAAATCCGTTACTGTGTAGAAGTATTCACCTTTTTCGCCGAGTGTGTATATTCCGTTTTCGGATTCAATTGTATTGCTTATATCGTCCTTGTAAAGAGTTACCGTACCGTCTTTTGTTCCTTCAAACTTTATGCTGCACGAAAACGACGGCTCCGGCGGTTCGGGAAGCTCTGACGGTGTCCACACCGGAACCGGATAGTCGTCAAATTCCCCGCTGCGAACCTCAAAGCTTTCCAACCCGAGAGCCTTTATTTCGGCAGTTGTTTTGGCAGTTGCGGTTATGCTTGCACTGCCTTTGTTGAGCATGTCAAATGGCGACCAAGAGGAACCCGGATTTTTCTCGGAATCATAGTAAAATTCGGAGCATTTGACTGTTTCCGGCGCCATAAGGTTATAGGCGACTCCGAATTTTTTGCTTCCTGTGACCTCTGAACCGAGATATGTGTTGCTGATATCCAATGCAACTTTGTACGAATTTATATAACCGATAAGGCCGCCGGCGGTATGGGAACTTCCGGAAAAATTGCCTATTATTGCGTTGTTGCTGATTACAATTGTGCTTATATTTTGTGCACTGCCTATAAGTCCGCCGACATAATTGCTCTTGCCTCCGGTAAGCGAAACATTGCTTACGCAGTTGTTTATTGTAAGTTCGGTGTTGTTGTCAACCGAGCCGTCTGTGCGCCCGACAAATGCTCCGATAAACGTATTTGACGCGTATGTGCTGCCGTTTATTGTACCGTTTACTATGCAATTGTCAATTTTTGCTGCGCTTCCCACGGGTATTTCTGCAGCTACAGAGCCTACACAGTTGTAGTTATCTATGTTGCCTGTAACCGAATAATTATCCAGTACAAGGTCGCATACGGTTCCTTTGAGCTTTCCTATGAGCGCTGTGTCAACATAATTGGTAACAAACTCTCCGTCCGAGTATTTGCTTGAACCTTTGCCGCCCTCAAGCGACAGGTTGGAAATTTTGTGACCGTTTCCGTAAAATACGCCGTCAAGTTCATCAATGATATGATTTACACCGCTTATCTCCGACATGTCTATATCGGAATCAAGCGAAACATATCCCACCGTGCCGAGTTTGCTCAGTTCAAGAAGCTGTTCGGCGCTCGATATAACATATGGATTTGAAATTGTTCCGTCAGCATCAAGCGCAAACGCAGTTACCGAGAGCGTGTTGAGTGCAAAAAGCACAATCAGCGCCAATGACAGTAATTTACTTTTTCTTAAGTTAATTTTCATCTGAATTCCTCCGTTTTTATTATATATATGTAAAGCCGGTGTGCGGCATAATTTTTGCAATAAAAATGCGGCAATTCTCTTTTTTAAAGAAAATTGCCGCAACAGTGTATTTATGCGTGCATCACAAATCGGCATATACCAAATGTATATGCTCAAAAACATTGCTCCTTCATTGACATGATTTACGGAACAATATCAGAGCAGGTCTTCTGACTCATATCCTACAGATAGTATGCTTATCTTTGTATATGTGCACTGTCTTCTCAGTTTCCCAATGACCGGCTTTCGCCGTTTGGCTCATATACGCTCGGATATATACAGCGGCTGTTTACCGTACGGGGAGCTCGCCCGTTTCCCTTTTCACCGTCTGTGCCCGAACGGCACAGACGACACTCTGTGTGAGTATTCAATTTACATATATTATATCAAACGGTATGTTTTTGTTCAATACAAAAAACAAACAATAAATAATGAAATACAAATATCTGTTTATATTAATATACCTATTGGTGTAATCGCCGTGTTTGATATAATTGCGGTATATATTTAACACCGTTTTGATAATAAATTCACAATATCGCCCGAAATGAGTCATCATGTGTTGACTAATGAAAAAATATGGTATATAATGAATACTTATAAGGCGGCGTGAATAAATAAGAATAATGCCGTTTTGAGCGTGCATGCGCACGTTTATTTTTAATATTGTATTGGAGGAGAAAGTAATGAACAGAGTTTACAACTTTTCAGCAGGCCCCTCGGCTTTGCCGGTACCTGTACTTGAAAGAGCGCAGAAAGAAATGCTGTGCTATGGTGATTCGGGAATGTCAGTTATGGAGATGAGTCACCGATCTTCGGCATTTCAGTCAATAATTGATGAATGCGAGGCATCATTACGATCTCTTTTGAGTATTCCGGACAACTATAAGGTGCTGTTTTTGCAGGGCGGCGCGTCCAGCCAGTTTGCAATGGTTCCGCTTAACCTTATGAACAAGAGCGGCAAGGCAGACTACGTGCTTACCGGACTTTGGTCGAAAAAGGCATACAAAGAGGCTTCAAGATACGGTGATACAAATATCGTAGCTTCGTCGGAGGATAAAACATTTACATATATCCCCAAGCTGGATAAGAGCACATTTACAAAGGATGCCGACTATTTCCATATCACGTTTAACAACACGATTTACGGAACAAAGTACAGCGAAATCCCCGACACGGGCGATGTTCCGCTTGTTGCCGACATGTCATCGTGCATACTCAGCGAACCTGTTGATGTAAGCAAGTTCGGAATCATATATGCCGGAGCACAGAAAAACATGGCTCCCGCAGGACTCACGGTGGTTATTATCCGCGAAGACCTCATCGGAAACGCAAAGGATATCACACCGACAATGTTCAACTATGAAACACACTCGGCAAACGGCTCGATGTTTAACACACCGCCGACATATCCCATATATATCTGCAAGCTTGTTTGCGACTGGTTAAAGGAACTCGGCGGACTCGACGCTATGAAGAAAATTAACGAAGAAAAAGCCGCTATGCTGTATGATTATCTCGACAGCTCCGATATGTTCAGCGCAACGGTTGCGGATAAATGCGACCGCTCGCTTATGAATGTTCCGTTTGTAACGGGAAATGACGAACTCAATGCCAAGTTTATTAAAGAATCTGCCGCAAAAGGATTTGTGAACCTCAAAGGTCACAGAACCGTCGGCGGTATGAGAGCCAGCATTTACAACGCAATGCCGACAGAAGGCGTTGCCGCTCTCGTTGATTTTATGAAGAAATTTGAAACAGAGAACAAATAACAGGAGGTAACCTTAAATGTATGAGGTTTTGACACTCAATAAAATTGCCAAATGCGGGCTTGACTTGCTTGACGGCGATGTATTTAATATAACGGACAGCAGCGAAAATCCGGACGCTGTGATACTCAGAAGTTTTTCGATGCACGAAATGGAGCTCCCCGAATCGCTCAAGGCGGTTGCAAGAGCCGGAGCCGGTGTAAACAATATTCCGCTTGACAAATGCAGCGAAAAGGGAATTGTTGTTTTCAACACCCCGGGCGCGAACGCAAACGCGGTTGCGGAGATTACGCTTGTAGGTCTGCTGCTTTCGTCCAGAAAAATTGTGGACGGTATTCAGTGGGCAAAAACACTTGCCGGCGAGGGCGAAAATGTCGGCAAGCTTGTGGAGAAAGGCAAGAGCGCTTTTGTTGGCCCGGAGATTAAGGGCAAAACTCTCGGAGTTGTGGGACTCGGCGCTATCGGCGTTAAGGTGGCAAACCTTGCCGCCGCTCTCGGAATGAAAGTTATCGGTTATGATCCGTATATTTCTGTTGATGCCGCATGGGGACTTTCAAGAGCGGTAAAGAAATCCGCCGATATCAAAATGATGGTTTCGCAGTGCGACTATATTACAATGCATCTTCCGCTGAACGATGCAACAAAGGGCATGATGAATGAGGAACTCTTTGACTGTATGGAAAACGGAACGCGCCTTTTGAACTTTGCACGCGGAGGCCTTGTTGATAACAACGCGCTGAAAGCTGCAATTGCAAGCGGCAAAATTGCTTGCTATGTAACGGATTTCCCGTCGGAGGAGACTCTGGGAATGGATAATGTGATAAACATTCCGCACCTTGGTGCGTCGACACCCGAGTCGGAGGACAATTGCGCTGTTATGGCGGCAAATGAGCTTTCCGATTTTATGTGCTTCGGTAACATCAGAAATTCGGTTAACTTCCCGAATTGCGAAATGGCTATGGAGAGCAAATACCGCGTAACCGTGGCGCACAAGAATATCCCGAATATGCTGTCGGCATTCTCGAAAATTTTTGCGGACGAAAATATTAATATCGTAAATATGATGAACAAGAGCAAAAAAGACAATGCCTACACAATAGTTGATGTGGATTCCGTTCCGGATGATTTGGAACAGAGAATATCCGCCGTAGACGGTGTATACAAGGTAAGAACAATAAAGGCACAGTAATAAATAAATAACAAGCCGTCCGACGCATTTCAGCGCGTCGGGCGGCTTATTTTATTTTTATGCCTTTAAAAACGGCGTATTTGCATATATTCTTTTCATAAAATTATCCTTTGGTGTAGCAAGGTTTAAAAGGAACAGCCGTATCCTGTTTTGCAGCTCCGGGCATTGATTATATATTGTTTCAAACGTTCGTATGCACAGCGAAGTTACCGCATAACGAAATTTGGAAAACTCCGGCGGATATATATTCAGCGCTTCGCAGGACAGTATTTCCTCCAGCGTATCGATAACCTCTGTCCAGCCATAGCGTGCGGCTATGCTCAGCGACCTGATGTAGCGCGGGTACACACAGTAACTCAGCTCATCGCCGGATACCGGTTCTGCCTTGTTTATGAAATCCGTTATCAGTTTTCTGCCGCTTTCATCGCCTGCCGCTCCCAGGGCATAGGCACAGTTCAGCCTGAATGTATCGGTACCGGTGTTGAGCCATTCTTTCAGAATATCTCTTTTTTGAGAATCCCACAGGTAAATTGTTTTCCAGAGCGCTCTGCCGGCATATGTACCCTCAAATGCTTTTTTGATTTCGCCGTCATCCGGAAATGCATACGGCTTTCGTTCGGTATTCACCGGAACGCGCAGCTCGGCAAAATTTTTGTTGTCATCTTTGCAATAGCAATTTGTCTCCGACAGAATTTTTTGAATTTTCGCGCTGTCGGTTTCGCGCAGCGGTGTGCCGCTTTTTATTGAACACAGGGCAATTGCTGCGGCAGCTTCGCCGCATTTTTCCATGTCGGCTCTCATGCGGATTCCGCCTGCCGCGCTGTGGTCTGCTCCGAGAATTTTTCCGGCTATCAGCAGATTGTCGGCTGCCTTTGCAATCAGCGTTTCTTTTTCAATCCCGATACTAAACCCCATATCGGATACGCACATTTTCCAATCCTGAAATGTAAAATCCTCAAATCCTATGTCGGCATTTGTGCAATCGAGCGGCTCAAATGTGTAGAACAGCGGAGTTGTGTTTTCGTCCTTGTGAACAATATCGTCAATTGTAATCACCTTTTCGGTTTGCACATGATAAATTTCGCGCTCACCCGGAACACTGCCGAGATAATACATACGTGATACATTTTTGCTTATGCACGGTCCGACCGATGAACATTTAAGCAGGTTTTCGGAATACTTTTCCGGCGAATCCGTGCACGGCATGCCGAAAACGCTCCACAGGCTGCTTATGCGGAAGTGCTCGGTTTTGTCCGGAAGATGCGTATAGTCATAGTGCCACCAGCCGTTGCTGAAATCTTTAAAGACGTTGTTTGTAATTTTGCCTATTGCTTTTGAAAACGGCAGCGCGGCATTGTCATAACCGCGCCCGGGGAGCGTTTTGCACCCAAACATTCTTGCGGCAACAGCCGTAGATGTGGAGTCAACAAAAATTTTGGCAGCAATGTTTATTACCTTTCCGTCCTGAATGCAGCGTATTCCGACAATCTGCCTCCCGATTGAATACACGCCGCACACGTCGGCAGACAAATACAGATTGCATCCGTATTTTTCGGTGGTTTTGTGCAGGACATAATTTTTGGCCACAGGCGAGACGGCGTCCTCCACACGGCGGTCAATCACAGCGCCCATATATCCGTTTTTCTCGTATTCATAACATTCGTCGTTTATCTTTGTGAACAAACCGTTTTTAGAACCGTAGAAATATGTAAATACGCCGCCGTTTACACCCAGTCCGCCTATTCTGTTGCTTTTTTCGATAACGACGGTATCAATACCGTGCATTGCTCCGGAAATTGCCGCCATTGCTCCGGCAGTGCCTGCTCCGATAACGCAGAGTTCATGGTGCTCTTGAAAATCCACTTCGCATTTTTCGCGGTGTACGGAGCCGTTTTGAATATAACTTAGTGTAACTGAATGTTCCGAAGACATTGTAATCCTCCCTCAAATGAATCCGCCGGGGTGCCGAATGATGCCGACGGAATATGAATAATGTTGTTTTGTTTTTCGAATACGGGTTTTTCATATACCGTCATCAGCTCGTTTGCAACAGACACAACCGAAAAATCCGAAAATGCGTCCTTGTGGTTTTCAACCCAGAATTTCTGCAAATTCATAAATGCTTCGCTGTAGGTTTTGCAATTGTTTGAATTTACCTGCAAATAGTATTCATCATCAAAAGCTCCGCGTTTTATCATATCGGAAAACCTGTGCGCCGCAGGATTCGGGCAATTCGGAACCAACGCCGCACATAAAAAGCGGTCGAACCGCCCGTAGTCGGTGGTATCTATAAATATGTCTGCCGAAACGGAAACTTTTTCGCCGTTTGTAAAGAATGTCACATCCGCTTTTTCACTGCTGCACGATACCTTTTCGAGTGTGCCCGAAAAGTAAATCCGCGTGTTGTACAGGCGGAAATATAATGCAATAAGGCCGGCGAACGGTAGCGGATGAATATATCCGTTTCTCAGGATATTTCTTGATTTCAAATTCTCTGTAAACTGCTTTGTTTCATGCGAGTATCCGGCGCTGTCCGATATTTTTGCAGTGCGGTATGAATCGGCAACCTCAAAAGCACAGTTGTAGCCGTTATTTATAACAACGCAATCCGATTTGAGCACGGACGCTATTGCCGCGGCGGTAACTGTTGCGCCGTATATTATTGCTTTTTTTCTCATTAAATTTACCACCTTAAATGCATTTTTAAATCAGTATATATTTTTTTTTTCGCTGTGTCAATACATAGTTGTGCTTCAATCAGCGAAAAATAAACTAATACGTTTTTATTCATATTGAAATCAAATAGTTCAGGCTGTATACTGTAAACTGTAAGGATATTTGTTGCAAATATCACAAAACGTATATATTTTAGGAGGGTATTAGTATGAAGATGAACAAAATTTTGTGCGTAATATGCTGTCTTGCAATAGCTGTTACAACAACGGCTTTTGCAGCAGACACAGAGGTAAATTATTCATCTGTTGTTCCGAAGAGCCTTGTTCTCGAAACATGGAGCGGAGCTCCACAGTCCGAGTGGATTATGGTAAAAGGTGACGGCACACAGGTGGACGTAGGAGGAAATTCTAATTTTGAAACTAAAGGAATAACAAAAAAGGTTGCAAGCGCGGCATGGAATCCGACAACCTCCGGTCCGATTAAGGTAGGTAAGTTTAAAAACAGTATGCAGGTTGCATATTTTACACAGTATGACGCCGACAACGGTACATATTCAACCAATTCCTGGGAAGGCGCATTGGGATTCCAACTGACAAATGCAGTTGCAACAGCAAACGGCGGAAGTGTTGCGGTTGTTTCCAAAAAGAACATGAGATACGGAGGCGGATTCATAACTTCGTGGGGCGGTTACAGCACCCCAACTTCTTCAAATCGTTTGACCGGCTATGATGACTGTGTTAGTGGAAGTAATTATAAAACGATATATGATATTCCGTCATTTACAAACGACAGCTCATATTATGTAGCCGGTGTGTATGTAGAAGAGAATGTTGACCTTTCGAGTACATATTTTACATTATATACAGCTAAAAGCACTTCGGCACCCGGACAGCGATACGCATTCGGCGTTCCTATGAAAGATTACATAACATCCGATATGGTCGGCAAATATGTTGAAATAGCTATACCGGTAATGGATTTTATAAACAGTGAGCACAAAGTCGTTAAGTACGCGTCAACCAACAGTTCTACCAATGACGGTGCACCGACAAACTTTAATGCGCTTGTTGGTATGGGACTTATGAAAACTGTTGGCACTGCAGATGACGCAGCCGATAATAACTACGTTTATTTGCTGAAACAGCAGATAGTGTCTATTGCAGCACCTGCATGGATTGGTACAGCAAAAACAGAAGATCCGTACAGCGGCGGATATTATGAGACACTTACAATAAATCATAACAGAACAACAGTAATGGATAATGATATCACAGCGTTTGAAATAACTCTTAAAGCTGAAAACGGCGATGTCCTGTTTACAAAAGTTGTTTCTGTTGATGAATTGGAAAAAACAAGAATCGGAAATGATTATAAATACAAAATCGGAACAAGAAGTCCCGAGGGATCAAAATACTATGTATCGGCGATTGCAGGAGAACTTGTCGGAAACGAAGATATCGGCTACACACCGGTTAAGTCTCCGGCAAAAACGGCGGATGATGCAAAAGCTAAATTAACAACAACCAATACAGCTCCTTCGCTGTCATATAAAAAGTCTTCAAACGATAAAAGTGTTGCAGTTGACAGTGCAATGTTGTATGACTGCAAAGTTATAATTGCAAGATACAACGTTGACGGCACTGAACTTAAACAGGCGGATATAATTAATCCTATCGGCAGTAACTGTTGTGTAGCATACAGCAGTGATATTGGTAATGATATTATCAAAGTATTTGCATGGACAAGCGATTCGGATATCATACCGCTGACAGAGGCGGCTACACAGGCTCAGTAAGTCAAAGCGGTTTGAACTGCAAAATTGTGTATTGTGGAGTTGCGGAAAAACAGTATTGTTTTGTCGCAACTCCTTTGGGGCTTTAAGAAAGCTTGCGCATTTTGCTATAGCCGATTTATAAAATGTTTGCTGTGTAAAATACAGAGGATTGGAGATTATTATGAATTTTGGAAAAAAGTTTATTTCTATTGTGGTTTGCATGGGATTGCTGATGTCAAATGCAGTTATACCCGGTTATGCAAAGTATACCACGGAGATTCCCGACGCGCTCATGTGCGAGATTTATAACTATACAACGAGCGGCGGCACGTTCGGCGGCGGAAAATCCAAATGGACGGTCTATGACGCTACAACAAGTTCTACATCAGACACAAAGATTGAAAACTTACCTAATGCTTATGTAAATTCAATCATCGGTTCCGTGCCGACAACATCGGTTGAGGGCGGAAGCGGTCTGTATGTCGGAAGATTTCAGAACAGCCAGGGCATAACCCAGTACAGTGTAAATTCAAACGGCGATTACAGCAGCACCGGCGGTGCGGCAAAATTCATGCTGGACAACACCGATATTGAGGACGGACAGGATTATATTGCGCTGATAGGTAATTTTAAGGCGAATTACTATTCAAACAGGAGCGGTATAAGCTGGGGCGGCAAAGGCGCAAACAGCAAGATAGAAGTTATAAATACCGATATCAGCGCATACTCAAAGAACGCATATGTTATAGTCGGATTAAAGGCGGAGGAAAATACCGATTTGGATTCGACATATATTTCCATTGCAAGCTGGTATATAAAAAATGCAGAAGGTGTCAGCCTCAGCAACAACAAATTCAGCGGAGTGACCGGTGTTCCGATTTCACGTTATTACACCGAGTCCGACAAGGGCACCTACAGGGAAATTGCAATTCCGCTGTCCGATTTTGATACATCAAACGATTGGGTTCAGGGCAAACTTGCGCTCAACGGAGTTGACAGACCGGACGGTTTCCCCGACAGCTACAAAGTACCCGTAAACCTTAAGGGATTTATGGGAATGGGTATTATGAAACTCAGAACGGATTACACTCCTGAGGGCAATGACGCACTGTTTGTAACAAAATTTCAGATAGCAAGCTTTAATACTCCCGTTGAGGGACTAAAGCTTGAAAGAGGCGACGGAAACGGTGCTCTCAGCTGGTCGAAACCGCTGAATAACAGTGTGTCGCACTATCAGATAGCGTGTGTAAACGGTAACGATACAAAGAATTTTTATGTTCCCGTCGGCGAGCTTGAACAAAGATCGGGAATGTATTTCTGGAATATACCGGACGGTGTGGAGAGCGGTTCGCTCTTTAAGGTCAGCGCCGTTGCCGGTGAACTGGCAGGCAATGAGGATGTTGGGTATTATCCGATATATTCGGACTATTCGCAGTGCAAGTCCGGTACAGGTCTCACGGCGGTAGAGGAGAGCCTGGATGTTTCTCTTGCAGGCAAGGGTATGAACAGTGAAAATCTGAATCTGCCCGACGGCACAAATATGCGCGGTGTTTCGTACGGCAAGCTGTTTAACGGCGGCAGCACGGACATATCGTCTTTAAAGGACGATTCGTATGCAGTATATGAATTTGAATCCGACGGCACCGATGTTTCCGATATTTATTTTACAGCCGGTTCTTCGGAGTTTGTCGGAAACGGCAGAAAATACGTGCTGTCATCGGTGTGTGCGGCAAAATACATTGACTCCGCAGACGGACTCACATCCGTCAGAATCCCGCTGTCGGATTTTGAATCGTCGGACGCAGTTGTACGTGTTTATGACGACACCGCCGGTACACTTGATTTCAGCGAAGCAGCGCCTGATTTTTCGAAATTCAGCACAATGGGAATTATAAAAAGCGGCGATAATGAGACAGATATCAGCAAACTGCTGATTGTTAAATATAACATTGAACAAAAGTTTGAAATAACGGACGCAACCGACAAGGATGTTTCAATAGCATGGAATAAACCGGAAACACTTGTCAACAGCTATGTTATTTACCGTGACGGCGAAGAGATAGGAACAGTCGGCGGCAATGAGGTGACATTCACCGATACACCGGAGGGCGGATTTGTTGCGGACAGGGAATATGTGTATACCGTTGCCGCAAATGCCGAGTGCGGTGCAGTGTTTGAAAGCGAGCCCTTAAGCGTAACAATTCCGAGGCTCGATATGCCGCGTAATTCCAGTGCGGTAACAGTATACTCGGACGGTGCAAAACCGACGATTGAGCTTAGCTGGGAATCACCGAAATTCGGCGACTCCATAAGAAGCGGTTACGAAATATACAGAGACGGAGAGCGCATCGCAACAGCTGACAAGGACAGCCGCGTGTATTCCGATACAAATATTTCGTACGGAAGAGAATATGAGTACACCATGCGCAGTGTCGGATATGACGGCGAAGAAATAATATATTCGCTGTTCACACCGAAGATGAGTGCATATGCCGTGTGCCTGAAAAGTCCCGAAAATGTTTCGGTCAGTGTAAGCGGAACAAATATATATATCAGTTGGGACAGCGTTGACTATGCAAGCGAATATGAAGTGTATGTTGACGGTGTGCTTAAAGAAAAAACATCGTATACCAATCTTACAATGGCTGCCGACAGACTTAACACGTATTTTGACATTGCGGTTGCAGCGGTAAATGCTTCCGGTGCAAAGTCCTTTGAGTCGGTTTATACGGGAGTTTTTGTTGCGGATCCTCTTCTTGACGGAGACAGTGTTGTGATATATGACGATTCGTTTTCCAAACAGTACACTGCCGAAAATAATGCGGTTTGCACGGAGCGCGATACCGACAGATATGTTTCCGGTGCCGCGTCTGCCAAACTTGATTTTACGAACGTTGTCAAATCGCAGGGAGCGGTGAATATCAGCTATACGTTTGACGCGCAAAAAATGCGCAGCGATGACAAAAGGCTCACACTGCAGCTGTTTGCCGACAACCCCGATATGCTCGGCGATATGTATATCGGACTCGGTATGAGCGCTAAGGTTAATAACAAAGATACCACAGTCTGGGCAGATGTGAATTTGTCGGATTATGCGCAGAGCACAGACAGGTGGCAGTACGTTTCGGTTCCGCTTGCGGATTTCCCCGAAACGGGAGTATATGTTGCCGATGCCAAGGAAAACCGTTTGCAGATGGATTATTCAAAGATAAGTTCAATGCGCTTTATGTGCAATAATAAATACAATAAGCCTGCCGTTATCCATATTGACGAATTAAAGATTGAGGGATACAGGGATTGGAGAATGGCAGATATAATCCGCGATACCGACGGAAATGTGATAGATAAAAACAATGTCGGGGCAATCAGCGGAATAAGGCTGCTTTTTGACATGGCGATGAATCCGGATTCGCTGAGCAGCACAACCGTTACAATAGAAAACGCAGACGGCAAAAAGCTGTCCGCATACGGAAAGTACAATGCGGACGAACATGCGTATACTGTTTATTTTGCAGAGCCGCTCAAGGCGCAAAGCAGTTACACATTAACCGTTTGTGCCGAAAGTGCGGTTTCGGGCAAATCACAGACAGTTTCCGTTCCGCTCAAAACAGGCACGTTTGATGAATACACAGTAGAAGATAACAGCATTGTTATCGGTTATGACATCACCGGTTCAGTCAGCGGCTCAAACGCAGTTGTAACATTTAAGCCGAACGCCGAGACAGCGTGTATGACAAATTCGGCAAATATGATAATTACCTACGACAGCAGTTATCTCAAAGTTAAATCAACCGGAGATTTGTTTAAGAATATAGATGGCAATGTGACGGTTACGGCAGAAAGCGGTAAACTGAACATCGGTCTGAAATCCGATACGCCGTTCAATCTGAGCAGCTGTACATTTGCCGTTCCGTTTGAAATATTGAAAAACGGAAGCAGCAATATAAGTATAAAGGGTGAGAGTGAGCTGATAAATTCTCCCAAGGCGGTATTTGATTCAAGTTCGGTATTAAGCCTTGCGGCAGAAGATAATTCCGGCGACAAAAAAGGTTCCGGAGGCGGAAGCAGCTCCGGCGGCAGTTCCTCTGCATTGAGACCTGCCGACAGCAATACTGCACGCGAGCCGGGAAAAAAGACATTCAGCGATATAGGCGAGTACGGCTGGGCGGTTGAGAGCATAGAATTTCTTGCGTCAAAGAATATAATATCCGGATTTGACGACGGTACATTCAGACCGGGCAATTATATAACCCGTGAGGAATTTACAAAACTTCTTGTTGCCGTATGCGCAATTGAAGATGACACCACGGAGATGAAGTTTAACGATGTTGTACCGGGAAGCTGGTATGAAAAATACGTTTATTCCGCAGCAAAATACGGTGTTATAAACGGAATCGGAAATGACGAATTCGGTATCGGAAAATTGATTACACGCGAGGATATGTGTGTTATGCTCGACAGAGCAATGGCTAAATTGGGTGTTATGCCGGATTATATTTATGACGAAATACCCTTTGACGATTATTCCGAGGTAAGCGATTATGCCAAGGATTCCGTTCGGAAGATGTTCAGATACGGTTATGTAAACGGAGTCGGCAATAATAAGTTTGACGGCAAAGGAACGGTAAACCGGGCTATGGCCGCAAAGGTGTTGTATGCTGTTTATGCAGCTGTCAACAATTAGACAGTCACGGAGGGATTATGATGAACAAAAGCAAATTACTTTTTCCTATCTTGATTGCTGTGCTTGTTATGCAGACAATTCTGCAGCCGGTATACGCATCACGAAAAACAGCGGATAACTGCGGACTTTCGCGGCTTGCCGCATTTGAAATAACGGATTTGTCAAGAGATTATGATATTGATTCTCCGATTACGCGCGGCGAATTTACAGCCATGATTATAAAAGCCGGCAATGCAAAGCCGACATCGGTCAGTCATTTTACGGATGTAAGTTCGGAATATGATTACAGCGGATACATTAATACCGCATATGAAATGGGTGTGGTAAGCGGTTACGGCAACGGAACGTTTAACCCGAACGGAACGGTAAGTGCAGGCGAAGCGGCAAAAATGTCGCTCGTTCTGCTGGGCTACGGAAGTATTATAGATTCCGATGCCGGAATGGAAAAATACATGTCCGAGGCACTCAAGATAAAACTTTTCAACGGTGTGTCGGACAGCGGCAAAAAAGTGCTTACCAAGGGCGATGCCGCAAAGATTATAAATAATCTTCTTGATACAAACAGATATGTTGAAACTCTGTCCGACGGCAATTACAGCATTAACACGACAGTGAAAACGGCGATAGAATATTTCTTTGGAGTGGAGAAGATATATGCCGAAACCCTTGAAGTATACAAAAAACAGGGACGTGTACAGATTAAAAATCTAAGCACAAACACTGTTGAAAATTATGCATTGTCCGGCAGGATATCCGCAGATTCGGTATTCGGTACACACTATTATTATATCGATACACGTTATAATACGGTTGTGTATATAGATGTCGACGCCGATGAAATAATGTATGACTATATCTGCGGTGTCAATAAAAATTTTGACGGCGGATACTTTGATATAAAGTCTGTAGACAAAATAACTCTGACCAATAGCGGCGAATACAGGGTGTCCGACGATGCCGACATATTTGTTGACGATGTTCAGATGCTGAGCGGAAACATTCCGATGATAAACTGCTTTGCCGTTGCATATACCGACGGCGGTGTAATAGAAAAGCTTTGCATATATAATCTGACAGAGGGCGGTTTGCTCTACAGAGCGGACAACGATATACTGAAGTATTCGGACAGATATTGGGATGACAATGTTCTCAGCGGTTTTTCCGATGTTGACGATTTAAACGTTATAATTGACGGCAATCCGTATCGGAAGATGACGGATCTCAAACCCGATATGGTTTTTGACTATTACAAATCGGATGAACGTGTTTTGGTTGTCGCATCGAGCAGAATGGCAGAGGGTATTTTAAAATCGGGCAGTCAGAACACAATCAGCGTCGGTGATGAAAAATTATCTTTGAGCGATTCCTACGGCGCAATGGTTTATTCAAAATATTATCAAAGGTATTTTGACTACAGCAAAAATTTGGATTCGGTCGGAAAATATGTTTATGCATTTATAGACGACAACTGCGAAGTGCGTTATATACGCGCAAGGTCGGAGACCGATGACGAAAATGAATTTGTCGGACTTGTGGCAGGTTCATATGAGAGCGGTTTTAAAAGGTCGCTGTCCGTATGGAAAGTATCGAACGACGCTGTGCCGGCAGTTGTAAATGTAAGTGAAAAGCTGTCCAAATCATCGGTTAGCTTTGAGCATGCGGCAAGCACCGCAAAGGCATATGACGGTTCAAACTTCTTCAGGTTCAAAACCGATTCCGACGGAAATATCATATGCATTGAAAATGTCGACTATTTCGGAAACGTGTCGAGCGTATCAAGCTACGGATTCAGCGAATCGACAACATCAATCGGAAACATATATTGCGGCGACGCTGTAGTGTTTGCGGTATTTGACGATCCGATATACGGCGATTACACGGTAAAAACACTCAGTTTGTCATCTTTCTCGGGATGTATGACAGATAATTCGTCGGGTATGAAAATTATAAGCGATTTTAACAACACCTACAATCCCACACCGAATTATGTTATGCTGTCGGACGGCTACAGCCAGGTAAGACACCAGGTGACACAGATTGATGTAATAGCCGATCTGACATACGAAACGGACTCAAGCGGAAATGATATGGCAAATATCAAAGTTGCAAGCGGAACAACGTATCGCATTATGAAAGATTATGCCGACTCAAAGGGGCTGTCGCAGGGTATGATTATAAAATACACCACGCACCATGTCGGCAAAAATCCGATTCACATTGTCTCCGCCATAGATATAAGCGGCGACACATCCGCATGGCCGTGCAAACAGTACACGCTCAATCCCGGTGAGGGATTGTACAAAGCGGACAGTGTGATATTCCGCAACGGTGTGAATATACAGTTTATGATAGACGGTGAGCCGTCCAATGTTCATGAGCTGTTCAATAACTGGGACGATACTACGGTTAAGGTTGTCCAGCACAAAGGAAAAGAATTTATTGCTCCCGGAAGGTATCTCACGGGTTACACAAGCACGAGAAAGTCGAAGTCGTATATGATGTCTATGATGACGGCAATACAGCGCAACGACAATGTTTGGTTCTATTTAAACAGCAGCGGTGTCGTAACATTGATTATCTTTGAAAGCAATAATACGGTTAACTGACATTGGGGGTGTATTCAGTGGCAAAAAGATTACGCAGATTAGCTGCGCTGCTGTCGGCGGCAATATTGGCTGTTGTGTCATTTCCTGCCGGCGTCGGCGCGTATAATCTTGAGGCTTATTATGACTCCAAGCCCAAAACGGTAGAGAATTTTTCCGAGGTAAAACAGAATTTTGAAACGGTTGACCTGTCGGCTTATGCGACAACCGGTCTGAGTGACGAAGTTGCCGGAGACGGTATCGGCGGATGGTCTGATCAGGGAAGTGTTAATGATTTCTCGACATTTAATTTAAAGGGAATTAATAATTTAAGCGGTATACCGTTTTATATAACAAATCCGATTACAAACGGCGGCAAATCGGTGATTATGCTTTCCGGGCGCGATGATAAGCGCCTGCCGCTGTCCGTGGAAATACCGATAGGCAAAAAAGCCGGCGGAGTGTATATATTACATAACGCCGTGTGGGGCGACCGCAATAACGTATGCGGTAATTATGTCTATGTGTACGATGACGGAACAGAGTATGCAGTTGAGCAGATTGTAGGACAGCAGATACCCGGCTGGTGGTCGGTTCATTACACCGATTACTGCATTCCGGGGTGGACGGGAAGCAACAATACCACCATTATTTCAAACTCAATATACGCATGCATAAATCCGTTTCCGGAAAAGACAATATCAAAGATAAGGCTTGAGTCGAACAACTATTGCTACATGGCGATTTTCGGGTTGACTCTGACGGATATTGCGCCTGTTTTGCCAAAGATAGAACAGGAGGATATCGGCAATCCCGATACTACCGATTGGTTTACGTATGTTCCGTGCTACGATGCCGACGCGTTTGAGGGCACTGCGCTCGATATGTCGTGGCTTAATGATGATTTTTCCGCGCTGGGGCACGGCGCACTTTTAACGGACGGCGAGGATTTTGTATACGAGGATGGAACCAAAACTAAGTTTTGGGGAGTTAACTATCAGTTAATTGCATATCCGTCTCACGAGGAGTCGGACTATGAGGCAAAAAGAATTGCTCAGAGCGGATTTAACTGCGTCAGAGTGTCGTCACCGACTTTGTCGGATGGTAATACAACGGTGTTTGCAATAGACAGAACGACCTCGAGGCTTATCGGATTCAATGATGAAAGAATGGACAGGTTCTGCTATTTCCTGTATGCTCTCAAAAAAGAGGGCATATCAATAATGCTGCAATTGCCCGATCTTTCCGGAGCGATGAGGAGCGTTGACAATAATATGCAGGATATAAATTTAATCGAAGTCGGTGTCGGACAATATGATCCCGATCTCATTAAACTGAATAATGAGGCGGCGCGGATGTATCTCGATTATGTCAATCCGTATACGGGACAGCGCATTGCCGATGACGAATCGGTGCAGTTTATGTATCTGTATAACGAGGCAACGATATTTATGATAAGTAAATACCGCTCGCCATATTATTACGAAGTACTGAAAGGCTATTTTAACGAGTGGCTTCGAAAGAAATACTCAACGCGCAGCGAAATGGCAGCCGCATGGGAAAACAGCAACCCGAAATATGACAAGCTCCGCGATGATGAGAATCAGTTTGACGGAACGGTTGATATAAATCCGCCGGAGACATATTACAAGACATCACCGGCGCGCGTTAATGACTGCATGGAGTTTATATCGGATTTGACGGAAGAAAAATACAGCGAACGTTTTGACTATTTGCGGTCGCTCGGTTTCAAAGGGAGACTGATAGGAAGTACACGTTACGGCGACAGAAGCTCGTCGGCATTTTATTCGAATCTGATGAGCACGGATGTCGGCGATACACATGCATACAACAACCCGATAAACGGAGCTGTGCTGTGGTCGGGCAATTCAATCAAAATACCGTCAAGCGATCTTGAGAACGGCGGCGACAGCTACATGAAAAGGCTGAGTTCGCATAAACCGTACAACCGCGCATATACGATAACCGAGTGGAATGCCACAATTCCGAACCCGTATGCATGCGAGGATTATCTGATGATACCGGCATTTGCATCCATGCAAAACTGGAATCCGTTCCTGTTCACCTGGAATGAGGGAACATCGCTCGACACGTTCAAAAATACTGTTGAGGTGCCGAAGTTAATCCGAAATTACAGAAGTTTTGACCTGAACGAATCACCGGCAATGCTTTATTCGCTGCCTGTTATGGCAATGGTGTTCAGACGCGGAGATATAAAGGAAGCGGACAAAGCGTTTTATTACAGCCGTCTGTCGCGCGACGAAACGCTTTCAAACGACACAAAGAAAGATGTTCAGGACTTTACATATGCTCTCGCCGGAAAAACAGGTGTGGCATATGACGATGTGGGTTACGACGAGTCTATAAACAGCAATGATGTTTTAAAACTCAAAAGTATAGGAGATAAAACCGGTGTTTATACATCAATCACCGGCGAACTTCAGACGGATTTAAACAAAAAGATATTTAAAGTCAACACCGAGCGTACTCAGGCTGCAACGGGATTTCTGGGCAACAACACCATTGATACATCGGACGCATCGTTTGATATTGATACAAAGTTTGCCACCGTTTTCTTAAGTTCACTGTCCTACGATTCGCTGAAAGACTGTGATTCCATGCTCCTTACGGCAGTCAGCCGTCACAAAAACTGGGAGCAGAAAATGAATGAGCAGGGAACAAAGTTCCTTACAAATGCCGAGGGACCTATTATCATAGAACAGATAACAGGAAATATCACCTTGAAAAGTTACGATACATTCAAGGTTTATGCCCTTGGCTCAGACGGCAGCAGACAATCCGAGGTTAAAACGGAAAAGACAAAAGAGGGATACACAAAAATAATTCTGGAGAGAGACAACAAAACGGTAAATTATGAGATAGTGCGAACCGCAAAATCCGCACAAAAATATATCGGAAGTGTTGACTTCCTGGAGAATACAGACTTTGGAAATATTGTGGGTGACCTCGGAAAATACGAAGATAAGAGAAATAAAATAGAACGTGTGCTGCTCCAGAATTTCATGAAATGCACGGACGAGAGATGTTTTTCGCCGGATTTGACCGTTACACGCGGACAGTTCGCGGATATTATAGTTAAATCAAACGGTTTGTCGGGCGCATCGGAAAGTAATTTTAACGATGTTCCCTTAACGCATGAGTATCAGGAATCAATAAATACTCTGAAAACGCTCGGTGTAATATCGGGAGATTCCAACGGCAATTTTAATCCCGATATGCCGATAACTGTGGAAGATATGGCTGTGATTGTTGACAGAGCTATAAACATCTCAAAAAAATACCGAAATAAAAATTTGAGTGTGAATATTTCGCAGTATACGGACAGCGGTATGATTTCGGATTATGCCCTGAGCAGTATAAAAAGATTGCTTTCCGAGGATATATTGGAAACAGAGAATAATATGTTAAATCCGAAAGGATATTTAACACGCGCAGATGCAGCGACTGTTGTTTACAATATATTGTGGAAATAAATGATGTATGCCAAATACAAAAAAGAGTTGCAGCAAGAACGAATTTCGTTCTTTGCTGCAACTCTTTTTTGAGGGCTTTGAAAAATATTGCGGAATGTGCATTTTTCAAAGCCTGTCAAGTGGTTTATATAAAATTTTGCGGAGATACTCCAAAGTGCTTTTTAAATGCGGTGGAGAAGTATTTTTCGTCGTCATAGCCGCATTTGAGCGATATTTGCTTTATCGAAAAGTATTTTGTTTTGAGCATGGATTCTGCAAGCACCATCCGTTTGTTAATCTGATATTTCTTAGGCGAGAGGTTGTAACATTCCTTAAACAAACTGCGAAGATGCGATTCGCTTACCTCCAGTATATCTGCAAGCTCCGTAACGGAGAACTGGGAATTTGATATCTCTTTGTCAATATAGAATGCGGCACGCTGGGCAATGGATAGATTATATCCATCATTTGATGTAATGGTGTCGTTAAAAATAATATATAAAATTTTATACAAATATTCATTACACCGAAGTTTATATCCGTAGTTGTGATTGTTATATATGCGGTACATTTCGTCAAACAGTTTTTCATACAATTGATAGTTTTCGGGATAAAACACGGATATATCTTTTTTTATGTCGCCGATTATACTGAAATGAACACAAATTATATCCTCGGACTCATAGCATTTCCTTTTGAAAATATAATCGGGCGGAATTAATGATATTGATTTGGCATTTACATTAAGTGTTTTGGTGTTGTCAGTGAATGTACTGGTAGCCTTTTTTCTGTACGACAGCGACCAGTACGGGCAGTTTTCGCCGTTTCCTATTTCCAGTATTTCTCTTTTCGGACAGCGCATTTTGTAAACCGCGTCCACATTAAATATAGTATTAAAACCGTCGAAGAACATTTTTTCACCCTCTCAGTGATGCTCAGCAAATGTATATTAGGTTAATTATACAAAATCAACAAAAATAAGTCAATATACATCTTAAAAATTTAACTTCACAGCGTTTTTTAAACTTGTTTTCCGATATTATAATTGATAAAATTAAATGTTAGGCACTATAAATAATATTTTATTTTTTTATGATAACCCAAAATGTGCCGGGTGATACAAACATCCGAATAATTTGCCTCAAGGTAATTATTCCCACATAATATTATATATAATACCGGCTGTTTCGGCACGCGTTAGCGTGTTGCTTTTTGCTGTATTTTCATTGATATAACCCTCGCCGATAAGTACTTTTTTAAATTCATCCGAATCGTAGTTTTGAACATTGTACTTTTGAGCCAGATCCGCTCCCCTGTCCGATGCCAGCGCGGCGTTGCCGAGTATGGAAATCATTTCATCCTTTGTAACGGCTGCATCCGGAAGAAGCTTGTTTTCAGCATATACCGAAAGCAAACCGAGCCGCGCCGCAATTGCAATCTGTTTAAATTTTTTGTTTGTGCTGTCTACATCGGTAAAACGGGTTTGAGTGGAGTATGTGTAAATATTCAGTGCGTCAACAACAGCTCCGATAAAATCCTGACGTGTTACGGCTGAATCGGGTTTAAATTCGGTTTCGGATACCGAATCCATAATTCCAATCAGGCATGCCCTCTCAACGGCGGTTCTGTCTGTCTCCGAAACGTCGTTAAACATAGGCTCTACAGTCAAATCGCCGAGCGATATGTGTTCGTTTTTCGTACCGCTTACGCTTTCCCTTATTATCTCGTAGTTCATAACACCGTTTACAAGCTCAAATTGCTTTCTGCCGTCGGTCAGTGTTGTAACGGCAATCTTTTGTGTATGCTGTCCCGAATTGTCGAGTGCATAAACAGAAATTGCGTCGGTTGTCTTTAAGGTGACGTTTCCGGTGATTGACTCAACCAAAATCGGGGCGCTGCCGATTTTTCCGTCGACAAAATATTGCCCGTCCGCCGTCATTTCCTGGTCTGTGTTCACCTGATGTCCCACGGTTGTGAGCAGGAGTCTGTTGCTTTTGCAAATATCCTCATTGCCGACAGACGTAAGGTACACGGTTGCAAATTCGTTATTTATTTTAAATATTACATCGTCAAGCTCAATATCCTTATCGGAAATAAATCCGGCTGTTGCTTGAGCTGCGGCTGTGTTCAGCTTGTAAATTCTTTCATTTGTGTCGTAGGACATATCCCCGGTTATTGAAACAAATTTTCCCTCTTCGTTAAACTTCTTTGTAAGATACAGAATATCGTTGCTGTTCTTTGAGTCGTCATATGGCATATAGTCGTCAAATGCCATACCGGTTTTGCCAACAAGGGCAGACATGTGAGACAATGTCTGAAGATTTACAAAATTGTCTATCTTGGAATATACAGACGGTGAATCACGCTGAAAATCCTTGTCGAACGGCTCACTGCCTTTGTAGCGTTCGTAGTAAAAGCCGGATTGCGCTTCTTTTGCGTCGCGGCGCAGAAATATTGCAGAGGCAGCAGGCAGAGCTGATATAAAATTCGGCTGATTGTATGTGGAATACTGCTCGTTAATGCTCATGTTATCCGATGAATATGAGCTTATTGTATTAAGTCCCCAGTCATACATTACCATGTTCATGTTCTGCATTGCGCCGTAGGCGGACATAAGCAGTAGTCCCTCGGATTTGTATGGGTTAAGGGTGGCGTAGTTCCACTCGCTCAGCACATGCGGTTTTCCGAGAACATTTTTTGTTATTGAATGTGTCACATAAAAATATCCGTTTTCCGAAAGTGTGTCCGATGTGCCGGGGGTATTCGATGTTGTTCCCAATGTTGATGACGGAAGTTCCTTTAAACCGGTGCTCGTCTGACGTTCGCCGGTTGAGGGATTTTCGTACAATATGCATGCCGAACCGTTTATATGCCCTTTGTATAAATGAGATTCAATCAAGTCCATATCGTTGTTCGAATAGAAATTAAGCAGTGTAAACGTCTGATTGTCATATCCCGTACATCCTGATATGAGGCAGCGAACACCGATGTTGTTTCTGAGGTATTGCGTCATGTCCTTAAAGTAATTCATCTGCAAATCCGTCAGGAATCTGTTTGATTCTTCCTGGCGCGGTTTTGTGTAAATTGTGGCTATATAAAAATTGTCATTTCGCCTTTTGTCAAACGGAGGCAGCTCTACCGTACCGACATCACCTTCAATGCTTTCGCCCTCAATCAATGTCATGTCCACGCTGGAGTTGTACGGATATTTGTGGAACCAGGCTTTTTTAAGAGCGTCGTCGGTTTTGTATTTTTTCTTCAGGTAATCGTTAAAGAATGTTTTAAGCTCATTGTTGTAGTAATCCGATGTCATATCGCCAGAAGCTGCGGTTATAACGCTTGTCTCATTGCGAAGATTCATAAATACCATTGCCGGATCGTCGGCAAGGCATATGCCTGTATATGGGTTGCGATAGCTGAAAAGCTCCCCAATCATCTTTTTCTGGAGATTTATAAGGTTTTGGTTTGAATATCCGTATATTCCAAAACTTTTGGGAGTGTTTTCAACATCGGTAACGTTGTCATCTTCCGAGTACCAGTAACCTGCGTTTAAGTCAAAAATATAGTAAATTCCGCGCTTTTTCAGTTCATTTAAGAAAAAGCAGAGTCTGTCCATGTTTTCTTCATTTATCACTCTGCCGCCGGTTGATTTTCTGCCGGTAAATATCTCGTTTTCCATGCTTATAAACCGCACAAGGTTGTACCCGAGCTGCGAAAATCGTTTTGCAAGCAGTGCGGAATCCTCATATTCCGGGATTGTATCTTCATCGGACAGACCGATTCCCCAAAAACGGATATTGGTATTATCCTCAAAAAAGAAATTGTCATCTTCTGTGTATGTCAGAAAACCGTGTTTTCCGGCAGGAGCGTCAAGAAGGTACGACGCGTCGAGCGCAGTTCCGTCTATTTTGTCGGTGTCGGGTATGTCGTATTTGAACCAGCCGGAGCTGTCGGCAGATACAAAGGCAAACATGCTTGCAATAATAACGAAAGTTAACGTAAATACTGTAATTTTCAGCTTCATTTTATCCTCTCCATTTTCTTCATAGTAATCATTTGGATTTTGTCAGTGTTTTATCTGCTGCATACGGGCATGCAGAGCCGTTCCACGCGAAAATACGAAGCTGTGTTATGTCATCACTGAATTTCAGATTGTTTAAAACAATATTGTTGTTTCCGCGTTTTATATTGATTTTTGAACTGCATACTGTGCCGACGTTTCCGCCTTCGTCATATGCGGCAACGTATACCAATGTATCGGGTATATTGACCTTTGAATATATAGAAAACTCAAGCGACGATACCTGAGATATATTGTCAAACAGGGAGTTATTCACATTACCGTTTGCACCGGAGATAATTACCAGCGGATTGTCATCACTTTCGGTAACAATATATGAATTGAGCATATATTCTTTTTCGCCGATTATTGTGCTGAATTTTATCTCACTGCCTGCCGCTGCGCTAAAGTCGGATGTGCATAGCTTTTTTACGCCGTTTATTTCGCAGTAAGTATCGTTTTGGCAATATACGGAGATTATTTGTGTGTCGACATCGTCTCCGGGTTTGGAATGTACATCAGCGTGCAGTATATCCAATTCGCCGTTTTGTCCCGAAACCCACGGGAAAGAGTTTTTTTCAAGACCTCGGTTGAGAATGTCGGGATTATCCGACTCGCTGCCGCTGTTTGACGCAGAACCGTTATATATCAGTCCGAACGGTATGCCGGAGCAATATGATGTATAATTAATATTTCCGTTTATGACGGCGGCAATGCCGGCAGTAATAATATTGCTTGAGACCGTGCCCATTGCCGACGGCATTTCGGCGGTAAGGGCACAGCCGGAGATTTCCCCGGTAAGCATTCCGCAGAGCCCGCCGATATATGCGGTCGGAGCGGAACGCTGTGCGGCGGTTGTGCCGAATTTTATTGCGCAATTTCCTTTGCATCCCGTCATAGTACCGCTTAGTATACCGATTATGCCGCCGCATTTTGTATTTACATTTTCCAAATTATTTTCTATAACAATATTTCCGTTTGCTCTTGAGGCAGACACATTGCCGGACAAAAATCCCGCAATATTTCCGCTGACGGAATTGATATTTTTAAAATTCATCACACACTCCGCCGAAACATTTTCTATCGTGGTATTTTCGGCAAATGCCGCAGCTCCGCCGGCATATATCAGTTCATTGGGCAATTTATCACTTGCAGAAAATTCCGCAGTAATATTGAGGTTTTTTATTGTTGCTCCGCGCGTTATTCCAAACAAACCCATATATTTGACAGGCGATGATATCCTTACGCCGTAAACGGAATATCCGTTGCCGTTAAGCGAACCGCTGAACGGTTTCGCAGTAGAGCCTACGGGCTGCCATTCATCGGAGAGCGTAATGTCGTTTGTGAGTATAAAATTTCTGTCGGGGTACAGCGAAATTTGAGCAAGTTCCTGCTGTGTCGAAATCGTGTACGGATTATCTTTGGTGCCGTTTCCGGCGGTAAAAGGCGGATTGGACGCGCTTTCATTCAGCGTTGGATAACCGTTGTTTTCGCCTTTTGAAATACGCCAGATACTGTCAAAATCCCAGTTGGTGTAAAGGTCGGCGGACTTCATAAGTTCCGTCACTGCCCCGAATCTATCTTGAACATCCGATTTAAATACGGTTATGTCGGAGTAGCAGGATGTGATTATTCCGCTGTTTTTGATGCAGGAATGACTCGCGGACATTCCGCCGTACGGCTCATCTCCGAGTTTGGCGGCACTGTAGCAGTTGCGGATGTTTCCGCTGTTATTGTTTACAAATGCCGAAACATCATTTCCGCAAACAGTGCCTGTAAAAAAGCAATTATCGATTGTGCCGTCATTTTCACATGCAAATCCTGCCGCCGTAAAGTAATGCCCGTCTCTGTCCGTCATGGCGAGTACGTTGGATTTTGAGAAACACTTGGTTATTGTTCCGCCCTCGTTTACCGCGGCAAGTCCGCCGATACAGCGAATCTGGCTGTCGGTGTAAAAATTACCGTTGTACCGTATATCCATGTCGGTTTTTAAAACATTTCCCGACGTCGGTGTATAATTTGACAGAGCGACAAAACCGTTTTTGTTTTTTCCGACAATGCCGCCGGCATAACCGGAGCGACAGAGTATACTTCCGCTTGAGGAGCATTTGTATATCTTTCCGCTGTTGTATCCGACGCATCCGCCTGCATTTGAGACATAGACGGCATTTTTGGCATGCGCCAGTTTGGCTTTTACCGTTCCGGATGAGGTGCACTTTGTGATTAATGATGAATTGTATCCGCATATTCCGCCTGCGTCTATTGCAACATCATATTTAATGGGGCAGCTGAGGCCATACGAATACACTTCGCTGCCGCTTGTACAATTACTTACCTTATATGTATTGGTGCCGCATATTCCGCCTGCATAGGAATATCCTTTGTCCTTTGATATGATTAAATGAGATACTGTTTTTCCTTTTGATGTGCAGTTCTGCACTGTTCCGGCGTTGTCACCGGCTATACCTCCGGATGCGGCAGAGCTGTATTTTGCCTCGGCTTCGGACGTACAGTCCGCGGTGCAATCGGATATAATACCTTTATTTACGGCTGTGATTCCGCCGGCGTATGAATCGGCATAGTTTGCCCTGTAGTCGTCACCGGTTCCGGTGTTGGTGTTCAATGCCGCAACATTCGGCGAGTGTTCACTGGTTTTGCCTATCTTGCTCAGAGCGTTGATTGTAAATGATAATTTTCCCGAAAAGTTCGTATTTGTGATAATACCGCCGTTATATCCGGTTATTCCGCCGCAGCATGTCAGGGTTTTACCTTTTGAAACTATGGCTGCGCCGCTGTCCGAAACAGAGCACTGTACAATTTTTCCGTTGTCAATGTATCCGGCAATTATACCGGCATATATATTTTTTTCGGAAACAGACGGCGGATTGATTGTTGCATTAACTATATTGAGGTTGGATATTTCCGCGTCTTTAATATATCCGAACAGTCCGTAGTAGTTTTCGTTATCCGATATGGAAAAGTTTTTAACGGTGTGATTATTTCCGTTAAAACTAAAAGTAAACGGGTTGTTCTTTTCGCCTATCGGTGTAATGCTTGCCCCATCAAGGTCAATATCGGACGTAACAGTCACAACACATGTCCTGCCGTTGTAGAGCTTATTATTAAAGTTTTCCGCAAAGTTCAGCAAATCGTTTGCGGTACTTATTGTTATTGCAGTGTCGGCATATACGTTTTGATTAAAAAACGAAAGACAAATTGCCGCACAAGCAACAAACGCTGTAATTCTTTTTCTGATTCCCACAATTATCCCTCCTGAATATAACTTGTCAGCCATTAATACAATTTAATGATAACATAAAGGATATTTGAAGTAAATATCAAAAAACAATTTAAAGTGTAAAATTCGATTGTTAAAATTGACGAATGAAATGGGGCGCTTTGAAATATTTATTGATTTAAAAATCGGATTATGATAAAATTATGTCGTTGATTGTAACGAAAATTTAACATAAAATAATTGCAAAAGGCTTGATGACAGGATCTCATCACTTAAGAAAAATGAGAATTTGTTCTTTTTGTTCGTTTATATAGATTCATTTAAGCAAATTAACGATGTGTATGGGCACACCGAGGGAGACCGTGTATTAAAAACGTTGCGGATATACTTAAAAATATATGCAGTGAATTTCCGTCGAGCGTACGCGCCCGGTACGGCGGCGATGAGTTTGCCGTGATGTATGTTTTAAAGGACGGCGGAGATGCGGAGCCGCTGATTCGAAAAATTTAAAAAAATATTGAGCTTGCGAATAAAAAGATTCCTTTGATTACACAACGAGTATAAGTATCGGCTGCAGCCGATACGGGGGGAATGTGTCGTGCATTAAATACCTTATTATAGACGCAGACGAAAAGATGTATAACGAAAAGTCAGGAAAATCGGCATTTCAAATTTAACATTGCCAAATTTGAAATGTCATAAAATTTGCGGTAAAATACATTTGAAAAGTCATAATGGAGGAATTTTTATGCTGTATTGCAAGATAGAATCTCTCATTAAAGAGCATTTAAAATCAAATTCTAAAAAATACTTTTAATAGATGGTGCCCGACAAATTGGCAAAACATACATCATTAGATATGTAGGTGAAAAACTTTTTAAAAATTATATAGAAATTAACATGATTGAGGATTTTTTGGGAGCCCGCATTTTTGAAGGCGTCAAAACAGTAGAAGATTTTTATCTGCAGGTCAGTATGCTTGCAGGAAACAAAATGAAGGATAAAGAGAATACACTTATTTTTATTGATGAAATTCAGGCTTATCCTCATTTGCTTACATTACTCAAATTTTTGGCACAGGATAATAAGTTCACCTATATTGCAAGCGGTTCACTCTTAGGTGTTACGCTATCACAAACCACATCAATTCCGAATTATGTTTTTTAATGCTGATTCCGGTAATGAGAATTTGGAGTTTTAACGGTAAATGAAAATAAATAATAATATAAATTATGGTTGAAAAAATTAACCTCGAAATTGACAAACTTTAATGAAGAGGGAATATCGAAGTGTAAACGCGGAAACAACGCAAATTTTTCAAACTCGCTTTGCGAGTTTGCACCTCACTTCTTCACTTTTCACTATTACTTATTACTTTCCAAAAAATCGGCACGCGAAATGCAAGTGAAGAGTGAACAGTGAATAGTGAATATGTAAAAATCGACAAGTACTGCCGCACTTGTCGATTTTTTGGGTGCAGAGTCCGGATTTGAACCGATGACCTTTGGGTTATGAGAAAGCACCGCAAATCTTATTTTACACTCCCTGATGTACGGATTGTTTGACAAAAAGAGAGTAATCAGTACGCGTGTAGTTTTCACAGCTTCTCGTCCGTGCTTATTACTTTATGCTCCTCATTTGCAGTATTTAAAATGTCATGCAGCCAAACGGATTTTCCTTTCACCAGCATATCATACCGTTCTTTCGAAGAACGATATTTTCCAAAGCAGTAATTCCATAAAGCATCCTTTTCTTCTTTGCTTTTCATTTTTCCCTGCAAGGTTTTTACAAGTTCAATTACGCGTTTGTGATAATACATATCATATGTACGTCTTGACTTTGCCTGTGTTATATGTAATTCTTTTGATATTGCCGCAAACGACGCGTTTTCAATATCACGCAGCTCAATAACACGGTCAATTGTTTTTTCGCTTAGCTGTGGACTGAATGGTGGCAAGTTTCTGATAAATTGCTTTGACATGCCCGGTTCACCGCATCTGTATTGAGCTAAAATATCCTTATATTCATTTTCTAAATAAGCGCAAACGTATACCCGGTCTTGATAACATTCGTATGCGCTGTCATATACTTCCCTAATTTGCGAAGTGCTGTCGTGCCCAAGAACTGCAGCAATATGATTGATATATAATTGCAGTTGCCTTATCTTAAGTTTATTATATATTTGTATTGTTCTCGAAACCGATATTTCTACTTTCTTTGAGATATCGGCAAATGTGCAGCCGTCTTGTTCGCGAAACAACATAATTTTGTAAGCACGTTCATCCTGCTTTAGCACACTATATGGTAAATCCTTCATATAAATTCCTCCTCATTATTATGTATCTAATCCGATATAAATAGTTTAATTAATTACATTATACCGCGCATTTTATTAATATTCAAGTATAATCGGTAATTTAATCGTTATATTTGCCAATTAAATTAGTTTATAATATAAAGAAGAGGTGATATGTATGTATAAAAAATTTATACGTGACAGAATTTCTGAGTTGAGAATCAAAAAAGGTATCTCGGAATATAAAATGAGCATTGATCTCGGACATAGCAATAGCTACATACAAAGTATAGTATCCGGCAGAGCGTTACCGTCCATAAGTGAATTTTTATTTATATGCAAGTATTTTGGGATAACACCAAAAGAGTTCTTTGATGATGATATAAAAGAACCTATTCTTGTTCAAAAAGCTATTGACGGTATCAAAAATTTGGATGAAAAGGATTTAGGTATCTTGATTACAGTTATTGAACGTTTAAATGAAAATAAATAATAATATAAATTATGGTTGAAAAAATTAACCTCGAAATTGACAAACTTTAATGAAGAGGGAATATCGAAGTGTAAACGCGGAAACAACGCAAATTTTTCAAACTCGCTTTGCGAGTTTGCACCTCACTTCTTCACTTTTCACTATTACTTATTACTTTCCAAAAAATCGGCACGCGAAATGCAAGTGAAGAGTGAACAGTGAATAGTGAATATGTAAAAATCGACAAGTACTGCCGCACTTGTCGATTTTTTGGGTGCAGGGGCCGGATTTGAACCGACGACCTCCGGGTTATGAGCCCGACGAGCTACCGGACTGCTCTACCCTGCGATATAGAGCTGTAATATGATAGATTATCGTGGTGCCGGAGACCGGGATCGAACCGGTACGAAGTTTTACCTTCGCAGGATTTTAAGTCCTGTGCGTCTGCCAGTTCCGCCACTCCGGCGAACCTATCGTACCTTTATATATTACCACTTTAATTGTGTTTTGTCAATAGCAAAATTCAAAAAATTTAAAATTATTTTTCGGTACTTAAAAATCTGTTCCATGCTCCGGAACATGCAAAACACACAATTGTTCCCGCAAGCGCCGTAATAAACCATATAAGCACGGTTGTATTCCACCCGAAATGTTCCGAGACAACGGCTATACCATACGTGGAAACGGAGCTTCCCACATACGTACACGAATTTAAAACTCCGGATATCGTTGATACCCCTCCGCGTTTTTTGTAGTAGGGTGGTATCATACATATCAAAATCAGATTCACTCCATGCATGCAGCCTGTCAGAGCGGCTGAAAACACAACCGACAGAGCTGCGCTCCTTCCGGAGCAGAAATACAGCATAAGGGCAGCTGCGCTGCTTGCCGCAAAAATGATTCCTGCACATTTCGGCGGTTCGGACGGGAGTCTTCGGTAAAGAACTTCAGCAAGCGTCATGCATATTATTCCGAATATCGGCAGAGCTATACCCGAAAAAATGGAAATCACTCCGGGCAATCCGAATGTGTCGGATATAAATGACGGCATCCATGTTGTCACACCGTCGCGAAGCATGCCCTGCAGCGCAATTGCAAACATAATTGCTAAAAGCAGCGGTGAAATGAGTGCATTTTTGTGTGACACATCTTTCGGCAATCGGCGGACGGGAACATCAATACACATAGTCTGCCACAATGCGGCTGCAATTATTCCGGCAAAACCGCATACCCAAAACACGCTTTTCCAGCCAAAAAGCGATAAAAGTATCGGCGAAAATAAATACACTGCTATTGTTCCGACAGACGCACCCCACGAAACAACGGTGGAGGAGTGTTTGTATTCCTCGTCCGTCATTTGTTCGCTCATCAGTTTGACCATCGGAGGCCACATAAATGCCTGCGCAAGACCGTTTATGCTCCACAACACTGTCATACCGCCGGCAGACGGACAAAAAGGAAAGATAAGGTTAACCGAAGCGGACACAATAAGGCCTGCAAGGCACAGCAGTTTTGGACGTATTCTGTCGCCGCATATGCCGCTTATCAGCTGTCCGAGTCCGTATGCCACGGCACTGCCCGTAAGTGCGGTGGCAAGTGCTGTTCGTTTGTAACCGGTGCTGCGTACAATTTCGGAAACAACCGCGCCGAGATTTATCCTTGTTATGTAGCTTGTCATGTATGTAAATGCAAATAAAAGTGTTATTTTTAAAATAATTTTTTTGCGGTTTTGCTCCATGTTAACTGCTCCTTTTGCTTTGTCTGTAAAACTATTGCGTAATGATTTTAACTCCGTTTTGCGTATACAGCCGACGTATTTCATCCGAAAGTCCGGTATCGGTAATAATTGGGGAGTTTTCGCTCACATCATCAATTTTAATGAGAGCCTTGGTTTCAAATTTACTGCTGTCGGCAAGATAGTAGACTGCGTCGGCACGCTCGGAGAGCTTTTTTTGTATCATACACAAATCACTGTTCCATTCGCAAATTCCAAATCGCAGCGATACAGCCGTAGGCGATAAAAACAATTTGCTTATATACAGGTTATTCAGCATCTGTTCCGTCAGGTGACCGCAGAATGCATGTTCTTCTTCACAGAAATCGCCTCCGCAGAGGATAACTCTTATATTGTTATGTCCGTGCATAATCTCAAACACATCCAGCGAGTGGGTAATAACAGTAAGTGTGTCAAACTTTTGTATCAGTTCATCAGCCAAACAGGCGGTCGTGCTTCCCGAGTCAATACCTATTGTATCGCCGTTTTGTATCAGATTTGCGGCTGTTTTTGCAATCTGTTTTTTTGCGTGTTCGTTGTTTTCAATACGTTCAAAGAGTGTTCGCTGCCGTGGTGTGTCACCCACACGCACAGCGCCGCCGTGAACTTTTTTCAGCAATCCGGCTGATTCGAGTGCAATTAAATCGCGTCGAATGGTTTCAACTGACACACCGAATTTCTCGGTAAGCAGTGTGGTTGTAACAGCGCCGTTTTTGCTCAGTATATCCCGTATGCATTTTTGTCTTTCCTGTGAAAGCATAGTATCACTCCTTATATTTGCACATTATACCACACAAATACACAAAAGTCAACATTGGATAATACACAAATATATTTTGTTGACAATTCCTCGTTTTAGTATTATAATGCAATCAAATGGTAATAATTAACATAATAGCACCGACAGGCAGACAAGGAGGGTATTTATGGAACAATATACAGTTACCGGTATGAGCTGTTCGGCATGCTCGGCTCGCGTGGAAAAGGCGGTCTCGGCTGTAGACGGCGTGACCTCGTGCTCGGTTAATTTGCTGACAAACACCATGGGTGTTGAGGGAAGTGCGTCAAGTGCAGATATAATAAAGGCCGTAACAGATGCCGGTTACGGAGCAAAATTAAAAAATCAAACAAACAGCTCGGATGAAACGCAGGATGATGCGCTTGCCGATAAGGAAACACCCGGATTAAAAAGGAGATTAATTGCATCTTTGATATTTCTGGCAGTGCTGATGTATTTTTCTATGGGACACATGATGTTCGGGTGGCCGCTGCCGCCGTCCGTTGACGGAAATCATGTTGCAATGGGGCTTATACAGCTGATTCTGACGACAATAATTATGGTTATAAATCAAAAGTTCTTTGTAAACGGATTCAAGAGTCTGAAAGATGGCGCTCCGAACATGGATGCACTTGTTGCGCTCGGTTCGGGAGCGGCATTTGTATGGAGTGTTTATGCACTGTTTGCAATGACGGTGGCGCAGGTACGCGGTGATGCACAGGCGGTTATGCACTATATGGACGAATTTTATTTTGAATCGTCGGCAATGATTCTGACTCTCATTACGGTCGGAAAAATGCTGGAGGCAAAGTCTAAGGGAAGAACCACCGACGCGCTGAAAAGTCTGATGAAACTTGCACCGCAGGAGGCAACGGTTATCCGCGGCGGAAAGGAAGTCAGAATTCCGGTAAAGGAACTGAAAAAAGGTGACATTTTTGTTGTTCGCCCCGGTGAAAATATACCTGTCGACGGCGTTGTACTTGAGGGGACAAGTGCTGTTAATGAGGCTGCGCTCACAGGCGAGAGTATTCCGGTTGACAAAAATGAAGGCGACAATGTGTCGGCAGCTACGGTAAATCAATCCGGATATCTCAAATGCGAAGCACTTCGCGTGGGTGAAGATACAACTCTTTCACAGATAATAAAAATGGTTAGTGACGCTGCATCCACAAAAGCGCCGATATCAAAAATTGCAGACCGTGTTTCAGGAATTTTTGTCCCTATTGTAATATCGATATCGCTGGTAACGCTTGTTGTATGGCTTCTCATCGGGAAAGATTTTGCATATGCGTTGGCACGGGCAATATCAGTGCTTGTAATCAGCTGCCCGTGTGCACTCGGACTTGCTACACCTGTTGCAATAATGGTAGGCAGCGGACTCGGAGCAAAAAACGGTATTCTGTTTAAAACAGCTGCATCGCTCGAAAGTACCGGCAAAATAAAAGTCGTTGCTCTTGACAAAACGGGAACCATAACACAGGGTGCGCCCACGGTGACAGATATCATCCCGTGTAAGGGTGAAACCGACAGCACACTGCTCAAAGCAGCTCTTGCTCTTGAATCAAAAAGCGAGCATCCGCTTGCAAAGGCAATTATCAAAAAGGGCGAGGAGCTCGGAATCGCTCCGGATGAGGCAAACAACTTTTCGGCTTTGCCGGGAAACGGCCTTGCCGCAGATGTATCGGGACAAAGAGTTATAGGCGGAAGTGTAAAATTTGTAGGTCAGACTGTTAATATTTCGGACGAAATCGTCCGCACGGCAAATCAACTTTCGGAGAGCGGAAAAACTCCGCTTATGTTTGCACGGGGTGAGACGCTTCTCGGAATAATAGCCGTAGCCGATGTAATCAAACCCGAAAGCGCCCGGGCAATTCGCGAATTAAAGGATATGGGAATCCGGGTAATAATGCTTACCGGAGACAATGAGCGAACAGCAAAGGCTATAGGTTCGCAGGCCGGGGTAGACGATGTGATTGCCGGAGTTATGCCCGGAGAAAAAGAAAGCGCAATACGCAGCCTCGGCAAAGACGGCGCGGTTGCTATGGTTGGAGACGGAATAAACGACGCTCCGGCGCTTACCCGCGCAGATACGGGAATAGCCATAGGAGCCGGCGCAGATGTGGCCGTAGACGCTGCCGACGTTGTTTTGGTAAAGAGCCGGCTGACAGATGTTCCTGCAGCTATAAGGCTGAGCCGCGCCACAATCAGAAATATTCACGAAAATCTGTTTTGGGCGTTTATATACAATATTATCGGTATACCGCTTGCGGCAGGATGCTTTGTCGGACTGGGACTGACGCTCAATCCGATGTTCGGGGCAGCCGCAATGAGCCTTTCAAGCTTTTGTGTTGTAACAAATGCGCTAAGGCTCAACCGTGCTCGTATATACCCGAAATCGAAATAATATAAATCAGTACAGCGCGAATCCGCCTTTTTGAACATATACGCTGTTGTCAAGACATGTGCAGTTGTGTGTCGCAAGATATGACACTGCATGCGTTTTTACCGTGTTTCCGGACACGTTGACAACAGCGGTTATATGACCGCTTTCGCAGCTGCGTTTCATTATGAGTATTCCGCTCTCGGCTTTTACAAATTGTATATTGCCGTCTCTCAGCGCCGGAACGGTGCTTTTTATTTTTGCCATTGTTTTATACAAATCGGATATTTCATTTTGCGTGTTATTCCAGTCAAAGAACCCGCGGTTGAACGGATCCCCGAATCCTTCCATTCCGATTTCATCGCCGTAATATATACACGGATTGCCCGGCAGAAAAAACTGGAGCAGAACCGCAATTTTCAAACGTGATTTTGCAAGTTCCTTTTCATCATCGGAAAAAACATACTTTGCCTTATCGCCGCGTGAAAGATTCATATCCGCACCGGTGAGATTCGTCAGTATTCTCTCTGTGTCGTGAGTCGACAGCATATTCATCAGGCAGTGCAGGACATCTTTCGGGTAGTTTTCGGCAATTGTCATTATTTCCGAGCGGAATTTTTCCACGGATATTTCGTTCTTTGCCAGTGCGACAACAGCGTTTCGGAACGGATAATTCATAACCGAATCCAGCTCGGCATCCGAAAAGTACTTTCGGCGGATACTGTACGCTGTTTTGTTGGACGCGTCCTCCCACACTTCGCCGAGAACCATAGCCTCGGGGTTTTCCTGCTTAACGGTATCGCGCAGAAGTTTTATAAATTCATCGGGGAGTTCGTCGGCAACATCAAGGCGAAATCCGTCTGCACCGGCGCGTATCCAGTGCCTTACCACGCTGTCGTTGTCGGTTATGATATACCTGAGATAGCTGTCGCACATCTCGTTTGTGCATGGCAGAGTTTCTATTCCCCACCATGTGTCGTATTTGTCGGGGTAGTGTTCAAAATTATACCAATCGCGGTAATCGGAATTCGGATTGTGATATGCTCCGGTTCCGAAACGATTGTATTTATCAAAGTAAATGCTGTCGCATCCTGTGTGCGAAAAAACACCGTCGAGCAGCACAAGCATGCTCCGTTTGTGAGCCTCAACGCACAATGTGCGAAAATCATCTTCGGTGCCGAGCATAGGATCAATCTTTTTATAATCGCATGTATCGTAGCGGTGGTTTGAGTATGCATAAAAAATCGGATTAAGATATATAATTCCCACTCCGAGCTCTTCCAGGTAGTCGAGCTTGTGTGTTATTCCGCGCAGGTTTCCGCCGTAGAAGTCGTTGTTCAGAATCTCTCCTTTGTCGTTCGGCTGATAGAACGGCATCTCGCTTGTGTTTTGGTGAATATAGTACGGCTCGAGTTTTCCGGTCAGGTCGCACTCTCCGCAGCGGCAGAACCTGTCGGGGAAAATCTGATACATTACACGCCCCTTAAAACTGCCCGGTGTAGTAAAATCGGCAGGAATGCACGAGAGCTGCCAGCGTTCGCCGTCCTCAATATTCGTATCGGATTCGCTGTATTTAAACAGCTTAAATGACGACTGATTTGTTTTGATTTCAAAAAAGTAAAAGTACAGTCCGCACGTGTCTATTTCGAATGTTGCGGCGAAGATATCGTATTGATTCTCTGATTCCTTTTTTTTGAATTCAAATTTTCGGTACAGTCCTTCATCCGTTTCCAGGCAGACAAAAACCGTTTCGGCCTCGCAGTCGCACGGTATATGAATATACATTGAGCATTTTTCGCCTTTTTTCAGGCAGCCGAACGGCGATTTATGTATTATGTTTTTACTGTCATATAGTATTCTCATTTGATTCTCCCAAATCACGGGGCTGTAAAAAACTTTCGTTATTTTACAGCCCCATGCGCGGGGATGGTGCAGCGATAATTACATCGCGCCTTGCATCTCCGATATCATATTTATTTTATATTCCATATTTTATCCGCATATTCCTTTATTGCTCTGTCGGAAGAGAATATCCCGGCTTTTGCAATATTAACAAGCGACATATCCATGAACTTGTATTTGTCGGCATAGGTATCACTTACACACTGCTGAGCCTTGACATACGAGTCAAAATCGGCGAGCGTCATATATGCGTCGGCAGTACCGAACGCATTTGTAAGGAGAGATTTGGCAATATCGTCAAATCTTGTTCCGAGCGTGTTGGATGTAAGCATGTCGAGCACTTTTTTAAGCTCCGGATTGGAGTTTACATAGTCAAGCGGAGAGTAGCCCTGTCTCCACAGCTGTTCCACCTCGTCGGCTGTCATGCCGAACAGGAATATGTTGTCTTTTCCTACTTGCTCCGAAATCTCGACATTTGCACCGTCAAGTGTTCCGAGTGTAACGGCACCGTTTATCATAAGCTTCATATTTCCGGTTCCGGAGGCTTCTTTTCCGGCTATGGAAATCTGCTCCGATATGTCGGAGGCAGGTATGATTATTTCGGCAAGAGATACTCTGTAATCTTCGATAAATACAACCTTGAGCTTGCCGTGTACAGCCGGATCGGAGTTAATGGTGTTCGACACGGCGCAGATAAGGCGAATAATCTGTTTCGCCATAAAGTATCCTGCCGACGCTTTTGCCGCAAATACAAATGTCCTCGGCTCAAAATCCATATTGGGATTTTCTTTGAGCTTGAGATACATATCCATAATCTGCAGTACATTCAAAAGCTGGCGTTTGTACTCATGAAGTCTCTTTATCTGAACGTCAAATATCGATGTCGGATCAACTTTTATTCCGTTTGCCTTTTGAATATAATCGGCAAGGCGCTGCTTGTTGTGCTGTTTAATGTCAAACAGTTTATCAAGCACCTGTTTGTTGCCTTTGTATTTAAGCAGCTTTTCGAGTTCGTTTGAATCCTTTACAAATCCGTCGCCTATTGTTTCTTTCAAAAAGCTTGTGAGCTCGGGGTTCGACTGGCACAGCCATCTTCTGTACGCAATGCCGTTTGTAACGTTTGTAAATTTTTCCGGAGCAATGTTGTAGTAATCGTGAAAAATACTGTTTTTAAGTATCTCGCTGTGCAGCTTCGACACACCGTTAACCTTGTGGCATGCGGCAAGGCAAAGGTTTGCCATGCGGACTTCGCCGTTTGCAATCACTGCCATGTAGTCTATCTTTGCGTAGTCTCCCGGATAAACTTTGTTTAGCTCTGCTAAAAGGCGGCGGTTTATCTCGGCAACTATCTGATGTATTCTCGGAAGCTGTTCGGCAAACATATGCTCATTCCATCTTTCGAGAGCTTCGCTCATAACGGTGTGATTTGTGTAGGACAGTGTTTTCTTTGTTATTTCCCATGCATCGTCCCAGCCGTAGCCGTAGTCATCCATAAGGATTCTCATGAGCTCGGGAACGCAGAGCGACGGGTGTGTGTCGTTTATATGGATAGACGCCTTATCGGCAAGGTTATCCAGTGTTTTGTATTTCGCGTAGTGGCGCTTTGTAATCGTCTGCAAAGAAGCACTTACAAAGAAGTACTGCTGTTTTAAGCGAAGTATTTTTCCCTCAATATGGTCATCTGCAGGGTATAGAACCTTTGATATAACTTCCGCCTTTGTATTTTCCTCAATGGCTTTTGCGTAGTCACCGCGTGAGAAGGCTGTCATATCAAAGCTTTTCGGCGATTTTGCGCTCCAAAGAACCAGCTTGTTTACAGCCGCGGAGTCATAACCCGATATCAGCATATCGTACGGAACGGCGAGAACTACGGTGTAGTCAACGTGTTCGGCATGATATCCCGAGTCGTCGAACCATTCGTTCACATGACCGCCGAATTTAACTTCAACCGATTCGTCGGTACGTGCTTTGAGCCAGACATCGCCGAGGTTGAGCCAGTCGTCGGGAAATTCCATTTGCCATCCGTCTATTATTCTTTGCTTGAATATACCAAATTCGTATCGTATCGAAAATCCCGTAGCCGGAATATCGAGCGATGTAAGAGAATCCATATAGCATGAAGCCAGTCTGCCGAGTCCGCCGTTGCCGAGACCGGCATCGGGCTCGATAGCATATATCCTGTCGATATTCACACCGAGCGACGACAGCGCCGAGCGGAAAGAGTCCTCCATTTTGAGATTGTACAGGTTGTTTCTGAGCGATGTTCCCACGAGGAATTCCATCGACATGTAATAAACCTGTTTTTCCTCTTTCTTTCCGGCAGATTTTGTAAAATCGGTATTTTTGTCGGCAAGAATATCGCGCACAACCATGCAAACGGTTTTGTACACCTGGTATTCCGTTGCCTCCGATATATCACAGCCAAAATTGTTTTTGCATTTTTCGTCCATGAGTTTCAAGGCTGTTTTCTGATCCATTTTCAAATTGATCTATCCCCTTTCATTTGTTATCATATGAGAGCAAGAATGCATTATGCTATTCGTTTGTAAGCTCGCGGTATATGCCCATATATTTTTCAGCGGGAATTTTCCAGCTGCTGTCATACTTCATTATATTTGCACGAAATGCCGTGAGCTTTGTTTTGTCGTAAAAAAAGTCTACCGCGCGTCTGATAGCACCGAGCATATCGTGTGCGTTGAATACTTTGAATGTAAATCCTCTGCCTTCAAGCGTTTCGGTGTTGATTCCGGGAACGGTGTCCACAAGGCCGCCGGTTTCGCGCACAATCGGGATCGTGCCGTAGCGCATGGCAATGAGCTGCGAAAGACCGCACGGTTCGCTCTTGGACGGCATCAGCAGAAAATCGGCTCCGGCATATATCTCGCTTGCAAGAGTCTGGTCGAACATAATGTTTGCAGACACCTTGTCCGGGTGGCTGTAGGCAAGGAATTTAAATAAATCCTCATACTGCCTGTCGCCCGTGCCGAGCACGACAAACTGCATATTCACATACTGGAATTCCGGCGCAATGTATTCGATAAGCTCGAGGCCTTTGTGCTTTACAAGCCGCGAAATCATTGCCACTATCGGGATATCGGGATTGACGGGCAGACCGAGCCTTTCCTGGAGACGTGCCTTGCACACGGCCTTTCCCTCCTGATTCGACGGTTTAAAATTGCACGGTATTTTCGAATCTTTTTCTGCATTGTACAGATTCGTGTCGATTCCGTTTACAACACCTGTGAGTTTATATTCGTTTTCGGATAATATACTTTCCAAGCCGTTTGCAAAATATGCGTATTTAATCTCGTGCGCATAGGTATCCGATACGGTTGTAATCTTGTCGGAAAGGACAATGGCTGTTTTCATCGCGTTTATCATGCCGTCAAACGTGCATATGTTGCGATAGTATTCGTCAACTCCGAGCACCTCGGTAAGAAAGCTCGGCTCGGCCTTTCCCTGGTATTCGATATTGTGTATTGTATACACAGTGCGAATGTTTTTGTACATGTCAAGGTTTGAGTAATGCGCCTTTAAAAAGAGCGGAAGAAAACCTGTCTGCCAGTCATTCGCATGAATAATGTTCGGAACAAAATTTATAAGCTGCAGACATTCAAGCACCGCCTTTGAGAAAAAGGCAAACCTTTCGCCGTCGTCGTTGTATCCGTAGAACGAATCGCGGTTAAAATAATATTCGTTGTCAATAAAGTAGTACACAAGGTCGTTTCTTTTGTTCTTACCGCGGCCGGTATTTTTTATGACGGCTTTGAATACACCGGCATATACGTTTCTCCACGCGAGCGGAACATACATGTTTCCCATGTACTCGGCGTGAATATCGGGGTTGTATTTTATGGAACGGTAATACGGCAGTACAACACAGACTTCATTGTCTTTGATTCCCGTAAGAGCAGACGGCAGCGCACCTGCCACATCTCCGAGTCCGCCTGATTTGGCAAACGGAGCCGCCTCGCTTGTTGCAAATAGTATTTTCATCTGTATCACTTCCTGTTATTATTTTAAATCATACGCATTTCGGTATTTTCTTTCAATGCGTGGCGGTGTAAAGATTACACCGCCGTAATATGTTTTATATTGTTTCGCCTTTATGAATTATTATAGGCGTTTGAGCCCCGCCTGTCAAGGTGGCGCAAGGGGAGATGTCCGCATTTTTGTCAATTATGGCATAATTAAGCGATGCATCCTCTCTTATTGTTGTACCTTGCATAATAATTGAATTGCGCACTACCGCGCCTTCGCCTACCGTTACTCCTCTGAAAAGGATGGAATTTTCGACTTTTCCGTAGATTTCGCATCCGTCGGCAACAAGGCAGTTGCTTACGGAGCATCCGTCGTGATAGCTCGTCGGAGCCTGGTCTCTGACCTTTGTTCTGATTGGCGCTTCGCTTCTGAAGATGTCCTCACGTACAGCCGGTTCCATGAGTTTAAAGTTGTTTTTGAAGTACGACACAACGTTGTGATTTCTGAGCACGGCGCCCTTGAACTCGTAGGCATTTATTTTGATTGTATTGTCGGCAAAGCGAGTCAGCAAAAAGTCCTTTTCAAAGCTGTATCGTCCGCGCGAAACATAGTTGTTTATTATGCTCAGAAGCGATTTTCTTTCAATTATAAACATACCCATTCCGATTTTTGAGTTTTCTCCGAGCATGTAGCCGATTGCAAGGTCGTTCACTATGCCGTCTTTTTCGGTCAGAACAAGGTCGTTTTCATCGCACTCATAATTTTCTATACTGCTGTTGCAGATTGCCGTAACGTCCGCGCCCGAATCAATGTGTGACTGCAGCGCCGCCCTGAAATTGATATTGCAGATAACCGTTGTGTCGCACATAATGACATAATCCGGTTTTGCCGCATTAAGAAATGATATCGCGTTAAACAGCGCTTCGAGGTTGCCGCGGTACACATTGGTTACTCCTGTTGAGAATGGCGGCAAAATGTAAAGATTTGCACCTTTTCTGTTGAGATCCCATTCTGTTCCGCCGCCGATATGGTCCATCAGCGATTGGTAGTTGTATTTTGTTATTACTCCGACAGATGAAATGTTTGAATTCACCATGTTGGAAAGTATAAAATCTATAAAGCGGTATCTGCCGCCGAACGGAAGCGATGCAACTGTTCTGTGGCGCGTCAGATCGCCTAATGTGGTATCGTATATATTGGAAAAAACAATTCCCGACATTTTCATTGTTAATTTTCCTCCCTTATTACTGAGTGATATGTTCATTTTCGGCTACGATTGTGTGTTTGCCGATTACGCAGATATCCGACGGTTCATCATCGGTATCGGTCTGACCTACGGATGAATTGTTTTCGAGTGTGCATTTTTCGCCGATTATTGAGTACGAAACTTTCGCATCGCGTTTAATAACGGTGTTCGGCATTACAAATGAATTTTTTACCGACGCTCCGTCTTCAACAACGCATCCGGTGGATATTACCGAATTCTCAACGTATCCTTCTACAATGCAGCCTTCGGCAATAAGCGAATTTTTGATTTCGGATGATTCCGATACGTATGTTGCCGGCTGAGAGTAGTTTCTCGCATATATCTTAAAGTCCGGATCATTAAGTTCAATCGGCACATCCGGGTTCAAAAGATCCATGTTTGCCTCCCAGAGACTTCGGATTGTTCCGACATCTTTCCAATATCCTCCGAAAGGATATGCAAACAGACGTTTTTTGTCGTTTAAAAGCGACGGAATAACATCTTTTCCGAAGTCATTTGATGATTTTTCGTTTGCCTCGTCTGCAAGCAGATATTCGCGCAGAACATCCCAGTCAAACATATACACACCCATGGAAGCCTTTGTACTTTTCGGCTTTTTGGGTTTTTCTTCAAATTCATATATCGAACCGTCATCGTTTGTATTCATTATTCCGAATCTTGACGCTTCGCTGAGGGGTACATCGAGCACTGCAATGGTGCACTGCGCATTGTTTGCTTTGTGGAATTCCAGCATTTTTGCATAGTCCATCTTGTAAATATGATCGCCCGAAAGAATCAGAACATATTTCGGATTGTACCGGTCAATAAAACGTATGTTTTGGTATACGGCGTTTGCCGTGCCTTTATACCATTCGCTTTTTTTGCTCTTGGAGTATGGCGGGAGTATGTGTACTCCTCCGAAATTCAGGTTGAGTCCCCAAGGTGTGCCGTTTCCGATGTAATCATTTAACTCCAGCGGCTGATATTGTGTCATGATTCCCACGGTGTCTATGCCGGAGTTTACGCAATTTGAAAGCGGGAAATCGATTATTCTGTACTTTCCGCCGAACGGAACAGCCGGTTTGGCGGTTTTTTCGGTAAGTACATGCAGCCTGCTGCCTTGTCCGCCTGCCAAAAGCATGGCTATGCATTCTTTTCGTATTGGATTGTTTTGATACATATTGCTACCTCCTGTGCTATATTGTTGTCAGGGACATAGATGTAATTTTATTCTGCAAGTTTATAAAAAGTTACAGAAAGCGGCGGTAAAGTAAGAGCCGCACTCTGTTTCATACCATGCATCGGAATATCCGATGTTTTAACCGGTGAGAGTCTTTCTCCGCGTCCTCCGTATATCTTTTTATCGCTTGAAAATACACATTTGTACGTTCCCTTTTGAGGAACACCGATGCGATACCCTTTTCTTTCTACCGGGCAGAAGTTGCATACGGCAATAATTTCATCGCCTTTTTTATCTATTCGGCGCATGGATACAACGGATTGCGCGTCATCATCGGCGCAAATCCACTTAAATCCGTTCCAGTCGCTGTCGTTTTGCCACAGCGGTTTATTGCTCAGATAGAATTTGTTAAGGTCTTTTACATAGCGCTGCATCTGTTTGTGCGCGTCGTATTTAAGCAAAAGCCAGTCCAGCTCTTTTGAATAATCCCACTCTATGAACTGTGCAAATTCATTCCCCATAAAACTGAGTTTTTTCCCGGGGTGAGCTATCATGTAGCCGTAGAAAGTGCGAAGATTTGCAAATTTGTCTTCGTATTCGCCGGGCATTTTTCCTATCATTGAGCATTTTCCGTGAACAACTTCGTCGTGAGACAGCGGAAGAATGTAGTTTTCCGAAAATGCATATGTCAGCGAGAATGTCAGATTGTTGTGTCTGCCTTTTCTGAAAAGCGGATCTGTGGACATATACGAAAGCATGTCGTTCATCCAACCCATGTTCCACTTGAAGTTGAAACCCAAACCGCCGTCGTAAACGGGTTTTGTAATCATCGGGAACGCCGTGGATTCTTCGGCAATCATGAGTACCGACGGGTTGAAAGCAAAAGATTCGATATTCATTTTTTTCAAAAACTCAATTGCCTCAAGGTTGTAATTGCCGCCGTATTTGTTCGGGCGCCACTGACCGTTTTGCTTTCCGTAGTCGAGGTACAGCATCGAGGCAACGGCGTCAACGCGTATACCGTCTATATGATACACATCCTGCCAGAAGATTACGTTGGATATCAGAAAACTCATAACCTCGTTGCGCCCGTAATCAAATATACGGGTGTTCCAGTCCGGGTGTTCGTTTTTGAGCGGATCGGAGTATTCGTAGCAGCAGGTGCCGTCGAATTCGTACAGACCGTTTTCGTCTTTCGGGAAATGCGCACCCACCCAGTCGAGGATAACGCCTATACCGTTTGAATGCATAATATCCACAAAAGCGGCAAAGTCCGCCGGGGTTCCGTAGCGCGATGTCGGCGCATAGTATCCGGTAACCTGGTATCCCCAGGACGGATCGTACGGATATTCCGAAACGGGCATTATTTCTATGTGGGTGTAGCCCATTTTCTTTACATATGCCGCAAGTTTGTGCGCTATATCGCGGTAGTTATAGTAGTTGCCGTCGGGGTATTTCATCCATGAACCGATGTGAACCTCGTAAATATTGATTGGAGATTCTATCGCATTGTGTTTTTCCCTGCTTTCTAAATATATACGGTCTGTCCATTTATATTCGTCCGTATCGTAAATTTTGCTCGCGTTTTCGGGACGTGTGCATGTGTGAAAAGCATAGGGATCGCTTTTATGTATTTCTTCTCCGCTTTTGGACTTAATCAGATATTTGTAGTTGTCATAAATCTGTGCCTGTGTGCACACGGTTTCCCAAACTCCGCTGCCGATGTTTTTCATTGGCTGCGACTGCGGTGACCAATTGTTAAAATCTCCGACAAGGCAAACCTTTTCGGCATTTGGAGCCCACACCCGGAACACATAGCCCATGTCGGCTCTGTGACACCCCATAAATTTATACGCGTCGGTGCAGTTTCCCGATGAAAAGGAGTCAATATTTTTTTGTATATCCGCAGTCGGGTTGTTTTTGTTATTTTTTGATACATTCATAGCGTAAGCCCCTTTTTACATTTTTTGACAATTCATCCAAAGGAATGATAAAAAACCATATATCATTTTATATATTATAACACATAGACAGGCGTTTTGACTATACATAATATTATACAAATATGGAAGTAATTATTATTATGAATTTAACAAAGAATAGGGTTTCGAGGGCATTCTGCAAAATAAAACAAAAACTGCATGCCGATTATTTTGGTATAACCGGCACGCAGTTGAATTATAAAATATGATTGCGATGCGTTATTTAAGTGAAATCCAGCAATCATTTTCCGAGGATTCGAGCAGGGAGTCGAGTATCTTTTGGCATGACATTCCGTCTGCAACCGTGGGCAGATATTGACAGTCGTCGCCGTTTACCATGTCTATGAACATCTGTTCCTGCGTTATTTTGTATTTATCCGGAACCTTTACGGTGTGCAGACCGTAGCTTTCCGCATCTATCTCACCCAGGCAGACTCCGAGTTCGTCGGGGTTGTTCAGATTGAATGAGATAACGCCTTTTGTTCCGAATATATCATATTTTATGGTGTTGTCATGACCTATGGCACATCTGGTTATATTGAACAGTCCCTTTGCGCCGCATTCAAAATCAGCCATAAAATTGCAGTAGTCATCGGTTTCAACATTGCCGAGCTCTTCGCTGTCAAGCTTTTTTCTTTGCTTAACAACTATTCCGGCTTTAGCACACACGCGCGTCATGTCGCCTATGAGGAATTGCGCCATATCTATCAGATGAACGCCGAGATCTCCGATAACTCCCGTTCCGGCATATTCTTTTATGAATCGCCAGTCGAGGCGGCGTCCCTCCCAAAACGCACTGGATTTAAGATATGCCACATTTACGCTTAAGATATCCCCGAGCAGGCCGCGGTTCATTATTTCCTTTGCATACCGTACGGCAGGTTTAAATCTGTACGAAAAACACATCATATTCGGTACACTGTTTTCTTTGAGTGCATTTCCGAGCTTGTTTGCATCGGCAAGATTAACCGACAACGGTTTTTCAACGTTTATCGGTTTTCCTGCTTTTGCGGCGGCAATTGCTATCGGTACGTGAAGGTGGTTCGGTGTGCATACCTCAACCGCATCCACGTCGCTGCACGAAATAAGGTCAAGGTAATTTTCAAAACGTCTGTTTTGTGCTATATTGTATCTGTCGCCCATTTCATTCAGGCGTTTTACATCTATATCACATATAGCGGTTACAACACCGCCGTCTGCGCCGCATATTCCGGGGAAATGTGCATTTTCGGCAATTCTTCCGACGCCGACAATTCCAATTCTTACCATTTTTGTTTTCCTCGCTTTCCGTTATTTATAAAGGTTTTCGTGTGTTCTTACGCTTTCGTCTTGTCCTTCAAATTTATCCTTGACATTTTCAAGAGCCTCAAAGTGACCGAGAGACGGAGCTGGACCGCAGGACGGCTTTGCCCAGTCGATTGCATTTTTGAGTATATGCGTTATCTCTTTTCTGTAGTATGTCGGGTATTCTTCGTGACCGGGCTGGAAATAGAATATTTTGCCCAGTCCGCGTTTGTAGCAACAGCCGCTGCGGAATACTTCGCCGCCGGCAAACCAGCTTATAAAGACAAGTTCGTCCGGAGTCGGAATTTCAAATCGTTCGCCGTAGGTTTCTTCCTGAGGCAATTCTATGTACTCCGGCAAATCTCTTGCAATGGGGTGTGCCGGTTCCACAACCCAAATGCGCTCCTTTTCGTCATTCTCGCGCCATTTGCTGCGGCAGCATGTGCCCATCAGTTTAACAAACGGTTTTGACAAATGCCCGGAGTGCAGCACAATAAGTCCCATTCCGGCAAGAACTCTCTGACGTACCTTTTCGGCAATTTCATTGGGAACCTTGTCGTGCGCAATATGTCCCCACCAGATTAAAACATCCGTGCGGTTCAGCACATCATCCGTAAGACCGCATTCCGGCATTTCCAGGGTTGCCGTTGTAATGTTGTACTCGTTGTCTTTGCCGAGGGTTTCGGCAAGCGCACCGTGAATCCCTTTCGGATAAACCTTTGAAATCGGTTCGTCCTTTTCCTGAATAAATTCGTTCCAAATGCATACATTGAGCTTTGACATCAAAATACATCTCCTTATTAATTGTATGTTTGTTTTATTATATATCCAATTTGTGCTGTTTTCAATGTATTATCCGCGAAAATAATTGTATATTTCGCTCCTGAAAAAGCAAAAATATGCCCGGTATTATTGACAAATCGTCAGAAAATGTTAAAATACAGTTGGGAGGGGATGTCTATGCAGGTATTGGATATGGAATTTGGCTATACGGGAGATTATAATCTCGAAAATGTTTTTGCTATGAATCAGTTTTGGAACAGCAATCATTTGCTTAAGATGCAGCACCCGAGACCGACATCCGCACTTGTGTATGCTATCGGATGCGAACCTGAATATGAATGGGACGGCGGCACATGCCGGATAAAAAAGGGAGAGGTTGTGTATATTCCTCAGGGCAGCACATACACGACAAGGTTTGTCGGCGCCGAAAAGGAGACGGTGGGTACAATACTCATTGAGTTCAGTGCCGTGCTTTTGAACGGCGAGAGATTCGTGTTTTCCTCCCGTCCGGAACGTGTAAGCCGAAACAACGAGGGTATTTCGGGATATTTTGAAGAAATGGTTCGGCTTTTCATGTCACCGGTGGTATCTCCGTCGCTCAATAAATCCGTTCTCTACCGCCTGCTTTCGTCTATCGGCTACGAGAGGAGAACAAGAGAGTTGTTCAGAGCCGAGTATGCGCCTATTGCGGACGGAATAATGTATATGGAGAATGATATCAGTCCGGAAAAAAGCATTGCAGAAATTGCGAAAATGAGTCATGTGAGTACAAGCTATTTCCGAAAACTGTTTAAAAAATATTCGGGAATGTCGCCTGCCGAGTACCGGATGCAGGTAAAAATTTCTCACGCAAAACGTCTGCTTAAAACAGATACAATGAAAATATCGGAGATATCCGATACGCTCGGATTTTATGATACGGCATACTTTTGCAGGGTATTCAAAAAATACACCGGCAGGTCGCCGAGAGAGTATGCGTCGGAGTTTACCGAATTTTGAGATATCAGATTTTTCTTGCATAAGATTGCATATTATGATATACTTTTTGCGGGATGTGATAATTTGATTAAAGTATCGGAGATAAAAGTACCTGTCGGGGACGTATTTGACGCGGCCGAAAGAGCCGCCTGTGTACTCGGAATTTCAAAAGAACGAATATACAAGACGAAAATTTTGAGAAAATCCATAGACACACGCAGACGCGGCAATGCACATTATGTTTATACGGTGGCGGTTCTGACGGACTGCGAGACCGATATACTGAACAATCTGCCAAAAAATGTTTCGCACTATGATGAGGATGAGTATGTTTTTGCTGCGGAGAATGTACACTGCAATGATGATTTGTACATTATAGGTTCGGGACCGTCGGGGTTGTTTTGCGCTCTGATGCTTGCGCGCGCGGGAGCAAGACCGACGGTGATTGAACGCGGCGGCAGCGTGGATGAACGCAGCACGGCTGTGGAGAAATTTTTTTGCGGCGGCGAGCTTGACTGCAATTCAAATATTCAGTTCGGCGAGGGCGGAGCCGGGACATTTTCGGATGGCAAACTTACATGCGGTGTAAATGATGTGAGAATCAGATATGTGCTTGAGGAATTTGTTAAATACGGCGCTCCGGACGATATACTTATAAATGCCAAACCGCATATAGGAACGGATTATCTGCGGCATGTTGTGCAAAATATAAGAAATGAGATAATAAGGCTTGGCGGTACGTTCCTTTTTAATACGCTCATGTCGGATATTCACATTAAGAACGGAAAAGTTGAATCAATCGAACTGACGGATTTGAAAAATAACACGAAAAAAACGGTTAAGTGCGGCAGACTTGTTCTTGCCGTAGGCCATTCATCGCGCGATACATATGAACTTCTGAATAAGCGCGGATTCGGTATGGAAAAAAAGCCTTTTTCCGTAGGAGTACGTATTGAGCATCGCCGTGAATATATAAATATGCTGCAATATAAGGATAAGCACCTTTCGGAAACGCTTCCGGCAGCCGATTACAAACTCAGCTGTCACCCCGGCGGCCGCGGAGTTTATACATTTTGCATGTGCCCCGGCGGCGAAGTTGTTGCGAGTACATCGGAGCGCGGAGGCGTTGTAACAAACGGAATGAGCATGTATGCGCGCAATGCCGAAAATTCAAACAGTGCGCTGCTTGTATCAGTCCGTCCGGAGGATATACCCGGAGGGGTTATGGACGCCGTTGAATTTCAGAGAAACATAGAACGCGCGGCATTTAAAGCAGGCGGAGGAGATTACTGCGCTCCGTGCCAGAGAGTTGAGGATTTCCTGAACGGTTCGGACACAACGGGATTCGGCGATGTTGCCCCGAGCTACAGGCCGGGAGTGCGCTTTGCAAAACTGTCGGAGTACCTCCCGCAATTTGTATGCGATTCGCTCAAGGCGGCACTGTCGGAAATGAATAAAAAAATGAGAGGATTCGCCCTCGGTGACGCATTGCTTACGGGAGCTGAAACACGTTCGAGTGCTCCGCTCCGTATTCTGCGCTCGGAGAGTATGCAGGCAAACATACTCGGTGTTTATCCCATAGGCGAGGGGGCAGGATATGCCGGCGGTATAATGTCTTCTGCTGTTGACGGGATTAAGTGCGCCGAACATATTGCCGAATCGATGGAATAAGATAACTTTTGTGGGGATGTTACAATGATCGGGGTAATACTCTTAAAAAATGATGAAAACGGATCGTACAGGTATGTGCGGATAACGGTGTATGACAGTATTTATTATGAAAATATGGGCAACGGTGCCGCACTTACATCATATGTGCTTGACACATTCAGCATGCATGCGGAAAAGATTTTGACAGACGGTCTCAATCCGCCCGAGTTGAATATACTGGAGATATACCGACTCCGGGATGATGCCGTAAAGTATTTCCATGCACATCCGACGGCAACGCAATTTCGGTTTAAGTACGAAAATGGCGAATTTGAGTTTTCCTCACCGGTTTCGTCAAATGGAGCGTTCGGCGTTCCGAATCCTGTTCAGACATTGTACAGATGCGGACTGTATGTTTTGTGCGAGGGTGATAATAACGGACTTACTCCGCTGGAGGCTTCGGTGGTTTGTGACTTGCTGAATTTTGCGTTCGGTACTCTTTACGGAACCGGGTGCCGCATATACGGCTGTGCATGTACAAGTATTTATGCGGATGTAAGTCCTTTTATGAAAAATGCATACCTCAGGCACTGTATTTTCGGAGCTGTAAAGAATAAAAGCGGTCTCGGAAAAGAAATTGCACAATTGTATCGCAAATACCTGAATATAAGCAGGACATGCAGCGTCGGATTTATAAAAAAGCGTTTTTCGGATATTGCGGAGCCGCGAGGCATTTCTGGCAATATCTGTGAGGAGTTCCTGAATGATATTTCGCATGCAAGAATTGCCGCGGCAAAACGCATGTCGGACGCGTTCGGCGCGGTATTTACAACTCAATCGGCAAAGCAGATTTTACATATTCCGCTTGAATGGGCGGAATCGGAGGATGTCGGGCGGTGCGTTGATTCCGCAAAGGAACTTGGAAAGCGGCTTGTTCGGTACGGTTATCTTGAAAATGAGAACCGTGCGGACGCTCTCGGTTTTGAGGATATACTTGATTTGACCATGAACCTGTCCGACAGTGTAAAAATCAATGCCGCCGCCAAAGAAAGCGGACGGGATTACCGCCTTCAGCGGCGGTTGCCGTCACCGACGTTTATTGACTGTTTTGGAAAAGTGTATTTCTTTTAGCTTGATTAATTTTGCAATGTGTGATAGAATGTGTAAAAAGGATAATTGATATTTACGGAGGTATACAATGAAAGTTAAAGACGGATTTATATTAAGAGAAATTGCCGGAAGTTATGTAATTGTTCCGGTTGGAGAAAATCTTGTTGATTTTTCCGCAATGATGACCGTTAATGAAACCGGCGCATTTATTTGGAAAATGCTTTGCAACGGCGCACAGCGCGACGAGATAATAGACGCGGTATGCGCGGAATATGACGCTCCAAAGGAAGAAATCACGGCCGATGTGGATGAATTTTTAGCCGCTCTCGCCGACAAAAAGGTGTTGAATTAATTTGTTTTACGATGAAAATGCACGCTACAGCATAGACGAGCTTATTCCGCTTATCCGCGAATGTATTGAATCCGGGCACAGTGTAAAAATGCGTGTTACGGGTATGAGTATGCAGCCGCTTTTTTTTGACCGGCGTGATACGGTTGTGCTGGAACGTGCCGATGAAATCAAAAAGTACGATATCGTGCTTCATGAGAGAGCCAACGGGCATTACATATTACACAGGGTGTTAAAAGTCAAAGGCGAACTTTTGGACATAGCCGGAGACTTTGAGAGCCAAAAGGAAAAGAATGTTCATGTGTCGCAGGTTATAGCGCGCGTTACGGCTTTTGAACGCAACGGTATATACCACAGGGCGGATGAACGCAAATTTATGCTGTATGCTGTTTTGTGGGGAATATTGCTGCCGATTCGCTTTCCGGTGCTCAAAACATATCGCACTGTCAGGAGGTGCCTTAATGCCAAAGGTAAAAAAAGACACGCTTAGGTGGATTTTGCATAACTCAAAATCCGCACTTGTGCAGATTGTATGTCTTGCTGCTATCGGTGTGGTGCTCAGCTTTGTTTCCACAGAGTTTGCCATGGCTTCCATGCGCTTGCTCGATTCCGCCACGGGGCAGGGAGGAAGTTTTTTGAACTGTGCGGCATTCATTGCATTTCTTGTTGCGGTTCAGCTTTTATTTCAGGTGTTATACACACTCCTTGATGTCAGAGTGCGGGCAAGGTTTAAAAATTCTATGCAGAGCAAATTGTTCAGAAAAATACTGACCAGAAATTACGGCGATGTGGAAAAATATCACTCCGGCGAACTCATAAACAGACTTACGGCGGATATAAGTGTTATAAATACTAACCTCATAGACACTGTTCCTGCTGTATTCACGCTTGTTTCGAGCGTTGCATTCAGCTTTTTTGCGATGCTCAGGCTGGATATGCAGCTGGCTCTCATATGTCTTACGCTCGGGCCTGTTGTGCTGCTGTGCTCATTTGTGTACGGCAGGAGAATGAAACCGCTTCATAAAAAGTGTCTCGAGAGCGACGGAAATACCCGTTCGTTTATGCAGGAATGTATCCAGAATATAATTGCCGTTAAATCCTTTTGCCGCGAATTAAAGGCGGTAAAATTTGCCTCAAAACTTCAGTACGAAAATTACAAACTCAATATGAAACGGGGCTATATAAGCGTTGCGGTAAATATAGTGTATTATCTCGCACTCACCGCGGCATTTTATTTTGCCGTTGCATGGTGCGCATATAAGATACAAATCGGTGTTATGACAATAGGAACATTTACGGCAATTATTCAGCTTGTCGGATCGATACAGTCACCGTTCCGCGAAATATCGGGTGTTATACCGAATTTCTATGCCACATGCGCGTCTGCGGAACGCATAATGGAAATAGAAAAACTCGGAAGCGATATATCGAACGAAAGCGAAATATGCAATATTTTGCCGGAAAAATTCGAAAAGATAGAAGCAAAAAATCTTTCCTTTTCGTATGGTGACAAAAAAGTACTCAGTGATGTGAGTTTTTGTATAAACCGTTCCGAAACGGCGGTGATACGCGGAGATTCCGGAATAGGAAAGAGCACACTTTTAAAAATAATGCTTGGAATACTGACGGCATCCCATGGGAAAATTGAGGTTAGCGGCGGCGGAAAAGTTCAGGATATATCCGCTGCAACGCGCCCGCTGTTTTCATACGTTCCCCAGGGGAATATGATTTTATCCGGAACAATTTTGCAAAACATTGCTTTTATGGATGAAAATGCCGATCGCAATAAGGTTGAGGACGCGGCAAGAAAGGCATGCATATGGGATTATGTATCCTCACTGCCCGACGGACTTAATACCGTCCTCGGCGAGAAAGGATTGGGGCTGAGCGAAGGACAGGTTCAGCGCATTGCAATTGCGCGCGCGTTTTTCTGCAATGCGCCGATAATCCTTCTCGATGAGGCAACGAGTGCCCTTGACGAGCCGACGGAGATGCGCATTTTAGACAATATCAAAAAGATGAAAAACACAACATGCATTATCGTTACGCATCGCCCGGCAGCCGAAACAATTGCCGACAAAATAATTGAGCTCAGATAGCGGTTATTTTTTCGCCTTTGGCTTGCTTATGAGGGAGAATATCAGTCCGAATACAATGGCGGCGGCAATTCCGGCACTTGTTCCCGTTACACCGCCTGTGAGTATGCCTATGGCACCGCGCTCCGAAATTGCCTTTTTTACTCCCTCTGCGAGCGAATATCCAAACCCGATGATGGGAACCGTTGCGCCGGCGCCGGCAAATTTAACCAAGGGAGAATAAATTCCGATTGCCGTTAAAACCACACCGGCAACAACATAACTCACCATGATTCTTGCAGGGGTGAGTTTTGTTTTGTCAATAAGTATCTGCGCAATAACACAGATAATGCCGCCAACCCAAAATGAATTTAATATTTTAATATAGTCCATAAAGTTTTACCTCACATATTCGATTTCTACGGCATGAGCTATTCCTATGATATTTTCGCCGAGCTGAACGGTTGTGGGGCTCATAAGCGCTCCGGTGCACACAAGCAGTATTCGCCCGAGTTTTCCGCGAACCATTCGGTTCAAAAAGTATCCGCACAGCACACTTCCGGAACATCCGCAGCCACTTCCGCCCGCATTTGTTCCCTGGGTTTTATCGTCAAATATCATTTCTCCGCAGTCGCAGTGGTTGTTTGCCACATCCACACCCTGATTTGCCAGCAGCTCGCGCATGAGGGAACTGCCCACACTTCCGAGATCGCCGGTTACAATTCTGTCGTAGTATGTTGCCTCGCGGTTAAGGTCACTGAGGTGTGCAAAAATGCAGTCTGCCGCGGCAGGAGCCATGGCTGCGCCCATGTTGTTTGCGTCGGTTACACCGTAATCAACCATTTTGCCGGTGGTAACCGATTTTATCATCAGCGGCAATCCGCTGTCCGACAAAATCACCGCACCGCTCCCCGTAACAGTCCATTGAGATGTGGGCGTCCGTACACCGCCGTATTCCAGCGGGAAACGGTATTGTTTTTCGCTTGAACAAAAATGGCTCGATGTAACAGCGAGAATGTTCTTTCCGTACCCGGCATCTGTCATAACGGCGGCAAGGCTCAGACTTTCAGCCATTGTCGAGCATGCGCCGTACAAACCGAAAAACGGTATGCCGAGATCTTTTAGCGCAAACGAACTTGCCGTACATTGGTTGAGCAAGTCCCCCGAAAACACATAGTCTATGTCGTTGCATGTAAGAGACGCGCGGGTAAACGCACCGTTAACGGTGTTTTTTAATATGCGTATTTCAGCTTCTTCCCAATTTTTTGCCTCGATATATTCGTCATTATATACCACGTCAAAATACTTTCCTATCGGTCCTTCGCCCTCTTTTTTTCCGACAGATGAGTAATAACTTTTTATGCAGACAGGATTTGTAAATAAAACAGTCTGATTTCCCTTTTTAATTCCCATATTACATTCCTCCGCCGATAAAATAATATATTATCGCATATATTACAGACGCACTTACTCCGAAAACAAGCACGGGACCTGCAATTGTAAACATCTTTGCACCGACGCCGAGAACAAGCCCCTCTGTCTTGTATTCAACTGCCGGTGAAACAATGCTGTTTGCAAATCCGGTGATCGGAACAAGCGTTCCGGCTTTTCCGATTTTTGCAATATCGTCGTACAGACCTACGGCGGTAAGGAGCGCACCTATGAATATAAGTGACGAACTTGTAACTGCGGCGGTGTCGGTTTTGTTCATCCCGGCGGAGGACAGCGACTGGTTTATTATTTCGCCGATAACACAAATAATGCCGCCGATTACAAATGATTTGACACAATCGGATACAATGCGCGAGTTCGGCGATGCTTTTTTTACCATGGAATCATATTCTTTGTTGGAAACAGTTCTTTTCATATCGCACCTCCCGTGTCAAATTCAAAATATGCAAATACGGAGCGCCCGTAGTTGGGAACGTCGTGCTTTTTTCTGAAACTGCCGAAAATCATGACCGCAGCTATAATGGCAACGGTCAGAACGGTAAATTTAAAAATTGTTTTCATAATTTATCACCCGATAGTATTATGAAAACAATTTTAAAAAAATATTAAAGGTAATTGCTGTAAATGCTTTGTCGGAATTTTCAATCACAAATTATCCGGATATGATTCTATTGCTCCGTATCTTTGAACGCTTTTTGCACAATAATTGTTTGAAGCGGTTATAAATTCTCCGAGCTGTTTTTTGTTTATAGTCTCAAGCCGTTCTTTATCAAAACTGTTTTTATGGAGACTGTACAGAAACGAGCCTATAAATGCGTCGCCTGCACCTGTTGTATCTTTTGCGGCGACATTGGTTGGCTCTGCACCGACTTTAGAGTTTTTTGTGTATGCATATGCGCCGTTTTTGCCGCATGTGCATATGACGATTTTTGCATAATCAAGCAGTTTTTCACAGGCTTTATCAATATTGCCGCTGCCTGTTATGAGCTCCGTCTCTTCGTCGGAAACCTTTATTATGTCCGCAAAAGGCAAAAATTCGTTTATTGCCGATTTCAGAGAATCCGTGTCTTTCCACAGCGGGAGTCGTATATTAGGATCGAAACTGATAATTGCACCGCTTTTGTTTGCAAGTTCAATTGCGCGTTTGTGCGCTTCTTTCATCGGAAATTCACCGAGCGAAACAGAACAAAAATGCAGCGCAAAGCAGTCGCCGAATACATCTTCCGTCAAATCTTCACCGGAGTAAAGCATGTCTGCCGACGGGTTGCGGTAAAAAGAGAATGTGCGGTTGCCGTCTTTATCAAGACTTACAAATGCAAGCGCCGTGTTGGCATCTGTTGTAAATTTAACGTTTTGAGTTCCTATGCCGAAACTTTTGAGATTTTCTGCGATTTTATGTCCGAAAAGATCATCGCCAAGCTGCGTTATGAGTTGGGCTTTTCCGCCCAATTTTGCAAATGCGCCAAGAACATTTGCCGGTGCGCCGCCGATTTTCGGCGAAAAGGATTTAACCTCTCCGAAACCGCATCCCGTTTCATCGGGTATAAAGTCGATAAGTGCCTCGCCTATAGCATATAGTGTGTTTTTCATACTTTTGCTCCCTAAAATCAATGTATCTATCGTTCTTAATCAATTATTCGGCATGATTATGAATTTACCTTTTTTTCTTAATATAGGATCGGCAAGGATTTCCGGCAGACGGCTAAGCGGTGCTGCCTCACACACCATTGATTTAACGTCTATGCGCTTTGAATCAATCAGTTCTATTGCTCGCTGCTGCGTGTACGGATTTATGTACGATGACTTTATTTCAAGCTCTTTTTTAAAGATTTCGAATGGTTTTATTTCAATTGTGTCATCCGGAGCAGTCAGACCAAAGAACATAACCGTTGCTTTTTTTCCTGCCAGATTAACTGCCTGTTGCATGGTTTGGGTTTTGCCGACACACTCAATAACTTTTGTCACATTCGTGATACCGTATTTGCTAAGCGTTTGCACCGCGTCTTCTTTAATTGGATTTATGCAGAAATCGGCGCCCAGATTTATTGCTTTGTCAAATTTTTCTTCATCGGTTTCGATTGCTATGACGCGTGCGGCACCGGATATTTTTGCAAGCTGAATCATTATAAGCCCTATCATTCCGCAGCCGATAACCAAAACAGTATCGTCGGTTTTGATATTGCAAAGGTCTATTCCGTGCAGGCAGCATGAAACCGGTTCTGCCATAGCGGCTTCCTCGAATGAAGTTGTTTCGGAAATTTTGTATATCTGACTTTCGGGAACGTCGCAAAACTGCTCGAAACCGCCGTTTACCGTTGTTCCTATACCAATCATGTGCTCGCAGAAATGACCTGCTGCGTTTCTGCAATAGCGGCAGCTGCCGCAAAGTTTGTTCGGATCTATACATACTCTGTCGCCGATGTTAATATTTTTCACATTTTCGCCCACTTCGGTAACGATTCCGGCAAATTCGTGTCCGAGAACAGTTCCCGGCGGAGTTGCTGCCGCACCTTCGTCACCCTCATAAATATGAACGTCCGTTCCGCATATGCCGCATGCCATAACCTGCACAATCACTTCGCCGGGCTTTGCTTTCGGCATATCCTTTTCCTCGATTTTTATATTGTGTTTGCCATAAAAAACCGCTGATTTCACTTTAAACTCCTCCTATTCTATGCTGCACTGAACCGCGCATCTGTTCTTATAATAAAATACATTTCTGAATCCGAGCGTCTTAAGCATGCTGTAAAGTTCATCAAAACTGTTTGCTGCATTTTCGGCTATATGCGCGTCGGATGCGGTTGTTATCAGATATCCGCCCATTTCTTTATACTGCCGTATTATTCTTTTTTCGGGCAGAAGTTCGCAGTAACCGCTGCCGTCAAAAACACAGGATGTGTTAATTTCAAGCGCAATTTTATGCTTGATTATAAAGTCTAAAATTTTTGTTATATCCCCGTCAAATTCCCCGCAGCGGAGACCTAAATTGTATTTGCCGTTTATATATCTGAGCGGGCAGGTGAGATGAGCCAGAACATCCAATTCACAGTTTTCAAGCATGAAAAGCATGTCCGAAAAATACTTTTTCATATATTCTCTCGCCTTTTCGGCACCGACTTTAGAAAAATTGATTTGTGAATACGGGATTTCCATGCCGTCAAACTTAACTGCATGAATCGAACCTATTACGGCGTCAAAATCATACTGTTTTAAAATGCCGTCGGCAAAACTTTTATGCCAAAACGCCTCACCCATTTCAATTCCGTGCAGAACATTCAACGGGCATAGTGAATCTGCCCGTTTTGCATCGGCAACGGAATTTCGGCACACCTTGTGTATATCAATACTTTCGCAGTATTCAATATCGCAGTGGTCTGTTACTGCGAAGCCCGAAATCGCCTTTTCATATTCACTCGCCGCCATGTCTGTGACGCTGCACTCACTGTCGTGAGAGTTTTCCGAATGAGTGTGCATATCGTAGCGCTGATTCACTCTTTTTACAGGCTTAATTGTTCCGTCGGTTTCGACAATATTCGGATTAAGCCTTTTCCTTGCGTTATCAAAATCTTTGTAATTGCTCAAAATCCAAATTCCCAGATTTGCATACTGTCTGACAAGTTCGGCTGCTGTCTCATCCGCAAACGGAGTTTTTACCCACGAAGTGTTTTGGCATTTGTACGGCAGCCACACCGTCAGACGTTCCGGCGGAATCAGGATACAGAGTTTTTTGAGGATATCCTCGGTAACGGCACCGTCGTAATCTATGTGTGTGTTCGGCAGCCTTTTCACGCAATCTTTGATAAATTCAATACTGTTTGATGTTATTGAAATATGCTCCGCATATGCCTTTGAAACGTCAAAGAAAATATTCAGGACATCTTTCGGGAATCCTTGAATTTTATTGTCTATTTTGAGCCGTATTCCGCTTTTTTTCGCAAACTCCAGCACCTCGCTGAAGAGCGGTATTTTTTCGCCGCGGTACTTGTTGGAAAACCAAATCCCGAAATCGTAATTTTGCGCTTCGGCAAATGTTATTTCATTTATACTTATATCCCTGCACGGTTCGCTGCCGTCTTTAAGCCTTGCCGTTCGGTTTATGAGCTTGTCGTGAAGAACAACTATTTTCATATCCTTTGTATATTCAAGGTCAAGCTCTATAACATCGTATCCCTGTGCAGCGGCACATTGAAATGCCGACATGGTATTTTCGGGGCATTCGCTTGCAACACCTTTATGAGCCTGTAATTTTACTCCCACAATTATCACCCTCAATTATTGTATTGACACAAGATTTAATATGGTTTATAATAAATCATGATGATTGTTAAGTCAACAAAAACCATTTAAAACGATAAAATGAGCATATTTTTGACTGCTTTGGAGGTCATATGAACAAAGAACGGGAAAAAGAGATATTAAAACAATTACTTTCAAAAAAACAAATCAGCGTTAACGAACTCTCGGAAACTTTATACGCGAGCAAGTCATCTATTCGCAGGGACCTTGCAAGTCTGGAAAATCAGCAGCTTATCAAAAGAGTTCATGGCGGGGCAAAAATTGAAGAAAGCAGCATATCGGCGATGAAAATTCCGTTTGTAATCCGCGAACTTGAACAGAGCGATGCAAAAATTGATATGGCGAAACAGGCGATAAACTATGTAAATGACTATGATGTTGTTTTTCTTGACGCGTCCTCAAGCGCGTACAGTTTAATTCCGTTTTTTGCCGTAAAAAATCATCTGACGGTGATAACCAACGGAATAAAGGCGCTTTTGAAACTGGGCGAATATGGAATAAAGGCAATCGGCACCGGCGGTTTACTTTTGCCGTCATGCCAGGCACTTGTTGGAGAGGACGCATACCGGACAATAGAACGCTACAATGCAAATATTTTCTTTTTTTCATGCCGCGGACTTTCGGATGACGGATTTTTAACCGATATTTCTGATCAGGAAAACAATGTCCGCAGACATATGATTGCCCATTCCGGGAGGTCATATCTTTTGTGCGCCGGAAATAAGATCGGAAAAAAGTATTTTCATAACCTTTGCACGGTTAATAATATTTCGGGAATTATCAGCGAAGTTTCGATTCCCGATAAATTTATCCGAAAATAAACGGTGAAAAACGGCTTTAATCCGCCATTTTTTGTGTTTTGAGAATTTTTTTTTAATTTTTTCTGAAAAAAGTATTGACATTTGAGGGAAAAAAGGGTATAATATCATCTGTCGCTGATAACAGACGACAAACGGGAGTTTAGCTCAGCTGGGAGAGCATCTGCCTTACAAGCAGAGGGTCATAGGTTCGAGCCCTATAACTCCCACCATATGGCCGAGTAGTTCAGTTGGTTAGAATGCCAGCCTGTCACGCTGGAGGTCGAGGGTTCGAACCCCTTCTCGGTCGCCATGTTTTTCTGCTCGATTCGGTCGGGCAGAAGAACTGAACATTAAAGAAGTTGTTTCGGTATGCCTCTGTAGCTCAGTAGGTAGAGCAGGGGACTGAAAATCCCCGTGTCGGTGGTTCGATTCCGCCCGGAGGCACCAAAATAACTATCTTATGCGGGAGTGGCTCAGTGGTAGAGCGTCACCTTGCCAAGGTGAACGTCGCGAGTTCGAATCTCGTCTTCCGCTCCATTCTTCAAGAGACGTTTTATACGTCTCTTGATTTGCAAAAACAAATATTACGTTCTCGGCTAGCCGAAACGTAATATTTAATATATTTGTACGGCGCCATAGCCAAGTGGTAAGGCACAGGTCTGCAACACCTCTATTCCCCAGTTCAAATCTGGGTGGCGCCTCCAAAAATCGACAAGTGCGACAGCACTTGTCGATTTTACTTATTACCTCTTCACTATTCACTCTTCACTAAATATGTAGATTTTTGGAAAGTAATAAGTAATAGTGAAAAGTGAAAAAGTGATGTGCAAACTCGTCAAAGCGAGTTTGTATTAATAAAAAGGAGAAGTTATGGACAGTCCCTTAATTTTAAAATCAAAGCAATTCGCATTAGATATAATTAGGGTTTGTAATTCTTTGAAAAGAGAGAAAAAAGAAAGCATATTAACGAATCAGCTTATTCGCAGCGGAACGAGCATAGGTGCGAATATAAGAGAAGCTTTTTACGGACATGGAAGAAATGATTTTATCGCAAAATTGCAAATAGCGTTAAAGGAGTGCTCGGAGAGCGAGTATTGGCTGGAATTGCTTATAGAAAGCGGATATTATGAGGACAGAACAATCCTTGCCAAGTGCACAGAAATAAAGAAAATATTAATTGCGTCAATTAATACAGCAAAGAAAAATCAAAATTAAGATATCTAAAATGCTCACATCATCCAAAAATCGACAAGTGCGACAGCACTTGTCGATTTTACTTATTACCTCTTCACTATTCACTCTTCACTAAATATGTCGATTTTTGGAAAGTAATAAGTAATAGTGAAAAGTGAAAAAGTGATGTGCAAACTCGTCAAAGCGAGTTTGAATTTTGAAAGAAATTGCTTCGCCTTGCAAATATGTTTTAATGCAAAAAAGTGTCTGCCTCTATAATAAACGTAAAAGCCAAAAATTGAATAAGTCAATAAAAAACTTGCATTTTTAAAAAAATCATGCTATACTGTAAATTAATATACAGCCGAATAGGTTGTAACATATTTCAAGGAGTTGATTTTTTACATGGATCCTGCCGGTAGTATGCAGATAACGGCATTGGTAATATTAGTGCTGTTATCCGCCTTTTTCTCAGGAACCGAAACGGCCTTTACAAGTTTCAATAAAACACGTATGAAAACTCTTGCACAGGATGGCAACAAAAGAGCGGCATCTGTTATGTATGTTGATCAGCATTACGAAAAATTTCTTTCTACAATGCTTGTCGGAAATAATATTGTGAATATTACCGCGTCGACTATCTCAACGCTTTTGTTTGCATCATTCTTAAAGGGGAACGCCAGTCTTGCGGCAACGGTTTCAACCGCTGTTATGACTGTTATAATCCTGCTCTTCGGCGAGATAACACCAAAGTTCCTCGGCAAGGATTTTGCCGACAGTTACACAATGAACGCTGTTGCGGTTGTGCGTTTTTTGATGGTGATTCTTACACCTCTCACCGCTTGCTTTTCATGGTGGCGTGTTTTGATGTCAAAAATCTTCAAGAACGATTCCACCTTGTCAATCACCGAAGATGAAATAATGACAATGGTTGAGGAGGCACAGAGCGAGGGTGGAATTGATGAGCATGAGGGAGACCTTATAAAAAGTGCAATTGAGTTTAACGATTTGGAAGTTGAGGCTATCCTTACCCCAAGGGTGGACATCGTTGCAGTACCGCTGGACGCTTCGATAGACGATGTAATGGAGGCATTTCGCTCAAGCGGATTTTCGCGCCTTCCGGTTTATCGCGACACTATCGACAATGTTGTAGGCGTAGTGCACGAAAAGGATTTCAGCCGATTGGTGTATGACGGAAAAAAGGATTTTTCATCCGTAATACATGAGGTATTCTGCATTACGGAAAATATGAAGATATCCAAACTTCTTCGTGAATTTCAGGCTGCCAAAACCCATATGGCAATTGCCGTTGACGAATACGGCGGTACAGCCGGACTTGTTACAATGGAAGATGTTCTTGAGGGGCTTGTCGGCGAAATATGGGATGAACACGATGAAATTATAGAAAATATCAAGCCGCTTGGTGATGATGTTTATATGATAAACGGCAGCACACCGATGAACGAACTTGAGGATATATATCCGTTTTCGGATGACGTTATAGAAGAAAACGCTACGGTAAACGGCTGGGTTCTTGACAATATCGGAAAAATTCCCGAAGTCGGCGATGAATTCGAGTTTGAAAATCTTTCGGTTCGTGTTATGCAGGTTGACGGCCGCAGAGCAGCGAAAATACGACTTACGGTACATCCCGCCGACAGCGATGAATCGAATGAAAATTCTGATGAACGCAAAGATTATAATGAAAACAAATAATATTAAAATTCGTTTGGAAGAGAAAGAAGAAGATACGGAGTTGTGTATGCAGCTCCGTATCTTTTGAGTTTGGCAAAAAAAATGAGTGTCATACAAAACACTTCAAGTCCTGTAAGAACACTCGGTATGGTGCGGGTGTTCATAACGTGTCAAAATTAAAATAACTAAAAAACGGCTTCAAATCGCATAATTCAGACAAAGAGAAAGATTCTGCAAAAGAATTTTTCTCTTTTTTTATCCGTACATTAGTCAAAACAATTTCCTTTTGATAAAATGTAGACATCAAAACAAAGGAGGTATACATAATGAAAGAAAAAATCATTGAAAACGGAATCGAGTATGTCAAAAGCGGTGATTACTACATTCCAAACTTAAAGGCTCCCAAAGGGACTTACAACATCGGCAGGTATGGGAAACTGCACTCAATATTTATTAAAGAAAATCGCCCTGTTTTTTACTCAATGAAAATGCTTAACGGAACGTGGCTTGCGTATCTTGAAGAAATCGACACATCCGCAAAGAAAATGGTTGATAGGCTTATAAAGGATATGGCGGTCAAACAAGGTATCACCGAGGAACTAAAAGCAAGAGACCAAACGGCTTGGGTTGGTGCTATGAACAACATTCGCCACTCAGCAGAAGAAATATTATATAAGGATCTTCTTTTTTGCTGAAATACGTATTAGCAAGCACGGCATTTGTACCCCCCACAAAAGCCCTTGTTAGGACTTTTGGAGAGGGGGTGCGGACATATTCTTGGACTCTGGAAGGAGTAAAATATATATGTACACAAAAGAACAAAAAGAGCATGTATTAAAAGAATATGAACTATTTTACTTGCATATGTCGCTGTCTTGTACAGCGACATATGCAAGTAAAATAACATTTTGTGATGTTACGGAACAGACACCGTACTACACTGTATGATATGTTTGTATGCTTAATCAGACTAATAATATAAAGATATAAAGACTTATAGCAGTTATACTGGGAATAGTCAGTCTGTCAGTCCCGGCAGCTTTCGTTTTTACTTGCCCGCCAAGAATGAAGACAGACGGACGATATATACAAGCTTGATGAAATTCTGGAAAGATGCAAGCTTGATACTTTCGACAGCAAGTAAAAAAAGATTTTGTGTGGTGCTATAATATGCATCGGAACGGTCGTGAGATAAAGAACATAACGGGATATATGATGAGTACCATTTTCAATTGTATTACCGAGGAATACAGTCTGCTCCACGTTGTTCTGTATCTGAACTAATTAGATTGTGTAAAGAGTAATTGCATAAAAACAGTTACTCTTTTTTTGTGTTCAAAAAATTACATGTAGCAAAAACTACACATTGGTGTAGTTTACAAATAAAGATTTTTGTAATATAATATACTCGCTGATGTTATACACAAACGCGTTAGCTAAAACTGATTTAAAAGGAGGCTGAACTTTGGAACGTTGTGAAAAGGAAATATTTAATCTTGTTGAAAATCTGAAATATATAGATGATTGCGAGAAAATTGCACAAACTCTTGATTCGTTTGTTGACTCGAGGATTAAATTGCGCAGTCTCTGGAAACTGAAGGATTTATTTGAAAAGCTCACGGATGCTGAATATGAAAAATATCCGTCTTTAAAGCTTGCCGGACTGTTTCTTGAAATATGCCGCGGGAGACTTGATATAGCAGGAGAATATATAAAACGATTATCAAATGACAATAAAAATCAGATCTACGCAGATATAATGTTACCGTCATCGGACTTGGACTGTTTCTTAGCTGCGGCAAATGAAATAAGAAACGGAAATTTTGATACAATTCCGTATCTTACACCAACGGTATACAGACCATATGTGCTGAACGGTTTTCGAGACTTTACACCATATGCGGCGAAAATAGAAAAGAACAAGGAGAAAACAAAAGAAATCATTACTACACTTTGGGGTAGTAATATGGAACTGCTGTATGAGATTGCGCTTGCAGAATCTTTGTATCAGCAAAACAAGCTGTATGAGGCACTGGTGATTGCAGTAAGCGTTATTCCGCAGCTTACCGATGAGAAACACGTAGGTATCCTTTTTGCGGCTCTGTATTTACAGATTGTAATTTTGGTTATGAATGGCCAATTGAAATACACAGGCGCTATGATGAAGGAAATGAAAGCGCAGATTATTGATAAAGGACATAGCGAGTACATGCCGAATCTCTGCGCACTTGACGCTTGGGCTGCAATGTATGACGGAGAATATGAACGAGTTACAGAGTGGATGTATGACGGTGCGCCGGACGAATACAACGATTTTAATATGCTCGATACCTTTAGCTATATGATAAAAATGCGCGTTTACATAATTGAAGGAAACAGCATTGCGGTTTTGATGCTTGCAGGGAAATTATTGCCGAAGCTGATTGCCGCCCATAGATATATGGATACCTGCGAGGTATATATGCTTCTTGCGCTTAGCGATTATACAAGAGAGGATAAAAAGTCAGCTTTTGAAAATATCAAAGAAGCGTTGGAACTTGCCGAAAAATATCGTTATGACAGGCTTATTGCCGATGAAGGAATGCTCATGTATCGACTGCTTTCGGAGTACAAGGAAACTATTTCAAAAAGCGCCTATCTTGAAAAAGTTACGGAGCTTTGCAAAGAAACGGCTATGAAATATCCCGCATATCTCACAGATCGAATTTCGGAGCTGCATCCCTTAACCTGCAGAGAGCTTGAAGTTCTAAGGCTGATGTCGAATAATTTATCAAACGCATCTATTGCAGAACTTATGAATATTACGCTTGATACCGTAAAATTCCACGGCAAAAATATTTTCAGAAAACTGCAGGTGGAAAACAGGGCGCAGGCTGTTGAGAAAGCAAAACGAATGGGCGTTTTATAACCAAATATGAAGGAGACAATCATTATTGATTGTGTGCAATTATTTAAGCGCGATGAAAGCAAGTGCTACACCAGCGGAAATTAATTATTTTATGGAGAGTGTTGGTTATGACATAGAAAGAAACAAAAATGTAACGCAATAAAACGCCGTTTTCGGGGTGTTTAATGGTTATATATTACCCTCTCAAAAACGGCTCCCGAAACCCTTGTATTTACTTGATAAATTATGTTCTATTGCGTGACAAAAACGGTAAATGGCAGAGCAAAACCGAAAAAGAATATTTGTGTATAAAGAACGGCATTGAACGGGGTTTTACGGCTGTGGAGTTTAAGACCGTACAAAATGACGGCTGGGAGAAACAATATCTGAGCTGCAAAAAAATTACGGCGGTTCATTTATTCCGAGCATTTATGAAACCGCAAAATCCGAAACGGATAAATCCATAGGCGAAACGGACAGATATTCCGTACGCAAACAGATTGAAAATATAAAACTCAAAAAAGTGTGCAAAAAACCGAAAATGTTCATAGCAAACACGATAAAGAAAACGAACGGTAAACATAATACACAGGACATAATTGAGCAAATAGGCAGTTAAAAACACCACAAAATCAACATTTTTAAGGCGGTTTTGAGCAAGGTAATACCCTAACCCAAAACCGCCCCGAAATAGGCTTCTGTTTGCTCAAAAAACAGTGCAGAATAACAAAAAAGAAAAAAATCATACTTTGGTATGATGACCAAAATACTCTTAAATGATATAATAATAAAATCAAGAAAGTTGCAGAAGGGAGAAATTTTACAAAATGAAACACAGAATCAAAAAAGCAATGAGTTTGTTTTTAACAACCGCATTGCTGTTGCAGACGGCGTCAATAATTTCACTGGTTAACGGAGATAATAACGTATTTGCCGCTGAGATGGGAGGAACGAGCAAGGAAGTGCTCGATTCGCTTAGGATTGAGAGTAAATCTGTTGATGTAGGAAATGACGGCGAAAATCCGTACAGCGAAAATACGGATAAGGTCATCAATATGTTCCCGAGAATGGAACTTATGATGTATAACAATGTAGGAAATCAGATAAAGGTATATAATTACGATAAACCGGTGAATTCTCCGTTTGTAATAGAATCAAAAAAACGGCTTATTTGGAATCATGCCGAGTACGGCAGCAGTACAACCCGAGATTTGGCATATACAAACAGCATCGGAATTGAAATCGATTTTGACGGAAGAAAAAATCATGTGGCGAGAGTCGGCTCGAATACCACATTTCTTTTGCTTCAAAAAAGAAGAACAAGAACCCTTTTTATAGAAGATGCAAAAGGAACAGTTTTGAGCCATATTGAATTGACATCAAATAACGTTAAAAGCGAAGGTTATTACGACGGATACAATCTGCTTGCAGATGTTCCGATTGCTGCCGGTGATTTTAATGGTGACGGCAGCGATGAAGTTGCAGTTACATACACAACTTTATCATCAAATAAATACGATAAGGAAGTAAGAGTATATAAAATATCAGAAGATGGAAAGACGATAAGCGAGATTCAGAGAATTGCTCAAAAGGATTTTGCGGCTTGCCCGTATAATGATAGTTCTGCAAAAAAGCTTCCGCAGGTTCATCTGACAGCCGGCGACCTGGACGACGATAATCGCGACGAACTTATCATAACGGCGTCTACCGCTCACACCGAAGCATATTCCGCAAAAGAAGCGATCCCGAGAACGACAGTGTGGTCACAGGGAAAGAGAGCAAGTACGCTTTCAAAAAAAGCAACTTTTGATCACGCATGGAAATACACGGAATACGATTCAAGTGATACGTCGGGAAAAACGCAGTACGGTGCGTACGGTTCGGCAGCTGTCGGAGATATAGACGGCGATGAAAAAAACGAGCTTGTTATGGCTTGTAACGATATGCAATCCGATGAAACATCAAGATTTGATAGGGCAATAAATACGAACAGCGCACTCATAAGCGCAGCAAAATATACATCAGGGAAATATGAAAAATATTTGGGCGCAGTAGGTCATTCGGTGCCAATTCATTCGTCAATACAGCAGGCAATATGGAACAGCAACACACAGCAGCCAATGCCTTTGGCTTGCTTTAATCCTATCGGAACGGGCGGAAAGGATTTGATTTTTGTTGACGGTGTTGTATACGAACTCGGAGTGGATTCCGCAGAAGCTCGGTATGACAATAACGTCAAGGTATCTTCGGGCCATGAGGCTGCAAGATACGGATTTAAAAAGATACTCGAATCGGATGATATATGGCCGCGAGATGAAAAATGTGACTTCGGCAACAAAAGTTCAAAATCGGATAACATTTGGATAGGAACAATATCTGTCGGGAATTTTGATAATGATGAAAACGGCGGAGAACAGCTTGTGTTCGACCACGGCAGAAAAAGAAGCGGTGAAGACGAATACCGTCATGATATGGTTTTCATTCACAAAGGAACGGACGGAAGTCTTATTTCCGACAATGCCTGCATAAACAATGACAGAAGTGCCGCATATACGCGTAATCTTGATCTTACGGCGATAGATAATGATGACGACGGTATGAAGATGAAATTCAAATCAAAATCGGCATATTTTTCATCACCGAACGTAGTTGCGGTATTGCAGGCAGCTCCTTATTTTGCAGACCTTGAATATATGGAACCGGATTATGTAGAGGACGGCGAAACGGTATTCGGTCAGACAACCGGTACAGGTTCAAGCGATACAAACGGATTTTCGGTAACTGCCTCGGCTATTTCCGGCTTCAAGCAGGAAACAAGCTTTTTGGGTATTGCTCGCTTGGGCGGTGGAGAATGGCAGGTTGAGGCTCATGCATCTATGGGCGGCGAATGGGAAAAATCCACCGATATTTCGTATACTACGGAATATTCATCAGACAGCCGAGATGACAGAGTTATTCTTTCAATGACACCGTATGTACGCTATGTTTACGAAATGACAATACCGTCATACAAAATTCCGACTGCTGACGAATATAATGCACAGTGCGGAAAATTAAAAGGAGAAGAACTCGAGAAGTATAAAAAAGAGGTTCAGCTTGCAAAGGATAAGGGTTACGATTGGGGAGCAACGGTTCCCGAAACAAAGACGGACTATATCGTTTGTATGCCTCAGACACCGAGAATGTCTATGATTGAGGTAGGCGAATATGACAGAATAGCTGAAGAAAACGGATTTGAAAAAATTAAGGGTAATGTTTTGAACGAAGTAATCGGAAGTCCTGCCACATATAAAAACTCGGAAAACGGACTCAGTGATTTTGACGGCGGCAAGGACGTTGTCGGAACGGAAACGGGCATTGATTCCGGTAACTTTATATACGTTTCAAAAGGCGGCGGAAGTGTAACGCAGAGCATTGAAACAACAACGACAAAGTCAAGCTCCATCACATGGGGCGCAGGCATTTCAACAACCATTCAGTCTGACATCGGCGGCGTTATTATCGGCGGTTCTGTCGGAGCAGACTATGAGGGAAGTCACACTTGGTCTGATTATTCCGGAACCTCGTGTTCGGGAACGGTTGCCGGTATTCCGAATGAGGCAATCGGACTCGGATATGATTTTAAATGGCGATTCGGTCAGTGGAAAAGCAAGATAAACGGACAGGAATGTATCGTTTTGGGATATTTGGTTAAGGACGTGTCGGCGCCGCCGTCTGCTCCGAAAAATGTTACGGTTAAGGACACAACCGATACAACCGCAACGCTTAATTGGGCGCATCCCAATTCGGTCGGCGGCAATTATGAGATTTATATTATGACGTCAAATCCGGCAGCTCCTTATTACAGACTTGCAACGTTCTCATCATCACAAACGGAATATGTAGTAACGGGACTTTCACCGAATACATCATACAATTTCGTTATGAGAAGTGTAAATTCAACACAGGCAAGTGCATATACGGTACCTGTTACGGCGCTTACAAGATACGGAGCGGACGCAAATGTGCCGGTAACGGAAACCTTGCCGGATATTCATACGGTTGCAGGCTCAAATCCGAGCTTTGATGTTGTTGCTGCTCCGGCAAAGGGCGGAACGGCACTTACATATCAGTGGCAGAAGCTTTCAACGGACGGAAACGTTTCATCATGGAAAAATATAGACGGAGAAACGGATGAGTCGCTGAAGCTTTACAATGTTGACAAAGCTTTAAATGAAAGTCGGTATCGCTGTGCTGTTGCGCAGTTTATCGGCGGAGAGGTTGCGTATGTTTATACGAATGCCGCAACACTCTATGTAGGAGCAGGCTCAACGCAGACGAATATCTCGATCAGCAGTCAATTCGGTACGGCTGCGGGAGAGTATAGGAAACCGTATACAAAAGAAGCAGACGTTCAGAAAATCGTGTATGCCGAGCTTGATTCAAAGGAATATCAGCTTTATTCGGACGCTGACGATTATATGATTTCCGGCACAGACGGAAAATTCATTCTGAACGAAAGCGGTAAGGATAAGTATAAAAATGCACAGGGTACAAGCTTTTCGCTTGAAGCCTCAGATGTTGCAAAACTTGCGGAGGTATATGAATTTGCGGATGAACAGGGTAACTTTACGGGAATTTCCGAGGACGTTCCATTCAGTGATGATTCGGGAAAAATAACGGTTGATTCAAACGAACTCCAATATTCGCAGAAATATACAGACGGCGAAAAAACAATTTATGTTGTTAAAAAAGATGAAAACGGAATAACAGCTTATGAGTACTATTACACTGCTTCGGCTTCGGATACACCTGTTGCGGTAACGGCACAGCTTTACGGTTATAATGACGGAACAAAGTTTTATGATTTTAAGAATGCCGGCGCAGTTGTCAAAACAGTAAAGGAACAGCAGACAGCTTATACAACACATACCGTTAAGGGAACAGAGCTTACCGTTACGGCTAAGGTTGAAAGCTTGAGCAGCGGTGTTGTAGTAACTCCGAAAGGATATGTTGAGTTTACTGTCACAAACACCGATAACAATATTCAAACCAAAAAACGTGTTGCACTTTCGGATGCTGCGTCCGGAAATACAAACAGTGCGGTGTATGAGTGGACGGCGGAAACTGCAGGAACCTACACTGTTACCGCAAGATATATAGAATCGGTTGAGCTTCTGACTTCTGTTTCGGGTGAAGAAACATATATTGCATATTCAATATCCGAAACCGGCAAAAGTACGGAAAAAACAATAGTATTCGGCTGCGACAGCGATTCGGTTTATGTCGGCGGTTCGCTTGATATGCGTCCTATATTGAGAAAAACCGAAATAACGGATAACGGAGATGAAATAACGGAAGTAAAGCCTGTTGATACAGAGCTTGCTCAGGATATGATTTCTTATGTCGTTTCCGAAAAATACGGCGCATCGGCTGACGGAAAATATTCTCTTGAGAGTAATGTTTTCAAACCTACAGAGTCCGGCATATATGTTATAACAGCAGAGTATTCTTACTCCGATGCCGATGGAAATATAAAAAAATTAAGCGTTTCAAAGACAATAAATGTTAAAAATTCCGATTCAAAAATGCAGGAGCAGATATATTTTGCATATTCCTCGCTTGTTAAAAATTCGACGGAAAAGGATATAAAAAACCCGCTTACAAATAACAATGCCGGCGCAAGCGTGAAGTTTACAAGCAGTGATGATTCTGTCGCAACGGTAGATAAGAACGGAATTGTAACTCCGAACGGTGCAGGTACAACGATAATAAAGGCGGTTTCAAGCCTTTCGGGAACAGAAGATGTATCCGCAAGCTATATTCTTACAATAAGAAAAACGCCTGTTACAATTAAGGCACCGAATATAACGATAGAGTATGGTGCGGAAATGAACGATGTTTTAGATAAGGCGGAAAATAAGGGTGTAACCGTTTCGGATGGCATTGCACTTTCCGATATAACATCTGATACAATTTCGTATACCACAGATTATGCATACGGTAAAAATATCGGAAATTACACACTTTCGATTGAAACTGTAACAAGCTCAAAGTATGATGTCAACTATGAAAGCGGTAAAGTAACCGTTGAGCAGAAAGAGCTTTCGGCAGATGCATTTGAAGTCAGTGCAATCGATAAAAGCTATGACGGAAATACTGACGTTACACTGACGGCAAAAGTGAAAACGGAGTGCATTGTTAAGGGAGATAATGTTACGGCAGATTTAAGCGGTGAATTTGATAATGCAAATGCCGGTGACAAGACGGTTAATTTCAGAATCAATTCATTGGGCGGTACAAACTGCTCGAACTATAAGCTCGGTTCAAAAAATACCGGTAGCGTAAAGGCAAAAATTCTGCCTATGGTTATAAGCTTTATTTCGGGTACGGCGGTATTCCGTTATGACGGTGAACAAAAGACAATCGAGCCTTCTGCTTTTGATTCGCTCGGCAGAGTATTTGATGATTTTGAAGTTGAATATTATGATTCGGATATGAAAAAGCTTAATGAGGCGCCTAAGGATTCAGGTGAATATAAGGTTCGATTTGTTCCGAATGACAGTAATAACTACACCGCTAAAAACGGCGAAATCCAAATGAGTATAAAGCAGGCAACACAGGACCGTATTGAAATAATCGGACTTCCGGGCACAATCGAATATACCGATGAATTTACGCTTGAAGCTATAGGCGGAAGCGGAAGCGGAACGGTTACATGGGCAGCTGACAATGAAAACGTAACGGTCAGCGCAGATGCCGAGGACAGCGCAAAAGCAACAGTAATGGTAAACGGTGCGGTTGATGAAAAGGTTACGATTACGGCAGTAAAGGAAGCTGACGGAAACTATTCCGAATCCGAAACAAAGGTTATGTTTGTTCCGAACGGAAAAACACTCGGTTTTGTTATTTCCGACCTTATAAAGACCTATAACGGTTCTCAGCAGGAGCCGACAATTGAAACAGTTCCGGAAAACGGAGAATATGAGGTTAAGTATAATGGACAGGATGAAAAGCCGAAAATTGCCGGAACATATACCGTTACGGTAAACGGTATCAATAATTACAGAGGTACCGGCAGCGCAACCATGGTGATTGAAAAAGGTTCGCTTGAAAACAAAGGCTTGAGCGTCAGCATAGATGATTGGAGCTACAAGGCTGAAAATGTTCCCGAACCGATATACGAAGCTGCTCCCGACGGAACAACGGCGGAAATAACATATTCGACTGTTGACGGAGCAAAACCGGTCAATGCCGGCACGTATACGGTTTATGCAACATACAGCGGCGAAAACTACAATCCGTATACCGTAAAGCATGAATTTGAAATAGCAAAGAGAGAGCTTACGGTTACAGCAATTGACACGCAAAGAGAGTATGGCAAGGGAAATCCGAATTTCACAGCAACATACAGCGGCTTTGCGGAAAATGAGGACGAAAGCGTTTTTGATGCTTTGCCGCAGCTTGAAACCGAAGCAACGGCATTGAGTCCGGTAACCGACAGCGGATATACGATTAAGGTTTTGGGCGGAAGAGCTGCAAACTATGAACTTAAAAGAATAAACGGTACGCTGAAAATCACACCTGCAAGCGGAGGTAATTTCTATATTGACGGAGCGGATAATACCGCCGCTACTGGCGAGATATTTACATTGCGTGCGCATTACGGCACATTTATGCCGCAGGTTTCATGGGAGAGTGAAAATACAGCGATTGCGACAGTTGACGCAAACGGAAAGGTATGTGCTGTCAGCGAGGGAAACGTAATTATAAAAGCAATACTCAATGATTCCAATTATGCTCCGGCAACGGCAGAATTTGAACTTGTTGTAAGCAAAAAAGAGGTCACTCTGACACCTGACAGACTGGTACTTACATATAACGGTGATGAACAGAAAGTGAAATTCATTTCAAACACCGCTTCATTTGTACCGATAACGGAGGGTGATGACAAAAACGTTGAGGTGACATATACGCTTAATACGGATTCTTCCGTGACAATTCCGAAAAATGCCGGAACATATACTGTAACATACAGGATTTTGGGCAATGCATACACAGGCGGCGGTACGGCACAGCTTACTATAAACAAATATAAAGCGGAAATCAGAGCAAATGACTGTGAAAAGGTGTACGGTGAAGAAAATCCGACCTTTACCGTATCCGCACTTGTAGGTGAGGACGCTAAAAATTCCGAATATATAGAGAAGCTTAATAACGCACTCACAATTTCATCGGATTCCGACGAATACGGAGTGCGCGCAGCGGCAGGAGAGTATCAGATAAAGGCAGCAGTAAAGGACGGTATGTCACTGGACGATGAAAATTACGATTTTTCAATTTCGAAGAATCCGGGAAAATTGACGGTAAAACCGAAAGCGCTTGCAATAAAAATCTCAGGAGCAACACGAGTATACGGTGGTTCGGATTTAAAAACCGAATATACATATGACGGATTCGTAAATGAAGAAAATGAAGAAAACCTTACATCAAAACCAAACTTTGCGGTAAACGATTCAATAACGGAGAAAACTGCTGTCGGAAAGTATGACGGTGTTGTGACAGCTTCTTCTGCAGCAAGCGGAAACTACACAATAAGCTATGTTTACGAAAACGGAAATGCAGCTCCGCTTACAATAACACCGAAAGCCGTAAAGCTCGCAAGTACAGCTATTAAAAACGATACGCTTACTGTTACATTTGACACGAGTGTTTCAGATCTCATCGAATCGAATTTTGCGGTAGGCCTGAACGGAACTGCGCTTACACTTACATCTGTAACCGCATCAAGTGATGGAAAATCATATCAGATTAAAGGTGATTTTGCAATCGGAAATACATATGATGTTTCCGTTATACCGGGCAGTAATTATATTTTGACAGGCTCTCCCGTTTCTGTTACGTACAAACGCAGTACCTCCGGCGGAGGCAGCGGTAGTGGAGGCGGTTCATCCGCTGCGGTAACCACCTATACCGTAGCCTTTGAAACAAACGGCGGCAGCAAAGTTGACAGCATAAAGGTTACAAGGAACGAAACCGCAAAAGAGCCGACGGAGCCGACAAGGGATAACTTTACGTTTGATGGTTGGTATTCTGACAAAGAACGGACCGAAAAATATGATTTCTCGACCAAGGTAACAAAGAACATCACCCTTTACGCAAAATGGTCGGAAAAACAGACACAGTCGACAGAACCCGAATGGAATAATCCTTTTGATGATGTAGATGAAGACGATTGGTATTATGATGATGTAAAGAATGCTGTCGAAAAAGGATTGTTTAAAGGAACTGATGCAAAAACATTTAATCCGAACGGAAATATAACAAGAGGAATGTTCGTAACGGTTCTCTATCGCGCAGAAGGAGAACCTGAGGTTAATACAGGTATGCCGTTTGACGATGTTGTAGCAGACAGCTATTATGCAAATGCGGTCATCTGGGCAGAGCAAAACGAGATTGTAAAAGGTATTTCCGAAACGGAGTTTGCTCCCGATATGAATATCACAAGAGAGCAAATTGCGGCAATTATGTTCAGATATGCAAAATACAAGGGATATGATGTAACTGTGGGAGAAAACACAAACATCTTGTCTTATACGGATTTTGGGAAAATATCCGAATATGCGATAGAGGCTATGCAGTATGCAGTCGGCAGCGGTTTGATGAAGGGCAAAACAGAAACTACATTGAATCCGAAAGACAATGCAACAAGAGCTGAAATTGCGGCAATTCTTCAAAGATTTATTGAGGCAAACAAGTAAATAAACAATATGCCAAGCGGGAACGCTTGACGATAAAGCCCCGTTTGAGTAATCAGACGGGGCTTGCGCTATGTAATGTAGAATTATAGGGAAATATGACGGAAAGGAGCAGTAAAACAATGTTACGGCATTTAGAGTATGAGGATTGATATAAATATGAATTTATTAAGGACAAATTTCATAAGATAATTGACTGCATAGATGTATTAGTAGATGAGTTATATGATGACTCGTTGAATGACAACGTAGGTCAAAAAGGGATCATCAAACCAACGATGTATTGTGCCGAATTCAAAGTTTGAGGAAAAGTATAAAGAATTTGATACTAAAATTAGGAAAAGACAAAATTTTGTTGCAAATGGAAGAATAATAAGTGTTGGTATACCTACAAAATGCATTTATAAGTGATATGAGGGTGATACTTTTATTAAAATTTAACGAATACTCTAAAATTCAACGAAAACTCAAAAATCCAACTTTTACTATAAAAAAAGAAAAGTGCTATCGAGGACAAATCATTCCAAGACGGCAATTAGAATTATATGATATGGTCTTAAAGATAGGAGAGTATCGCAATACTGCAATATTTGAACGTGTTTACGATAAAAAAAAGACCGACTATTCTATCAAAATAGTCAGTCTTATTTGGTCGGAGTGACAGGATTCGAACCTGCGGCATCCTGCTCCCAAAGCAGGCGCGCTACCAACTGCGCTACACCCCGAAATATTAAATATGTAAACAAAAGCAGCTCCGCGTTCGGTGTGCTTTGTCCGCCCTTTTGCGGTACCCGAATTTTTAGGACATAAAAATGTCAAAAAATTCGACCGCTGCGCCTTTTCGCGCTCACTTACTCCGCCACCGGCGGCGTTCGCGCTCAAAGCCCAAAGCAGGCGCGCTACCAACTGCGCTACACCCCGAAATATTAAATATGTAAACAAAAGCAGCTCCGCGTTCGGTGTGCTTTGTCCGCCCTTTTGCGGTACCCGAATTTTTAGGACATAAAAATGTCAAAAAATTCGACCGCTGCGCCTTTTCGCGCTCACTTACTCCGCCACCGGCGGCGTTCACGCTCAAAGCCCAAAGCAGGCGCGCTACCAACTGCGCTACACCCCGAAAATTCACAATTCAATAATCACAGACTTATATTATAAGGTATATATTGCTTGTTTTCAAACCACAAAATATGTCATATTTCAAAAATATCTCACAATATCGCTGAATATCTTAATAATTCGCTGTTTTACTTCTAAATTCACAAAATTAAGAAAAATAATAATAAATTCCGCTGTTTTACTTGACAAATCACTGATTTTCAAATAAACTACTATATATGTACATGAGAAAGAAGGTTATGTTATGCTCAATTCAGAAAAGACAATGGAAAAAATCGTTGCTCTGTGCAAAGGCAGAGGATATGTTTATGCTGGTTCGGAAATATACGGCGGACTTGCCAACACATGGGACTACGGCCCCCTCGGAGTGGAGTTTAAGAATAATGTTAAAAAGGCGTGGTGGAAAAAGTTTATTCAGGAAACCAATCTTAATGTCGGTCTTGACTGCGCAATTCTGATGAATCCGGAAACATGGGTTGCGTCGGGACACGTAGGCTCGTTCTCTGATCCGCTCATGGATTGTAAAGAGTGTAAGGCACGTCACCGCGCCGATAAACTTATAGAGGATTTCGCTCACGAAAAAGGTCAGGATGTTGTTGTAGACGGCTGGTCAAAAGACGAAATGGAATCCTACATAAAGGATAACGGAATAGTTTGCCCCGTATGCGGCAAGGCGAATTTCACCGATATACGTGAATTTAACCTGATGTTTAAAACATTCCAGGGTGTTACCGAGGATTCCTCGTCAACTGTATACCTCCGCCCGGAAACAGCGCAGGGTATATTTGTCAATTTCAAAAACGTGCAGAGGACATCAAGAAAAAAGATTCCGTTCGGAATAGGTCAGATCGGAAAATCATTTCGAAATGAAATCACCCCCGGAAACTTTACATTCAGGACAAGAGAATTTGAGCAGATGGAGCTTGAATTTTTCTGCAAACCCGGAACGGATCTTGAGTGGCACGCATACTGGAAAAAGTATTGCATGGACTTTTTGCTCAGCTTGGGTATTCGTGAAGAAAATCTTCGTTTCAGAGATCACTCGCCGGAAGAACTTGCATTTTATTCAAACGCTACGGCAGATATTGAGTTTGTTTTCCCGTTTGGCTGGGGCGAACTTTGGGGAGTTGCCGACAGAACCGATTATGATTTAAAGCAGCATCAGGAACACAGCGGTCAGAGCCTGGAATATGTGGATCCTGTATCCGGCGAAAAGTATATTCCGTATTGCATAGAACCGTCGCTCGGAGCCGACAGGGTTGCATTGGCATTTTTGGTAGAGGCATATGACGAAGAGCAAATCGGCGAAAACGACAGCCGCGTTGTAATGCACCTGCACCCGGCACTTGCACCGGTTAAAGCCGCTGTTTTGCCGTTGTCAAAGAAACTCAGCGAAAAGGCATATGTTTTGTTTGAACAGATGTCCAAGAAATTCAACTGCGAATTTGACGAAACAGGAAGCATCGGAAAGCGTTATCGCAGACAGGACGAAATTGGTACACCGTGGTGCATAACATATGATTTTGAATCGGAAGAAACCGGTAATGTAACTGTTCGTAACCGCGATACAATGCAGCAGATTACATTGAAAATGGAAGAAGTCATTCCGTATATCGAAAAGAATCTTGAATTTTAAACTGTTTTTATGTCATTAAATAGTTAATAAAACTCGGCAGATAATTGCATAATAGGCGAATATCTGCCGAGTTTTAACTTTGCACGGCAATGCGTTTTAATGCTCTTGATTGTTTGGTTTCGCTAAATATATTTGCAATTCGACATTAAATTACACAATGTGACAAAATATATGGTTTACAATAATTGTACAAAAATATTGGTATTTGGACTCAAAATAGTCCAAATGGTCAACAAAAAATTGGTTTTTTTGTCCTTTGCCGTAAAATAACGGGGATTTAGTGCAGATATTGGCAAGTTTTTCGCAAAACATTGTAAGCCGATTTTTGGTGGTTTATAATATATTCATAACTTTACAAAGTATATTAAATTTTTGGGAGGCAATGTAAGTGAAAAACAGAAAAAGAATACTGATTGTGGATGATAACAAGGATTTTTGTGAAAAAGTGAAGGATTATCTCGATATGAATGAGTGCTTTGAGGTTGTGGGGACAGCATACGACGGCAAAATCGGATATGAAATGGCACTTGAAACGAAACCGGATATCTTGCTTACGGATATAGTCATGCCTGTTATGGACGGTCTGACACTGCTCAACCGTATAAACAAAAGCACCATAATCAGTAACAAGCCAAAGACAATTGTATTTTCGTCGACCGGCTATGATTCAATAATATCAAACGCTATGCGTCTCGGAGCGGACTTTTACTTCATAAAGCCGTTTGAAATGAGCGCACTTGAAGAAAGAATTGCAGAAGTATTGTCCAAACGCGATGAAAAGAATGCAGGTTCGGTTCGCTCTGCATCGGGAAGCAATGACGTTGAAACAAATATAACCAAGTACATACAGCAGCTCGGTGTACCGGCTCATATTAAAGGATATCAGTACATCCGCGATGCAATTATGATGGTTATTGAGGATATGGACGCGATTAATTCTATTACAAAGTTTTTGTATCCGACGGTTGCACGCCACTATAACACAACATCGTCACGTGTGGAGCGTGCAATTCGTCACGCAATAGAGGTCGCATGGGACAGAGGTAATCCGGATATACTTAACGAGCTGTTCGGATACACCATACTCGGAAGCAAGGGTAAACCGACAAACAGCGAATTTATTGCAATGATTGCAGATAAAATCCGCCTGGATATGAAGGTTAGTTAATAACGGATTTTCGAATATAAAAAATGCGCTGCCGGTGCAAAAATGTCACCGGAGCGCTTTTTTATATGAATTGGGAATTTATCTCCTGTATATGTGGTTAAAGTGCCTGAATTTTTCGCGGTTAATGCTGTTCAGCTGGTCGCGCGTTATGCGGAATTGCCAGTTTCCGTCGGCTTTTCCGGGAATGTTGAGCCGCGTATCCGAGCCATATCCGAGCAAATCCTGAATCGGGAAAATTACAAGCGGCGAGTTGCTCACATAAATTGAGCGCAGAATGCTGTCGTACCCGTGATTCCAGTCGGGATCTGTGTAACCGCAGTAGTCGAGCATTTCGCGGCGGTTTTGTTCGCTCAGTTCCCACACGTAGCCGAGAAGTGTGTTGTTGTCGTGTGTTCCCGTGTACGCTACACAGTGCGAATCATAGTTGTGCGGCATGTGCGGATTGTCGTAGTCGCCGAGGAACCCAAACTGGAACACGCGCATTCCGGGGAATCCGCTGTATTTAACAAGCGCGGTTACATCTTCCGTTATATTCCCGAGGTCTTCGGCAATTATAAGCTTTTCGCCGCGTACGGCGTTTATGGCATCTACAAATTTTTTGCCGGGGCCCTTTTTCCATTCACCCTCAGCTGCTGTTTTGGCATTGCCCGGAACACTCCAGTATGATTCTATGCCGCGGAAGTGGTCTATACGCACTCCGTCAAACATAGAAAACATATGTCTGAGTCGGTCTATCCACCAGGAATATCCGTCTTTTTCCATTATATCCCAGTTGTACAGCGGATTCCCCCAGAGCTGCCCGTCTTTGCAAAAATAGTCCGGCGGCACACCGGCAACACATTTCGGTTTGTTGTCATCGGTGAGTTCAAACATTTCGCGGTTCGCCCAAACATCGGCACTGTCAAAAGATACGTATATCGGAATATCGCCAATGATTTTTATTCCTTTTGAGTTTGCGTATATTTTTATATCCGCCCACTGCATGAAAAATTCATACTGAATGAATTTCCACATAAAAAGGATTGTCGGATCGATTTCGGTGTTAGTCCATTCCGTCCACGGCTTTTCGCCGTTTGCACTTTTCAGTGCCATAAATTCGCAAAACTGTTTAATATATTTGTGATTTTCCGCAAATTCTTCTATTTCGCTGCGGTTCGTTGCCCTCTCCGACGCTTTTTTCAATGTGTCAAAGCGCGTGTGGTACAGCCTGGTAAATTCACAGCTGTACGGCTGCTGCTGGCGGCATTCGTTAAGTTCATCATCCGTCAAAAGTCCCTTGTTGCGCAATATTTTCAAATCCACAAAATACGGATTTCCGCCGAACGCACTGTATGACTTGTACGGTGAATTACATTCATCTACCATGCAAAACGGCAGTACCTGCCACCATGTAAATCCGGTGTCGCTCAAAAAATCGATAAACTGCTTTGTTTCTTCGCCGAAGCTGCCTATTGAATAGTCGTTGAACAATGATGACACATGCATAAGCACTCCGCTGCTTCTTTTTATCATATCAATCATCCCTCCGCATTAAAATTAAATATCAACTCTGTTTCGCGTTTCGCCATTCAGAAAACTTTGCATGTTCGCAATCATTTCTTCAAAGCAGCGTTTGCGCGCTTCGTAAGCACCCCATGCCATGTGAGGTGTCAGACATACATTGTTTTGCCCTTTGATACCAAAATACGGGCTGCTTTCTTTAAACGGCTCTGTTGAATACACATCGCTGCCGAGATAAATTTTTTGCTCTTTTGCAGCTCTGCACAGCGCCGCCTCGTCGGCAACGGCTCCGCGTGCGGCATTCACAAACACGACATTGCTCTTCATCATTGCTATTCTGTCGGCGCTGATTATTCCGCGCGTTTGATCGCTGAGCGGCAGGTGAACCGAAATAATATCCGATTCTTTCATAAGAGTATCGATATCAACGCATTTCACAGCGTTGGTTTCGTGCCTTTTGAATGCAATAACTCTGCATCCGAATGCCCTTGCAACATCTGCCACGTGAGCGCCGATATTTCCGTAGCCGACTATTCCCCATGTCATGGAGTTGAGTTCATGAAACACGGGTTCAAGTTTGTTTGCGGTATTCCCTGCCGAGTAGCTGCCGTCCGATACAAAATTTGTGTATTCTTTCATTCTGTTTATCAGGCACAAAACGATTGAAACAGTAATCTGAGCCACACTGTATGTGGAATATCCCGGAACATTGCAGACTGCAATTGAGTGTTCGCGGCAGTAGTCAATGTCGATATTGTCGTAGCCGGTTGCCGCTTCGCATATAAGTTTAAGCGGTTTGGCATACCGCAGATTTTCCGGAGTTAGCCGGACTTTGTTTACAAAAATCACATCGGCATCTGCAATTCTGTCCGCAACCTGTTCGGGAGCCGATGCGTCGTAGGATACAACATCCGATTCAAGCGGAATTGAAATATCGAGATCCGCTCCGAGAGTTGCCCTGTCGAGTATAACTATTTTCATGTAATCACCCTTTGCAATGAATGTGCTTTTAAATTGCTCATGAGGATATTGTACCACGAAAGTAAATTTATTACAATACTTTTGTTGGTTTGCTAAAACTCGTAGTAACGACCTGTGTGTCGTTCCGTTTGTTTCCTTTACTCTCCCATTGTACTCAAATGTTCATCATATGTTTTTGTAAATATATGGCTCCCGTCCTTTTTCTTTTCGTCCGTATGGTAATACAGCCACTCGTGCGATTCCGGATAGAGAGCCGCCCGCAGTGACGACATCCCCGGGTTGCATATTGCACCGGCAGGAAGTCCTTTATTTTTGTATGTGTTGTACGGAGAATCACTGTTCAAATCGGATTTGTATATCGTCTGCCTGTCGTACATTCCATTTGTTGCGGCATACACCACACATGCGTCAATCTGCAGGAGCATTCCCTTTTTCAGCCTATTTTCGATTACCCCGGCAATTTTCGGTCGCTCCGATTCCACACGCGCTTCTTTTTCTATCATAGATGCTTTAATAACCGTTTCCGTAATATTGTTTCGGCTGTCGGTGAGCGAAAAATAATTTTTTTCAAACTCGCCGAGCATCTTTTCCACAACACTGTGCGCGTCCGTTCCCTTGAAAAATTCGTATGTGTTCGGAAACAGATACCCCTGCAGCTTGTACTTTGCATTCGGCACATTCACACTTTTTAAAAAGTCAAACTTGTCATCGTAGCTGTCACCGAGTGCGGCATAAAATTCGTCGGCTGTGCACACACCCTCCTTTTCGAGCATAGCGCCCATTTGTTCTGCAGAATAACCCTCGGGAAATGTGACCTTGACCGTAGCTTCATTGTACGGTGTTTCGGCAATTGTTTTAATCATTTGCTTCATATTCATGGAGCGGCTGAGTCTGAACGTGCCGTAGTTTAAGCGCGACGCATACTCGGATGCGCGCACCTTTGCACTGAAAACGGCTTTGCTGTGTATCAGCTTGTTTTGCTTGAGAATATCGCCGATTTGCCTGACCGACGCACCCTGCGGTATCTCCACCGTTACGGTCGATTTGTCTTTCGAAAGCGGTATTCCGGCAATTTCTTTTGCCGTCGGCAAAATTGCAATGATGATCGCCGCTGCAATCAATAATACAACAATTTTTTTGAAATTTTCTCTTTTCATATCGGTAAATTCCTTTTATGTTTTTTTATATTTTAACATATTAAACCAAAAAATGCAAATTTTGATGTTTTTTGAGATAAAATATTAAAAAGTCGAAAAAAGCCTTGACATAACCGCGCAAAAATTATACAATAGAATAGTATGTGAATTAAATCAGAGCGCCTGTATGGCGCGGATATAAAATACAGAACGGAGAGGTGATATTATGGCAGTTAAATACATATTCGTAACAGGCGGCGTTGTGTCCGGACTGGGTAAGGGTATTACTGCTGCATCTCTCGGAAGACTGCTCAAATGCAGGGGCTTGCGTGTCACGATTCAAAAGTTCGATCCGTATATCAACGTAGATCCGGGGACAATGAATCCGTGCCAGCACGGCGAGGTTTTTGTGACCGATGACGGCGCGGAGACCGACCTCGATTTGGGACACTACGAGAGATTTATTGACGAAAGCTTGAGTCAGGACAGCAATGTTACAACAGGCAGGGTATACTGGTCTGTTATATCAAAGGAAAGACGCGGCGATTACCTGGGCGGAACTGTGCAGGTTATTCCGCATATTACAAATGAGATTAAAGAAAAGATTTATTCCGTTGCAAAACACACCGATACAGATGTTGTAATAACGGAAATCGGCGGAACGGTTGGCGATATAGAGAGCCTGCCGTATATAGAAACAATACGCCAGGTGTCCACCGAGGTGGGCAGAGAAAACTGCATGTATATTCATGTAACTCTTGTTCCGTACCTCTCCATGAGCGGAGAAATGAAGAGCAAACCCACACAGCACAGCGTAAAGGAACTTCTCGGATTCGGAATCCAGCCCGATGTGGTTGTATGCCGCACGGAAAAACCGCTTGAAGACGGATTCAAGGAAAAGACAGCGCTTTTCTGCAACCTTAATCCCGATTGCATAATCGAGAATATGGACGCTTCGATTCTCTACGAAGTGCCGCTTATGCTGGAAAAGGCAGGCCTTGCAAAAGCCGTTTGCAAACGCCTTTCCCTCACCGATGCCGAGCCGGATTTGACCGAGTGGACAAGCATGGTAAACCGCGCCATGAACCTCTCCGGCAAAGTGCGTATTGCACTTGTGGGCAAGTATGTTTCACTGCACGATGCATACATAAGCGTTGTGGAATCGCTCAAACACGGCGGAATTGAGAATGATGTTGACGTTGATATCAAATGGATAGACTCCGAAACTATTAACGAAGATAATTATTGCGCCGAACTGTCCGATTGCGACGGCATACTTGTGCCCGGCGGATTCGGAGACAGGGGAATAGAGGGTAAGATTCTTGCGGTGAAGTATGCACGTGAACACAATGTTCCTTTCTTTGGAATATGCCTCGGAATGCAGCTCGCCGTTATTGAATACGCGCGCGATGTGCTGGGATATGCCGATGCAAACAGTACTGAGCTCAACCCCGAAACAACTCACCCCGTTATCGATATTATGCCCGACCAGCGCAATATTTCCGATATGGGCGGAACAATGCGCCTCGGACAGTACCCCTGCGAACTCAAAGACGGCGCAAGGTGTATAGATATATACAAACAGTCGCTTATTCATGAGCGCCACAGACATAGATTTGAGTTTAACAACGATTTTAAGGAAGACCTCGTTAAGGCAGGCCTTACAATATCCGGTACATCGCCGGACGGCAGACTTGTTGAGATTGTGGAGATTATGGACCATAAGTGGTTTGTGGGAGTTCAGTTCCATCCGGAATTTAAGTCCCGCCCCAATAGAGCACACCCGCTTTTCCGCGACTTTATTCGCGCCGCTGCGGAGAATAGAAAGTAAATCGCGGTTTTGCCGTGTGAAGCACCCACACCATTAGGCTCCCTCTTCGAGGAAATCGTCGCCGATAGGCGGCGCCCGCCATTAGGCTCCCTTCGAGGTGACTGTCAACGATAGGTGACACCCGCCATTAGGCTCCCTTCGAGGTGACTGTCAACGATAGGTGACACCCACCATTAGGCTCCCTCCCCCGAGGGAGCTGTCAGCGTTAGCTGACTGAGGGAGTTATGTCAAACCACACAACTTTGTTTGATATTTCAATCGCACGGTGTGATGTAAACTCCCTCCGAGGATGCTTGCGCATCCCCTATCTCATCTTCGATTCGGTCAGCGATAAACGCATGCCACCGGCATGCATCGCCCCTCGGTGATGGAGGCAAAAAGAAAAGACTTCCTCGACAAGCAATGGCGGCTCCCTCTCCGGGAACCGACCGCGTTAGCCGGCACCATACATTTGGCTCCCTCCCTGAGGGAGCTGTCAGCGATAGCTGACTGAGGGAGTTTGACCAAGCAACCATGTAAATAAAGGAGAATACAATAAGGTGTCTTTAAAGTACAACGGAAGTATTATCTCAAAAGCAAAGGAACTTCGCAAAAATTTGACAAGACAAGAAAATCATTTGTGGTATGACTTTTTAAGAGCATATCCTGTGAGATTTCAGCGCCAAAAGACGATTGACGGATTTATTGCGGATTTTTATTGTCACAAGGCAAGGCTGGTAATTGAACTCGACGGCAGCCAGCATTACACGGAAGAAGGACACGCATATGATGAAGAAAGAACAAAAGTGTTAAATAAATATAGTTTAGAAGTGTTGAGATTTTCGAATCTTGATGTAGATAGGAATTTTGCCGGAGTATGTATGATGATTGATAATAAAATTAAAGAGAGAATGCAAAGTTTGTAGCAGGACTCCCTCCGAGGATGCTTACGCATCCCCACCTCCCTCAGGGAGGGAGGCAAAAAGGTGCGGATGCTTACGCATCCCCTATCTCTCATCTTCGATTCAGTCGGCGATAAACGCATGCCACCGGCATGCATCGCCCCTCGGTGAGGGAGGCAAAAAGAAAATGTTCTCTCCCCGGCAAACAATCGCGGTTTGCCGTAGGGAACGACCTGCCAACGATAGCCGGCACCTACCATTAGGCTCCCTCCCCCGAGGGAGCTGTCAGCGATAGCTGACTGAGGGAGTTATGTCAAACCACACAACTTTGTTTGATATTTCAATCGCACGGTGTGATGTAAACTCCCTCCGAGGATGCTTGCGCATCCCCACCTCCCTCAGAGAGGGAGGCAAAAATGGTCGTATGCTTACGCATCCCATATCTCATCTTCGATTCGGTCGGCGATAAACGCATGCCAAAACACCTATATTATTACTCGGTTATAGCAGAATTGTAACATAGATTACTCTATTTTTACAGTTTTGTTACAACAATAAATGTGGCATTGACTATTTGCGTTTTTAAATGCTATAATCATGCCAAGGTCAGAGGAAACTCTGACATGTGCTAAGCAGTATATGAAAGAGATACGGCTTACACATCAAAAGCTTATCTCTTTCAAAAAATTTATTAAGGAGGATTTGAGAATATGAGAAATCTCAAAAAAGTACTCGCACTCGTAGTTGCTTTTTCAATGATGCTCTCCGTAGTAGCTTTTGCTGACTATGCAGACGTTGCTGAAGATGCTTCTTACGCAGATGCGGTAGAACTCTTATCTGCCCTCGATATCATCAAGGGCGATGATTTAGGAAACTTCAATCCCGATAAGACAATCACAAGAGCAGAATTTGCTGCTGTTGTATGCCGCGCATTGGGATATGGAGACGTTGCAGGCGTTAACAACTTCGTTGACGTACCGGCTGACCACTGGGCTGCAGGCGTTATCGGCTATGCTGCACAGCTTGGTATAGTAAACGGTTACGGCGACAACAAGTTCGGTCCTGAAGACAACGTAACTTACGATCAGGCTGTTAAGATGCTCGTTGTAGCTCTCGGTTTCGAGAATGTTGCACAGAGAAAAGGCGGTTACCCGAGCGGTTACCTCGCTGTAGCATCACAGTACAAGATCACAAGCGGTGTTAAAGCTACAACAGAAGCTCCCAGAGCTACAGTTGCTCAGCTCGTTTACAACGCACTGTCCACACCTAAGATGGATCAGACATCATTCGGTACCTACAATGAGAAATGGGAAGTTCTCGACGGTAAGGGCGGCAGAGACTATGCTACTCTCCTTACAGACAGAGACATCTACATTGCTACAGGTGTTGTAGGCGCAAAGGACGGCGACAAAGTTGCTTTCGATGTAACAGAGAATTCTGATGACCTTGAATTCAAGAAAGGTGACACAAAGAACTTCTACATCAACGGTTCTTATATCGAAGATTACAAGAACCAGAACGTAGATGTTTATGTTGAAAAGAATTCAAATGATTACTATGTTCTCGCAGTAACATCTTCTGCAGACGGTGAAACACTTACACTCAACACAGATGATATTAAGGAAGTTGACACTGCAAACAAAAAGGTAACATACTACACATCTGCAGACAGCTCCAACACAAAGACAATCAAAGTTGACAGCGCTCTTAAGATTGAACTTAACACTGCTGCTGAAAAAACAGAAACAGTTGAAAACCTTAAGGCTCTCGTTGCTGCTAATGCAGATGCAGAGATTGTGTTTGTAGAAAACGATGGTGACTCCAGCTATGATGCTGCTCTCATCACTGTTTACACAAACAGCCGTGTTACAGAAGTTAACACAGACAAAGATTACATCATCGTTGACGAAGGCAGAATTAACTTTGACTTTGAAAATGAAGATGACACAATCGTTCTCGTAGACGACAAGGGCGCTGAAATCGGCCTTAAAGACCTTAAGAAAGATGATGTTGTTGCTTACTTCTTTGATAACCAGAGAACAAAGTATGACTACATTAAGATAGTTAAGCTTTCTAACTCTGCTATAACAGGTACAGTTAAGAGCACATCTAAGAAAAATGGTAAGAACTATGTAACAATCGATGGTACAAAGTATGAAGTTGCTTCTTCTTGCGATGAACTCAAGACAGAGGACGAAGGTACTTTCTATATCGGTATGACAGGCAAAATCGTTGACTTTGAGGGCACAAGCTCCAATGACGATTATGCATATATCCTCGAAGCTTCTGCAAGTGACAAAGCTTTCGGCGATGATATCTGGAGCCTCAAACTCCTCACAGCTAAGAACGGTGTTGTAACTTACGACCTCACAGAAGATGCTTCCAAAGACTTCAGCGAGGATACTAAGGATGACAAAAACGTTGTAACAAAGGCTGCTTATATGAAGAGCCTCAACGGTGTTACAGCAGCTGGCAAGTACACTTATGCTAAAGCTGTAGAAGCTAAAGACCTTGGCAACACAGCAAGACTTATCACATTCAAGACAAACTCCAAGGGCGAAATCAAGAGCTTTGAAAAAGCTGATACACCGACAGGTGCTGGTTTCGAAACAGTTAAGGGAACTTACAATGCAAATGCACAGTCGGTTGCAAGAAAGAGCCTTGAAGATGACGCTGTTATTTATGATTTGACAGCTACAAAGGTTGACAATGTATATGCTACAGACATCAACTACCTTGTAGATGATGGCGATTACGAAGGTTTCGTTCTTAAGAACAAAGACAACGAATATGTTGCATTTGTTGTAACAGAAGGCGCTGCAGTTCTTTCTGACGACAACGGTTTCGCAATCGTTACAGATGTTGACTACTCCACAGCTGATGGTGAGGATCTTTACGAAGTATCCTACATCCAGGATGGTGAAGAAGGCACAGTAACATTCAACGACAACTCTACACTTGTTAAGGGTGTATCCGGTAAAGATGATGATTACGAAAACCTCACAACAGGTGATGTAATCATGTTCAACGCTTCGGCAGACGGTATTGTAAACAGCTATGCAATCCTCGCTAAGATTGATGCAAACGGTCTCCTTGCTGTAAACGACACTGCTCTTGCAGCATTCAGCGAAGACAACGAGTTCTACTATGGTTACATTGATAACACAAAGAAACTCAACGGTAAGGGCGAGACAGTTGACCTTATTGCAGGAAGCAACAAACCTGTTTCGGTATCTGTACTCACATCTGCTAATAAGTACACCTATGATGATGATAACAACAGAAACATCAACATTGTAAACGGTGACCTCTTCGGTACAGACAACACAGATTACAAGACAACGGATGATAAGGGTGTTACAAAGGCTACAATGATGTTTGTAAGAGCTGTAAACGGCACAGTTGTTGACGCTTATACATTCAACGCAAGAGTAACAATTGGTTCCGATAAGAAGGCAACTATTAAAGATTCCGATGGAAAGACAGTAGCTGTTACAACTTTCTACAGAGACAACGATAAGGATACAATGACTCCTTACAATGCACCTGCTGTAAAAGAAGAAGTTGTAGCTCCTGTTGAAGAGGAAGTTATCACAAACGATAAGATTGAAGAAGTAGAATTAGACTAATTAATTCTCAAGTCTTTAACTTAATAAAAAAAGAACCGCGGATTGTCCGCGGTTCTTTTTTTAATTTTGCCTCCATCTCCGAGGGAGGTGGGGATGCGTAAGCATCCTCGGAGGGAGTTTGAGTCTTGCCGAACACATGTAATTATGCGCAATGCCATCTGCAGCACGGAAAATTTTCCCTCCGACGAGCGGCATTGAAAGTGAGCAGCTGACACAATCAGCGAAGAAAATTAATTGTCGCGCAAAATCGGCGGCACACATAATCTTATTTCCTATTGTGACGACGATTTTAGACAAACGAGCCGCGATAATTTCGCGGCCTTTTGTCGGCGCGTTTCAATTAATTTTCAAGATGTTTTTGTGTCCTGCAAACTTTCATAGCCGTGAGGCGGATGGGAATTTTGTTGTACTCCCTCAGTCAGCTAACGCTGCCAGGTCTCATCTTCGATTCGGTCGGCGAGGGAGCCAAATAGCGGTCGTTCCATATAAATTTTAGCTATTTCAAAGACGTGTTTAGTTTCAATTAAAGCAACAATACAATTTTTGTTTGCATTTGCATACTCAGTGTGGTAAAATATATCTATCAAGATTAAGAGAGGTAATAATTATGTTGTATACAACATCTTTTTCAAAACTCATAGATGTATTTCGGAAAATGCCGGGAGTCGGCAGCAAAAGTGCGGTGCGCATGGCATACCACATACTGTCGCTTTCAAAAGAGGAAACGGACGAGATAATATCCGCAATAAAGGATGCAAAAGAAAAGATTCACTACTGTTCAATATGCAAAAATATAACGGAGACCGATCCGTGTGAAATATGCTCCAATCCCAAGCGCGACAGCGGACTTTTGTGTGTAATGGAAAAACCGAAAGATGTTATTGCGCTTGAAAAAACGCGCGAATATTTCGGAATGTACCACGTTCTCCACGGGGCGATATCTCCGATGGACGGAATCGGACCGGACGACCTTACGATAAAGGAACTTTTGGCGCGGATTGCAAACGGCAATTTTCGTGAAGTCATTATGGCAAACAGCCCGAGTATTGAGGGCGAAGCGACCGCCATGTATATTTCAAAGCTTATTAAACCTTTCGGTGTAAAAGTCAGCCGCATTGCCTACGGAATACCTGTCGGCGGCGACCTTGAATATGCCGATCAGATAACTCTTGCAAAGGCTATAGAGGGGCGCCGCGAGATATAATCGGCATGTACTTTATTATACAATTGTTGTATTTTCATAAATGGGTAGTTTTTTATACCTTGACAGTATAATTGTGTGTTGATATAATTTATGTATCATAAAATTTTCGGAGGACGACAAATGAATACATGGATTATAGAAAACAATGAATATGATGACGGCCATATTTCTTTTGACGGCAGCAAATTTATCACCGGAAACGGGTATTTCGGTGTCCGCGGAACGTTTGAGGAATATACAAAAGAACAGATGTGTGCCGTTAATCTTGCCGGAATATATGATCAGGTGGGCGATAAGTGGCGCGAATCGGTAAATGCTCCGAATCCGCTTTTTACATACATAACTGTTAACGGAAAAAAATATGCCCTTCCGGAAAACAAACCGAGCGAACATAGTCAGAGATTGGATTTTAAATCGGCATTGCTTTCGCGGCGCACTGTGTGGAAAACGTCCGACGGCTGTGTCACTGTTGAAAGTGAGCGTTTTGCTTGTATGACAAAAAAGCATGTCATGGCAATGCGCTATTCGGTGTCGGCGGATTTTGAATGTGAAATTGAAATTGCAACGGGAATCGACGCCGATGTGTGGGATATCAACGGTCCTCACCTTACAAACCTTGAGTATTCATATAAAGACGGAATAAAGACCGTTTTCGCAAAAACATCGGAAAAAGGAATACAGGTAACGGTAAGCGAATACACAAAAACGGACTTCCCGGCAGAACACTATGTTTCAGAGTCCGATATGCGCTTTACGGACAAAATGTCAATAAACGCCGAACCGGGAAAAAAATACACATTTGACAAAATATGCGCTGTGGCAACATCGGCAGACGAATTTATTTTCGATGACGATATTGAGGCTATTGACTATGACGGTATTAAGAGCGAGCACATCGGTGCATGGCAGGATATATGGGATATGTCCGAAGTCAAAATCGACGGCGATGACAGGGCGGCTGTCGGTCTTAATTATTCGCTGTATCAGCTCAATTGCATTGCTCCGCGCGGATTTTCGAGTATGTCAATTCCGGCACGCGGATTGTCGGCGCAGGTGTACAAGGGCGCGGTTTTCTGGGATACGGAAATGTTTATGATAGATTATTTTATCTATACCGATCCTGATGTTGCAAGAACATTGCTGAAGTACCGTATAGACACAATCGGCGGCGCGAGAGAAAAGGCAAAACAGTACGGATTAAAGGGAGCATACTATGCTTGGGAGAGCCAGGAGGGCGGATTTGAGGCATGCTCCGATTACAATACCGTTGATGTGTTTACCGGCAGACCGATGCGTACTCATTTTCGTGACAAACAGTATCATGTATCGGCGGCTGTGGCATATGCATTCAAAAAATACATAGACGCAACCGGCGATTATACAATCCTCAGGGACGGCGGTATGGAAACCGTGATAGAGTGTGCGCGCATGTACCGTTCACTGTCCGTAAGGCATGCCGACAGCAGCAAATATGAATTGCATGATGTTGTGGGACCCGATGAATACCACGAGAGGGTAAACAACAACGCATATACAAATAAAATGGCGCAGTGTACGTTCAGGCTTGCGCTGGAATATATGCAGTATTGCGAAAAACATTATCCGCAGTATATGGATGAACTTGATAAAAAGTATGGATTGGATGACCTGCGTGCAAAGATGAAAGACTCTGCGGAAAATATGCTTATAAAAGAACCCGATCCGAAAAGCGGAGTAATTGAACAATTTGACGGTTACTTTGGGCTTCGCAATGATACGATTGAAGAAGTCCGCGCAAAAACGCTTAAAAACGAATATTGGGGAGGAGCATACGGACCGGCTGTTCCGACAAAAATCCTTAAGCAGGCGGATGTTGTGGCAATGCTCAGTATATTCAAAGATGACTACAGCGGTGAGGTGCTCAAAAATAATTATGAATATTACGAGAGCAAGACCGAACACGGTTCGTCACTTTCCGCATGCATGTATTCTTTGCTGGCATGCCGCGTGGGCAAACAGCAGAATGCATATGATATGTTCCTCAAATCCGCCGAGGTGGATCTTGCGGCAGGCGGACGCGAATGGGCAGGACATGGCTTTAACGGCGGCACTCACCCGGCGTCGCAGGGCGGATCGTGGATTGCGGCAATAAACGGCTTTGCCGGTATAGGTATTGAAAACGGCAATTTGGTGTGCCGCCCGGCACTCCCGAACGGCTGGAAAAAAATGAATTTTAAGCTTAAATTCAAAGGTAAATTGTATTGCGTGGAGGCAACTGCCCGGAGCGGAATAATATCGGAGGTAGTGCAATAATGATAAAGGCTGTAATTTTTGATTTGGACGGTGTGCTTGTAACAACGGATGTGCTGCATTTTAATGCATGGAAAAAACTTGCCGAGGAACTTGGTATAACGAATTTTACAAAAGAAGACAACGCGCGTCAGCGCGGAGTGAGCCGCATGGCGTCGCTCGAAGTTGTTCTTGAAAAATCCGACAAAGTATATTCGCAGGATGAAAAACTGAAATTTGCCGAAAAGAAAAACAACGCCTATATTAAATCGCTTGAAACACTGTCGGAATCTGATGTGCTCGGCGGTGTGTTTGAATTTATTGATATGCTCAAATCGAACGGGATACAAACCGCCGTTGGTTCGGCAAGCAAGAACGCTCCGCTCATTTTGCAGAAAACGTGTCTTTTTGACAAGTTCGACGCAATATGTTCCGGACTCGATACGCAAAAATCGAAACCCGATCCCGAAGTTTTTCTGAAAGCGGCGGAAAAACTCGGCGAAAACCCCGAAAATTGCCTTGTTGTGGAAGATTCGGACGCCGGTATAGAGGCCGCAAAACGCGGAGGTATGTATGCGCTTGCTGTCGGAGCGGCAAAGAATAATCCGCTTGCCGACTACAGCACCGAGTCGCTGGAGACTCTTGTTGAGCTCTGCAAAATTGTGTAGCTGTATATTAACGATTGACAAATATCGGAACGTAGTGTAAAATGTATGGTATGTTCGGGAAATATTTATCGGGCGAAAGCTCGGGAATGAAAAAACATATGAGAAACATTAAAGCAGGGTTCGATGTAAAATGAAATTTTGGATTGGTATATTATTAATTTTTGTGACTGTTATCACGGTGAGCAGCGCTATGTATATAAACAAAACGTCTGTATTGGTTAAGGAAAGTCCTGTTGTAAAAGCTCCGGGATATGACATGGCTGTTGATTTTGCGGATAAGTACAAAAGTGATTTGGAACATGTTTGCGCTTATCTGGACAAATACGATTATGAATTTATTTATTGGAATCAGGGCAGTCCGAATAAATTAGAATATTCAACAGGCGAGTCATCGGGAACAATAACCGTTAAGGACAAAACCGAAAAGCGGGTGTTTTCTACGCTGAAGCAAGGCGGATTAAAAAGAATTGTCAAAAAGTCAGACAACTTTGCATTCGTTTTGTGGTCGGCATATGATTTAAGCAGCGGATTGGTTTACGGCAAAAACGGCAAACCGGATTTTCAATATGATAACATGAACGCGAAACTCAAAAAGTACGGTGACAGCGAAAATTGGTACTGTTATCGCACGGAAAGATGAATATATGGATTATCAAACAAGGAGATGTAATCGCTGCAACTCCTTGTTTTTTTCTGCCTTGTAACATTTTTCTTTATTATTGTCAAGGTTTTGCAACATTATTCCACGATTACAGAGCTGTTTTGCAACATTATTCTCGGCTGTGCATTGTGCGGCGCTTTTGTTGCACAAAAATGGTATTGTAATATTGTGATTTTTGTATAAACATACAATTATTGATTTGTATATGTTGACATATGAATAATTTAGTGTTAGCATGTCAACAGTTAACGGTGTTAACTATTAACAAGTGTTGGGAGGTGACTGCTATGGTAACACAGGAGCAATACAATGAATTGCTCAGTATATCAAGGTTGCACCAAAAAATTAAATTTTCAAAGCTCCTCTTCAATATGACGATTATGGAGTTCGCAACTGTTTGGGGGCTTACGGAATACGAAATGGCGAGCGGCGGACTGCACATGACGGTAAATGAGCTTGCAAGCGAAATCGGAACATCGGTTCAGCAGGTATCGCGCATGCTCAGAAATCTTGAGGGGCGGAATATCGTTCGCCGCATAACAGACGAAAATTGCCGCCGAAACACATTTGTTATTGTTTCGGAAAACGGCAGGAGACTTTATGAAAGAAACAAAAAATCGGTAGACAACTATATGAAGAAAGTGTTGGAATCATTTACCGATGAAGAGGTCAGCGAAATTGTGAGGCTGCAGAAAAAGCTCGGAAGCGTGTGCGCTGCCGAGCTGGAAAAAATTATTTCAACAGAAGGGTAGGATTTATATGAAAAAGATGATTTTGACGGCGCTTGCCTTGTGCATACCGCTAAACACCGCGCTGTGCGGCACGGCAGTGCTGGCAGACGATGCTTTTGCGGCGGCGGATGTACATACCGAACCTGCGGTGTACAATATTACACTTAATGAAGCAATAGAAATGGCATACAAAGACAATGTGGAAATACGCGCGAACGAGCTCGAACAATACGGCGACGAAAAGAGCATAGCGGTTGCAAACCTTGCAAAAAAGTCGGCAAGCAGCACGCTGAATAATCTTCCGGCATCGTCCTCGCTGTCGGTGTCGAGCAACTTTCAGCTGTATCTTGCAAGAGACGGATATTATCTGGAGGCGCAGCGCGCAGCACTGCGAATAGCGCAAAAGCAGGCAGACAAGATAAAAAACACCATAGCATACAATGTTACAAATTCATACTACAATCTTATTTTGTGTTCCAAACTTGTGAATGCGGCGCAAAATTCCTATAATCTTGCGGCAGAAAATCAGAGATTTGTGGAAAAGCAGCTTGCATTGGGAATGGTGGCACAGCTCGATTACAGAAATGCGTGCCTTGCCACGCAGAGCAGCGCAAACGCACTTGCATCGTATAAACTGAACCGCGATATCGCATGCGACAATCTCAAAATACTTTTGAATATAGACGGTGAAAACTGCACCGTGAACCCGATAGATGATATTGAATGTGTTGAATACATAAGCAATGTGGAAAAAGATATTGAATCAGCTATGGAAAGCCGACTTGACCTGTATTCACTCATGGAGAACCGCGATCTTGCCGAGCAGTATTTTGAACATGCAAAGGCACTCACGGAGAAATCGGCAGAATACAACACGGCTTACGCTTCGTACATCAAGGCTGATTATAACTACACAAATACCAAAAAACTTATTGCGCTCTCAATCCGTCAGGCAGACAACGCCATGACAACCGCATCGTCGGATATGGAGGTTGCAAAATCCAAATACGAGATTACACAGAGTGAATATGAATCGTCAAAATTGAAATACGAACTCGGAATGATTACAAATACGGATTTGACAGAGGCGATTAACTCACTGTATCAGGCGCAGGTGTCGTATGCAAATGCGAAACTGAATTACCGTATGGCAGTGGAAAAATACAAGTATGAAATTTCAACCGGACTGTAAGGAGGATATGAACAATGAATAAAAGAATACCGGCTATAGTTGCGGCATGCGCAGTTGCACTGTCGTTTTCGGGATGCGGAAAAAAGGAAGAGACCAAAAGCACAACGGCAACAAATGTTACGGTTAGCACGGCAAAATATGATTCAATAGAAAGCACGGTAAAATACACCGGAGAAATAAAAGCCAATTCGGCGGCATCGGTTACACCCAAGTCATCGGGCACGGTTAAGGCGGTATATGCCGAAATCGGAGATTATGTAAATGCCGGAAAGGTACTTCTTACAATAGATACCACATCGTATCAGCTGGCATATAACCAGGCTATGGCAGCGTATAACAGCGCCGTTGCCGCATATGACAATGTCAAGAACGGAAGCACGGCTCAGAGCAAGGTGTCGGCAGACCAGGCGCTTTCAAGCGCGCAGCTTGCATATGACAACGCGGCAGACAATTATAACCGTCAGAAATCACTCTTTGATATAGGCGCAATCAGCCAGGTTGCACTCGACGCCGCAAAAACTCAGCTTGACAATGCGCAAATCGCACTTGACACCGCAAAGAAAAGCGCGGCTCTTACCGAAAATGTAATAGGTCCGCAGTCCACTGCAAGCGCCAAGGCGGCGGTTGACCAGGCAAAAGCGGCGGTTGATTTGGCGGCGGATTCGCTGGCAAACTGCACCGTCAAGGCACCGATATCGGGATATATATCTTCGAAAAATGCAAACGTCGGTCAGGTTGCGTCACAGGGAATGGAAGTTTTCTCCATAAAGGATTCCGACTCTGTGGATGTGGAGGTAAATGTAACCGAATCTGTTATCGGCAGTATTGCGGCAGGTTCGGCGGCAGATGTTGATATCAAATCGGCAAAGCTCAAAGGAATAACCGGAACGGTGGCTGTTGTCGGCGAGAGCAAAAACGATTCAACCGGAATGTTCACGGTAAAGGTTTCTATTCCGAATTCCGATAACAAGATAAAAGTCGGCATGCTTGCCGATGTCCGCCTTGTAACCGACAAATCGGACAATGTGCTTGTGATAGATGAAAACTCGATTCTTAAATCCGGCGACGAAACATATGTGTATGTTGCAAAAGGCAAAAAGGCGGAAAAAAAGGTTATAACAACGGGCGCATCGGACGGAGAAAAAATTGAAGTTCTCTCCGGTCTGAGCAATGGCGATAAAGTAGTTGTTGACGGTAAGGAATATCTCTCCGACAAAAACAACGAGATAAAGATTACATCCAAATAATGGCGGAGGGGATGATACAATATGAATTTGAGCAAAATATCCGTTAAACGGCCGGTCGCCGTTACAATGGTAGTGTTGATATTTATAGTAATAGGTCTGTATTCGCTCAGCATGTTTTCCATAGAGATGATGCCGAAGATGGAACTGTCTATGGCGCTTGTGTATACATCGTATCCCAATGTCGGCTCGCAGGAGGTTGAAAACCTCGTTACAAAGACGATTGAGGGTGCCGTGGGTTCGGTATCCGGCGCAAAGACCATACAGAGTCAGTCCTCGGAGGGCAGCAGTATGGTTATGGTTCAGTTTTCGTCCAAGACCGATATGGACAAAGCTGTTCGGTCAATGTCGGACAAAATAGACCTTGTGGAATCATATCTCCCGTCCGACGCGGAAAAACCGATGGTACTAAAGCTCGACACATCAATGATGCCGGCTGCAATGATGAGCGTGTCGTACGAGGGTATGGATCCCGTTCAGACAAAAAAATATGTTGAGGATAATGTTCAAAACAAACTGGAGTCGGTAGACGGTGTTGCATCGGTAACGGTAACCGGTGCGCAGGACAGAATAATAAAGGTCAACGTTGATCCGGAAAAACTGTTCGGATACAACATGAGCGTGTCGGATGTTGTTTCGGCAATTGCAGCACAGAACTCCAATCTTCCGTCCGGTACAATCGAAAACCGCGGAAAGAAACTTTCTGTCCGCACAGTGGGAAAATTCTCCGATGTAAGTGAGATAGACGCTGTTCCGCTTGTTACAACCTCCGGGCAGGTTGTGTATCTCAGCGATATCGCCGATGTGGAAGATACATATTCCGACAAAACCGTTATATCGCGCCTGAACGGTGAGGATTCGCTGTCGATATCCGTAACCGCCGAATCCGATGCGAACACCGTTGAGGTTGTCGACGGTATCACAAAGGCGCTTAACGATATTTCGGCGCAAAATCCCAAATTTAAATATAACATGACAATGGAACAGGCAAGCTACATAAAAGATTCAATTTCGAGCGTTGCCGACAGTGCCGTGTCGGGCGCCGCACTGGCAATTCTTGTGCTGCTGCTGTTTTTGGCAAACTTCCGCACATCTATGGTTATCGGAATATCCATGCCGATATCCGTTATCACTACATTTATCGGAATGTATTTTTCGGGTATGACGCTAAATGTTGTATCTCTCGGCGGATTGGCACTCGGTATAGGTATGCTTGTGGATAACTCGGTTGTTGTGCTCGAAAATATCTTCCGCCGCAGAAGCGAACTTGGCGAGGACAATCAAAAGTCGGCAATCAACGGTGCAACCGAGGTTATCGGCGCAGTTGTGGCGTCGGTTCTCACAACATGCATAGTTTATGTTCCGATACTGTTTATCGACAATATGATGGCAATTATGTTCAAGCAGCTTGCGTTTACAATTATATTCTCGCAGACAGCGTCGCTCATTACAACATTTTTGCTCGTGCCGATGCTCGCGTCAAAACTCAAAGATACTTCGCCAAACAAAAAGCTTGGTTTTATACTTAACCCGTTTGCAAAGTTTATGGAAAAAATGTATGTTGTGTATGAAAAAACTCTCCGTTGGGTTCTTTCACACAAAAAGGTATTTATGGGTGCGGTTGCCGGTACGTTTGCCGTGTGCATGGTTGTGCTGTTTATGCTCGGAATGGAGCTTATGAGCGCAACGGATGAAGGCACAATCATCGTAAGCACAGAGCTGCCGGTCGGAAGCAAACTTGAAGATACAAACAAACTTACGCTCAGGGTAGAAGATATTATCGGGAAAAACAAAAATGTTAAGGATGTTTTTGCAAGCATAGGTTCGGGCTCAATGAGCATGCTCGGACAAAGCAGCGAAAATTCTTCGAGTGTAACCGTTACTCTTAAAGACAAGAGAAAAGATACAACCGACGAGGTTGCGCAGCAGCTGCGTAAAGCACTCGGCGGTATTGCCGGTGCGGAAATAAAGGTAGAGGCTTCATCGTCGTCAATGAGCATGGCATCAAACGAGCTGCAGTATCAGTTCAGCTCGACCGATGACGCACAGCTCGAAAAATACGTTCGCACCGCTCAAAAGGTTATATCATCGATAGACGGTGTTGTGGAAACGGAGACATCGCTTTCCGACAAGCGCCCCGAGCTGCAGGTTAAGGTTGATTCATCGCGCGCCGCGCGCTACGGCCTCAGCACTGCGACGGTATCGTCTGCCGTAAAGGCGGTTCTTGCCGATACAACAGCCGGAAGATTTACCGATTCGGGTATGGAGTACGATATCAAAATTGCATATCCCGATGATTACGTTGAAAATGTGGAGGCGCTTAAAAATCTGCAGTTAAAGACATTTACCGGTCAGTGGGTTGCACTGTCCGATGTAGCGGACGTCAGTGAAAAAGAAGGTTACACCACACTCAACAGAATCGACCAGAAGCGTGTTATAACCCTCACCGCAAAGCTGTTCGGCACCGATATGGGAACCGTAAACAAGAAATTTGAAAAAGAAATGCAGTCATACCCCGCACCGGACGGAATTACCCGTGAAACGGGCGGAGAATATGAAATTATGATAGACGCCATGAAATCGCTCTTACTGGCGATTCTGATTGGTATACTTCTCATGTACATGGTTATGGCGGCACAGTTTGAGAGTTTGCTCGAACCGCTCATCATAATGTTCACACTGCCGCTTGCAATGATTGGTGTTGTACTGTCGCTCGTTGTGGCGCGCAGTCCGCTGTCTGTCGTAAGCTGTATCGGTATTCTGATGCTTATGGGTATCGTTGTAAACAATGCCATAGTGCTTATTGACTTTATAAATGTGGCAAGAAAGGAACAACCCGAAACCGACAGAACAGATTTGATAGTTTATGCCGGAAAAACAAGAATGCGCCCGGTGCTCATGACATCGCTCACATCTATCCTCGGATTCTTGCCGATGGCGCTTGCCATAGGATCCGGCGGAACAGATATGATGCAGCCGCTTGCAGTCGTTCTTGTCGGCGGTCTTACCGTCGGAACACTCCTTACACTTTTGGTAATACCGGCAGTGTTTGTGATATTTGATGATAAACTGAAAAAAAGAAAAGCAAAAAAAGAGGCAAAAATTAAGGCAAAATCCGAAAAATAGGATTTAATGAAAAAAATCCCTCGCTCAGTCAATTTTGACATGAGCCGAGGGATTTTTTTATGCCCAAAAAGCCAAAATATTTGACATTTTTGCCATATGCGCATATTTGCAATGTTTTTTAGGAAATATTTGCAATTGATTAAGAAAATTATATGGTATATAATATTGTTAATAAAAGCGTAGAATAATAAGGAATTTGATTTATGCTTTTTATAGATTTTTATGCATTGGGGTGAAAGGATATATGAGTACGGCGCGGCTATAAAATGTGTTCCGGGTGTCCGCGGCGGAGTATGGATAAAGAGCACAAACGGAAAGATATACACAAGTTATGATTCCGGGCAGACTTTTAGGCTTCTGGATTCCATAACAGATGCCGACAGCTCCGGATGCTGTTTCGGATTCGGAGTCGGCGAGGACGGCAGCGGTACCGCGGTATATGTTATCGGATATGTCGACGGTGTATTCGGAATGTATATCTCAAACGATTTGGGAGCAAGCTGGATAAAAATAAGCCCGGACGGACAGAATTTTTTTGCCGGAGTTGTTGAGGTATGCGGCGACCGCCGCCAATACGGACGGGTGTTTGTGGGAACCGGCGGAACAGGGGTTATCTACGGTGAGGGCAATCCTGTGCAGACGGTCGAAAACTATACCGACGGCGAAAAACTCACCGTTTCGGCAAGTGCATACAACACCGCCGCATCGGACAAAAATTTAACGGTCTTTGCCGCGTTTTATGCCGAGGGCGGCGAACTTATGAATGTTCAGATGCAAAAGTTTGCGATTGGTTCAGGCACCGGAGAAAATGACTATAATTTTGAAATAACCGTTCCGCAAAATTCCGAAAATTCCATTCTCAAAGTATTTGCGTTTGACGATTCGCTCGCACCGCTGCACACGATTTTTGAAATGCCGCAGAAAGTGCGGGATTGAAAATAAAAGTTATATTTTTAGCGGCAAAACAAAAATTTTTTGTATTGTGCCGTTTGACATTCCGATATATAATAATGTTACAGATTGAAGTATTGAGGAGAATATAAACATGAAAATGACATTCAGATGGTATGGTGAGAACGATCCCGTAACGCTTGAAAAAATACGCCAGATACCGGGTGTTACCGGTGTTGTGTCGGCAGTATACGATATCCCGGTGGGCGAGGAATGGAGCTATGAGCGAATAATGCACCTGAAAGAAAGTATTGTGGCGGCAGGCTTTGAACTGTCGGTGATAGAGAGCGTTCCCGTTCATGAGGACATCAAAATGGGCTGCGGCCGCCGCGATGAGTACATTGAAAATTACTGCCGCACGCTCCGCAATTTGTCGAGAGCGGGAATAGACTGCGTGTGCTATAATTTTATGCCGGTTTTCGACTGGACGCGCTCCGACCTTAAATATGAACTTCCCGACGGCTCAAATGTTCTTGCCTATGATGATACTGTCGTAAAAAATATGAATCCGCTTTCCGGGGAACTGTCACTCCCGGGCTGGGATGAGAGCTACACAAAGGATGAAATGCGCGAATTGCTCGGCAAATACAAGAACATAAGCGAAGAAGATTTGTGGAACAACCTAAAATATTTTTTGGACAGAGTTATCAAGGTTGCCGAAGAAGTTAAGGTTAAAATGGCAATTCATCCGGATGATCCGCCGTGGAGCATATTCGGTCTCCCGAGGATTATTACGAATAAGGCAAACCTGCAAAGGTTTTTAAATCTGTACGATAGCCCGTACAACGGACTTACACTTTGCAGCGGTTCGCTCGGCGCGGATCCGAATAATGATATTGCGGATATGGCTCGCTCATTTGCCGACAGAATCCACTTTGCTCATATCCGAAACATAAAGATTACCGGGGAGCATTGCTTTGAAGAAGCAGGGCACAGAACAGAGAGCGGTTCTCTGGATATCTATGCCATAATAAAGGCGTATCACGACTGCGGATTTGACGGGTATATACGCCCGGATCACGGCAGAATGATATGGGGTGAGGACGGAAGACCTGGCTACGGTCTGTACGACCGTGCACTCGGCGCAGTGTATATAAACGGAATATGGGAAGCATTGGACAGGAGTGAGGAATAATGAATTTGCCTTTTAAAATAGATTTATCCGAAAAGGTCGCTGTTGTAACCGGCGGAGGAGGGGTACTTTGCTCGGAGTTTGCAAAGGATATTGCCGCATGCGGCGCAAAAGTGGCTGTGCTGGATTTGAATGCAGATGCGGCACAAAAGGTCGCACAGGATATTAATTTAAACGGCGGAACTGCCATAGGACTTAGCGCAAATGTGCTTGATTCCGACAGCCTCAAAGCGGCAAAAAATGAAATAAATAATACATTTGGCAGGTTGGATATTCTGCTCAACGGTGCCGGCGGAAACAATCCGAAAGGAACAACCACCAAGGATTATTACGAGATGGGCGACGAGGCAAGAGAGGATGTAAAATCATTCTTTGACCTTGACGCAAAGGGAATAGAATTTGTCTTTAACCTGAATTTCCTCGGCACTTTGCTGCCGACGCAGATTTTTGCACCCGATTTGATAGAGTCGGTCGACGCGTGCATTGTAAACGTGTCGTCTATGAACGCATTTTGTCCGCTTACGCGCATACCTGCCTACAGCGGTGCAAAGGCGGCTGTTTCCAACCTTACGCAGTGGCTTGCCGTTCACTTTTCAAAGGTGGGAATAAGGGTAAATGCAATGGCCCCGGGATTTTTCCTTACAAATCAGAACAGAGCGCTGCTTTTGGACGAAAACGGAAACTACACCGAGCGTTCGAACAAGATAATAGGTGCTACACCTATGGGCAGATTTGGCGATCCGAGCGAACTCACCGGAACGCTATTGTGGCTGCTCTCAGACGGCGCAAGCTTTGTAAACGGTGTGGTTGTGCCGGTGGACGGTGGATTTTCCGCGTACAGCGGTGTTTGATTTGAAAATATGAAGTTGTATTTAGATTAACTTATACGCAACCCCTCAAGGATATTGCTCTTTGAGGGGTTGCGCTGCTTCTATATAAAAAGTTTCTGTATTGTTACAACCATATGTACGGTCGTCGTTAAAATGATACTTTTTGTCAAGCCCTATGTCGGTCAGAAGTTTTAAGTATATGTCAACCTGTCCTGTGGGCGATACTTCAATGCGGTCGATAACCTGTTTTAACATCTCGTTTGTAATCTCGGCGGAGTTTAATATGTCGCCGATGGTTTTGAAGGTATCAACAAGACCTGTTTGCAGCTTGTCGCCCTGTGTAATTCCGTACCGCGCCATTTTCAGCTTTTCTTCAAGGTGTTTTATTTCGGCATTTATCGAAGCCGTTTTCTCTTTTAAATCGCCCATTGATATGATTTCATTGTCGTACATATCAATGTATTTCTGACGGCTTTTTTTGAGCTTTTCTATTTCTTTTCCAAACTCTTTTTCCGTTTTTCGGTTCTTGTTCATCGGCTCGTAGCTT
>CAKSIN010000002.1 GCA_934463115.1 uncultured Clostridia bacterium
GGGAATTTTCGGAGACAAAAATGTAGTTTGTTTATTCGTTGCTGATTTGTGGGAGGCCGAGCGTTTGAATCTCGTGCAAAATTTTGATGTGAATCGTGGGCAAGCCGTAATTGTAGGCAATGTACTTCGTAGGGGATAGGTTATCAACCGTTTCACAGGCAATCGCTATTGCTTGGTAACGCGCATCGTAGGAAACGACCTATGTGTCGTTCCGCTTTCAGTGAAGAGTGAATAGTTAATAGTGAAAAAGTAAAATCGACAAGCACAACAGTGCTTGTCGATTTTTGGTCGGGGTGACGAGATTTGAACTCACGACCTCTGCGTCCCGAACGCAGCGCTCTACCAAGCTGAGCCACACCCCGCAACAACTCGTTAATTATACCATTATTTTCTGCGTTTGTCAACTATAAAATCAAAAATAATTTATATTTTTTAAAATTTTTTATGAATCAAAAAAGTTACTCGATATCTTCCTTAACACAATCGGGAGCCACACTGAGTATTTGCGCGTTCTCAATACATTTTTTAACGGATTTAAAAGCCGATGCATAGTAGTGACCGTCGCATATGCGTTCGTCACAGACAACTTTAAGGTCTATGAACTTACGCTTTTCAACGCTGCCGTCGCTATTGGTTATGTATGCCGTACGTTTTGAACCGAGTGAAAAAAATATTGGTACATTGCCAAAGTTATACAAATGGTGATATATCGATGGTATGCCGAGCGAACCCATATTTGTGATAAACATGGAAGCGTGAAAAGGACTCAATTTTGTAAGAAAGCGCGGAAGCAAACCAAAGTAGTCAAGGCTCTTTAACAGCCATATTGTGAATTTGAGGAAAACACTCGGTATATGAACCAGCAGTCGGGCGGTGTTATCCATATTGTTTGTGTCGCCCTCGCGGCGGTTGTCCTCTACAAGGCCGTTTATTCCTTCGTAGACATCGCAAAGCGTATCTGTCGGTTTGGCAAAATATTTGATTACGGTATCCTGAGTATTAAGCAGCAGCTTTTTTTTAATAGTCAGGCAAATTTCAATGCTGTTTCGTGCATATATCTTTTGTCCGCGTATAAAACGGTTTATTCCGGGATACATCGCCACAGTGCGTATGTATGCAGCAATTATCACGTGCAGGAGACCGAGACCTTTAAGGCCGTTGCTGCGCTGCTCGCAAATAAATTTGTCCGTTTCTGTGATATCTATTTCTGCTGAAAAAATATTTGACGCGTCATTTCTCTCGGGCATAATATATGCCGTCATCATAGTCATCGGCGGTAGTGTTTTGATTTTTCTGCCTTCTTTGTTCAATTAAATTACCTCGCTTCCGATTCTCGTATGCATAACTATAATACCAATTATATCGCAATTTGTCAATAAAATTATAAAATTACTCTTAATTTACTCCGCATTAATTGACAAAACAGCTCAAAAAGGGTATAATTATATACGAGAGCGGGCGAATCCCGTTTGGCAATTCAAGGGAGGAAACAAAATGCAAAAAAAGATCGGTGTATTTGCCATAGTTGTAATTATGGCTTTTTTTGCAGTTTCGTGCGGACAGGATGAACAGGTTCAGACCGACGATAACTGGCTCGGGAAATACGTTATGTTAAATGAAGAAACAGAGGAAATAAAAATTCTTACGGTAGACAGCGAAACAGAAGAGGGTGTAACGCTCAGATTTGAGTCTGTGCGTTCAAAAGATGAATTTTCCGGTACATTTAAAAGTTCAAGCGGAAAGTACGCAGTGTGCAATACCGGTGAGAGGTGCCTTAAATTCTCACTTAAATCGTCTGACACTGTTATATCGGTGGATGATATCTGGACAGATTCGGAGCATAGCCGCAACGAGAATTGGAGCGGAAAGTATGTCGTTCTTGAAGAAGGCGAAATAGTCGGCAGTTTCGGAAACAGCGACTGGAACGGAAGATATGTGAACGGCGATACCGGAATTGAACTCGGAATATACGGAATACGCCCGAATCTTGTTCTTGTTACCTACACTGTTCCCGATTCGGAATCGGGCGAGAAGGTCAATATCAAGTGCCGCAGCACGGACGAAGAACCCGATGTCGCGAAATCATATGAAACAGAACGGCGTGTGGAGCTTAAGCTGCACAAAAAGGCGGCTGTAATTGATATCAGCGATACAATTGATCCGGATTTTGTATATGAAAAAAGCGATGAAGAAAATGAATCGGACGGCGAGGGCAATACAGCAGCGCCGAATGTGGACTTGAGCGGCAAATACAAGCGTATAAAATAAACCCGGCGAAGGGAGCTAAGCTATTTGAAAGATGACAAAAAAAGGGTGACTCAATGCGAAATGTGCGCATACTACGATCCTGATGACGAAACATGCTCAATAAATCTTGATGAGGACGATATGGCTCGTTTTGTGAGTCAGCCGTACACACAATGCAGCTATTTCAGTATGTATGATGAATACAAAATTGTGCGCAGACAAAATTAAGGAGGTGAGCGGCATGAGCGGTGAAAAGAAGGCACTTATAGCTATGAGCGGCGGTGTTGATTCGAGTGTGGCGGCACTCATTATGAAACAGCGCGGTTACAGTTGTATAGGTGCAACAATGAAATTATACAACAACGATGACGCCGCGGTATCCGCTGCCAAAACCTGCTGCTCGGCAGACGATATTTCTGACGCACGCAGAGTGTGTGATAAATTGGAAATTCCGTTTTATGTCTTTAACTTTCGCGAGGAGTTCAAAAGCAAAGTTATCGACAAATTTGTCCGTGAATATGAATGCGGTGCAACACCCAATCCGTGCATAGATTGCAACAGGTATATGAAATTCGATAAATTTCTGCACCGTGCCGAAGAAATAGATTGTGATTGCATTGTAACCGGGCATTACGCACGCATTGAGCAGGAAAACGGCCGCTATGTGCTTAAAAAGGCTGTTGATTTGAGTAAGGATCAGAGTTATGTATTGTACTCGATGACGCAGAATCAGCTTGCACACACCATTTTTCCGCTTGGGGATATGACTAAGACTCAAACGCGCAGTATTGCCGAGCAAAGCGGTCTGGTAAATGCGCGAAAGCACGACAGCCAGGATATATGCTTTGTTCCGAACGGCGATTATGCCGCAGTAATAGAAAATTACACCGGGAAAAAATATCCGTGCGGAAACTTTGTTTCAAAAGACGGCAGTATTCTCGGGCAACACAACGGAATCATTCGTTATACAATAGGGCAGAGGCGCGGACTCGGAATTGCTCTCGGTGAACCGATGTATGTTGCAAAAAAAGATGTTCGGACAAATGACGTCGTTCTTTGCACGAACAGTGAACTTTTCTCAAAAACGCTTGTTGCCCATGATTTTAACTGGATTTTCTACGACAATCCTCCAAAACATTTTGAGGCAAAAGCAAAAATCCGCTATAATCAGACAGAGCAGCTGGCGGAAATTGAGGTTCTTGAGGATGGAAAAGTGAGAATAACGTTTGAAAATCCTCAGCGCGCCGTTGCCAAAGGTCAGGCGGTTGTGATATATAAGGACGACATCGTTGTGGGCGGCGGAACAATATGGGAGTGATGTTATGAAATGTACAAACTGCAATCTTGAAATACCGGATTCCGCACGGGTGTGCCCGCATTGCAATGCCGCAGTGCGCACGGATGTTGTGCGTTGCCCGGAATGTTTCACCAGTCTGAAAAGCGGAACAACGGTTTGCACGAAATGCGGATGCAATCTGCTCGAACACGCTGCAGACACCGACAAGACAATAAATATTACGGATGAAGAACCGAAAAAAAAGAAATTTGCAATATATGCGGTATGTGCTGCCGCGGCAGTTGTAATTTTTGTTGCAGTCGCGGTTATCAGAATAAATTTTCTCAACGGTAAGTTTGCCGAGTTTTCCGGTGAAGGTTTGCCTCTGTGCAGGGAGAATGCCGAAATAATAACAGAAATTGCCGAACTTACCGAAAAAGAGGTATACAGTAAGCAGTGGCTTGTGCAATCCGATAATCTCAGCTCTGTTGAAAAAAGCCGCAAAGATGAAATTGCACATGTAAAGGAAACACGCGACACTTTGAATTACGATTTTAATATGATGTCAAAGTATGCACGCGGAAAAATGGAGAAAAAAGCCGTGGACAGCCTGCGGCGGAGCTATGATGAAATATATCTGTATGTAATAGGCAAAATGGGAACGTATCCCGGATATTACAGCGGATATGAAAAATTGTATGAAAGCTTTATGGCTGACTTAGGCGCATTGGAAAAAATTGCCGAAGGAAAGAAATAATATAAATACATAAATAAGGGGGATGTTTGAATGAAAGATGCACCGGTGGTTCAAAATAGATATATTTTGCTGTTAGACGTTGTTGGTGTGTTTTTGTCGTATTTTGTAAGTACATTTTTAATCAGCGGAACTGCGAACAGCGTACCGCTTGTGTACAGTATGTCGGTTATTGTTGCTTGTACGGCAGTTTGTTTCTGCCTGCTTTTCGGATTGACGGGTATCTACAGCACACTATGGCCGCTTGCAGGCACAAAGGATTATATCAAGCTGATTGTTCTGTGCATTACAGCGTCTGTGGTTGCAACTACCGCGTCGCTTGTAATATTTCTGATGTCTCCCGTACACAGAAGGGGAACGTTTGTTAAAGTAAGATTGTGTTTGCTGACACAGATATTTTTTGTATTTTATGCAATCACCGTTCGCATGTGTGTCCGCGCATTTGCAAAGATATCGACTCCGTTGTCATCGCAGCACGGATTTAATTCAAATCCGTACACAAAGAATCTGCTGATTGTTGGCGCCGGCTCGAGCGCGGCAATTGTTATCAAAGATATGATGCGAAATGCCAATCTTAACCGCAATTTTAGAATTGTCGGACTCGTGGATGACAATCCGCTGAAACTCAATACGATTATAAACGGATATCATGTTCTTGGTAACAGAAACGATATTGCACGCATATGTGACGAGGACAAAGTTGACCAGATTTTGCTTGCGATTCCGTCGGCAAGTGTGAGTGACAAAAAAGAAATAATAGAAATATGCTCAAAAACCAAGGCAAAGCTCAAAATTGTTCCCAGTGTTGACCAGATTATAACACAAACCGGCAGCACTTTGGCTGTGCGAAATGTTCAGATAGAGGATTTGCTTGAAAGGTCGCCGGTCGTGCTCAACAACAGCGAAATATCCGGATATATAGAGGGAAAAACTGTTATGGTAACCGGTGGCGGCGGATCAATCGGTTCGGAGCTGTGCCGCCAGATTATGAAATATAATCCGAAGAATCTTGTTATAGTGGATATTTACGAAAACAACGCATATGATATTCAAATGGAGTTAAACGCCAAATATCCCGATAATAAACCAACTGTTCTTATTGCCTCCGTGCGTGACAAGGACAGAATAGACGATATATTTAAAAAATACAACCCATATATCGTTTTCCATGCGGCGGCGCACAAGCATGTTCCGCTTATGGAAGTCAGCCCGTGCGAGGCAATAAAAAACAATGTTTTCGGCACGCTCAATGTTGCAATGTGTGCGGATAAATACAATGTTAAACGTTTTGTTATGATATCCACCGATAAGGCGGTTAATCCGACAAATATTATGGGTGCAACAAAACGTATATGTGAAATGATTGTGCAGAGCATGCAAAAGATAAGCTCCACGGAGTTTGTTGCAGTTCGTTTCGGAAACGTTTTGGGTTCAAACGGAAGTGTGATACCGCTCTTTAAACGTCAGATAGAAGACGGCGGTCCTGTTACGGTGACTCACAAAGACATTACGCGTTTCTTTATGACGATTCCGGAGGCTGCACAGCTTGTGCTTCAGGCTGCCGGATATGCCGGCGGCGGAGAAATATTTGTGCTCGATATGGGAAAACCGGTAAAGATTTATGACCTTGCAAAAAATCTTATTCGTCTTTCCGGATACACTCCGAATGTGGATATAGACATAGAAGTTACGGGACTGCGTCCGGGCGAAAAATTATATGAGGAGCTCCTTATGAGTGAGGAAGGACTCAAGAAAACTCGACACAGCAAAATATTTATCGGCAGTCCTCTTGATGTGAGCATGGAAGAACTCAAGCCGAACCTCGATATGCTTGCAAAGGCTGCCGAACACAATAACATTGAGGGCATAAAGGATGTAATAGAAAAAACCGTTCCGACATACATACGTCACGCGGAAACGGTGAATGAATATACAAATCAGGAACAAAATTCCCAATCCGCCTCACAGCTGTAAAAGTTTGCAGGACACAAAAACATCTCGAAAATAAATTGAGACGCGCCGGAAAAATGCCGCGAAGTTATCTATGTTTTAATTATTACGCCGCAGGCGCAACTCGCGGAAGGTTGGTAGTGAGCAACGAGGATATATGAGCGCGCGTGCAAGCTCATAGACCGAGGCGAACGTGACCTGAGGCATACAGGACTCGAACCTGATGTGGTTTAAAAATGGAAATTTCGCATAATACCGCAGAAAATTCTGCAAATATACGACCGTATAATTCTTGAATTTTCTTTGTCTTATTTCAAAATTTCCTATTTTTAAACTCTGCGACCTTACGTTTAGAAAAATTTATTGGATTTTCAATGCGGAGGACGCAGACAGGCAGTCGCCTTTCAAGGACGACAAATTGAAAAGACTTCAATTTTTCAAACGTAAGGCATATTGGGCTCGAGTCCTGTATGCCTATGCGAAAGAGGAGGAATCACGGAGCGACTGACTGATTTTCGGTAAGAAAATCGGAATGTAGCGTAGTGCATTCTGACGACGTTTTCCTAAAATCGGCATTGCAACAGGGTAAATGATTATCCGCAATGCCGATTTTGCACTACAAATAATTTTCTTCGCTGCTTGTGTCAGCTGCACACTTTCAAGGCTGAACGGCGGAAAGGGAATTTTTCGCGCCGTAGGGAACGGTTATCAACCGTTCCGCAGATAACCGCAATTGTTTGGCAAGGCGCACTATTTGGCTCCATCCATGAGGGAGCTGTCAGCGTTAGCTGACTGAGGGAGTACATTAAAATTCCCCATCCGTCTCACGGCTATGAGAACACACGGTGACTTGTAATCACTTACAAAATCATTCATTGCGTGCCGAAAAAAGGCTGCGAAGTTATCGCAGCTCATTTTTCTAAAATCGTCGACACAATAGGAAATAAGATTATGTGTGCCGCCGATTTTGCACTATGAATGGTTTTGCTCGTGAACGCGTCCGCCGTGCAACCTCAACGCCGCACGGCGGAAAGGGAATTTTTTGCGGCGTAGGGAACAACCTATGTGTCGTTCCGCTATACATAATTGTCGTTGCTTGGCAGATATCTCTTTAATCGGATCGTCTTATTTCTTACCCAGCACGCTCACAGCACGCAGAACCGAAATAATCAAGACGCCAACATCAGCAAGCAATGCCAGCCACAGCGGTGCTTTTCCGAACATTGCGACCACAAGAACCGCAAATTTAACTATAAGTGCAAATGCAATATTGGAGTACAGAATCCTCATTGCGTATCTTGCAATACCGACTGCGCTTGCAATTGATTCCAGATTACCGGATACCAGTGTTGCGTCACCTGCTTCAAGTGCAAGGGAATTTGCGCTTCCTACAGCGATTCCGACATCTGCCGCGCAGAGTGACGGAGCATCATTCACACCGTCTCCGACATATATCAAGCCGGATGAATTTGATTTAATTTCACTGATTTTGTCGGTTTTTTCAGTGGGCATAAGTGCTCCGAATCCCTTAATTTTTCCGCCGAATGCAGCACACGTGCGTTCAACTGCCGCCGTATTGTCGCCGGAGAGAACATACATTTTTGAAATGCCCATTTCATGCAGTCTATCAATAGCCTTTGGTGCGTTTTCCTTAATTGTATCGCTGAGCGTTATTGCGCCGGCAAGTTTGCCGTCCACGCACACAAACACGCTTGCATCCTGCATATCAGGGGTTACGGATGTATCGTTTGCAAGAATCTTGCGGTTGCCGACAGCTATCTTTTTACCGTTAACCGTTCCGGTCATGCCTTTGCCGAAGAGTTCGTTTACATCTTCTGCCGGCAAAACATTGCCCTTGAAATATTCGCATATTGCGCGTGCTACAGGATGAGATGAATTATTTTCCAGTGCAGCAGCATATCCCAAAACTTCATTGCTGTCATAGCCGCCGAGTGTAACTGTATTCTTTACACTCAATTTTCCTGTGGTGAGTGTTCCTGTTTTGTCAAATGCTATTGCGTTTGACTTTGCGAGTGAATTAATGAATTTTGAACCCTTTACAAGTATTCCGCTTTTGCTTATTGAACCGATAGCACCGAAGTATGTCAGCGGAACACCGATGACGAGTGCGCACGGGCACGAAGCTATCATTATTGTAAGTGCGCGGTTAATTGCGTCGGGCACGGTTGTTATTCTGAACACAATAAGAACAAGTGCAAGCAAACCGGAAAATCCGATTACTGCCGGTGTGTACACACGTGCAAAGCGCGTGATAAATTTTTCCGTTTCGGCTTTTTGCTTGGATGCTCCCTGAACATAATCCTTTATTTTTGCGGCAGTGGAATTGTTGAAATCGCTCATTGCTTCACACACAACCGAGCTTGTGAGATTTATGCTTCCCGATATAACAGTATCGCCCTCCGACATGTCGCTGGGGAGACTCTCGCCTGTCAGGTTGGATGTATCAAAAGAGGTGTTGCCCTTAATTATTTTTGCATCAACGCAAACCTTATCACCGGGTTTAATCAATATCCTGTCGCCGATTTTAATTTTTGACGCGTCAATTTTTTCGCCGAGTTCATTGTATGCTGTATCATCTGTCAGGTCAATATATCCTTCAATACGTTCGCGCGATTTATCCACTGCATAATCCTCAACAGCTTCGCCTATGGCAAACAAAAGTGTAATCATGTACATTTCGTTAAATTCACGCATGAGTGCAGCCGATACAACAGCCACAAGAATCAGTGTGCTTTCGTCAAAACGGAATTTAGCCACGGATTTTAAACCGTTTTTGAATATATCAAATCCGCACAGAAGTGTTGCGGCTGCGATTATTATAAATTGAATATTCAGCGTGCCGATTGCAACATTGCGTGCAAAGAATGACAGCGCAAATATTACCGCGGAAATAATGTACAGTTTAACATGCGGTTCCTCTTCGTCGTTGTGGCAGTGTCCGCATCCGCATTCATGGCAATGTTCGTGACCGTGCTCATGCTCGCAGCAGTGTGCATGTTCGTGTTCATGCCCGTGGTTATGCTCATGTTCATGTTCGCAGCAGTGTGCATGTTCATGTTCGTGCTCATCAGCGCAGCAGTCTTTTTCGTTGTGAATGTGCTTGTTTTCGTCCATTTTATTCGTCCTCCTTTTTTTCTTCGCTTATATGAATAAGTCCCTCGCCGTATATATGAAGAATATGCGAGTCGTTCAGCGAGTATATAACCGATTTTCCGTCGCGCCTGCAGGACAGTATGTCGATACTCTTCAGATATCGCAATTGGTGTGATACAGCCGATTGGGACATACCCGTAATATCGGCAATATCGCAAACGCAAAGCTCATTGTCCGACAAAGCCTGAATAATTTTCAGGCGGCTTACGTCCGAGAACGCCTTAAAAAATTCCGACAGTTTATCGAGTTTTTCGGCAGACGGGGTATTTTTAATTATTTCTTCAATCAGCTTAATGTCGTTGTGATTATGATTACATTCTGCTATTCTCATTTATGTCACCTCATTTCAACATATGAACATCTGTTCATATGTTATTATATTACTGACTTTTAAATTTGTCAATACTTTTTTAATAATTTTTTAAATAGGGTTGTATCTTGTTTTTTTATGTGATAAAATTACATTAATAAATTTAAAGACAGGGGATATAATGTGATTATGTTTGAAAGCACGGTATACACAAACAACGGAGTCAATCGCTCGGCTGTTTTGAATTTTATGAAAAAGTTAAAAGAATGCAATGTTGATACACATTCGTTTGAAGTTATTCAGGGTGCAAAGATGCAGGTTCGCATTGCCCCGAGACCGTACTCATTTGACTTTAAGCAGCAGTTGTATTCGCTCAGCAAAAGTTTTTCATCCACTGCAATCGGACTTCTTTCGGATGACGGAAAGGTGAATATTGACGATAGGATAGTGGATATTTTTTCGGACAGGTGCCCGGAAAATATCGGCGAAAACATGGGAAAAATGCGCCTTAGGCATGTGCTGTCCATGAACACCGGTCACAAGAATTGTGTTTTGGCAAAAATCCGCTTTGAGAGTGATCCCGTCGCGGCATTTATCGGAATTGAACCGGAGTTTGAACCCGGAACGCACTTTACATATAATAATGCCGCAACATATATTCTGTCGCAGGTTGTGGCAAAGTACACGGGAATGACAATGTATGATTTTTTAAATATCCGTCTTTTTGAACCTTTGGGCATAACGGGAACTCATTGGAACGCTTTTGCGGACGGGAACTCCCAGGGTGCTGTCGGACTTCACGCTTCATCGGACGATGTGGCAAAACTGGGACTTTTGTACCTGAACAACGGTGTGTACAACGGCAAAAGAATTCTCTCGGAAAAGTGGGTTAACACTGCGCTCTCTGTCCACTCGGACAACAGCGGGAACGGTACGCCCGATTGGGTTTCCGGTTACGGTTTTCAATTTTGGAAAAACTCGCGCAGCGGATTCCGCGGTGACGGTGCATTCGGTCAGCTGTGTATGATATTTCCCGACAAAGATATGGTTGTTGCGGCAGAGGTTTTTTGCAAGGAAAGTATGCAGTCGGAAATAGAATGTGTTTATGAACTTGCAGATAATCTATATGGAAACAGTGATGTTACGGATGAAGATTTGCGCTCGTTTGCAGACAATCTCAACGCGCCGGAAAAATACTGCGGCGGTGCACTTCCGGACTGCGAATTCATATGTAATGATAATACGCTCGGTATAACATTAATAAGATTTACCGAGGATGACGGATGCATTAAACTGAATTTCAGCGACGGAATCTGTCGGCAGGATATGGTGTTCGGCAAGGGTGATTACAGGCAGAATAATATAATAATAAAGAACTTTAAACCCACACTTGATGGACTTTGCGGACACAGTGAAAAGGAAAATGTGCATTTTGCGGCATATTGCAGTTTTAAAGACGGTGTGCTTCATCTGTATATCAGATTTTTGGACAATCCGCATACAGCGAAGTATGTATGCGAGTTTGGTGACGGTGAGTTTACAGTGAAGAAAGCGTCGGAGGACGATTTTTGTAAAAATATTTTTTTGCATGCCAAAAAGATTGATATGTAATTTTTTGCGGAGAATTATGTACTGTCCGAGGCGGTGAGCAGGCATTTATGCAGGTTCACTGCCTCGGATATATTTATTTTTCAAGTCTTAATATTTCGTCACCGTGCATTACGTCAATGTTGTGCAGAACATGAACAGCCTCATAATCATCCGTATTGCAGATAATCATAGGAATTGTAGTTTTGAAGCCGGATTTTTTTATACCGTCGATATCAAATTTAATAAGCAAATCGCCTTTTTTAACTTTTGCACCGTTTTCGGTCATTTTTTCAAAGTATTTTCCCTTAAGCTTTACCGTGTCTATCCCGATATGAAGCAGCACATCCGCGCCGTCATCCGATTTGATTGTAACGGCATGCAGAGTGTCGCTCACATTTTCCACAACACCGTCGCACGGAGAATAAAGTGCGCCCTCTGTCGGTTCAACCGCAATACCGTTGCCCAGCGCAAGTGAAGAAAACGCCTCGTCGTCCACTTCTGTAAGCGGAACGGTTTTTCCGCTTGCATGAGAATACAGCGCAATAAGTTTAGGTGAATCGTTTTTCTTGGTCGGTTTTGGCGAATCAACCGTATCCGTCGGCTGCGTGTGTGCCGCACCGGTCATATATTCGTCAAGATGCGCCTTTATCACCGATACCTGTGGTCCGTAGATAACCTGCACACCGCTGCCATGCACAATAACACCGGACGCACCGCTTGAAGTAAGCATTCCTTTGTCCACGGCCTGTGAGTCTTTAACCGTTACACGCAGTCTTGTCGCGCAGCAGTCTATATCGGATATATTGGCTGTTCCGCCCAGACCGCGCACTATCAGCTCGCTTTTGGAATCAGCCGCTGCTGCCGCGTTTTTCTTTTTTTCCATATCTTTTCTTGTGTACAGTTTGGTTTCGTCGGAGTTTTCATCGCGGCCGGGAGTTTTCCAGTTGAATTTTACAATCAGATATCTGAACACAAAGTAATACAGCACAAAGTATGCTATTCCGACAATGGGAATCCATATCCAGTTTGTTTTTGCATTGCCCTGCATTACACCGAACAGAATAAGGTCGATTATACCGCCCGAGAAAGTCATTCCAACACCGACTCCGAGCACATGCATCAGCATATATGACAACCCGGCAAAAACGCAGTGGATGGCATACATCAGCGGTGCCACGAACAAAAATGTAAATTCAAGCGGTTCGGTTATTCCTGTGAGCATAGACGTGAGCGCTGCTGAAACAAGCAGACTTCCCACCACTTTTCTCTTTTCGGGACGTGCTGTTTTGTACATTGCAAGGGCAGCTCCCGGCAGACCGAATATCATAAACGGGAATTTTCCCGCCATGAATCTTGTTGCCTCCACCGAAAATATTTTTGTGGATTTAGACGCCAGTTCGGCAAAGAAAATGTTTTGCGCACCGCTTATCAGCTGTCCGTCAATAACCGCCGAACCGCCTATTGCCGTCTGCCAGAACGGAATGTAGAACACATGGTGAAGTCCGAACGGTATCAGTGCACGCTCTATTGTACCGTATATCCAGGTTCCGAAATACCCGGATTTTATTACGAGGTTTCCCAGCCATGAAATACCCGTCTGCACCACCGGCCACACATAGAACATCACAATTCCCACACCGAGGTATACCACGCTGGATATTATGGGTACAAAACGGCTTCCGCCGAAGAACGACAAAACCTGCGGAAGTTCTATTTTATAAAATCTGTTGTGCAGTGCCGCCACGCCCAAACCGACAATTATTCCGCCGAACACACCCATTTGAAGTGTGACTATTCCGAGCATGGATGTCGTTGAGTTGTCCGGCATGGAGTCGACTCCGCCGTTTGATGTGATAAGCGCACTGATAGCCGTGTTCATTATCAGATACGCTATTACCGAGGAAAGCGCGGCAACATCTTTTTCGCGCTTTGCCATTCCTATTGCTACACCCATTGCAAACAGCAGGGCAAGGTTGTTGAATACCGCACTGCCGGCAAGATTGAGTATGTCAAGTATTGTATACAAAAAGTTCCCCGGATGAATTATCCCGGACAGGTTGTAGGCATTCAGCATTGTTTCGTTTGTAAACGAACTGCCTATTCCGAGAAACAGCCCCGCCACGGGCAGAAGCGCTATCGGCAGCATAAAAGAACGCCCGATGCGCTGCAAAACTCCAAAGATTTTGTCTTTCATATAATATCTCTCATTTCCGTATTTTATTTTTATTCCGGATTAGTATACGGAAAAAAGAATATTTAATACACAAAATAAAAATGACATTTTCCAAGAGCATAAAAATTTTTGAAAAATTCCTTGACTTTGGCAATGCATTGTGGTATAATATTTCAAGTGTTGAGAAAACATGCGCCGTTAGCTCAGCTGGATAGAGCGTCTGACTACGGATCAGAAGGTCAGGGATTCGAATTCTCTACGGCGCGCCAAAAGGCTGCAAAAACATTATTTGTTTTTGCAGCCTGATTTTTTCTTTTATTTGATTATGTCTCGCTAAGCTGTGGTAATCACCTCGGGCATTTCGTAGCCTCTTTCACCAATCAAATCTCCGATGATGTATTTGAGCGTGGACGGCAGTATCAGCCTGTCGGCAAGTTTTTTTACAAGTATTTCCGTGAGCCGCATGGAGGAATAAATATCATTTACCGTGGCTTGTTCAAGAATCTGTTCGTGGCCGCCGGAAGAGTACTTCTTTTCTATTTCGACTCCGTATGTCACAGCCCGAAAGTCGGAACCCGGGAGTCCGATTTCAGAGCGCAGAATATAGTAATCAAGGTAGAAACCGTCTCCGCTCAGACCAATGTACTTTCTTTGCATGTGAATTTTTTGCATTTATGTCAATCCCTTCTTAAAATCATAAGTCTATTATAAAATATTTCACTAAGTATTTCCAGTGTATCTTATCACGCAAAATGCCCCAAAACGGCAAAATCAGACATTTTTGTGTCGTATATGGGCGAGGGACAGATTGCGTTTGTTGTTTTATGCGATGAAATTTACAGCATGCCGACGGTTTGCAGTGTGCATTTTGCCGAATTGACTAATATTTTCAAATAATTGCATTTAGATATTGAAATATATTCGCTTTTGGTGTATAATAATAAAAGTCGTACAGCCGGGGCAGTAGCGGCGCCCTGAACTTGCAGTCCGCTATAGCAAGGGTTATATCCTTATTGAGGGTTTTTGGACAAAGTTATGTGTCGGTTAAGTAGTGTTGACGTTCGGGACTTGCGCAACGTGCGCGTATGAACCCGGTCAGGTGAGGAATCAAGCAGCCGTAAGTATTGCTGCCCGTGTGCCGCGAGGCAACCCGAACCGAGCCAACTGACCGATAACGGCGATGTTTTGGATTCGAGATAAGGATGTGCGGCTTTTTTTAATGAACGGGGGTTTTGAGGATACTATGGCGGCATATCGTACATTGTACAGAAAGTGGCGGCCGATGACATTTGACGATGTTGTGGGGCAGCCGCATATCACGGAAACGCTTAAAAATGAGATAATGTCGGGGCGCATTTCCCACGCGTATATGTTCACCGGAACACGCGGAACGGGTAAAACATCTACCGCAAAGATTCTCAGCCGTGCCGTAAACTGTCTTAATCCGCAAAACGGAAACCCGTGCAATGAATGTGAAGTTTGCCGCGGTATAATGAATGACACTTTGCTTGACGTTGTGGAAATGGACGCTGCATCAAACAACGGTGTTGAGAATATCCGCGATATAATAGACCAGGTTCGCTATGCAACGGCGAGCAGTAAATATAAAGTATACATTATAGATGAGGTTCACATGCTGTCGGCAGGTGCGTTTAATGCGCTGCTCAAAACGCTTGAAGAACCGCCGGAACATGTTATTTTTATTCTGGCAACCACCGAGATACACAAGGTATTGCCCACGATTCTTTCGCGATGCCAGAGGTTTGACTTTAAAAATATTTCATCATCGGATATATGCGGTGCAGTGTCCGATATATTAAATAAAGAGGGTATTAATGCCGAAAAAGAGGCTGTGGAGTATATTGCGCAGCTCGGCAACGGTTCTATGCGTGACGCGCTGAGTATTACCGAGCAGTGCCTTGCATACAAAAACAATAACCTCACATATGCCGATGTAACCGAGATTCTCGGAACGCTGGACGACAGTTTTTTGTACAAAATCGCAGGATTTATTGCAAAGGGCGACACCGCGCAGGCTGTTGTGAGTTTTGATTCCTGCATTTCAAAAGGAAAGAATCCGAGCAGTTTTGCCGAAGGACTCCTCGGTGTAATGCGCGAGATTCTTTTGTACAATCTTTCTCCGGAAACGCTTGATATCGGCAGCTTTAAACTGTCGCTCTTAAAGGAGACGGCTCCGCTTTTCGGAAAAGAAAAAACCGTTCGCTGTATAGAGATACTCAGCGAACTGCTAAGAGATATAAAATACGTTTCGTCGGCGCAGATACTTGTGGAATGTGCCGTGGTTCGGCTGTGCAATGCGTCGTTTTCCGATGATTATTCCGCTATTCTCGACAGAATTGCCGACCTTGAAAAAAAGGCATCCGGTTTTACCGCTGCCGCGCAAAACACAGTGCCGATTGCACCGGCGCAGCAGGCAGCCGCGTATACTCCGACTCCGCCGCAGGTTATGGGTACCGAAAGTCCGCGGAGCAATTCCGAGACGAAAATCACACAAAATACGGCAGCTGATTCGTCGCGGCATACCGATTCGCAGAGCGTGACGGCGAATGGAATTATCGGAAAAATCATTGCCAATTGGTCTGAAGTTAAAGAAAAAATTCAGTCACTCGGAAAGATTCGCATTTTTGTTGCACTCTATGATGTCAGACTTCGCGGTGAAGGCAGTAAGTTGATTCTTGAGGTTCCGGAACGCGACACATTGTCGCTGTTGTCGGATAAAGAGAGTATCGACTGCATGCGCCAGGTTATATCCGAGATGTTTGCGTGTGATGTGCAGATTGAATGCGTCTATGCCGAAAAAGGCGACAGCACGGCAGAATTGAAAACGGATTTGTTTGATAATCTGGCAGAGCTCAGCAATAACTTTCCGGAAAACTTTAAAATAGAGTAGGTAAAAATTGACAAATTATTTTGTTGGTGTTATAATAAAAGATATTTTATTCATTTTGGAGGTGCATCATGGCAAAAATATGTATAGTCGGATTCGGATGTATAGGTTCGGGTGTATATGAAATTATCAGAAACAATGCAAAAAGCATAGCGCGCAAATCCGGAGAAGAAATCGATATCAAGTACATTGTTGATATACGTGATTTTTCCGATCACGGCGAAAGCGGCTTGTTTACCAAAGACTTCGACAAGGTTCTTTCCGATGACGAGGTAGATATTGTTGTAGAGACAATCGGCGGTATCGAACCGGCATTTACATTTACCAAGTCGGCTCTCGAAAAGGGTAAAAGCGTTGTTACATCAAACAAGGAGCTTGTTTCGATTAAGGGTGATGAACTTTTTGCTATTGCCAAAATGCACGGTGTGCACTATTTCTATGAAGCGAGCGTAGGCGGCGGAATACCGATTATAAGACCGCTTCTTACAAGTCTCGGTTCAAACAATATTACTCGTATTGAGGGAATACTGAACGGCACGACAAACTATATTTTAACCAAAATGTTTAAAGAGGGCGAAACATTTGATTCCGCACTCAGAGACGCGCAAAAACTCGGATATGCCGAGAGGGATCCGTCGGCCGATGTCGGAGGACACGACACATGTAAGAAAATCAGCATTTTGTCATCAATGATTATCGGTAAAAAGGTTAGTCATGAAAATGTTCATACTGTCGGAATAACAGCCATTACACCGGGTGACATAAAGGCAGCCGAAAAGCTCGGATGCGAGGTCAAGCTGATTGGAAAATTCCAAAGCACCGAATCGGGATGCGAAGTGTATGTTGAACCTATGTTCGTATGCCGCGATAATCCTCTCTCCGGTGTGGAGGACGTGTTCAACGGAATATTTGTTAGCGGCGATATGCTCGGCGATGCAATGTTCTACGGCCGCGGAGCGGGAAAACTCCCGACGGCGAGCGCGGTTGTTGCCGATGTTATCGAGGCGGTTAAGGATTCGAGCGACGATATAGTAGTTCCGTGGGAACCGTCCGACGAAAAGAATATCCTTAATTATGATGATGTGCGTGCAAAATTTGCTGTTCGCACAAGCAGTTCGGCGAGCGATATTAACGACTCGTTCGGCGGTGTGAATGTTACTGCTGTCGATTCCGATGAAATTGTGTTTGTAACGGAAGAAATGACTGTCCGCGAGCTGAATATGCGTCTCGACGGATTGAATGTGATTTCAAAGTTTATGGTTATTTAAAATAAATTACACGGAGGAATAAAATGGTTACCGTCAGAGTACCGGCGTCTACGGCAAATGTCGGACCGGGGTTCGATTGCCTCGGTATAGCGCTTAATTTGTACAACACCGCGCAGTTCGAACTCACGGACAGCGGTCTTGAAATACAAATCGCCGATGAATCGGATTATATTCCGCTCGGCGAAAATAACCTTGTTTATGTAAGCTTTAAGCGCGTTTTCGAGCGTGCGGGAGAGAGCTTTGACGGCGTGCGTATTCGCCTGTGGAGCGACATACCGGTTACACGCGGGCTCGGGAGCAGCTCTGCCGGAATTGTTCTCGGACTTATGGGCGCAAACAGGCTTTTGGACGACCGATTTTCAAAGGACGAACTTTTGTTTATGGCAAATGAAATTGAAGGTCACCCCGACAATGTCGCCCCGGCGATTATGGGCGGATTTACCGTGGCTGTTCCCGAGCACGGATTTGTGGCATACACAAAAACAGATGTGTCGGATGAACTGACGTTTGCCGCCATGATTCCGAATTTTTATTTTGCCACGCGCAAATCGCGCGGCATACTTCCGAAGTATGTTCCGTTTCGAAACGCTTCATATAATGTGGCACATGCGTCGCTGCTTGCGTCGGCTTTTGCCAAGGGTGATTATTCGTATCTCAGATACGCTGTCAAAGACAGGCTTCATCAGCGATGCAGATTTTCGCGCATACGGAGCGGTGAATACATAATCCGCGCTGCAAGAAGAAACGGCGCACTTTGCGGATATTTAAGCGGTGCAGGGCCTACCGTAATTGCTGTTTTGAACAAGGACGCGGAACACTTTGAACAGCAGATGAATAATCTTATAAAAACAAATCTATCGGGTTGGTCATTAGAGATGCTTAAAGCCGACAACGATGGTGCGATATATCTTGAACAATCAAATATTGGGGGTTGAACAAATTGAGTCTTATAGTCCAGAAATTCGGCGGAACATCCGTTGCAAACGCCGAGAGGGTAATGAATGTTGCACGGCGCGTCGTAGACACATACAAGCAGGGTAATTCCGTTGTTGTTGTCGTATCGGCACAGGGCGACACTACCGATGAACTGATTGAAAAAGCAAATGAAATAAATCCAAAGGCATCGCGCCGTGAAATGGATATGCTTTTGTCAACTGGTGAACAGATATCGATATCACTTCTTGCAATGGCAATTCAGAGTCTCGGAGTGGGCGCTGTGTCGCTTACCGGCTGGCAGGTGGGAATGAACACCAATGCCAACTACAGCGAGGCAAGAATTATCAGTGTGGATGGTGAAAGAATCCGAAAGGAAATTGACAACAGCAATATTGTTGTTGTAGCCGGATTCCAGGGAATAGACAAATATGACGATATTACAACCTTAGGGCGCGGCGGCTCGGACACAACGGCGGTTGCTATTGCGGCGGCGCTTCATGCGGACTTGTGCGAGATATACACAGATGTAGACGGTGTGTACACCGCTGATCCGCGTATTGTGCCCAATGCGCGAAAACTTGATGAAGTTTCGTTTGATGAAATGCTCGAACTTGCCAGCCTCGGTGCAAATGTTTTGCACAACAGATCGGTTGAAATGGCTAAAAAATATAATGTTAAAATGTGTGTTCGTTCCAGCTTGAACAATAATCCGGGAACGTTCGTAAAGGAGGAAAAAAGAGTGGAAAAGATGGTTGTTAGAGGAGTTGCAAGAGATAATGACGTGGCACGTATTGCCCTTTGCAATATAAAGGATGAACCCGGCATGGCTTTTCGCATATTCTCACTTCTGGCGAAAAACAATATTAATGTAGATATAATTTTACAGTCAATCGGCAGAGAGGGACTCAAAGACATCAGCTTTACAGTCACCGAGTCCAATCTTGAAAAAGCGTCGGAAATACTTCTCGCCGAAAAAGATTACCTTGAATTTGAAGAAATGAACACTTCCACAGACTATGCAAAAGTTTCGATAGTCGGCTGCGGAATGGTGAACAATCCCGGTGTTGCCAGCACAATGTTTGAGGCATTGTACGATTCGAATATAAATATTCACATGATTTCCACTTCGGAAATAAAGGTTTCCGTACTCGTTAACAGACGAAATGCCGATGCGGCTGTGAGGGTTATTCATGACAAATTTAATCTTGCATAATTGTTGCGGGGAGCACTGTGCGGTGTTCCCCGTTTGACTACACAACAAAGAACAGGTGTGATAGATAATACGGAGGTACATATGAAATTACCCGAAAATAATGAAAGAACGGATTCATCATATAAGATAGAGGGCAGAAATCCGGTAATAGAGGCGCTCAATTCCGGGCGCGAGATAGACAAGATTCTCGTCAGCTCCGGTGAAAAAAACGGCTCTGTAAAAAAGATTCTTGCAATGGCTAAGGATAGGCACATTGTTGTTATGGAAACCGACAGGCATCGCCTCGACAGTTTGAGCGAAACAGGCGCACATCAGGGGGTAATAGCTTTTGCGGCGGCAAAATCGTATTCGAGCATTGGTGATATTCTGAATATTGCAAAAGATAAAGGCGAGCCGCCGTTTATAATAATTGCCGACGATATCACCGATCCGCACAATCTCGGTTCTATTATACGAACGGCAAATGCTGCCGGAGCACACGGGGTTATTATTCCAAAGCGAAATTCAGCCGGTCTCGGTCCGGTTGTGGACAAGTCAAGCGCCGGGGCATTGGAGTTTGTCCCTGTGGCAAAGGTGTCTAACCTTGCGTCGGCAATAGACGCTCTCAAAAAATCCGGAGTGTGGGTTGTCGGCGCCGATATGGACGGTGAAAACAATATATATGAGCACGATTTTTCGGGAGCAGTGGCAATTGTTGTCGGCTCGGAGGGAAAAGGAATATCGCGGCTGATAAAGGAAAAATGCGATTTTCTTGTCCGTATTCCCATGTACGGCAGAATTAATTCACTCAACGCGTCCGTTGCCGCGGCTCTTATGATATATGAAGTTGTGCGCACGCGCAAACATCAATAACAAAAATTCAGGAGGTTACCATGAAAAAAGCAATTGTTACCGTAGTAGGAAAGGACAGAGTGGGCATAATCAGTTCTGTGAGTTCGGTTTTGTGTCAAAATAATGTGAATATTCTGGATATTTCCCAGACAATACTCCAGGGAATGTTTACCATGATGATGATTGTGGATGTGGAAAACTGCAAATCGGAATTTTCGTCAATGGCGGATATCCTTGCAAAAGAGGGCGAGGCGCTCGGAGTGGAAGTTCGTATTCAGCTTGAAGATATTTTTCAGGCAATGCACAGAATATGAGGTGACACGGCGATGATAAACAGATTCGAAGCATACGAAACACTTCATATGATAGAAAGCGAACACCTTGATGTCCGCACAATTACAATGGGCATATCATTGCTTGACTGCATTGATTCCGATTCCGACGCGGCATGCAAAAAGATATATGACAAAATTACTTCACGCGCAAAGAATCTTGTTGCCGTTGGTGAAGAAATAGAAAAAGAATTTGGTATTCCGATTATAAACAAAAGAATATCTGTAACGCCAATCTCGCTTATTGCAGGTGCGTGCGGTGATAAAAGTTATGTTAAATACGCAAGAATTCTTGATAAAGCGGCAAAGGATGTCGGAGTAAACTTTATCGGCGGCTTTTCGGCACTTGTTCACAAGGGATTTACAAAGGGTGACGAGATTCTTATAAACTCAATTCCTGAGGCGCTTGCCTCAACCGATATAGTTTGTTCATCTGTAAATGTCGGCAGTACAAAAGCCGGAATAAACATGGACGCTGTGGCAAAAATGGGCACAATTGTAAAAAATACGGCTGAGCTGACAAAAGATACGGCAGGTTTCGGATGTGCCAAGCTTGTTGTTTTTGCAAATGCCGTTGAAGATAATCCGTTTATGGCAGGCGCGTTCCACGGTGTCGGAGAGGCGGACTGCATTATTAATGTCGGAGTCAGCGGCCCCGGTGTTGTCAAATGCGCATTGGAGAAAGTCCGCGGTGCCGATTTTGAAACTGTTTCCGAAACTATTAAGAAGACTGCGTTTAAGGTAACACGTATGGGGCAGCTTGTCGCGCGCGAAGCGTCGCAAAGACTCGGTGTTCCGTTCGGGATAGTAGACCTGTCGCTTGCGCCGACTCCGGCTGTCGGTGACAGTGTTGCATATATATTAGAAGAAATGGGACTCGAAAAGTGCGGAACACATGGCACAACTGCCGCTTTGGCGCTGCTTAATGACGCTGTAAAAAAAGGCGGTGTGTTTGCATCGTCATCGGTTGGCGGTCTCAGCGGAGCTTTTATACCGGTGAGTGAAGATGCCGGAATGATAGAAGCTGCAAAAACCGGCGCGCTTACAATAGAAAAGCTGGAGGCAATGACATGCGTTTGCTCTGTCGGCCTTGATATGATTGTTATTCCGGGTGACACACCGGCGTCAACAATTTCTGCGATTATTGCCGACGAAGCCGCTATCGGTATGATAAACAATAAAACAACGGCTGTCCGTGTAATCCCGGCACCGGGAAAGAATGTGGGCGATGTTGTGGAATTCGGAGGTTTGCTCGGAACAGGACCTGTAATGAACGTAAATAAATACAGCAGTGCAGACTTTATTGCACGCGGCGGCAGAATTCCGGCTCCGATTCACAGTCTGAGAAACTGAAAAAAATGATTAAAATTAACGAAGTAATTATTGTTGAGGGAAATTACGACAAATCAAAGCTGAGCGGCATTGTGGACGCATTGATTGTAGTAACGGACGGTTTTGCAATATTCAAGGATAAAAAAAAGTGTGATATGCTTCGCCGTCTTGCCGATGTGCACGGTGCGGTGATATTTACCGACAGTGACAGTGCAGGGTTTAAGATACGCAACTATCTTAAAAACATTTTGCGTGGTAAGAATGTCAAACATGCGTATATTCCCGATATCAAAGGCAAAGAAAAACGAAAAAATCATCATTCAAAAGAAGGTTTTCTCGGGGTGGAGGGTGTCAGTGACGATGTGATAATTAATGCGCTCAAAACTGCTGTGAATGATGAATTATGTGTGCAGGAATCAAATCCGAAAAGCAGCGAAAGAAAGATAACAAAGGCCGATTTGTATTCCGACGGATTATGCGGCGGCTCAAATAGTGCAATGCTGCGCGAAAAACTGAAAAGGGCTGTAAATCTGCCGACACATTTGTCAGCAAACATGCTTGTTTCGGTGCTCAACAGCATGTACTCATATGATGAATACAAGGAACTTTTAAGCGGATTGTCCGACAAAAAATGACGAGTTTCTACTATATATATACACATTCCCTTTTTGTCTCATGAAGGTGAGAACGCACGGGACACATCGAGACTCGTGTCATTCTCAAATTACCCCTCTGCCTCACGGCTATGAGAACGCGCAGGGACTTGTAATCACTTACAAAATCATTCATTTCATGCCGCCGAAAGGGCGCGAAATTATCGCGCCGCGGTTCGGCTAAAATCGACTACACAATAGGGAACAAGATTATGTGTGCCGCCGATTTTGCACTATGAATGATTTTGCTCGTGAACGCGTCTGCTGCACAACCTCAATGCCGAACGGCAGAGGGTGAAATTTACGGTGGGAAAACCTTGTTTGTTTACTTGCAGCCGGTTAGCGGCAGGCTTAACTTTTCCGCCGGAAACCGCTTTTGCTTGAAAATGCGCCGTAGGGAACGACCTGTGTGTCGTTCCGCTTGTAACCGAATTTGCTTGAAAATGCTTGCATTGACACACATTATAAATCACTTAAAAAAATCGAGTTGAAACACGAAGGTTTCAGCTCGATTTTTTTGCGCATTTAAGTCGAAATAACATTGAAAAGAGTGAAATTTAGCATAAAATCTTGCAAATTTTTGTTTACATAATGTTCGGAAACGAAACTGATTTCACTGTTTTATCACGAAAAATTATGTGTCGTTTGCAACACATTACAGCATTTTAATATTTTTTTAACATATTTTAAAAATGTGAATACTATATATAGGTGTAAGGAGGTGCCATGACACGACATGTCGTTTGAAATTAATTTCAAAATTTGTAGATAGTGCACAAAGAATTACATCACCGTAATAATTTTGAAAAAATCGGTTAATATAACGTCATTCGCGTAAACAGTGCATTTGCAAGATTTATTGCAAAATTGCGCCTAAGTTAAACTGCAAACTTTAAAAAGTCAGAAAACCTATTGAATTTTGTTGTTTATGCACAAGGGATTTCAATATGAGATTTGACAAAAATCCGATTTTGCCATAAAATTAACGACGATGCAAGGCAAAATCTATTTAGGAGGAAGGATATGTTTTCAGAGATTACGGCAAAAATCAAAAAATATGCTTTGAATTCATCTGAGCATAAAGTTCGCCGCAATAGAGATATTTATGATGTGTTTAGGAGAATGATACATCCGAAAGCCAGGGTTTCGGCAATCACAACGGCGGCATTTATGCTTGCGGTTACCGTGACCTACGCTTCACCGCAGTATTTTGATGTAAAGATTGTAGACGGTGACAACAGTATGTTCATCTCCGCATCGGCCGCAACCGTTGAGGAAATTCTTGAAAAAAGCGGAGTTGATGTTTCCGAGTACGATATTGTGTATCCGGAGCGCAGCGCGTATATTACATCCTCGGGGACGGTTGTTATCCGCAGAGTCAAAACGGTTAATCTTACCATTGCAGGAGAAAACAAAGTTTATCGGACAGCTGCCGATACCGTTAAAGACTTTTTTGATGAAAAGGGCATTGTAGTAAATTATCATGACATAGTAAGCTCACCCATGGACACGGTTCTCGGAAATGAAACCGATTTGTCAATTATACGGGTTATCAAGCGTATTGAAAAAACCGAAACACCGGTTGCATTCAATACAAAAACTATTCAGGACACATCCATGAGTATTTCGGACAGCAAGGTCACCACAAAAGGTGTGGAGGGTATTGACTGTCAGACATATGAGGTTCTTCTTTACGACGGAGCGGAGGTATCGCGAAATCTGATATCAACCGAACGTTTAAGAGAGCCTGTTGACGAAGTAAAAGTTGTCGGCACCAAAGGGCAGGCTGTAACGGCGAAAGGTGATAACTTTTCGTATTCAAAGGTTATAACCTGCAATGCAACCGCATATGACCTGTCATTCCAGAGCTGCGGCAAAATGCCCGGTCAGGCAGGATACGGTGTAACGGCAAGCGGAACCAGAGCACACTACGGAACAGTAGCAGTTGATCCGAGGGTTATTCCTCTCGGAACAAGAATGTATATCGAATCGGCCGACGGCAGTTTTGTATACGGTTACTGCGTAGCAGAAGATACCGGCGGAGCCATTAAGGGCAACAAGGTGGACTTGTTCTTTAACACCTACGGCGAATGTATGCAGTTCGGCCGCAGAAATGTTAAGGTTTATATTTTGGATTAAAATCAAATCGAAATTCGGCACTTGCTACCGGACGGTATGCTGGTGCCGAATTTTTAGTTGGCGGAAACGACAGCCGTTATGACTGCGCAAAGTATTGCCGAAAACACACATCCCGCAATCTTTGCAGCATAAAATTTTTTCATTGAAAGTCCGGCAGGTTTTGCAACACTCATTACCTGCATATGAATTGATAATCCCGACCACCCGAGCGCAGCGGCGGATAAAATCATTTTTTCGCGCAGTGATGAACCATATATATTTATGTTTCGTACACCGTTTGTAAGTTCCGGTACTGCGTATGCACACCCCCTCATTTTGTAAGGCAGGAGGCAAACGGCCGGATAGAGTATTTCACAAATAACCGCGAACACAACAATAAACCCGCAAATCTTTAACATTGTAACCGATGCGTTTGCGACCGCGTCTGTTATCGATAAACTGTCTGCACGGTTTTTTGTACAGTGCGGTTTTGAAGGAACGGTAAACGGCCGCATGATGCATGCGCAAAAAACAGCTGATAACAGATGCACTGCGTACAGTATTGCACCGGCACTTTGCGAACCGAGCATGCCGCAGCCTACAGTTCCTATTACAAACATGGCGCCGGAATTCGATGTAAAAGCAATAAGAGTCTCGGCCTCGGATTTTGATATCATGTTTCTTTTGTACAGCGTTGCGGCGCACGACGCCCCGACAGGGCATCCGCAGAGGATTCCGCATACAACCGCCGTTGCTGACGCGGAGCTTATTTTGAATATTGCACTCAGCGGTTTGGATAAAATCCGAAATGTCGAACCGTCGGTGCAGCCAACCAGGATATTTGACGCTGCAATAAACGGAAACAGCGACGGTATTACCGAGCGCACACACATAGACAAAGCCTCGGCGGCGGAATTTATAACCGGTTTTGAGCGCAAAACCATAATTATCATTGCTGCAATACATAAATAAGCTGAAAAATTATTTTTTTTCTGCAAATTGTATTTATTCATGTCAACCTCCACATAATCACGCAGAATACCTCATAAAGTATTTTATGACGGAGGTTTTTTCGTATGTCTGTATATAATAAAATATCCCGCACAGCAGAATCACTCAAAGCCTTTGATGATGACAAACCAACCGTAACCGTTGAGTCGGACAAAAGGATTACCGTTGACGGTTACAGCTCAATTCGTTTGTTTACCGACACGCAGATCGAGGTGGTGTTCGGAGAATATGACCTTGGCATAAGCGGAGGCGGACTTGTTATAAAAAAGCTTACGCCATACAGTATGGAAATAAGCGGGCGGATAAGCTCTGTAGTGTACGCACCGCATGTCGCAAGAGAGGAGAATGACAATTGAAATTTTCCATTGCCGACCGGCTGCTTGTTGAAATAAACGGAAAAAATACAGAGCGTTTTTTGAATCTTTGCCTGAAAAACGGTATAAGACTCTACGATATTTCATACGACGGTTCAAAAACGTTTTTTAAGATATCGCCGGGCGATTTTCAACTTTTGCGCATTCCGGCACGTAGGTGTGCCGTCAGGGTTAAAATACTGAAAAAACAAGGTGCGCTTATGTTCCTGCGCCGCCGAAAGCGACGCTACGGTTTCTTTGCCGGAGCAATGGCTGCCGTGATGATTATGGTTTACCTTACATCATGTATCTGGGTTGTGGATATAAACGGCAACAGTCGTGTTAAATCGGATGAAATTATGGCGGCACTTAAACGAAACGGAATATACGTAGGTTCGCTCAGGTACGGTCACGATATTAAAAAGATTCAAAACAATATACTTCTTGATCTCGACTCGCTTGCCTGGCTGTGGGTGAATATAGACGGCACGCGTGCAAGTGTTGATATCCGCGAAAAGGTGACGGGCGAAAAGGTGACCGATATAAACGCTCCCTACAACCTCGTTGCGTCTCACGGCGGATACATTACCGATATCTATACGCGTTCGGGGCAAAAGGTTGTGGAACCGGGCTGCGCGGTGAGCAAGGGCGATTTGCTTGTCAGCGGTATCAGCACAACGGCATACCGCGGCAACAGACTTATTCATTCGGATGCAGAGGTCATTGCCGAAACATGGCGCAAAAAAAGCGGTGAATTTAATCACACCGCAACTGAATATCTTCCTACGGGAAAAAGTGTAAAAAAAAGCACTGTCGGCTTTCCGCATTTTAAAATAAAGCTGTTTGTACACAACCACCCTGACTATAAACTGTATGAAAAATCAACAAAAAAGCAAAATATAAAGATTTTCGGCAATATTTATTTGCCAATAACCTTTACAACCGACACTTTTTGTGAGATAATAGAACACAGAAAAACAATTTCCGATTCCGAGGCTCTCTCGGCGGCGGTGGAACGGATATGCGCGGAAATAGAAAATGAACGCGCCAAAGGCTCGTCCACACTTTCGCGGGAGTATGAATATCAAAAGCTCGAAAACGGAAACATATTTGTATCGGTAACAGTCCGCAGCAGCGAGAATATAGCGCAGCCGGTAAAGATAGAACTTGAAGACGCAAAGGAGTAGTACAGTTGGAAAAGATACTTGAATTTGACAGCATGGATAAAGTTATTTCCGTGTTCGGAGAATACGACAAAAACATTAATCGAATTTCGCGTGAATTTGATGTGGTTATAGTGAGCCGCGATTCGGCGATAAAAATATCGGGAACCGATTCGAATGTCGGAATGGCGGAGAATGTAATAAAACGTCTTGTACAGCTGCTTGACAGCGGAGATACACTCAACGACCAAAATGTCAATTACGCAATAGAAAGCACGCGCGACGGTATAGATGCAAGCGCGCTGTACGGCAGTGACTGTGTGTGTATAAATGCGAGCGGCAAGCCCATAAAGAGCAAAACGCTCGGACAGAAATCGTATATAGATGCTATTAAAAAGAACACCATCACTTTCGGAATCGGTCCTGCCGGTACCGGCAAAACATATCTTGCAGTGGCAATGGCGGTAAAAGCGTTCAAAAACAAAGAAGTAAGCCGCATTATACTCACGCGCCCGGCGGTAGAAGCCGGAGAAAAACTCGGATTTTTGCCGGGTGATTTGCAAAACAAAGTCGATCCGTACCTGCGCCCGCTGTATGACGCACTGTATGAGATGTTCGGAATGGAAAATTTTGCACGACTTTCGGAAAAAGGGCAGATAGAGGTTGCGCCGCTTGCATATATGCGCGGCAGAACTCTTGACGATTGCTTTATTATACTCGACGAAGCTCAGAACACCACACCGGAACAGATGAAAATGTTTCTTACACGAATCGGCTTTAACTCAAAGGCAATAGTGACGGGAGATATAACGCAGATTGACCTGCCCGACGGTAAAAAAAGCGGTCTTCGGGATGTTATAGGAGTGCTTAAAAACATTGAGGATATAGCGTTTTGTTTCTTTTCCGAACGTGACGTTGTGCGCCACCGCCTTGTTCAAAAGATTATTAAGGCATACGAAAAACGCGATTCATCGCGAAAAAAGCCGACGGGCGAAAAGAGGGACAGCAGATAATGACGGTAGATATTTATTCGCAAAACGAGCAGGACAAAATACCTGTTTGCGCGCAGCTTGAAACAATGATTGAAGATGTTATAAAAGAAACGCTCAAATCGGAGAATTTTGCATCCGACTGCATGGTGAGCGTTACGCTTACCGATAACGAAAATATTCGCGAAATAAACAACGAACAGCGCAATATAGACAGCGCTACCGATGTATTGAGCTTTCCGGTTCTGGAATTTGAAAACGGAGAGCTTGTGGAAAATGTCGGCGATGTTTTTGAGGACAGGCTTATACTCGGCGATATTGTCGTATCTCTGGAGAGGGCAAAGCAGCAGTGCGAGGAATTCGGACATTCGTTTGAACGCGAGGTGGGTTATCTTGTGTGTCACAGTGTACTGCATCTTCTCGGTTATGACCATGAGGACGAAGCCGAACGCGCGGTTATGCGCGAAAAAGAGGAAAATGTTATGAGCAAAATGATGCTTTCGAGAGGTTAAAAATATGTGTGAAAAAACAAATGATAAATTCAAATCGGGATATGTGGCAATAGTAGGACGTCCGAATGTTGGAAAATCCACGCTTTTGAACAGGCTTGTGGGGCAAAAGATTGCAATTATTTCTCCGAAACCGCAGACAACACGCGGCAAGATTCTCGGTATAATGCATGAAGACGGATTTCAGGCGGTGTTCACCGACACACCGGGATTTCATAAGCCGAAAAATAAATTGGGCGAAAATATGGTAAAAGCAGTAAACGAATCTATCGGAGATGCCGACCTTGTTATGATGGTTGTTCAGGCGGATAAAAAGGTGAACGAAGCAGAAAAAAGCATTATATCGCGCCTGGGAACAATTCCGGCAATTTTGGTAATAAACAAAACTGATACCGTTAAAAAGGATTTGCTGCTCGAAGTTATTTCCGAATATTCATCGCTTTTTGATTTTGCGGATATTGTTCCGGTAAGCGCAAGGAGCGGCGATAATCTGGACGAGCTCAGATCGGTGATAAAATCACACCTGCCCGAAGGACCTATGTATTATCCCGAGGATATGGTTACCGATCAGCAGGAAAAGCAGATTGTTGCGGAAATCATCCGCGAAAAAATGCTGATTCTGCTTCGCCAGGAAATTCCGCACGGAACTGCCGTGGAGATTGTCAAAATGAAGTACAATGAAAATGCCGAACGCTATGATATAAGCGCAAACATCTTTTGCGAAAAAGAATCTCACAAGGGAATAATTATAGGCAAAGGCGGCAAAACGCTGAAAGAAATAGGCACACGTGCGAGAATCGAGTGCGAAAAACTCCTTGACTGTAAGGTATATATGCAGCTGTGGGTTAAGGTTAAAGAGGATTGGCGCAATTCCGAAAATCTTATGCGTGAACTCGGAATAGGGGATAACAATAAATAATTACCAACATAAAAAATCAAATGGTGAATCATCCTATTTTTGAGGTGATATCATGAACGAAAACGAATTGTGGAAGATATTTGCCGGGCTGGGGACAGTGGAAAGCTATTTAAATTACAGCCGATGCAAAAACCGGGGGAATGATGACGACGATGCAGGAAATAAAAACGACGGGGCTTGTGCTAAACTCCAATGCAATAAATGACAATGATAAAATTTTTACACTCCTTACACGTGACGCAGGTAAGGTAACGGCGCTCTCTAAGGGAATACGTTCACATAAACACAAGGATTTTTCCGCACTGCAGAACTTTTGCCTGAGCGAAATGGTGCTGAAACCGCGCGGCGGAATGTGTTATATTGCGTCGGCAGAGCCGATAAATACCTTTTTTGGAATACGCGGTTCTGTTGAGCAGGTGAGCTTTGCAACGTATATTACCGATATAGTCCGCTCACTTCCGGATGAGGAACTGTTTGAGGACGAATATTTCAGTTTTATACTGAACACACTGTATCTCATCGGAAAAGCACAGGAAAAATGCCGCGACGGCGATCTTATCGGGTATCTTGAGAAGCTCAAAGCCGTTTTTGAATTTAAGACTGTCTGCAGCGAGGGATTCATGCCCGATGTTGAGCGCTGCCGTGCGTGCGGCAGTGCAAAGGATATGCGCTATTTTGATTTGCGCAGCGGAAACGTTTTGTGCAAAAGCTGCGGTGAATCGGCACCTCTCTCGGATTATGCCGAAATAAACCAGTCGGTTCACAAGCTGCTTATGTTTTTGTGCGCGGCGGATTTAAAGACGGTTTTTGCCTTTAATGCGTCCGAAGAAAACCTCGGAATAGTATCGCACATAGCCGAACAGTATCTCATAAACACTCTGGAGATATTTCCGGCGAGTCTTACATACCTGAAAAGCACGATTTACGGTTAAAAAAGTGTGTAATTTATAATTTTTACAAACACTATTTTAGTGCATTTGTTACAAAGTTGTGTCAAAAGTGCTTTTTTAAGCATTAAATTTTAAAAAAATACTGGAATTTTATGACGTTTTGTTATAAAATATACGGTGTGACAAAAAGAGTATTTATGGAGGTATTAGAAATGGCTAACAAGTATGTATACCTTTTTTCCGAAGGTAATGCTACCATGAGAAACCTTCTGGGCGGCAAAGGTGCCAACCTTGCCGAGATGACAAATCTCGGTCTGCCGGTTCCGCAGGGTTTCACTATCACAACAGAAGCTTGCACTCAGTACTATGAGGACGGTCGTAAGATTAACGACGAAATTCAGGCTCAGATAATGGAGTATATCACAAAGATGGAGGAAATCACCGGCAAGAAGTTCGGCGATAACGAAAACCCCCTTCTTGTATCTGTCCGCAGCGGTGCGCGCGCATCAATGCCCGGTATGATGGACACAATCCTTAACCTTGGTCTTAACGAAGACGTTGTAGAGGTTATGTCGAGAAAATCCGGTAACCCCAGATGGGCATGGGACTGCTACAGAAGATTTATTCAGATGTATTCCGACGTTGTTATGGAAGTCGGCAAAAAATACTTCGAGCAGCTTATAGACAAGATGAAAGCAGAAAAAGGTGTTACACAGGACGTAGACCTTACTGCAGATGATCTCAAGAAGCTTGCTGAACAGTTCAAGGAAGAATATAAATCAAAAATCGGCGAAGATTTCCCGACAGATCCCAAGGAACAGCTTATGGGAGCTATCAAGGCAGTATTCCGTTCATGGGACAACCCACGTGCAAACGTTTACCGCCGCGACAACGATATCCCGTATTCATGGGGTACAGCTGTTAACGTACAGATGATGGCGTTTGGTAACATGGGTGAAACTTCGGGTACAGGCGTTGCATTTACACGTGATCCCGCAACAGGCGAAAAGCACCTTATGGGTGAGTTCCTTATGAACGCACAGGGCGAAGACGTTGTTGCCGGTGTTCGCACACCGCAGAAAATTGATCAGCTTAAGGAAGTTATGCCTGAAGTATACGATCAGTTTGTAGGCATATGCCATACACTCGAAGACCATTACAGAGATATGCAGGATATGGAGTTCACGATTGAGGACAAGCACCTCTACATGCTCCAGACAAGAAACGGTAAGAGAACAGCTCAGGCTGCTCTTAAGATTGCATGCGACCTTGTTGACGAGGGTATGATTTCCGAAAAAGAGGCAGTTCTCATGATAGATCCGAGAAACCTCGATACACTTCTTCACCCGCAGTTCGACGCAAAGGCTCTTAAGTCGGCAGTTCCGGTTGCAAAGGCACTCGGCGCATCGCCCGGAGCAGCTTGCGGTAAAATCGTGTTCACTGCAGAAGATGCAAAAGAATGGAACGCAAGAGGCGAAAAGGTTGTTCTTGTTCGTCTTGAAACATCACCGGAAGATATCGAAGGTATGAAGGCCGCACAGGGTATCCTCACAGTTCGCGGAGGTATGACAAGCCATGCTGCAGTTGTTGCCCGCGGTATGGGTACATGCTGTGTATCCGGTTGCGGAGATATCGACATGGATGAAGACAACAAGAAATTTACTCTTGCAGGCAAAACATATCACGAGGGTGATTATATTTCTCTCGACGGTTCCACAGGTAACATCTACGACGGTGTTGTTCCCACAGTTGACGCTACAATCGCAGGCGACTTTGAGAGAATAATGGGACTTGCCGACAAGTTCAGAAAGCTCGGTGTCCGCACAAATGCCGACACACCGGCAGATGCAAAGAAAGCACGTGAGCTCGGCGCAGAGGGTATCGGTCTTTGCCGTACAGAGCACATGTTCTTTGAGGGCGACAGAATCGGCGCATTCCGCGAAATGATTTGCGCAGATACTGTTGAAGAAAGAGAAGCGGCTCTCGATAAGATTCTCCCCATGCAGCAGGGCGATTTTGAAAAACTTTACGAAGCACTCGAAGGCAATCCTGTTACAATCAGATTCCTCGATCCCCCGCTTCATGAGTTTGTTCCCACAGACGAAGCAGATATTGCCGTACTTGCAAAAGCACAGGGCAAGAGCGTTGAGGCTATCAAGAGCGTAATCAGCTCGCTCCACGAAGCTAACCCGATGATGGGACACCGTGGATGCCGTCTTGCGGTAACATACCCCGAAATAGCAAAGATGCAGACAAGAGCTGTTATCCGCGCTGCTATTAATGTTAAAAAGGCTAACGCAGACTGGAACATTGTTCCCGAAATAATGATTCCGCTTATCGGCGATGAAAAAGAGCTTAAATATGTTAAGAAATTTGTTGTTGAAACAGCAGACGAAGAGATCAAGAATGCAGGTGTTGAGCTTAAGTATGAAGTCGGCACAATGATCGAAATACCGAGAGCTGCTCTTACAGCAGACGAAATTGCAAAGGACGCACAGTTCTTCTGCTTCGGTACAAACGACCTTACACAGATGACATACGGATTCTCGCGTGATGACGCAGGTAAGTTCCTCGATGCATACTATGATGCAAAGATTTTCGAGAACGATCCGTTTGCTAAACTTGACCAGATTGGTGTCGGCAAGCTCATGAAGATTGCTATTGAGCTTGGTAAGGCACAGCGCCCCGAACTCCACGTAGGTATCTGCGGCGAGCACGGCGGTGATCCCACATCTGTAGAGTTCTGCCACAATATCGGCCTTGACTATGTATCGTGCTCACCGTTCAGAGTTCCGATTGCACGTCTCGCAGCAGCACAGGCAGCACTCAGATAGTATTAATTTCTGAAAAATTAATATTTTTAAAAAGGCGGAGCTTCGGCTCCGTCTTGTTTTTAAAATAAAACCGAATATTTGATGATTTTTCAAAAAAATTTCAAAAAATACAAAAAAAGGCTTGCATTATTTAAAAAAGTGTGATATAATAAGCGTGTCAATGAGATTGACACTTGCATATCATCGTATTCACAGAGTGGGTTATAACCCACTCTTTCGTATTATATATGCGCAAAGGTGGTGTATAATTATGGCAAACGGGGTAAAGGTTTCGCAGCTTGTGTACGACATGGCGCTCCCCATTGCAAAAGCAAACGGACTTGACGTGTATGATGTCGAATACAAAAAAGAGGGATCCGGATATGTGCTCAGAGTTATTCTGGACACAAATGACGACAGCGGAGAGTATGTGTCCGTTGACGCATGTGAGGCAGTGTCGAGGAGTCTCAGCGAACTTCTGGATAAAAACGATCCCACTGACGGAGCGTATATGCTGGAGGTTACTTCACCGGGACTTGACAGACCGCTGAAAAAGGACAGTGATTTTGTGCGGTTTTCGGGCAGAGTTGTAGATGTTGGACTGTATAAGGCTCTAAACGGCACCAAGACACTCAGCGGAACGCTTGTGTCTAAACATGACGGCGTTATCACACTGACGTCCGGGGATAAAGAAATCAACATACCGCAAGGCGACGTATCTTATATACGGCTTGCTGTGATTTTCTAAAATATATCGGGAGGAAAGAATAAAAAATGAACAGTGAATTTTTGAATGCGTTGGATGAAATCGAAAAGGAGAAAAATATAAGCAAAGATATTCTCCTTGACGCAATCGACGCGGCTCTTGTTTCGGCGTACAAGAGAAACTACAACACAAACCAGGGCAATGTTCTGGTGAACATTAACCGCGAAAACGGCGAGGTAAAGGTTTATATTCAAAAAACGGTATCCGAAGAAGTGGAAGACAGTCTTTCACAGATATCTCTTGATGATGCCAAAAACATCAGCGGTCAGTATGAAATAGGCGATGTGGTGAATATTGAAGACACCCCGGCTGCTTTCGGACGTATTGCGGCGCAAACTGCAAAGCAGGTTGTTATGCAGCGTATTAAAGAGGCTGAACGCAATATGATATACGATGAATTTTCCGAAAAGGAACACAAGATTGTAATCGGAGTGGTTCAGCGTATCGAAAAACGCAACATCTATGTTGATATCGGCAAAACCGAGGCATACCTTGCTCCGGGCGAACAGGTACCCGGTGAGGTGTATAACTTCCACAAGAGAATGAAAGTTTATGTAACGGAAGTTAAGAAAACAACAAAAGGTCCTCTTGTAAACGTGTCCCGCACACGTCCGGGACTTGTGCTTGAACTTTTCCGCGAAGAAATTCCGGAAATAGGCGACGGCATTGTCGAGATAAAAAGCATATCACGCGAGGCAGGTTCCAGAACAAAAATCGCCGTGATATCAAACGATCCCAATGTAGATCCGATTGGCGCATGCATCGGCGCAAAGGGAACACGCGTCCAGAATATTGTAGATGAACTTAACGGCGAAAAAATTGATATTGTTAAGTACAGCGATGATCCCGCCGAGTTTATTACTGCGAGTCTCAATCCTGCCGAGGTTGTTCGTCTTGATGTAGACACCGAAAACAAAGAAGCGTATGTTGTTGTTCCGTACAACCAACTGTCGCTTGCTATCGGAAAAGAAGGACAGAATGCACGCCTTGCCGCAAGACTCACAGGCTACAAGATAGATATCAAGAGCGATGTACAGTAATCGCGAAAACAGCCGCAAAAACGGCGGCAGCGCAGTTCCTGTAAGAATGTGCTCAGGCTGCATGGAAAGAAAAGAAAAAATCCGGCTTTTGCGCATTGTTCGCCAAAACGGCACTGTGTCGGTCGATATATCCCAAAAGGCGCAGGGACGCGGTGCATATGTATGCCCCGATGTTCACTGCATTGATATGGCTGAAAAGAAAAAGCGTTTTTCGTCAAAACTTAAGTGCGCAATACCGCCTGAAGTTTATGAACAGCTCAGGCAGATTTCCGACAGGAAGTGATATATTGAATAAGATATACGGCCTTATCGGTCTTGCCAAAAGGGCAGGAATGGCAGTGTGCGGTGAGAATGCCGTCAAGGAATCCGTGCGATTCGGCAAAGCCGTTCTTGTGCTGATAGCAGCCGATGTCAGCGAGAACACACGCAAAAATATAACGGACAGCTGCAAATACTACAATGTAACATGCCGGGTACTTGGTACAATGGATGAACTGGGGCATGCAGTGGGAAATAACTTTAATGCTGCCGTTGCAATTACGGACAAAGGATTTTCCGAAAGTATACAAAAGCATTTGCAGGCAAATATTAATGGAGGTGAAATGTTATGACCGGACCGAGAATACACGAATTAGGTAAGGACATAAACGTAACAAGCAGAGAACTGATCGACTTGCTCGAAAAGTACAACATCACTGTAAAAAATCACATGACAATATTAGAGCTCGAACAGACAGACCTTTTGCTCACATCGTACCTCAACAAGTACGATGACGGATCAACCATAGAGGAATACTACGCCAAACTTCATGAACAGATGGAAAAGGCTTCGCCAAAGAAAAAGGAAAATGCAAAGGAAACTGCAAATGAAGAAATACCGGCAGAAGACGAACCGGAAAGCGTTGAAATAGTCAAAGAGGATAAGACAAAGGTTGTTGATACCCGTCAGAATACCGTTGACCTCGAAAAACTCGACACCGACAAGATTGAAAAACTTGTTGATATCGATATAGAAGAAAAAGCGGAGAAGAAACAGAAAATCAAAAAGAATTCTCAGCCGTCTAAAAAACTTGATAAAAAAGAGGACGCGCGAAAGGATAAAAAAGCCAAAGAGAGCGTTAAAGCTGAACCTAAAGAAGTAGAAGTTCCCGATGAGATATCGGTAGGCGATTTTGCGGCAAGACTCGGCGAATCACCGACAGCAGTTGTAAAGAAACTGTTTGAGATAGGTATCATGGCATCTGTGAGCCAGACGATTGACTTTGACACAGCGGCACTTATCGGCGAAGATATGGGTTACACGGTTAAAAAGGAAATTATTGTAACAGACGAAGACCGCCTGTTCAACGATGTTGAGGATTCGGAAGACCAGCTTGAGCCTCGTCCGCCGGTTGTTGTTGTAATGGGACACGTTGATCACGGTAAAACATCGCTTTTGGATACAATCCGCAAAACAAATGTTATTGCCAAGGAAGCAGGCGGAATTACTCAGCATATCGGTGCATACCGGGTAAGAGTACGTGATAAAAAGATAACATTCCTTGATACACCGGGACATGAAGCATTCACATCCATGCGTATGCGCGGTGCACAGGTTACGGATATTGCAATACTTGTTGTTGCTGCCGACGACGGTATCATGCCGCAAACAGTTGAGGCTATAAACCACGCAAAAGCTGCCGGTGTAACAATTATTGTTGCAATAAACAAGATAGACAAAGAGGGTGCAAACCCTGACAGAATCAAGCAGGAACTCACCGAGTATGACCTTGTTCCGGAGGATTGGGGCGGTGATACTATCTGTGTTCCGATCTCGGCAAAGTTTAACCAGAATATAGACGAACTGCTCGAAATGGTTATTCTTGTGTCGGAAATGAAAGAACTCAAGGCAAACCCGAATCGCCATGCGAAGGGTACTGTTATAGAAGCACAGCTTGACAAAGGCAGAGGCCCTGTTGCAACAGTACTCGTTCAGAACGGTACGCTCAAAGTCGGTGATGTCGTTGTTGCGGGAACCGCAGTCGGCAAGGTTAGAGCTATGGTGGATGACCGCGGAAATAAGGTTAAAAAAGCCGGTCCGTCCGTTCCGGTTGAGATTATCGGTCTCAGCGAAGTGCCGGAGGGCGGAGATACGCTCTATGCTGTGGATGACGAAAAGAAAGCAAGAGCCGTTGTGGAAAAGAGAAAAGAAAAGATAAAAGAAGAAAATATCAAATCCAGAACCGCTGTGTCGCTTGATGCGCTGTTTGACCAGATTAAGCAGGGTGAGGTTAAGGATTTGAACGTTATAGTAAAAGCCGATGTTCAGGGTTCGGTAGAGGCGGTAAAACAGTCGCTCACCAAACTTTCGAACGAGGAAGTCCGCGTAAACTGCATTCACGGCGGTGTCGGCGGTGTAACCGAGAGCGATGTAATGCTTGCAGCTGCATCCAATGCAATTATAGTCGGATTCAACGTTCGCCCGGATAACGGTGCGCTTTCGTCCGCAAAGCAGCATGATGTTGATATTCGTCTGTACAGAGTCATCTATCATGCAATTGAGGAAATAGAGGCTGCTATGAAAGGTATGCTTGCTCCGAAATTTGTAGAAAATCTTCTCGGTCACGCAGAGGTCAGAAACACATTTAAGGTCAGCGGTGTGGGTACAATTGCCGGAGGATATGTTCTTGACGGAAAAATTTCAAGAAATTCACAGGTGCGTATTGTGCGTGACGGCATAATCGTTCATGAGGGTGTGCTTTCCAGCCTCAAGAGGTTTAAAGACGATGTTAAAGACGTCGCATCGGGCTATGAGTGCGGTATCGGAATAGAAAACTTCAACGATATCAAAGACGGAGATATCATCGAGTCTTTTGTTATGGAGGAAGTTAAAAACTAAAAGAGGTTTTATATTATGGCATTCAACAGAACAAAAAGAATAAACGAAGAAGTCAAAAGAGAAATGTCGTCGATTATCCGTGATTTAAAGGATCCGCGTATATCGCCAATGGCAAGCGTCATGTCGGCAGAGGTTACAAAAGACCTTAAATACGCGAAGATATATGTGTCGGTAATGGGTACTGATGAGGAAAAGGAAAATACCATGGCGGCGCTCAAAAGTGCCACCGGGTTTATCAAACACGAGATAGCCACGAGGCTTAATCTGCGGTGTGTTCCGCAGCCTACATTTGTGCTCGACACATCAATCGACTACGGCATGCATATAAACGAACTTATAAATAAGATAAACAAAGACGGAGAAAAATAATGGATATTGCTAAGATTGCCGATATAATAAAAAACAATGATAATTTCGCAATTGCAATACATGTAAATCCCGACGGTGATTGTCTGGGTTCTTCGTCCGCTCTTGTGTCGGCACTCAGAAATATGGGTAAAACAGCACGCATTGTTTTGGACGGCACTGTCCCGGAACGGCTTGAATTTGTCACACATCCGGACTATTTCGGGAATCCCGATGATTCATACGATGTGTGCATTGCCGTCGATGTTGCGTCCGATTACATGATGGGCGATATATATAAGCGCGTGTTTGAGAAGTCAAACATTACTTGCTGTATCGACCACCACGGAACAAACGGCGGATATGCCGATTACAACCATGTGGACGCGGACGCGTCTGCGGCAGGAGAAATTGTGTATGAGTTTATCCGCGATTATCTCGGGTGCGATATTACTGCCGAAATCGCGTCTATGCTGTACACAGCTATAGCAAGCGATACCGGCGGCTTTCGGTATTCAAACACCACACCGCGCACTCATATCATTGCGTCGGAGCTTATATGCCGCGGTGTGGATTCGGCAGAAATAACAAGAAAGCTGTTTGAAGAAAAAACAATTTCACAGCTGAGACTCCGTGCCGATGCAATAAACGGTATGCAGTTTTATGCAGACAGTAAAATATGCGTTGTAACGGTTGACCGCGCTATGCTCAGCAAATATAATATGACATTCGAACAGGCAGACGATTTGGCTTCACTTCCCGGAAGTGTCCGCGGAGTTGAAGTCGGGGTGTATGTAAAAGTACGCTCGGATAACGAGGTAAAGATGAGCCTGCGTTCAAAAAGATATGTGGATGTGTCACGGATAGCGGCAACATTCGGGGGCGGCGGACATCTGCACGCAGCCGGAGTAACCATGCATATGAATGTTAAAGAGGCAGAGGAACGCATAATCTCAGAAATTGTTAAGGCGATGTGATTATATGGAATACAACGGCATAATATCAGTAAATAAACAACCCGGTTATACTTCGCACGATGTTGTGAATGTGATGCGCCGAATACTCAATACAAGAAAAGTCGGCCACACGGGAACTCTCGATCCCAATGCAAGCGGTGTTTTGCCGATTTGTGTGGGCAAAAGTACACGCGTGTCGGACATGCTGATGTTTTCGGACAAGGAGTATGTTGCGCGCGTTCGACTTGGGGTTACCACAGATACATACGATATATGGGGAAATGTCACATCGGAAAACCATGTGGCTGTAAATGCTGCGGATGTTGTATCTGCCGCAAAGCATTTTACCGGGGAAATTGACCAGCTGCCGCCGATGTACAGCGCAATTAAACAAAACGGGAAAAAGCTTTATGAATTGGCACGAAAGGGAATAACGGTAGAGCGTAAGCCGCGCAGTGTGAATGTTTATTCCGCCGAAGTTTCGGACTTTTGCGATTCGCAGTTCACACTGACAGTGTCATGTTCCAAAGGCACATATATCCGTTCGCTTTGCCATGATATAGGCGAGTATCTCGGATGCGGAGCATGCATGACGGCACTTTGCCGTACAAAGGCATCGGTTTTTGATATCGGAGGAGCACATACGCTTGACGAAATAGAAAAAATCGTATCTGCCGGGCGCGTCGGTGAAATACTTCTTTCACCCGATTGTGTTTTTAACGGGTATCCCGAAACGCATGTCACCGATATTGTCCGCCAAAGACTTTTGAACGGGGCATATTCGATTGTAAATACTCCGTGCGGAACATATCGTGTGTATGATAATATCGGCAGTTTTGTAGGTATTGCCGAGGTGTCTGAGGGACAAAAAGGTCATGTGATAAAACTTGTTAAAGGTTTTTGCTGAAATATAAAAACAATATGACTAAAATACTTGATTTTTGACAAAATATGTTATAAAATATATACCGTGTGAATATACAGAAATATTCGCACGCATACTATAATTGATTATATCCGTCATTTTTGATGGCGGAGTTATTGGAGGCGTATATTATGGAACAGAAAAATGTAGGTATTCTCACAAGCGGCGGCGATGCGCCGGGCATGAACGCCGCGATCAGGGCGGTTGTTCGTTGCAGTATTGCAAAGGGGTTTAAGGTAACGGGAATTAAGCAGGGTTACTACGGACTTTTGCACGAGGATATGGTTGAGCTTACACCTCGTTCGGTCGGCGAATATGTACAGCGCGGAGGCACAATGCTTGAAACTGCACGCTGCATGGAATTTGCCACACCGGAGGGTATTGCCAGAGGTGCGGAAATCTGCCGCAACCGCGGTATAGATTCACTCATAGTTATCGGCGGTGACGGATCGTTCAAGGGTGCAAGAGCTCTCGCCGGTGCAGGTATGTACACCGTGGGAATCCCCGGAACTATAGATAACGACATTTCGTGCAGCGAATATACAATAGGATTTGATACAGCTCTTAATACGGCTGTTCAGGCTGTGGACAAGCTGCGTGACACGTGTTCTTCACATCACCGCTGCTCGGTAATAGAAGTAATGGGTGCTCATGCGGGATACATTGCTCTGGAAACTGCAATTGCATCCGGTGCGGAGGTTGTGCTTGTACCTGAGGTTGAATTTGACTTTGAAAAGGATGTTATAGACGTTATCAACCGCGGCAGAGATGCGGGTAAAAAGCATCATATAATCGTTATGGCAGAGGGAATCAGCATGAAGTCCTCGGAGATTGCTGCACGTATTCAAAAGGAAACAGGTGTAGAAACCAGAGCCACCGTTCTCGGACATATTCAAAGAGGCGGAAGCCCCACAGTCCGCGACAGAGTTATTGCCGCAAAAATGGGCGCAAAGGCGGTAGAACTTATTGCCGACAACAAGTCGAACAGAGTTGTTGTTATGCGTGACGGAAAGATATGTGATCTCGATATCAATGAAGGTCTCGCAATGAAAAAGACAATTGATCCCGAGTTGTATCAGCTTGTAAAGACACTGTCGATATAACAGCATAAATACAGAGAGGAAAAAATATATTATGGCTTCAAACAAAGAACTCGCCAAGCAGTATAACCCTGCGGAGGTTGAGGACAGAATATACGAAAACTGGATGAAGAATAACTGTTTTGGCGCAAAACCGGATGAATCGAAAGAACCGTTTACGGTGGTTATTCCTCCTCCGAATGTTACCGGACAGCTGCACATGGGGCATGCGCTCGATGAAACATTGCAGGATATCCTTGTAAGATACAAGAGAATGGCAGGTTACAATGCACTTTGGATTCCAGGAACGGACCATGCCGGAATTGCAACGCAGATAAAGGTTGAAGAAGCGCTGCGCAATGAAGAAGGTCTTACGCGATATGATCTCGGACGCGATAAATTTCTTGAACGCGTGTGGGATTGGAAGCATAAATTCGGCAGCAGAATCATCAATCAGATAAAGAAACTCGGCTGCTCGTGTGATTGGTCGCGTGAACGCTTTACAATGGATGAGGGCTGCAGCAGAGCTGTAAAAGAGGTATTTGTAAATCTGTACAACAAAGGACTTATATATCAGGGCAACAGAATAATTAACTGGTGTCCGCATTGTATAACGGCTCTTTCGGATGCGGAGGTTGAATATGAAGAACAGGAAGGCTTTTTCTGGCATATTAATTATCCCGTAAAGGATTCGGACGAGGTAGTGGAGATTGCAACCACTCGCCCCGAGACGCTTTTGGGAGATACTGCCGTAGCCGTTCACCCCGATGATGAAAGATACAAACACCTTGTGGGTAAAATGCTGATTCTTCCGCTTGTCGGCAGAGAAATACCGGTTATTGCCGATGAATATGTCGACAAAGAATTCGGGACGGGCTGTGTTAAGATAACACCGGCGCATGATCCTAACGATTTTGAGGTGGGACTCCGCCACAATCTTGAACAGATTAAGGTGCTCAATGACGATGCTACAATTAATTCCTACGGCGGAAAATATGAGGGTATGGATCGCTATGAGGCGCGCAAGGCAATGGTTGAGGATCTCGATAAACAGGGATATCTCGTTAAAGTTGTTCCGCACACTCACAATGTCGGTCAGTGTTATCGCTGTGGCACAACAGTTGAACCCATAACTTCAAAACAGTGGTTTGTAAAGATGAAACCGCTTGCCGAGAGAGCTATAGAGGTTGTTAAGGACGGAACGGTTAAATTTGTTCCGGACAGATTCAGCAAGACATACCTGAATTGGATGGAAAATGTTCATGACTGGTGCATTTCGCGTCAGCTGTGGTGGGGACACAGAATACCTGCATATTACTGCGAATGCGGTGAAACTGTTGTATCCAAAGACGAAGTTACGGTTTGCCCCAAATGCGGCAGAACGATGAAACAGGATCCCGATGTTCTCGATACATGGTTCAGTTCTGCACTGTGGCCGTTTTCAACACTCGGATGGCCGGATAATACAGAAGATCTTAAGTATTTTTACCCGACAAGCGTTCTTGTTACCGGGTACGATATAATCTTCTTCTGGGTTGCAAGAATGATTTTCTCCGGAATGGAGCATATGGACAAAGAACCGTTTAAATATGTGTTTATACACGGTATAGTCCGCGACAGTCAGGGCAGAAAAATGAGTAAATCCCTCGGAAACGGAATAGATCCGCTTGAGGTTATTGCAGAGTACGGTGCCGACGCACTGCGCTTTACTTTGGCAACGGGCAATTCGCCCGGTAACGATATGCGTTACTACAAGGAAAGGGTAGAAGCAAGCCGCAATTTTGCAAATAAGATTTGGAACGCGTCGAGATTCTTGCTCATGAGCATGGATATCGACAAGATAGAGCTCCCGGAGGTATCTCGGTTAAAGACTGAAGATAAGTGGATTGTCAGCAAACTGAACACACTTATTAAAGAAGTTACGGACAACCTCGACAAATTCGAACTCGGTGTTGCCGTTGCCAAACTGTATGATTTTGTATGGGATGATTATTGCGACTGGTATATTGAGCTTGTTAAACCGAGAATCTACGGCGGAGACAAAGATGTTCAAAAGGTGCTTGCATATGTTCTTGTTGACATACTCAAGCTGCTGCACCCGTTTATGCCGTTTATAACCGAAGAGATTTTCGGATATCTCCCCACCGGAGAAGATACAATAATGCTTTCCGCATGGCCGAAGTACAACTCATCGCTTTCGTTTGAGGCAGATGAAAAACGCATGGGACTTGTGATGGATGCAATACGCAGCATACGTAATCTGCGCACGCAGATGAATGTTCCGGTGTCGAAAAAGGCAAAGGTTGTTATTGTAACGGAAAATCCCGAGATATTTGAAGGAACACAGCCGTTCTTTGAAAAACTTGCCGGAGCATCCGAAGTTATTGTTTCAGCTGATAAGTCGGCTGCCGGAGACAATGCCGTTAATGCGGTAACAGAGGGCGCCGAAGTGTTTATACCGCTTGACGAACTTGTGGACAGAGAAAAAGAACTCGAACGCTTAAACAAGGAAAAAGAGAAACTTGAATCCGAAATTAAGCGTGTTGAATCAAAGCTTTCGAACAGCGGATTTGTTTCCAAAGCACCGGCAAAGCTGGTTGAAGAAGAAAAGGAAAAAGGCGAGAAATACAAAGCAATGCTTGTAAAAGTGTTGGATAGTATAGAAAAGCTAAAATAGGTGATAAAATTGCTAAGCAGTATTGACGAGAGCATAAGCTTTATTCACTCTGCGGGCAGATTCGGCAAAAAAGCAGGGCTTGAAAACATCGGAGCCCTGCTTGCTTGTATCGGAAATCCGCAGAACAATATGAGGTACATACATGTTGCCGGTACAAACGGCAAAGGCTCGGTGGCTCGCCTGATATCCGGAATGCTTGCGGAGCACGGACTTAAGGTGGGAACAAACACATCACCGTATATAATGGATTTTCGCGAGAGACTGTGTATAAACAACGAACCTATTTCGCCCAAAAAACTTATTTACTATACAAACATTGTTAAAACAGCGGTAGATACTTTGAATAAAAAAGGAATACATCCTATCGAATTTGAGATTATAGCCGCTATAGGTTTTTTGTTTTTTCGTGATGAAAAATGCGATGTTGTTGTTTTGGAATGCGGGCTTGGAGGCCGCTTTGACGCAACAAATATCATACAAAACCCCGTCATGTGTGTAATTACATCCATCGGTTTGGACCACACTGCAATACTCGGCAATACCGTGGAAAAGATAGCCTTTGAAAAAGCCGGTATAATCAAAAGCGGCGCTGCCGTCGTTACACATCCTTATATAGATGCTGCGGCATTGGATGTGGTGGAAAAGAAATCGGCGGATGTAGGGGCAAATGTTGTCCGTACCTGCGCGGATATACAAATACTGTCGCACGGGGCGGATGAAATGAAAATACGCTTTTGTAAAAATGAGTACGAGACATCGCTTGTCGGAACATTTCAGGCAGGTAATGCGGCGCTTGCAATAAATGCGGCAAGGCATCTGCCGAATGATTTGCGCCCCGCGGATGATGAAATACGAATTGCACTGAAAAAAGCGGAATGGATGTGCAGATTTGAACGCATTGGCAAAAGGTATGTGCTTGACGGCGCACACAATTATCAGGGTATATGTGAATTTGCAAAAAGTGTGCGGATGTTTTTGCCGAAATGTAAAAAAATATTCATTGTCGGGATGTTAAATGACAAGGATTATGAATCATCGTCAAAGATTCTTTCGGAACTAGGCGGCAGGATAATTGTTACCGATGTTCCGAGTGCGCGGCAGACAAACGGATTCGAAGTTTACAAAGCAGTTTCAGCCGTTTGCGGCAATGTTGAGTATATAACCGATTACGTATCCGCGCTGAAAAAAGCCGAGGAATATGCCGGAGACAATGGAATGATCTGCGCTGTCGGTTCACTTTATCTTGTGGGGGCATTACGGAAACAAATTCTCGTTCCGTCTCATGACGGTGAAAACATGCGGGACATATCACAATTCAAAAAATAATGCTAACCTATTGTACTATTGGCAATCAAAAGGTTTTGATATACACCGTAGGAAACGACATGTGTGTCGTTCCGGAATAACCGCATTACAAAAATAAAATTTGCAATATCCATCATTTCCCGACAAAGGGGAAAATACTTCTTTGCAGAAATACCATTTGAACGACATCAGCAAAGGAGGAAATGTATTGAATATCAAATTTACAACACATTCTAACACGCTTATCGCTTCGGTAAGCGGTGAACTTGACCAGCACAAAGCGTCAACGCTCAGAGAACAAATCGACCTCAAAATAACGCACACAAATGTCAAAAATCTGATTTTTGATTTTTCCGCGCTTGATTTTATGGACAGCTCCGGTATTGGAGTGATAATAGGACGTTACAAACTTATGCGCGCCATAGGCGGACATGTGTATATTGTAACGGACAGGCAATCGGTGAAAAAAATTATAGAGCTTTCGGGATTAACACGCATAGTCAGTGTGTTTACCAACCTTTCCGATGCTCTGAAAAGTGCATAGGGAGGACGGTACATATGATGACGATGACAAAAACAGCCAAAGCAACAGACAATCAGGCAAAAATACAGTTTTTGAGCAAAAGTGAGAACGAATCCTTTGCAAGAATGACGGCGGCGGCATTTCTTGCACAACTTGATCCGACCGTTGAGGAACTTGCCGATGTAAAAACAGCGGTAAGCGAAGCAGTTACAAACTCTGTTGTTCACGGTTACGGACACCCGAACGGCATAGTGTACATGGATCTTGAAATAAGTGGACTCGACCTTACGGTGGTTATTCGCGACAACGGCCGCGGAATAGAGGATATTCACAGGGCAATGGAGCCGATGTTTACCACAAATACCGATGGTGAGCGTTCCGGCATGGGTTTTACCGTAATGGAAACATTTATGGACAGTGTGGATGTGGAGTCAATCCCGTCTGTCGGAACGAAGGTAACCATGCGTAAGCGACTCGGAAAGAACCGGCTTTAACAGCCGCACGGGGTAATCGGTATGTATGATAACAACACAGTTACCTTGGAAAAGGCGATACGCGGCGATGCTGACGCGCTTGATTTAATGATCCGTGAAAATGCCGGTCTTGTTCACAGCATTGCAAGGCGGTTTTTGGGGCGCGGATGTGATTATGACGATTTGGTACAAATAGGGAATATCGGTCTGATAAAGGCGGTGCGGCGCTTCGACAGCTCGCACAATGTGCGGTTTTCTACGTATGCCGTTCCGCTTATTATGGGCGAAATCAAGCGGTTTCTGCGCGATGACGGTCTGGTTAAAGTCAGCCGCCGATGCAAAGAAATTCATATGACAGCCGCAAAAGCCGCACGTGATTTGTCGGCACAGCTTATGCGCGAACCTACGGTGAATGAAATAGCCGAAAAAACGGGAATAGACAGTGAGGATATAGCAATTGCCATTGAGGCATGTTCGCCGTGCGATTCGATATATCGAAAGGTTTGCGAGGGTGACAGCCGCGATGTTTACCTCATAGATACCGTTTCCGATTCGGATGCGGAAAACAAAATGCTGGACGGTGTATCGCTGCGGCTGGCGCTGGACAGGCTGGACGAAAGAGAAAAAAAGATTGTGGCAATGCGTTATTTCAGCGGTAAGACGCAAAGTGAAACTGCGCAGAAACTCGGAATATCCCAGGTGCAGATTTCGCGCTTGGAAAAAAAGATTCTCGCAAAGCTCCGAAAGAATTTAGAGGATGAAATGTAGTATGACAGAAAGTATTCGAAAAGTATTTTCCGGGCTCGGCATAACTCATGTCGGAATTGCTCCCGCAGATTTGTATAATTCGGAGTGCGGTACCGATTATTCGAGCGCCGTTGTGGCATTGTTTCCGTACTACTGCGGATATCCGGATGACAGCAACATAAGCATATATACACACGGAAAGGACTATCACCTTGTTGCAAGGCAAATCCTTTCTCAGGCAGCCGAAATGCTCGGATTATGCGATTACAAAGTCCAGTCCGACACGGGGCCGTATATTGAACGGCGACTTGCCGTGCAGGCAGGATTGTGTTTTGTCGGCAGAAACGGTTTGTGTATAAATGAAGAACTGGGTTCATACTTTTTTATCGGATACATTGTATGCCGCGAAGAGTTCTGTCCGGATGTACCGCTCGATAAAAGCTGTCTCGGATGTGAATTATGCGTTCGGGCATGCCCCGGAAACGCTCTTGAGGGCGGTTTTTGCGAAGACAGATGTCTGTCGGCAATAACGCAAAAAAAGGGCGAACTTAATTTGTTTGAAAAGCGACTTATTGTAAATAACAAAACAGTATTTGGCTGTGATATATGCCAAAAGGTTTGTCCGCATAACCGCGGACTTAAGAAAAATGCGCTTGAACAGTTTTCTTCGGACAGAATAACACATCTGGCTTTATCGGAGATAAGCAAAATGTCAAATCGCGAATTTGGGCGCAAATATTATGACCGCGCATTTTCCTGGCGCGGTAAGTCGGTTGTACAGCGTAACCTTGATTTACTGGAAAGGAACGGTGATTATCAAATGAAAAAATATGCTCTTTTGGGTGAAAAGCTGGGACATTCGTACTCACCGGATATTCACAAAATATATTTTGAACTGTCGCACGAATGTGGCGAATATATTCTTGAGGAAATACCGCGTGAAGAATTTAAGACAAATGCGGTAATAAAGTTTTCGGAATATGACGGGCTCAATGTAACGATACCGTATAAGCAGGATATAATCGAATGTCTGGATTCCGTGTCCGATGAAGCGGAGAAAATAGGGGCAGTCAACACGGTTGCATTTGCCGGCGGACAGGCAGTAGGCTACAATACGGATTATATGGGTATTGCCGCTACATTCAGAAAATTCTCTGTACCAATAGCCGGAAAAAAGATTGCTGTTTTGGGAACAGGCGGAGCTGCACGCGCAGTATGTACCTGTTGCCGTGATCTCGGTGCAGGCGAAATAGTTTTTGCATCGACAGGGAAAAAATCATTTATGGATTGCGCCGCATATGACTATTCGCACGATTTTAATGCCGATGTGATTATAAATGCCACACCCGTCGGCATGTTTCCGAATGTCGGAAAGTCACCGCTGAAAAGTATCGGAAACTGCGGATTTGTTTTTGATTTAATATACAATCCGCCCAAAACCGAACTTATGAATATAGCCGAAAAAAGCGGAGCACTTGCCGTAAACGGACTGTATATGCTTGTGGCGCAGGCTGTCAGCGCGCAGGCAATATGGAACGGCACGGCTTTTTCGGAAGAATGTGCCGACGAGATATACAAACGAATGAAAACCAGATTTGAGGGGGATAATCAAAATGAGGCTTCTTGTAATTAACGGCCCGAATATAAATTTTGTAGGCATACGCGAAAAAAACATATACGGCAATGAGTCGTATGATGACATTTGCAGATACATTGCCGATTACGCGTCAAAAAAGGATATTGAACTTGAAATATGGCAGAGCAACCATGAGGGAGCTATCATAGATAAAATACAGAGTATTTACGGAACTGATATCCGCGGTGTTGTAATAAATCCCGGTGCGTATACTCACTACAGCTATGCTATAGCCGATGCAATAAAGAGCGTTGATATTCCTTTTGTTGAGGTTCATTTTTCCGACATTAATGCGCGTGAGGATTTTCGCAAAATCTCCGTCACAAAGGATTCATGCATATCTCAGATATCCGGCCGCGGAATGCAGGGATATATTGACGCAATAGATTTACTTGCAAAGGACGGCAGGGGAAATGAATAACTATTATCTTATCGGTATGCCGGGATGCGGTAAAAGTTCTGTCGGCAGGAGTATTGCCGATGCGTGCGCTTCCGAATTTGTTGATCTTGACAGCTATATCGAAACGTTGGAAAAAATGAGTATACCGAAAATGTTTGATATTGGCGAAGATTATTTCAGATGTGCCGAAACGCGTGCCCTTGAGTGTGTCGGCAAAATGTCGGGTGCAATTGTTGCAACAGGCGGCGGCATTATTGTAAAGGATGAAAATATCCGTCTTATGAAGCAGAGCGGAACGGTTATCTTTATTGATGCCGAACCGGACTTTATACTGCAGAAATCCTCGCTTGACGGACGGCCGCTTCTTGCCGATAAACAGCGCATATTTGATTTGTATAAAGTGCGCCGCACACTGTATGAAAAAGCCGCTGATGTAACATTTGAAAACAGCGGTACATTCGGTGATTTGTGTGACAATATAATATTTTATGTAAAAAACGGGCAAAAATGATAAAAAAACCGTAAAACAGGTTGACACACACGCTGTGATGTGTTATAATATCACGGTAACCGCATGGGTGTGGTTTTGTAAATCTGCTTTGCAGATACCTTTACCCGGCGAGATTAAATGAAGGAGGTGCTTCATATAATGTACGCAATTATTGAAACAGGCGGCAAACAGTACAAGGTGTCCGAGGGTGATGTTGTTTTCATCGAAAAAATTGCAGGCGCTGAGGGCGATGCCGTTAAATTTGACAAGGTTCTGGCTGTAGGCGGTGAAAATGCCGTTATCGGTACACCTGTTGTAGAGGGTGCAAGCGTAGACGCTAAGGTTCTTTCACAGGGTAAGAACAAAAAGATTATTGTATTTAAGTACAAGCCCAAAAAGGGAGAAAAGTGCAAAAAAGGTCACAGACAGCCCTTTACAAAGGTTCAGATCGAAAAGATCAACGCGTAGGATTTATTATGACAAATATTGAATTTTCACGCAACGGCTGTGGAAACATAGTCAAAGTTGAGCTCTCCGGACATACCGGATTCGGTGATGACGGGAGTGATATTGTGTGTGCGGCTGTGTCGGCATCATTGTACATGACATTAAACGGTCTGGAAGAGGTTGTCGGTTTGCAGTTCGGATACGAAATTAAAGACGGATATTCTCTCATTGTTATACCGGGTGATACAGATGCCGGTAAGCAGCGGGAGGCAGATGTTCTGCTTAAATCAATGATGGTTTTTTGCAGTTGTCTGCAGGATGATTATCCGGAGAATATATCGTTAACGGTATTGGAGGTGTAGTAAATGTTTAGCATAAACATTCAGTTGTTTGCACATAAAAAAGGTATGGGTAGTACCAAGAACGGCCGTGACAGTGAGTCCAAACGCCTCGGTGTTAAGAAAGGCGACGGTCAGTTTGTTACATCGGGAAACATTCTCGTAAGACAGAGAGGTACAAAAATTCATCCCGGTGTGAATGTAAAGAAAGGCAGCGACGATACACTATTTGCTGTTGTTGACGGAAAAGTTAAATTTGAGAGAGTCGGCAAGGATAAAAAGCAGGTAAGTGTATACGAAATTGCTCAGTAATATATCGATTTATCGATAATATCAGAACTTCAAACTCTCGGGGATTACCCGGGAGTTTTTGACTATATCGGGCATGAATGAATGTTTTGGTTTGAAAGAAGGGATTATCATGTTGGCAGATACAGCCGAAATTTATATAGAAGCCGGCAACGGCGGAAACGGATTGGTGAGCTTTCACCGTGAAAAATATGTTGCGGCAGGCGGACCTGATGGCGGAGACGGCGGAAACGGCGGCAGTGTTATATTTGAATCCGACGAAAAGCTCAGTACACTCGCCGACTTCAGATATCAGCGCCACTATAAGGCGCAAAACGGCGAGGATGGCCGCGCGGCAAAATGCAGCGGAAAAAGCGGAACAGACCTTGTTGTAAAGGTTCCCTGCGGAACAGTTATACTTGATTCCGAGAGCGGCAGAACCATTGCCGATATGAAGATACCCGGTCAGCGTTTTGTTGCGGCAAAGGGCGGCAGCGGCGGATGGGGTAACTGCCATTTTGCCACAGCAACCCGTCAGATTCCGAGATTTGCAAAGAGCGGAATAGAGGGTGAGAGCAGAAATATCAGGCTTGAGCTCAAACTTCTTGCCGATGTGGGACTTGTGGGATTTCCGAATGTTGGCAAATCAACACTTCTGTCGGTTGTCAGTGATGCCCGTCCGAAGATTGCAAACTACCACTTTACAACACTCGAACCGAATCTCGGTGTTGTCAAGCCCGCGGAGGGAAACAGCTTTGTAATGGCAGATATTCCCGGACTTATTGAGGGTGCGGGAAAAGGAGTCGGACTCGGTCATGAATTTTTGCGTCATGTTGAGAGAACAAGGCTGCTTTTGCACGTCGTTGATGCGTCGGGTATTGAGGGAAGAAATCCGATAGAGGATTTTGACCTTATAAATAAGGAGCTTGCCGAATACAATTCCGATTTGGCATCAAGGCAGCAGATTGTTGTTGCAAACAAAACCGATATTGTGTATGATGAGCAGATTCTTAATTCCTTTGTGTCCGAAATGGAAAATCGTGGCTACAAGGTATTTAAAATAAGTGCTGCGGCAAACAAAGGTGTTAAGGAACTTATGATGTATGTCTCGTCAATACTTGCCGATATACCTGTTCCTGTTTTGTATGATGAAGCCGAAACCGAAACGGCTGTTATATCGTTTAAGGACGATATTCCGTTTGAGGTGAGAGTTGAGAACGGAACGTATATTGTTGAGGGAAGCTGGGTAAAAAGAATGCTTGGCTCCACAAATTTTGAGGATACGGAATCACTTAAATTCTTCCAGAATGCGCTTAGAAAAAAAGGCGTCATAAAGGCGCTGGAGGCTGCCGGAATCAGTGAGGGAGATCCGGTTAAAATGTATGACGTGGAATTTGATTATGTGAAATAATTGTAAAATTTTTTGATATTAATTGACAATGCGCCTACGGATTTAGTATAATAAGATTAAAATTTCAATTCCGTCTCATGACGGTGAGAACATGTGGGACACATCACGACAAAAAAATAATTATTGCGTGCCGGAAAAATGCCGCGAAGTTATCGCGGCTCGTTTTCCTAAAATCGGCAATGCAACAGGAAAAGAGATTATTTGCACTGCCGATTTTGCACTATAAATATTTTTTCTCGTCGGATATGTCAGCCACATTACCTCAATGTCATTCGCCGGAACAGAAATTTTCCGTGGTCAAAACCGTAGGGAACGGTTATCAACCGTTCCGTTGATAACCGCATATGTTTGAATATGCCAACTATTCGGCTTCCACACTTAGGAAATTAAATTTAAATAACAACTTCAAGAGGTGAATAAATGTTAACAGGAAAGCAGAGAGCATTTTTGCGCGGCCTCGCAAATAAAACAGACGCCACGATTCAGGTGGGCAAGGGCGGTATAAATGACAACATGGTGCGCCTTGTATCCGATTCGCTGGAAAAGAATGAGCTGGTAAAGGTTCATGTGCTTGAAAACGCATTTGCCGACACACGCGACGTGTGCTTCGAACTCGCACAGCGCACGGGAGCCGAGGGAGTTCAGATTATCGGTTCAAAGTTTGTTTTGTACAAGCAGTCATCGCAAAATATGCGTATTGATCTCCGGAGACTTGTCATACGTCCGGAAAAAACACAAAAAACAAATAGTGTAAAGCCGCTGTATAAGGCAAAGGAGGCTTTGCGAAAGGAACGAAAACGCGCCGATGAAGAACGGCGAAAAAAACGCGAATTTTTTGCAAAAAGAGCCCGCAGCGGATACGGCAGATAATTTTTGGGAGTGAACATTTGTGAGGGTTGCTATTTTTGGCGGTACATTTGATCCGGTTCACAGCGGTCATATAGAAATGGCGGAATATACTGTAAGTCATTTTGACACAGACAGTGTTATATTTGTTCCGAACGGCAATCCGCCGCATAAAAGGAATAAGACTATAACAGACTATAAGCATCGCTATAACATGCTGGAGCTTGCTCTCGACGGAACTGGATTTGAGCTGTCGGACTATGAAAGCGGCGATAAATATTCATATTCTGTGGACACCATGCGTCATTTCAGAGCACTGTACGGCGATGCGCCAATGATAATTGGCGCCGATTCGCTTCTTAGTATTCATACATGGCACAAGTGGAATGAACTTGCGGCAGAAAACGAATTTATTGTTTTTAAACGTGATGAAACGGATTTTGCCGTCCGTGAATATCTCAGAAATCATGCGGATGCGTTTGGAAGTGTACATCTGGCCGATATGCCGGAGGTGGATATATCATCCACGAAGATACGAAATGAACTTAGACAAGGTTATATAGACAGAAACCTGATCTGCGACAATGTGGCAAAGTACATTGCCGATAATGCATTGTACGGGGGTATATACAATGATGACAATTGAACAGATTACGGAAAAACTAAAGACGACACTCAAACCAAACAGGTTTGAACATAGTATTTCCGTTGCGCACACAGCAGTGCATCTTGCAAAAATTTACGGCGCGGATACCAATAAGGCATATCTTGCCGGTCTTTTGCACGATTGTGCAAAAAACATGAGCTACAAAGAACATTTGGAGTATATCGAAAAACATTCGATTTTGCTGAGTGACGATGAACTGAAATCACCAGGTTTGCTTCACAGTTTTGTGGGAGCATATCTTGCGCGTGATGTTTACGGCATTGACGATGCCGAAATATTTGACGCAATATACTATCACACAATCGGAAAAAAAGCAATGCCTGTCTTAACAAAAATAATTTATCTTGCCGACGGAATCGAACCGCTCAGAAGTTACCCGGGTGCTGACGATATTCGGGCAATGGCGGATAAAGATATTGACAAGGCGGTTGTGATGTATACCGATACTACAATGATTTATGTAATATCGAAAAGAGAATACATGCATCCGTCGGCAGTTGAAACACGAAACTATTACATAAGAAAAATATCCGATTCAAAATAATCGGCTTTTATATACGGGAGAAAGAATATGGGAACTAAGTCATTTTTTAAAATGTTGTTTACATTCATATTGATATTTGCATTGATTGCCGCAAATGTGTTCACTGTGCTTTTGTGTACGCAGGGCGGTTCGTTTTTAGGGTATGAGTTCAGCTCCGCAACAAAGCAATCGAGCGTGGACGCCCTGCTTCTTGGTGTGGACAAAGAGGGTTATCGTACAGACGTTATAATATATGCACAGCTAAACCTTGCCGACGGCGAACTCAATATGCTGCAAATTCCGCGCGACACATACGTGAATAACGGAAGAAGTGACCACAAAATTAACTCGGCATACGGATATAATAAAGAAAAGCAGCTGTTCAAGGAAGTTAAGTCGGTAATAGGAAAGGATATAAACAAATATATTCTTATCGATACTGCCGGATTCCGCGATTTGATAGATACAATCGGCGGAGTGGATTTTGATGTTCCGATAAACATGAACTACGACGATCCTGTTCAGGATTTGCATATTCACCTCAAAAAAGGAATGCAGCATCTTGACGGTGACAAAGCGGAACAATTTGTCAGATTCCGAAAGAACAATGACGGAACAGGCTATGCCATGGGCGATGTTGAGCGTATGCAGGCACAGAGCAAATTTATCCAGGCTACAATTGATGAGGTTATGCAGCTTGTTAATGTGTTCAAACTGAACGACCTTGTAAAATCGTTCAAAAAAATTGTTAAGACAAACTATACGCTTAACGAAATGCTCACATACGCGCCGTATATCTTTTCTGTTGACAGGGACAAGATGGTTACGCATCAGCTTTGCGGAGAGGCAAAATATATCGGCATTGTCTCGTATTTTGTACCGGACAGTGCGGGTAACAAAAAGCTGATTGCTGAGCATTTTACACCGTCGTCGGAAACCGTTAATCAGAACGAATTGAAAATACAAAAGGAGATTATCGGTACGGCAAGTAAAAAGATTGACGTCGGCGATGTCAAACTGAAAAAATCATTTGCAAACCGATTTACGAGCATAGATATAATAGACGCGTCGGACGGCGAAATAGATGCCGAAGCGATTTCGGGCAAACTGAAAAAATACGGATTTAACGTTACCGGTGTTGTGACTCTTGATACACCGTATCATGAAACAGTGGTTGTGTCGAAACGTACGGGAAAATATGCCGAGGCTGTTTCAACAGCGGTCGGTACATCGCGGTATGTTCATAATTCGGCAAAAAGCAACGGCAGTGATATCACAATAATACTCGGAAAGGACAGCAAATAACGGAGGTGCGGTTTATGGATTCTATGAGCCTGGCAAAGAAAATTGCGGAATGCATGGAAAACAAAAAGGCAGAGGATGTAAAAATTCTCGATATAAAGGAACTGACAACAATGGCGGATTATTTTGTAATATGCAATGGTAATTCGTCTACGCAGATGAGAGCTATATCGGATGAAATCGAAGAAAAGCTGAAGGATGACGGTTTATTTGCGTCCGGACGCGAGGGATTCGGCAGCGATACATGGATTCTGATGGATTATACCGATGTCATTGTTCACATATTCAACAAGGAGTCACGCGACTTCTACGGTATAGAAAACCTCTGGGCAGATGCCGGAGTGGTAGATTTAACAAGTTTAAGCTGAGGGGGAAACAAAGATGAAGTACGATTTTAAAAACATCGAAAAGAAATGGCAGAAAAAGTGGGAAGAAGATGGGTGCTTTCATGCAATTACAGGCAGTGATAAGCCGAAATACTACACGCTGATTGAATTTCCGTATCCGTCCGGCCAGGGATTGCATGTCGGACATCCGAGAAGCTACACTGCGCTGGATATTGTATCGCGCAAGCGCCGCATGGAGGGGTACAATGTTTTGTATCCGATTGGCTGGGATGCATTCGGTCTGCCTACCGAAAACTACGCTATAAAAAATAAAATTCACCCCAAAATTGTTACAAAGAAAAATATAGAAAACTTTACACGTCAGCTTAAAATGCTCGGATTTTCTTTCGACTGGTCGCGCGAGGTAAACACTACAGATCCGCAGTACTACAAGTGGACGCAGTGGATTTTCCTGCAGATGTTCAAAAAGGGACTTGCATACAAACAGGAAATGCCCATTAACTGGTGCACCGGCTGTAAAGTGGGACTCTCAAACGAGGAAGTTGTAAACGGTGTTTGCGAACGCTGCGGCAGTGAAGTTGTTCAGCGCAGAAAAAGCCAGTGGATGCTCAAAATTACCGAGTATGCGCAGCGGCTTATAGACGACCTTGATGATGTGGATTATATCGAAAAGGTTAAAACGCAGCAGAAAAACTGGATTGGCAGAAGTGAGGGAGCCGAAGTTAAATTTGAACTTTCAACCGGTGATGAACTCACGGTGTATACAACACGCTGCGACACACTTTTCGGTGCAACATATGTTGTTATTTCTCCGGAACATCCGCTTGTCGACAAGCTTAAAGACAGCATCACAAACTGGGATGCTGTTGTTGATTATAAAAAACAGGCAAGCAAAAAGTCGGAGTTTGAACGCACCGAACTTGCAAAGGATAAAACCGGTGTCAGCCTTGAGGGCATATATGCAATAAATCCCGCGAACGGAGCAAAACTTCCGGTGTGGATTTCGGACTACGTTCTTGTGACATACGGTACAGGTGCAATTATGGCTGTTCCGGCTCATGATACACGTGACTGGGAATTTGCAAAGAAATTTAATCTTCCTATTATAGAAGTTGTTTCCGGCGGAAAAGATGTTCAGGAGGAGGCTTATACAGATGTATACAGCGGCAACCTTGTGAATTCAGGCTTTTTGAACGGTATGCCCGTAAAAGAAGCAATTCCGACGATGATAAACTGGCTCGAGGAAAAAGGCCTCGGAAAGAGAAAGGTTAATTTTAAACTTCGCGATTGGGTATTTTCGCGTCAGAGATATTGGGGCGAGCCTATTCCGCTGGTTCACTGCGAAAAGTGCGGCTGGGTTCCGATTCCCGAGAGTGAACTTCCGCTTGAATTACCCGAGATAGATACATTTGAGCCGGGCGAAAACGGCGAATCACCGCTTGCAAAGGCTTATGACTGGATTAATACCACATGCCCGTGCTGCGGCGGCAATGCACAGCGCGAAACCGACACAATGCCCCAGTGGGCAGGCTCAAGCTGGTATTTCCTGCGCTATATGGATCCCCACAACAATGAGGCATTGGCTTCGGATGAGGCACTTAAGTATTGGGCGCCCGTTGACTGGTACAACGGCGGTATGGAACATACGACACTGCATCTGCTTTATTCGCGTTTCTGGTACAAATTCCTTTATGATATCGGTGTAGTGCCCACAAAAGAACCGTACCAAATCAGAACTTCACACGGAATGATTCTCGGTGAAGACAACCAAAAGATGTCAAAATCGCGCGGAAATGTTGTAAATCCGGATGATGTCGTGGATGAATTCGGTGCCGACGCTTTCAGAACATATGAAATGTTTATAGGCGCATTTGACCAGACAACACCATGGTCTCAAAAAGGACTTAAAGGATGCTACAAATTTATTGAAAGAGTATGGAAACTAAAGGATATCACAACCGAAGAAAGAGGATATTCCGCAAAACTTGAAAAAGCTATACACAAAACAATCAAAAAGGTTACAAACGACTATGACCGCATGAAATTCAACACGGCTATAGCTGCGCTCATGAGCCTTGTGAACGATTATTATAAGTGCGATTCGATTACAAAAGACGATTATCTGATACTGATAACGCTTTTAAATCCCGTTGCTCCGCATATGACTGAGGAACTTTGGGAAATGCTCGGAATGGACGGCTATCTTTCACTTTCAAAATGGCCTGAATACGATGAAAGCAAAACTGTGGATGACGAGATAGAAATGGTTGTGCAGGTAAACGGAAAGATTAAGGGCAAAATAAATGTTGCCGCCGATGCCGACGAAGAAACGATAAAGAGCATGGCTCTCGATTCCGGTGATATAAAGCCGTTCACAGACGGCAAGACAATTGTAAAGGTAATATGTGTTAAGGGCAGACTTGTAAATATAGTTGTAAAATAATGCATTATAAATGAGGTGAGTTTTTGAAGAACAGTCAATTGTTTGATGTACGCAAAATAACATCTGTAAAAGATATGCTGAAACAGAGTGTGGAACTTTATTCCGACAAACCTGCTTTTCTTGTCAAAAAAAGCAGGGAAGATGAGTATGCGCCGGTATCGTATGCACAGTTCGGAAATGATGTAAACTCACTCGGAACAGCAATTGTGCACCTCGGATTTACTCAAAACGATAAGATTGCAATAGTCAGCGAAAACCGATATTACTGGGGATTAACATATATGGCGGTTGTATGCGGTTCGTCTGTCGTTATTCCGGTTGACAAGGAGCTTGCACCGGATGATATAATCAACATTCTCAACGTGTCGGGCGCACGCGGAGTATTTTGCTCCGCTGTGCTTGCCGAAAAACTCGGCGGCGCGGCAAACATCCGTGCAGCTGCAAAGAGCGTGGAGTTTGTTGTGAATTTTGATACAAATGAAAGCAGTGAGGACGAGATATCGTTTGATCAACTGCTTGGGCAGGGTGAGAAACTCTGTTCCGGCGGGGATAACTCTTTTGCCGATATTTCAATAGATTCCGATGCAAAGAAAATACTGCTTTTTACTTCGGGTACCACGGCTATGTCAAAAGGTGTGTGGCTCAGCAACGGCAATATTGTTTCAAATCTCATGGCGATGTGTTCAATGATATATATTGATGAGAAAGACGTGTTCCTCTCGGTTTTGCCGATACATCACACATATGAATGTACATGCGGATTTATGGCACCGCTGTATCGCGGCAGTACAATTGCGTACTGTGACGGTCTGCGGTATATCCAAAAGAACATGCAGGAGGCGCATGTTACGATTATGCTCGGAGTTCCGGCTATATTTGAGGCAATGTACAAGCGTATTATTGCCACGGCGAAAAAATCCGGCTCGTACGGCAAAATGAAAATCGGTATGAAAATGTGCAGCGCATTTTCAAAAATAGGAATAGACATGCGCAGAAAGACATTTGCCGATGTTATAAACGCTTTCGGCGGAAGTGTCCGCATGTTTATAAGCGGTGCAGCGGCAATAGATAACGATATTATGCATGCATACCGCGGTTTCGGAATAGACTTTATGCAGGGCTACGGTATTACCGAGTGTTCGCCGATAGTGGCACTCACGTCCAATGCACGAAAAAGAGACGGCGCTGTAGGTGTGGCACTGCCGGGAGTAAGCATTATGATATCCGATCCGAATGACGAGGGTGTCGGCGAAATTGTGTGCAAAGGCGCAAATGTCATGAAAGGATATTTTAACGCACAGGATGAAACGGACAAAGTCCTCGTTAACGGCTGGTTTCACACAGGTGACCTCGGATATTTGGATAAAGACGGTTTTCTGTATATAACCGGAAGAAAGAAAAACGTTATTATTGCAAAAAACGGAAAAAATGTGTACCCCGAAGAGCTTGAGGCATTTATAAATGAAAATGAATATGTCAAAGAAAGCCTTGTTTATGCAGATGAACAAAACGGCGAAACGGTGGTTTCGGCAATAGTTGTGCCTGATTTCGAAAAAATAGAGTCGATTTTCGGAAACGGAATATCGGATGAACGTGTGCAGGAACTTGCCAAGGCGGCAGTCGATGCGGTTAACCACCGAAACCCGCTCTACAAGTACATTCGTAGTGTTACTGTGCGCAAAGATGCTTTCGAAAAAACAACAACACAAAAGATAAAACGATATCTTGCGGTACCGAAAAAAACATATGTAAAATAATATATAATGGCATATAGTGCAAAAAAATCTTGCAATTTTTGCCTGCATATGATATAATCTAAAGGAACACATGTGTGTTCCTTTTTACGTAAAATGCATACGCCGCTTTGTGCGGTAATGCTTGATATTTTGTACTGCTTTTTATAAACAATAAATATTAATTGGAGGAGAATGTATGCCAAAATACAAACGTGTATTGCTAAAACTCAGCGGCGAAGCACTTGCCGGAGACAAACATTTCGGACTGTGTGAGGAAACTATCGGCGCTATTACGGACAAAGTTAAGGAAGCGCTTGAAATGGGTGTCGAAATAGCTGTTGTTGTCGGGGGCGGAAACTTTTGGCGCGGCAGAAGCGGCAAACAGATGGACAGAACGAGAGCCGATTACATGGGAATGCTTGCAACGGTTATTAACGCGCTTGCACTCCAGGATGCGCTCGAACAGCGCGGAGTTCCCACAAGGGTGCAGACGGCAATAGAAATGCGCCAGATAGCCGAACCCTACATACGCGGCAAGGCGACACGCCACCTTGAAAAGGGCAGAATAGTTATATTCGGATGCGGAATCGGAAATCCCTTTTTCTCGACAGATACCACTGCCGCATTGAGGGCAGCCGAAATTGACGCCGATATAATTCTGCTTGCAAAAAAGGTTGACGCAGTTTATGACAGCGATCCCAATGTCAACAAAGATGCGGTTAAGTTTGATTCGCTTTCATACAAAGAGGTGCTTGCGCGCGGCCTCGGTGTTATGGATTCAACCGCTACATCGCTTTGCATGGATAATAATATCCCGATAAGAGTATTCGGACTCGATGATCCGCATAATATTATCAGAGTTCTGAACGGTGAAGAAATAGGCACGCTTGTGTCGAATCAATAAATAGGAGGAGTAACTATATGTCAGCAAACTTAAAAGCTACCGAAGAAAAAATGAAAAAAACAATTTCGGTTCTTGAATCCGAAATGAAGACAATAAGAGCCGGCAGAGCAAATCCGGCTATTCTCGACAAGGTAACAGTGGAATATTACGGCGCTCCGTCGCCGCTTACTCAGATTGCCAATGTCAGTGTTCCCGATGCACGCAGCATAATGGTACAGCCGTGGGACGCAACAATTCTCGGTGAGATTGAAAAGGCAATTTTAAAATCGGATATCGGTATTACACCGAACAATGACGGTAAGGCAATCCGTTTGAGTTTTCCGCCTCTCACCGAGGAAAGAAGAAAAGAGCTTGTTAAAGGTATCCACAAAAAGGGCGAGGATTCAAAAGTGGCAATTCGTTCTATAAGAAGAGACGCTATGGAAGATGCCAAAGCACAGAAAAAAGCCGGTGAAATTACCGAGGATGATGTAAAGGATATTGAAAAAGATATTCAAAAGATAACAGACAGCTACGTAAAAGAAGTTGATTTGATTATTGCAGCAAAAGAAAAAGAAATCCTTGAGGTATGATGATGTCATTTTTTCGCAAAAAGAAAGATTCAAAGCCGGACGTTGCATATGACAGGCTGCCTGTTCATATCGGAATTATAATGGACGGTAACGGCCGCTGGGCGAAAAAGCGCGGACTTCCGCGCAGTGCAGGTCACAGAGCCGGTGCCAGAACTTTGGAAAAGATTACGCGTTTTGCCGGAGAAATCGGCATTAAATACGTCACTTTTTATGCCTTTTCAACCGAAAACTGGAAGCGTCCGCCGCAGGAGGTGGAATCGCTTATGCGGCTTATGAATGTATATCTTGATGATTATCGCCGTCTCATAGGCGATGAGGATATTCGAATCCGTTTTATAGGTAAACGCGACGGATTGTCGGATGAAATAAAAAGAAAGATCGATATCGTCGAAAAGGCAACGGAAAGCAACAGCAATATTACAATGAATATAGCGCTCAACTACGGCGGCCGTGAAGAAATGATACATGCAGTAAAGAAAATTTCATCCATGGTATCAAGCGGCGAAATTTCGGTGGATGATATAGACGAAAAGATCGTATCGGATAATCTGTACACATACTATATGCCGGATCCGGATCTTATTATAAGACCGAGTGGGGAACTTCGGCTCAGTAATTTTCTGATGTGGCAGAGTGCGTACAGTGAATTTTGGTTTTCTGATATCAATTGGCCTGATTTTACAGGCGATGACCTGCTTCGGGCAATAGATGATTATCAGAAAAGAAACAGAAGATACGGAGGTGTTTGATATGCTCAGACAGCGTATAACTGTCGGGGTTGTCGGAGCGGTTTTTGCCGTTTTGATTATATGTCTCAATGTAAAGTTTATTGCTGCTGCAGTGGCACTTATTGCCCTTGTGGGGCTGAGCGAAATTTACAATGCAACAGGACTCATTAAGAGAAATAACGCCCTTTGCATATTCGGGTACGTGTATTCCACGGCAATGTATATTGTTATTACCCTCGCACAGCGCGGAGCGTTTGCTCTCGGGACAATGATATGTATGCTGGGAATATTACTCATGGTGTATATGGTGTTCAATCACGAAACGGTTGGATTTGCGGATATTTCTCAGTTTTTCTTCAGCACAGTGTATGTTTCGGGACTTCTTGCGTATATTGTTCTTGTGCGCAAAGAAGATACGGGCAGATTTTTGATTTGGATAATATTCATAACCGCATGGCTTTCCGACACACTTGCATTTGCATTTGGGCGCCGTTTCGGCAGAAACAAGCTTTTGCCAGAGGTAAGTCCGAACAAAACTGTTGAGGGTGCGGCAGGCGGACTTTGCGGCTCACTTGTTTTTAATTTGATATTCGGGTTTATATGCTCGGCATTCTTCGGGAGATCTGTATACTATCTTCCGCTCGGATTGCTGGCAATACTTGCCGGAGTGCTGTCACAGCTCGGTGATCTTGCTGCGTCGTGCATAAAGCGCGAACACGGGATTAAGGACTACAGCAATCTTCTTCCGGGGCACGGCGGAGTACTTGACAGATTTGATTCCGTGCTCTTTGTTGCACCGACAGTATATTATTTTATAATGATAGTGTCGGTTATTGCATAATATACTATAGAGGTCAGACAGCATGAAAAAAAATATATCAGTTATCGGTTCGACAGGTTCAATAGGTACACAGGCACTTGAAGTTGCACGTATGCAAAGTGATAATATCCGCATTACCGCTCTCTCGGCTAATTCAAATGTGAAGCTTTTGAGTGAGCAGGCGCGTGAGTTTCACCCGGATACGGTGTGTATCTGCAACAAAGATAAATACAGCGAGCTTAAAATTCTCCTTGCCGATACCGATATAAACATTCTTGCCGGCGAGGAACATTTAAGCGACATATCATGCCACAAAGATGCTGATTCGGTTCTTACATCTGTTGTGGGCAATGTCGGCTTTGTTCCTACGGTAAATGCAATAAAAGCCGGCAAACGAATACTTCTTGCCAACAAGGAGACGCTTGTTACCGGCGGAGAAATAATAATTCCTCTTGCCAGACAGTGCGGCACAAAAATTATTCCGGTGGACAGCGAACACTGCGCCATTTTTCAGTCGCTTGCCGGTTCGGACGGAAAAGATGTATCAAAGATACTTCTAACATGCTCCGGCGGCCCTTTCTACGGAAAGTCGGCGGATGAAATTGAAAATGTGAGTGTTAAAAACGCACTCAATCACCCAAAATGGTCTATGGGAGCAAAGATTACCGTTGATTCGGCAACTCTTATGAACAAAGGCCTTGAGGTAATAGAGGCGCACTGGCTGTTCGATGTGGATGTGTCGGATATCGAGGTGTATATTCACCGACAGAGCATTGTTCATTCAATGGTCGAGTTTTGTGACGGCTCGGTTATTGCACAGCTCGGTGTTCCGGATATGAAACTGCCCATAAGCTATGCGATAAATTATCCCAAACGCGGCGGAATGGTGTGTGAAAGGCTTGATTTGTTTTCTGTCGGTACTCTTACATTTGCGCGGCCTGATTATGACACGTTCAGATGTCTGCCGCTTGCAATCAAGGCACTGAAACTCGGCGGAACGATGCCGGCAGTGCTGAATGCCGCAAACGAAACAGCTGTTGACGCATATCTGCACGAAAAAATTTCTTTCGGCAGCATAGCCGATATTGTTGAGGAAACAATGAACGGAATAACCAACACTTCGGTTTCACATGAAAATATACTTGAAGCGGACAGAGCGGCACGTGAGTATGCCAAGGATATTGTTAACAGAATATAGAATTTAGCCAATAGATGCCGAAATTATGCCTGAGCATCGTATGAAAGGAACTTGTTATGCTTACAGCATTATATACAATATTTGTTTTTTGCCTTATTATAGCCATCCATGAATTCGGGCACTTTTTTACAGCCAAGCTCACGGGTGTTACCGTACATGAGTTTTCAATAGGAATGGGGCCAAAAATATTCAGCGGTTTCCGCAAAGGAACACAGTACAGCCTGCGGATTCTTCCGATAGGCGGTTTTGTAAGAATGGAGGGCGAGGATTCCGAGTCTGACGATCCAAATGCTTTCGGAAATAAAAAGGCATGGCAAAGACTTATTGTGCTTGCGGCGGGAGCATTTATGAATTTTGTGCTCGGACTGGTGCTGTTTATAATAATTTTTGCTCAGTCAAAGGGTTTTTACTCCTCGTCTGTGGGCAGCGTTATAGACGGAAGTGCTTTTCAAAAAGCGGGTATGATGCCGGGCGACCGCATTGTGTATATGCAGAGTGATTTGTACCGCAGCTCGATTCATAACTACGATGATATATCGTATTTTATCTACAAAAGCGGTGACAAAGAGGCAGACATTACATTTGTACGCGACGGAAAAAAATATGTTAAATCAATAAAACCGACTTATATTGAGAGTCAGAAAGCGGTTTTGTTCGGATTTAAACCGAAAGTTGTTTCCGCAAACGCTGCACGGGTGATTGAATATTCATTGCGCAAGAGCGTTTTTGTTGTAAAGCTTGTTGTTTCGTCACTTGCCGACCTGGTAAAGGGAACTGTGCATATGTCGGACATGAGCGGACCTGTGGGAATCGTTCGCGAAATCGGTTCGGCAACCAAAGTCGGGTTTACAGCAGTCCTGTCGCTTGCGGCACTGATAAGCATAAACCTCGGCGTTGTTAATCTTCTTCCGCTCCCGGCACTTGACGGAGGCAGAATATTGTTTATACTGTTTGAAATTGTGCGCGGAAAACCCATAGACAGAGAAAAAGAAGGATTTATTCATTTTGCGGGACTGGTTTTACTGCTTCTTCTTATGGCAGTTATAACATATGCCGACATAATGAAGCTTTTGTAACATGTAATTATACGGAGGACAAAATGAAACTTTTAGAGGACAGAATAGAAAAAGACGGTGTTGTTAAAGGAACAGATATACTCAAGGTGGACAGTTTTCTCAATCATCAGATAGACGTGCGTCTTCTGAGAGAAATGGGAAAGGAATTTAAAAAACTTTTTTCGGACAGTGAAGTAAACAAAATACTTACAATAGAATCTTCCGGAATAGCAATTGCGTGTATGGCTGCAATCGAATTTGATGTTCCGGTGGTATTTGCAAAAAAAGGCAAAAGCCTTAATATAGACGAAGTGTACACCGAAAAGGTTGAGTCATTCACTCACTCGAAGGTGTACGATGTTATGGTGGATAAAAAGTACCTGGGAAAAGATGACAGGGTACTTATTATAGATGACTTTCTTGCCAATGGCAAGGCGCTTATCGGTCTTGCAAAGATTATTCAGAAATCGGGCGCAACACTTGTCGGCGCCGGCATAGCTGTGGAAAAAGGTTTTCAGCCCGGAGGTAAACTCATACGTGAGAGCGGCATAAGGGTGGAATCACTTGCTATAGTCGACAGCATGAGCGAGAAAGACGGCATTGTGTTCAGAAATTGAATTTTGTTTCGGCAGGTATATTTACCCGTCGGATGAACGATAATAATATTTATGATGAACATGAACGTGATATCAGTAGGATTTTAAGTTAATGAAAGAAATGGAGGCACATCGTGGCTAAAAAAGCAAAACTAAAGATTATTCCTCTTGGCGGTCTGGATGAAATCGGAAAAAATATGACCGTTATTGAGTATGGAAACGACATGATGATTATTGATTGCGGAATGGCGTTTCCGGATGAGGAACTTTTGGGTATTGACGTTGTAATACCTGATTTTTCCTATGTAATAAAAAACAAAGACAGACTCCGCGGCATAGTGCTCACTCACGGGCACGAAGACCATATAGGCGGATTGCCGTACTTTTTAAAGGAACTCAACACACCGGTATACGGTACAAACCTTACACTCGGATTGGTGCAAAACAAACTCAAGGAGCACAATCTTCTTTCGAGTGCAAAACTCAAAATTGTTTTGCCCGGCGATACAATTCGCCTCGGAGTATTCACCGTTGAGTTTATCCGCTCAAACCATTCAATTGCGGACGCAGTTGCTCTTGCGGTAAACACACCGCTCGGAACACTTGTTCATACCGGTGACTTCAAGATTGATTCAACACCGATTGAGGGAGATATGATAGACCTTACAAGATTTGGCGAACTCGGCAAAAAAGGTGTTCTTGCGCTCATGAGCGACAGTACAAATGCTGAACGTCCGGGATTTACAATGTCAGAACGCAGCGTCGGAAAAACTCTGGAAAACCTTTTCCGCTCCACACGTCAGAGAATTATTGTTGCAACATTTGCATCCAATGTTCATCGTATTCAGCAGATTATCAATGCTGCTCACAATAATAAAAGAAAGGTTGCAGTGTCCGGCAGAAGTATGCTCAATCTTATTGAGGTTGCGTCTACACTCGGATATCTCAAACTGTACAACGATATTCTTATAGATATTGACAATATCAAAAAGTATCAGCCGCACCAGCTTGTTATTATAACAACAGGAAGTCAGGGCGAACCGATGAGCGCACTTTACAGAATGGCATACAGTGACCACCGCAAGGTGGAGATAACCCCCGGCGATGTTGTAATCGTTTCGGCGAATCCAATTCCCGGAAATGAAAAGCTTGTTTCAAACGTTGTAAACGAGCTTACAAAAAAAGGCGCAAAGGTTATTCACGACCGTGAGGATCACATACATGTTTCGGGACATGCAAGCCAGGAAGAACTCAAGATGATTATGGCACTCACAAAGCCGAAATATTTTATACCGGTTCACGGCGAGTACAAGCATCTTGACAAACATGCCGAGCTTGCCGAACTTATGGGAATAAACAAGAAAAATATTTTTATTCTTGATAACGGCCGTGTGCTTGAGTTTACACACAATTCGGCAAAAGCGGTAGACACCGTTCAGTCGGGCAGGGTATTTGTCGACGGACTCGGTGTCGGAGATGTCGGAAACATTGTACTTCGCGACAGAAAACACCTTGCGGAGGACGGACTCATTGTTGTTGTGGTTACCATTTCGTCCGACAGCGGACTTGTGGTTGCCGGTCCGGATGTTATATCGCGCGGATTTGTATATGTCCGTGAATCCGAATCTCTTATGGAAGAAGTGCGAAGCATCGCCAAGGGCTGCCTTGATGTGTGCGAACGCAATCATGTACGCGATTGGAACAGCATTAAAACCAATATAAAAAGTAAAATCTCCGAGCAGCTTTACCGCGAGACAAAGCGCCGCCCGATGATTTTGCCTGTTATTATGGAAGTATAGAATTAAATTAACGCCTATGAATGGACAGTATTTGTCCATTTGTAGGCGTATAATATTACCGAGGTGAATTGATGTGAAAGTTGATAATACAAAGAGTTTCAGACTGTTGAATATGTACGAACGTTTAAATCGCGGTGATATTATAAATAAAAAACAGTTTGCAGATGAGTTTGAAATAAGTGAAAAATCCGTGCAAAGAGATATTGATGATTTGCGCGCATACCTGTTCGAATCATATGAAATCGGTGATGATGCAACAATTGAATACGATTATGTTAAAGGCGGTTATAAATTGATTAAGACGGAACGGGAGTTTTTGACTAACAAAGAAATATTCGCTGTTGCAAAAGTTCTTTTGGAAAGCAGAGGTTTTAACAAGCAGGAATTAAACGACATTATTGACAAACTGATTTTCAATAAAGAGATTATTGAGTGGGAATGACATATCACATCCGACAAGTGGCTTAACCACGCCATTTACGGCACTTGTGAGTGCAAATTGGCAACGGTTTGGCAACATTAAATTATTTATAAAAGTAAGAGCTAACTGAGTTGATTTTCAGCTAGCTCTTTTTGGTTTGTTCGAGAGGGGGGTGCGGACATATTCTTGGACTTTAAAAAGCGAGGTGTTTTGTAAAAAAACAGTATACGCTTTGGGTTTTTGCCAGAGGATAGTTGACAAAAGTGAATCATTGTGGTATAATATCTAGAAATTAATATTTAGCAAAATCGGCGAAAGCCGGTGACGCAAAGCAAAGAGGCTAAAGCTTTATGCCACGCCAGTCCAGCTGCAATGATAGGAGTCTTTCAAGGCTTTTTGTTATTGCAGCTTTTCTTTTTGCAAGAGGGGATTTTATGAATGTTGTAACAAGAGAAGAAAAGAAGTTTTTAATAAATATTGATGAGTTTCGTTCTAAATCTCATTATCTCGATATGCTAATGATACAAGATGAGCATAACGGGACAGACGGCTACATCATACGCTCACTCTATTTTGACACAATTTACGATGACGATTTCTTTGAAAAGCTTGAAGGCGTTGAAACAAGACGAAAAATAAGGCTTAGAATTTATGACGCAAAGCACGATTTTGCAATGCTTGAAATGAAGCAAAAGCAAGGGGCAAATCAGAAGAAACGCTCACTTCGTATGACAAAAGCGGACGCAGAGGCGTTAATTGCCGGAAAGTATGAAGTTTTGTTAAAATACAAAGAGGATTTTGCAAGAGAATGTTACGGACTTATGCATTATAAGTGCTACCGACCGAAAACGATTGTTCAATATAACCGTAAAGCGTACATTGCAAAGGAAAATAAAATCAGGATTACCTTTGACAATAACATTGTGGCAACGGAAACCAATTTTGATTTATTTTCGGAAAATCTTGTGATGTATCCTGTTTTAGATAAGTTTAATGTGGTGCTCGAGGTAAAGTTCAACGGATTTTTGCTCGATTACATCAGGCAGTTTATAAACAGTATCAACAAAAGTGAGTTGTCGGTAAGTAAATACGCTTTAGCAAGACAGCAAAGCTATGATGAAATATGATAAAAGGAGTTTTTGAAAATGAGAAGTCAGATTTTTAATCTTATCAAAGACCAGCCAACTCTCTCGTGGGAGCAGATTGCAGCAAATATTTTAGTTTCGGGAATTTTGGGATTTTTAATTTTTATATCCTATATGATTTCACACCGCGGAACGATTTACAGTAAAAAGTTTAATGTATCACTTGTTGTTTTAACAGTTCTTACCTCAATGGTTATGACGGTTATCGGAAACAACGTAGCACTTTCCCTTGGTATGGTCGGTGCACTTTCTATTGTTCGTTTCAGGACGGCAATTAAGGATTCAAGAGATACCGTTTACATATTCTGGACAATTATTGTAGGTATTTGCTGCGGCGTGGGTGACTTTATCGTTGCAGGTATCGGAAGTGCATTCGTATTTATACTTTTTCTCATATTGGGTGCAATCAAGAATAATAACCGCATGCTTGTAATCATTAGGGGTAACCGTACCAAAGAGGCACAAATTCAGGCTGTAATGTATAAATTTTTTGGTGCAAAAGCGGTGCTCAGAGTGAAAAACTCAACAACAGAATCTATTGAATTTATTTACGAAATTACTGCAAAGCTTCTTTCTCAGGCAGAAAGGAAAAACAACATTGGTATTTGCGATGAGATTTATAAAATCGGTAATATCGAATATGTTAATACCGTTATGCAAAATGATGAGGTTTCAAATTAAACCTATTAACTGACCGCAAAAGGAGGTGCCGGGGTTGAAATATAAAATAATAGGAATGTCTGTTACAGCCTTGGTGCTGGTCATGGTCCTTTGTATAAGTTTTATTATGCCGGAGGATAACGGAAAAAGGTATCATCAACATATTGAAGCAGAAGAAAAGGCAGCTTGCTCACACACAGACGGAAAATTCTGCACGCATCTTCCTATCATTAAGATAGATACAAATGGCAAGACCATTCCCGGTGAGCCGATTTTAGATGCTTCCAGCGGGCGCACGCTTCAGTATACTATGTCGGAAACGGGAGAAGAAACCATACTCTCAAAGCTTTCGGTGATTGATAATGTCGGCGAAAATAATCATACCGAAGATGCATCTTCCGTATCAAGTGATATCAGAATTCGCATACGCGGCAACTCTTCAAGGCATTTTGAGAAAAAGGGATACATTATTAAAATGATAACCTCCGGGGGATTAAATAACCCGCAAAGCCTTATTGGGATGGATGCACATCACGAATGGGCACTTCACGGCCCATATCTTGATAAAACTCTTATCCGCAATTATATTTGCTACAATCTTGCAGGTGACATTATGGGATATGCTCCCAATGTGCGTTTCTGTGAGCTTATCTTAAATGGTGAATATCGGGGGCTGTATCTGCTTACAGAAACCATAACGGCAGGAAAGATGGGCGCAAGGCTTGAGCTTTCGGTAAACAAAAAGGACAATTCATTTTCGGGCTATTTGCTAAGACTTGACAGAGGCAGTAATACGGAACTTAAAAATATAAATAATTTCACGAGCTATACATATAAAACCGACAGCAAGGTTAACATCGTATATCCGGGCAATGCCAATCTTACGCCGTTTCTTGCAAGCGGAATATGCGAGGATTTTTCGGACTTTGAGAAGGCTCTTTATTCCTACGACTATGACAGTGAAGATTTTGGATATGAAAATTATATTGATGTAAATTCTTTTATTGATTATTTTCTTATTAATGAATTTACGAGTAACTACGATGCAGGAAGCAAGTCTACATATATATATAAAGGTATAGACGGAAAGCTTCATATGTGCGTGTGGGATTTTAATAATGCCTTTGATAACTATCAGGAAAACGAAACCTCCCACAGAATATTCCATCTTCAGGACGTCCTTTGGTATGATATGCTTTTCAAAGACGAGGAGTTTGTGGAAAAGGTAATAAGTCGTTATTACGAATTAGAAAAACAATACTTAAATGAGGAATATATAAATTCCTATATAGACAGCGTAATAGAATATTTAGGTCCTGCCATAGACAGAAATTTTGAAAAATGGGGACACACCTTTTTGCCTGAATGGGACCGTCTTTTTGATTTCCACAGAAATTTACATTCTTACGATGAGGCGGTAAGTCAGTTAAAGGGCTATATCAAAAATCGCTGTGAATGGATGAATGAAAATATTGACTCGCTCCGACAATACAGCGCCGAATCAAAAGTCAAGAATTATAATTATTAAAACTTTGCAAGATAAGGAGGTAATAAGCAGTGAAAAAATATATCATCATTGTTTCTGTTATTATCATGCTCTTTTTGATGTTTGACATTGCTTATTACCATCTTGGATGGCATATTTCATTTGGAGATAATGAGCCTCGGTGTTTTGTAAAGACAGACGGTAAAAGTATTTTGATAAAGTCGGATGAGAAGTTCAAAGAATTTGAAATAAAGGGCGTAAATTTAGGCTCTGCTGTTCCGGGACAGTGGTCTGCCGATTACGCCACCAGTGAAGATACCTACCTTCGATGGTTTGAGCAAATTCAGGCAATGGGTGCAAATACCGTCAGGGTTTACGGTGTGCAGTCGGATGTATTTTACAACGCATTTTATAAATATAATCAAAATAACAAAAATCCTCTCTATCTACTGCAAGGCGTGCTCGTAAATGATTATGTGCAGTTTTCTCACAGAGATGCTTTTGATAAAGATTTTATGGAAAGCTTTGAGGACAACGCCAAAACCGCCGTTGACGTAATTCACGGAAGAAAGAAAATACAGCTTGGAAGACGTGCCTCCTCGGCTTCAGGGTCTTTTAAAAAGGATGTATCCGATTGGGTGATTGGATATATTCTCGGTATTGATTGGGAACCTTCGACTGTGGCATACACCAATGAGAAATACAAGAATTCAGGTCTTTCATACAATGGCGAATATATGTATGCAAAGGACATGGCGGCACCTTTTGAAATTATGCTTGCAACTGTAGGCGATAAGCTGATTGAATATGAAACCAAAAAATATGAAACACAAAGACTTGTTGCCTTTTCAAATCAGCCGGCAACAGATCCTTTTACATATCCCGAAGATGTTGCAAGGCTTTATGAAAAATATGCTTTTATCAATACGGAGAATATTGCTGTAACGGATGAATTTGTTTCAGGGCAGTTTGCATCCTATCATGTTTATCCTTTTCAGACAGACCTGCTCCAATATATCAATGATTTTGGAGAAACAGAGCCTTGCTATAACGAAAATGGAACCCTTGACGATTACAGAACCTATTTTATGATGCTTGAGTCTCACCACAGCTTGCCTGTTGTGATTTCTGAATTTGGTATTTCGACAGGAAGAAATGTGGAGCACGAAGCAACAGACAGAGAGGGCGTTTACAGCAGAGTATCGGAAAATGAACAAGGAAAGGCGCTTGCCGATTGTTGGGAGGACATAAAGCTTGCAGGATTAAATGGAGGGTGTGTGTATTCCTGGCAGGATGATTGGTCAAAACGCACATGGAATACTTATTATGCCATTAACGAAGAACGCTCTCCTTATTGGTCGGACTATCAGACCAACGGACAGTATTTCGGACTTTTATCCTTTGACACGGGAGAGAAAAAATCTGTTTGCTATGTTGATGGTGATATATCCGAGTGGAATGAGGATGATAACCTCATAAAAGAAGATATCGAGCTTTCGGTAAAGTATGATGAAAAGTTTATGTATTTCCTTGTGAAAAAGGAAAACCTTGATTTTTCAAATGATATTATTTTCATACCCATTGATACTACGCAGAAAACAGGAAGTAATTACTGCAAAGAATACGATGCAAAGTTTGACAGAGAAGCGGACTTTCTACTTGTAATAAACGGCATTGACAACACAAGATTGCTGGTTCAGGAAAGATATGAGGCACTTCGCTCTACATATTCTCAAAGAATTAACGGCTTTGACACATACAGAAAAGAAAACATTCCCGAAAAAAATTCTCCCATCTTTGTGCCGATAAATACTATTGTTGAGAAAAAGGTTTTAAGCGAAAATCCTCTTGAGAGAAATATTGATATTTTGATTGAAACAGGAAAGCTTCTTTACGGTAATGCCAATCCTAAAAGCCAAGAGTTTAATTCTCTTGCAGATTTTATATCAGCAGGCGATTACATAGAGATTAGAATCCCGTGGCAGTTGCTCAATTTTTCTGATCCGTCCAGAATGCAAATTCATGACGATTATTATGACGGAAACTACGGCATAAAAAATATAACTATCAGCGAAATATATATAGGGGCAGGAAGTAAAAGCGAGATGATTGCCCTAAAAAAATTAAAGCTCAAGGGTTGGGGCAACAAGGTAACATATCACGAAAGACTCAAACAATCATATTATATAATGCAGAGGTTATGGAAAGGGTGTGAGTGAAAATGAAAATAGAGATTATGATTTATGTTTATATCGCAATATGCATCAGCATGATAGCATTTAACATAGTCTATGTTTTTGTTTTGCGTCACAGTGAGAAAGCACTCAGCAATAATTCTCAAAAACTCAAAAAAATCATTTGTGACCAGATAGAAGTTATCAAAGTCGGCAAAGAAATCTCAGAAAAACATATAAAATATCTTTGCAAAAAGCTTGACAGAACCGCCGGAATTACGGCATTTGACAGAGCACTTGAAAGTGTTTCCCGAAAAGAGCCTGATATGGCACAGAAATATCTTGTTGAAATATTTTGTGTATTTGAATATCTTACTCATCGTTACATAAGCAAGGATACCATAAAAATTGCATATTTTCCTTACATACTTCACAAATACAACATACTAAAGCATTATGATAGTGAAAAAGTGCTTGATGCTCTTTTGAATCTTTTAAGGTCTGTAAATGTATATTGCAGAGAAAATACCTTAAAAGCACTTTACAGCATGCAAAGACCTGATGTTGTTGTGGCATCCTTAAAAATCATAGACAAAAACTTATCCTTCCATCACTCAAAGCTTATTTATGACGGACTTTTGAATTACACTGGGGATAAAGAAAGCTTAAAAGATATGCTTTTTGAAAGCTTTAATGCATATTCCACCGGAATGCAGCTTAATATTTTGAATTACTTCCGTTTTGGCAATATCCGCTGTGATAAAGAAATGCTGGAGCTTTTATCAAACGAAAAGGCAGATAGCGAGCTTCGTTTTGCAGCTATTCGATACTTTGAAAAATTCCCGATTAAGGAAGCTGAAAGCAGTATTTGGGCGATAGCGGAAAATTTGGAAGATCGCACATGGGAATATCAGGCGATTGCCTCATCTGCACTGAAATCATATCCCGGCGATGTTACTTTCAGAATATTGGTCGAAAACCTTTCAAGCTCTAACTGGTACGTAAGACAGAATAGTGCAATAAGCCTTGAAAAACTTGGATATAGATATCACGATTTGATAAATGTTTTTGACGGAAACGACAGATACGCAAGAGAAATTATGCGCTACCGTCTTGATAAGAGAAATGCAGAAAAGGAGGCGGTGAAATCATAATGGAAATGGAAACAATAAAAAATGTTTTTGACATTATCAGCATTTGCTTTGTCATATATCTCATCGGCTACTCTACATTTTTGTTTTTATCGGTGGTTGTGGGTGCATCAACTCTTTACAGAAAAAAGATGCAAGACAGACTGATGAATAAGTTTACAGATAACTATTTTGTGCCAATAACAATAGTGGTTCCGGCATATAACGAGGAAGTAACGGTTGTGCAGACTGTCAAATCCTTACTTTCGCTGGATTATAAACTTTACGAGATTATCGTTGTGGATGACGGCTCAAAGGATGAAACATCGCGCGTTTTAATTGAAGCATATAATATGCAGCCTGTAAGACGACCTCTCCACAGAAGTATAGCCTGTCAGCCGGAGGAATTTATTTATGAATCTTATGAGCAGAAGGTTCCTCTTACTCTTATTCGCAAGAAAAACGGCGGTAAAGCAGATGCTCTTAATATGGGTATCAATGCTGCACAGTATCCGTACTTTATCTGTATGGATGCAGACTCCGTTCTGCAGTATGATTCCTTAAAAAAGATTGTAATTCCCGTTTTGGAAGAAGAAAATGTGGTTGCGGTAGGCGGAACGGTAAGACCTTGTAATGATGTAACGCTCAAAAGTGGCAGAGTTATAAAATACAGACTGCCTAAGAATATTTTAGCTTGTATGCAGCTCTTGGAATACGACCGTTCTTTCTTGGCGTCAAGAATTTTATTTGACCATTTTAATGGCTCACTGATTATATCGGGAGCGTTTGGAATGTTCAAAAAAGAAACAGTTATTGCAGCAGGCGGCTATGACCACGGCACAATGGGCGAAGATATGGAGCTTGTGGTAAAGCTTCATTCCTTCTGCCTTACAAATCAGATTCCATATTCTATTAAATATGCAACCGATGCAATATGTTGGACTCAGGTGCCTGAAAAATTAGGAGATTTGAAAAAACAGCGTAAACGCTGGCATCTTGGACTTTTTCAGACAATGTGGAAGCATAAAAAGATGATGGCAAATCCTAAATTCGGTGCAGTTGGTTTTATTTCATATATGTACTTTTTGCTGTATGAATTACTTTCACCGTTTATTGAAGTTTTCGGCGTGTTCACAATGGTAGCGGCATTCTTTTTAGACTTACTCAATTTGCCGTTTATGCTCCTTTTTATGCTGATTTATGCGTCATATAACTCCATACTGACACTCACGGCATTTTTCTCAAGAATACAGACCATTGATTTGACAGTTACCTTCAAAGACTGTATGAAAGCCATAATGCTCTGCTTCTTTGAGGTTACAACTTTAAGGTTTATAATGGCATTTGTAAGACTTACGGCGTTCAAGGGCTATAAAAAGAAAAAACTTGATTGGGGACGCATTGAACGAAAGAAGATGAATATTTAACAGAGGCGAGGTGATTTGATAAATGAGAAAATGTATGATTGCAATATTCCTGTTGATTATTTTTGGTGCTCAGCCGGTTTTTGCAGAGGTTTATACTACTGAAAAAACCGAGGGTTTGGGAGATTGTATCTATGTAGCGGGAAGTCCTGATAATTATCCGGTTGAATTTTATGACGAGGAAAATAACGCATACTGTGGTATTATTCCCGATATGCTGAGGATTATCTCTGAACGCTCAGGTGTGGATTTTGTTTATATCAATGGCAATAAAGCTGATAAAAATACAATGGGAGAAAATTTGCAGGTGGAGATTGTTTCTTCTTCCGAAAATATCAGCACCCTGCCTTATTATAAGGATTATTTAGAGCTCGTATCCTTTGAAAAAGACGGTAAAACAGTGAAATCTGGTCTTGTTTTCACAAGCCTTACGGATGATGTACTGATTTCAAAAACCAAAGCTGCAGCAAGTGAGATCCCGGAAGATGTCAAAAGCGGAATATATCTTTCTTATGCAACCGAAAATACAAAGATAAATTACATTTGGATTGTAATAGCACTTGTTTTTTGCTTGAGCTTGCTTGTCTCTGTAATTCTGTTGATTTTTCGCATCAAACGCATCCGCAAAGAAAATGAGGCGGATAAGATGACAGACTCCGAGACCGGAATGGGAAATCTGCAATTTTTCAAATATCATTTCAGATACACTATAGGCGATATCTCAAGAAGCCTTTATTATATTGCATATATTGTTTTAGACAGCAGCTATCTTCGTTCTTATCACGGCGACAGTTCTTTTGACGATGTACTCAAATACACAGCATCCGTTCTTTTGGAGCATACGGGCGACAGAGAAATCTCTGCACGAATTACCGAAAACGGCTTTGCCTTTGCGTTTCAATCAACAAATGATGATGACGCAAAAAAAAGACTCACCGAAGTTATGAATAAGCTCAACAGTTTTGAAGCTGTGAAGGAGAAAAACAACAAACTTGTGTTTCACTCTGCCGTTTTTCATCTTGGAAGTTCTGACAGAAATTGTGAAATTCTTCTTTTTAATCTCAGAAAGAACTGTAACAGAATTTTTGGTACGGAAAAGCAGATTGTTTTCTGCGATATTCATTCTATAAATATGATTCAAGAAAAAAAGAAAATCACCGAAAGCATCTTGAAGGGTTTTGAGAAAAACGAATTCAAGATGTATCTGCAGTTTATTGTTGATAACAAAACCAAGAAAATTGTTTCAGCAGAAGCTCTTTCAAGGTGGGATAGTCCTGATAAAGGACTTGTTGGTCCCGGTAAATATATTGGGAACATGGAAATAGCAGGGCTTATAGGCAAGCACGACTTTTATATGTTTGAGCTTGCCTGTCGTCAGCTTGAAAAATGGAAGGGTACGGCTTTTGAAAATATCGCTCTTTCCTGTAACTTTACAAGAATAACCCTTTCGGAAGAAAATTTTATTGATAAACTCAAGATGATTTCAAACAGTTATTCTTTTGATAAATCAAAGATTGCTATTGAAATTACCGAACATGCTATGGAAAAGGACAGAGAAACTGCAACGAATAATGTAAAGTTGTGTAAAGAAATTGGGTTCAGAGTGTATCTTGACGATTTGGGAAGCGGCTACACATCCCTTGCCAATTTATGTGATTATCCAATCGATGTTGTAAAAATTGACCGTGATATTTTACTCAAAACCGAAAATGAAAAAGGTAAAGACCTGTTTACAGGAATTATTGCTCTTGCGCACAGCCTGAATATTAAAGTTATTTGCGAGGGTGTAGAAACAGAAGAACAAAACACACTTGTATCTTCATCTGCTTGCGACTTTGTTCAGGGATGGTATTATTCCAAAGCACTTCCTTTGGAGGAATGTGAGTCATTTATAGATAAATATGAAAATCGGTGATCATTTAGCATAACAAAAAATATGTATATACAAGCGATATACGATTCATAAAATATTTCATGTACTACACCGAAGCCTATCACTCCGCAAAGTGATAGGCTTTTTTTGTTGCTGATTGCATATATTGACAATCATTTTAGTATTTGATAAAATAATTTTGAAATACAGGAACATTTTACATATACCTATGTCGTTATATATTAGATAACACTATTCTTGGAAAGGAAGTGAATAAAAATGGATATGAAAGTGCATCTCCCTGCGGTTACTTTACCCTTGGAAAAAGGTTTGGAGTATTATTATGCTAATTCAAAGTTCTTGCCTATCTTTTACAGAATCCCAAAAGAGATTTTGGAGGTCAGAGGTAAAGAGCTTATGTGGATTCCACGCACACCGGCTTCAGCCTTTTATGATGCAGAGGTTATAAGATTTGTGGAAAGTGATATTTTTATGAACGGGCTTATAAACTGTGTCGCATATATGGTGTGGCCGTATTTGAATGTAAGTCCAAAAATGGAAGTCTATTCAAATCACGACACTGCTTGGATAATTGCTTACTCTCTGCCGATATGGATAAGAGGATTTATTGACTATGACGGAATGTGGGATGCAAGAGAACTAAGCACCCTATTGTGTCGCTTGATGCGGAAATCGAACAATATACCAAGTATAATAACGGACAGGAGTTGGATTTTGAAGATATTACAGCAAACACAGAGGAACAAGTATTATCGGAGGTGATGGTAAAACAGTTTACGGATAGCTTGTCTGAAAAGTACAAAAAAATACTTGAAATGAGATTGGAGGGGCATACACAAGAAGAAATTTCAGAAGCACTCGGTTACAAAAACCACAAATGAAAAATTTTACAACGGCAATAAAAAGACATATTGGTTACACAAGCAAGGCAAGAAAACCCATCGGGATATTCTGCGTGATGATGTAGATTTTGCGGTTAAAACCGCCGGAAATCTTATGAAATTTGAACGGATAATGATAAATATAGGATATACATTTAATCGAAATATTTTGTCTGCACATCCGTCTGTCATTACGCTGTTTTAATTAATACAATAATTGCAATGATACATGCTCTGTTTTTTGACGGAAATACGATAACGGACAAAAAGCTCTATGAAGTGCGGACAAGAAAGATACTTTCATATTCTGATTTTATCGCATCATCTGCTAATGTTGCAGTTGTTGCAATAACACGTGACTTAAGCAAATTGGACATAGGAGGGATTGCTGTTGCAATATATCGATTGATAATGGACGATAAGTTTATAAGAAGTGTTAAAGAGTAATTTATTTTTAATAATTACAAAAGTCTGTTTGATTAAATAATGAAAAAAGCAAAGCCGAAAGTAAAATTTGGCTTTGCTTTTTTGACGATAAAGTTTTTCTAAATTTCCATTTGTTTTGCCAAAAACATAGATGCTGCATTTGCAAGTTTGAGCTCAACATCAGTCATCTTGTCGTTGCTGCCGATGCGCATTACCACAACATTTCCGATAACGTCGCCTTCCGAGACAATCGGAGAAACTATACCGGCATTGTATTTGTCGCTTGTGTCGGTAACCGGGAGATTTTTTTCACTGCTGCACACAAATGCGGTTTTTTCTTCCATAACTTTTTCTATTTCTGTGCTCACCGGTTTTTCGTAAAGTTCCTTTTTGGAAACACCGGCAGTGGCAATAACGGAATCCTTGTCGGTTATACATATCGGAAAACCTGATGTCTTGTAGAGTGTGTCGGCATATTGTGATGCAAAATCTCCGAGTTCGCTTACAGGTGAATATTTTTTGAAAATAACTTCGCCGTCTCTGTTGGTAAAAATTTCCAAAGGATCGCCCTCGCGAATACGCATTGTTTTTCGGATTTCTTTGGGTATTACCACTCTTCCGAGGTCGTCTATACGTCTGACAATTCCTGTTGCTTTCATATAAAAAACTCCTTTTAAACATATAAACTTTAAGATTTTCATGCATGACTTTGCATGTGTTATCCTTTGTTCGCTGTTTATATTTTACACAGTTATTGTTTGTAAAAATGGGAGTTTTATGTAAATTGTTTTTTGGTATTAAATGGTGTTTTAGTGTGTATTTTCAAATTTAAATCGAATTTACACAAACATGCGCCGATTATTTATTAACTGTGTCAAGAATGCTGCGCGGTATATCCGTTTCGCTGATAATTCCGTCAATTTCCGATAAATGACAAAGGTTGTTAAGACAGGTTTTACCGAATTTATTGCTGCTGCAAAGAAGAAATTTTCGTTTAGCCTGCTTTATCATAATGCGCCGGATATCATTTTCCTCCACGGAATTATCTGTGAGATAGCCACTGTCCGATACACCTCTGCATGAGAAAAATGCGATATCCGCGTTATAACGCTGTATTGCTTTTTCGGCAATTTGACCTACATATGAAAAAGATTTTGTTATCATTTTTCCGCCCGTGCAAATATTGTTTATACCGAGTTCGCCGAGTAAAAATGAAGCTTTCGCTCCGCTGGTTATAACGACTACTTCTTTACACCTTTCGGCGATATATGGTATAACGCAGTATGCACTTGTCGATGCGTCAAGCATAATAGTATCACCGTCGTTTATCAGTTCGGCAGCTTTGCCTGCAATAATCTTTTTTTCCTCGGATTGTTCACTCTCACGCAAAAAGAAAGAAATTCTGTCATCCGGTGAATTTTTTACAGCCATAACACCGCCGTGTGTTCGTATTATAAGTCCCTTTTCTTCAAGCTTTATAAGATCACGGCGGAGCGTGGAAATGCTGGTATATTGTTGCTTTAAAAGTGCGTCAATTGATATATATTCCGATTTTTCAATGGTAGTTAATAGTTCCTTTTCTCTCTCATAAAACGACATAGCTTTTCTCCTGAATTCATATTTTGAACAAAAAAATCACATCTCAGTTCAAAGTTCGAACGATTAATTCAATTATTTGTGCCAATGTTGACATATTGTGAATTGATTGCTATTATTGTATCATAAATAAATTTAGCAGTCAAGGAGAGTGTTGGTATGAGCACGATAAAAGTTGTTACATTCAATGCGAGAAGCGTGTATTTTGATAAAGATAACAGCTATGACGGTATCAGGTCATTTGTTTTTAGGGCAGGATTCATTTATGATAAAATACATAGTGAAATGCCGGATATTATTTTGTTTCAGGAGTTTAGGAAAGAACATCTCGTTATAATGCAGCGATTGCTTTGCGAGTATGAATTTATAGGACATTTTCGTAATGCGGATTATGATGGTGAGGGTGTTTATACAGCCGTTAAAAAGAATAGAATTCAGGTATTGGGATTTGATAGTTACTGGCTGAGCCCCACACCGTACGTTGCCGGTTCGCGTTATGAAAATCAGAGCGATTGTCCGAGAACGTGCCTCACGGTAAAGGTTCGCGATATCGAAAACGGAATGGTTTTCAGGGTTTTAAATACACACTTGGATCATATATCCGATGAAGCCAGAATATTGGGAATCAAGCAAATATTAAATTGCGCATGTGATGAAACGGATGAAGACAATATACCATTTATACTCGGCGGTGATTTCAATGCAGCCCCGGAGTCCGACACTATCAAGTATTGCAGCGAATTTGACAGAATCAAACTGTTTGATATAACGAAAAATATTGATGTTACATTTCATGATTGGGGAAAGAGAAAGGCTAAAATTGATTATATATATGTCACGGCGAAATTTGCGGATAGAGTGAAATACGTATATACATGGGATGATGAAGTGTACGGAATGTATTTGTCAGACCATTATCCGGTATGTGTGGAATTCAGTGACGATAAATCAAGAGAGGGTGATTTGATATGAGTGAAATTTGCAGCTGCGGAAAGATACATAAAACATCTGTAAAAAAAGTTGTTTCCGAACCCGGCGCGGTTGAAAAAATATCTGATTTTGTGAAATCATTTAATTCCGCAAAGCCGTTTATTTTGGCGGATGTGAATACATATAAAGCTGCCGGTGAAAGAGTGTCGCAGTTATTAAAAAAAGACGGAATAAGTTTTTCAAAATATGTATTTGGAAGCGCAACGGTCAAACCCGATGAAAACAGTGTTGGCTCTGTCATGATGCACTATGATAACGACTGCGATTTGATTGTCGCAGTAGGTTCGGGTGTAATAAACGACATCGGAAAAATTTTAAGCCGACTTACGAAAAATCCGTACATAATTGTTGCAACCGCTCCGTCGATGGATGGATATGCTTCCGCGGCTTCGTCAATGGATGTTGACGGACTGAAGATTTCACTAAGCAGCAGATGCCCGGATGTTATTATCGGGGATATCGATATTTTAAAAAATGCTCCGATAAGAATGATTCAGTCGGGACTCGGTGACATGCTTGCAAAGTACATAAGTATTTGCGAATGGCGAATTGCTCATCTGCTTGTCGGAGAATACTATTGCGAATATGTTGCGGATTTAGTAAGAGCGGCGCTGAAAAGGTGCATTGATAATGCGGAAGGTGTTTTAAAAAGAGAACCAGAGGCGGTTAAGGCGGTTTTTGACGGATTGATTATGGGCGGTATGGCTATGGAATATGCCGGGTTGTCAAGACCTGCATCCGGTGTTGAACATTATATTTCGCACATATGGGATATGAGAGGACTTGCGTTTGGCACAAAAACAGACTTTCACGGAATACAATGCGCCATCGGCACTCTTGTCGCGGCTCGGATATATGAAAAAGTCCAAAAATATTCACCCGATAAAGAAAAGGCTCTTGCGTATGTAAAGAGTTTCGATGTTGAAAAATGGAACAAATTGCTCACGGATTTTGTCGGTAGCGGCGCAGAATCTATGATTGAACTTGAGAAGAAGGAACAAAAATACAACGTAGAAAAGCATGCGGCAAGACTTGATAAAATTATTGATAGTTGGAACGATATTGTAAAAATCATAAAAGAAGAAGTTCCTTCGGCAGGAAAAATAGAGAGAGTTCTGGATTCAATCGGTGCTCCGAAAACGTGTGACGAAATAGGAATTGATAATAAACTGCTCCCGATGACATTTAAGGCGTCAAAGGATATAAGGGACAAATACGTTCTGTCGAGACTGTGCTGGGATTTGGGAATAATTGATGATATCAAATTTAATTAACGATGCACTAAAATATATGCAGCTGCTCAAAAACGGATAAGAAATGACAAACAGAAAAAAGATATGATTTTTATAGGAGAATATTGATATGTTAAAAAATATGCTGAAAACTGTTAAACATGACTGTGATTTATGCGTTGTAGGTGGTGGACTTGGCGGTATACTTACTGCAATTTCCGCGGCAAGGCACGGTGCAAAGGTTGTGCTCATGCAAGACAGACCCGTTCTTGGAGGAAATTCATCATCAGAAATCAGAATGTGGGTGTCCGGTGCGGGCAGCCGTGTCAGAAACCTACAGGAAACAGGCATAATGGAAGAAATATTACTCGAGAATATGCATAGAAATCCATCGAGAAATTTTTCAATTTGGGATTCCATTCTTTATGAAAAGGTTAAATTTGAAGAAAATATAGAGCTTTTGCTTAACTGTGCGTGTTGCGATGCGATTACGGATGATAAAACTATAAAGACGGTTACAGGGTTTCAGCTTACAACATATACATGGCATGAGGTTAATGCAAAAATATTCGCCGATTGCTCCGGTGACAGCATACTTGCGGAACTTGCAGGCGCGGAGTATATGCTTGGAAGAGAGGATAAAAAAACATTTGGCGAGAGCTTGGCGCTTGAGACGGCGGATAGGAAAACTATGGGTATGAGCCTTATGATACAGGCGCATGAAACTGACAGAAAAATTGAGTTTATTCCGCCAAAATGGGCTTATGTTTTCAATACCGATGAGGATATGAAAAATAAGCCACACGACTGCCTTGAAAAAATTAATACAAATTTCTATTGGATTGAACTTGGCGGTGAACAGGATTCAATACACGATACCGAGGAAATACGCGATGAACTCCTGAAAATTGCATTTGGAGTGTGGGATCATATAAAAAATAAAGGTGACCACGGTGCTGATAATTGGGAACTTGATTGGATTGGCTTTTTGCCCGGAAAGCGTGAGAGCCGAAGATATGTTGGCGATTATATTATGACGCAAGACGATGTTATGAACGGAAAAATTCCGAGTGATACTGTTGCGTATGGCGGCTGGCAGATGGATAATCATTTACCCGGAGGCTTTTGGATGGACGGCAATGACGGAGGTCATCTTCAAAAGGTGCGGCTTAATGAACCGTATGGAATACCGTACAGAAGTTTATATTCTAAAAATATAAAGAATCTTATGTTCGCCGGAAGAAATATAAGTGCTTCGCATCTTGCGTTCAGCACAACAAGAGTGATGGCTACCTGCGGAGTTATCGGACAGGCAGTCGGAACTGCGGCTGCGCTTGCGATTGAATATGACATATTGCCGGCAGAAGTTTTATCGCATATAAGCGAACTCCAAAAGAGACTTTTGGATGATGACTGTTTCCTGCCAAAGTTCATCAGAAAAGTGCCCGAGCTTACTCAAAAGGCAAGTCTGAGCGCGGATTACGGAGATGTTTCCGCTATTCAAAACGGCATCGACCGGAAAATATGGGGAAATGATAACGGATATTGGGGAATATGCGGAAGACCAATCACATATACCTTTGCCGAAAAGCAGCATATAACATCATTCAGATTGATTGTAGACAGTGATCTTGACCGTGAATACACGGATGGCAATCCCGATGCGCTGAATATATCGGCAACATTGTTCCGCCGCAAAGACTATAATCATACAACTTTTGGATTTCCAAAATGTATGCTCAAAGAATTTTCTGTTGAGGTTATAAATGATGACGGGAAATGGGAAGAGGTATATTACACGGATTCAAATCATCAGAGAATGATAACAGGAATTATTAACCGAGATACCACTGCTGTAAGACTTATCCCGAAAAACACATATTTTTCGGAATCGCTTTGGACAACATACGGAAGTGCTCAGGCACACATTTTTGCGTTTGATATACAATAATGGGGGGTAACTGCTATGATATATAACAAATGTATAGAAGAAGCATACAATGCCGATGTTCTCGTGTCGGGAGGAGGTCCTGCCGGAATATGTGCAGCAGTTGCTGCCGCTCGACAAAACATGAATGTGATTTTGGTTGAGCGATATGGTGCAGTCGGCGGAAACCTTACACTCGGAAATGTAAGCCCGATATTGGGCAGAGTATCAAAAGGCACAATGTATGATGAAATTATATCTTTGCTTTCCGAAAAACATAGTAATGAAGAAAAAGTTGAGACTCGAAACGGCAAGGAAATTCATATTGATTCAGAGGAAGCAAAGGGAATATTAATAAAGTTTTTATATGATAACAACGTTAAGGTTTTACTTCAAACACCTGTTGTTGATGTAATTTTAAATGAAAATACCATAAATGGAGTTATAATAAACACACCGGTGGGACTAAAAGCCATAAAAGCCAAGAGAGTTATTGATGCTACAGGGGATGGTACGATATCCTATCTTTGCGGTTGTGATTTTAAGGTTGGAAGAGACGGCGACGGGCTGACGCAGCCGGTAACACTTGAATTTACAGTTAATAATGTAGACGAAGAAAAAGCTATAATGTGCTTTGGTGGAAGTGATCCTGTAAAATTGCCTGACGGACGAAAGTATTCTGAATTTTGTGCTGAATGCGAAAAAAACGGTGTTTTGCCGAAAAATGTGTCAATAGTACGTCTTCATAAAACTTTTTATAAAGGTGAAAGAAATGTTAATGCAACGCAGTTGAACGGATTTAATGCATTAAATGAGGAAGAATACTATGCTGCAGAAGTTGAACTGCGTATTCAGATTGAAAAGATAGTTAATTTTTTGAGAAAGTATATACCAGGTTATGAAAATTGTGAAGTTAAGACAACTGCCTCAACACTTGGAGTGAGAGAAAGCCGAAGAATCATGGGTGAATATGTTATAAATGACGGCGATGTTGAGAATGGAAATCATTATGACGATGCGGTTGTTCATGATGCATGGTTTTTAATTGATATTCATAATCCTTCCGGCGGCGGACAGGCTGAAGGTCACTCAAAAATGGCTGTTCCGTACGATATAAGATACGGCGCACTTGTTCCTGTCAGTGTGGATAATCTCCTTACATCAGGCAGGTGTATTTCGGGAACTCATAGGGCTCATGCGTCATACAGAGTAATGGCGATATGTATGGCAACCGGCGAGGCAGCGGGAATAGCGGCGGCGCTCAGCGTCTTGGAAAATGTGACACCGAGGTGTTTGAAAGTATCAAAAATAAGACATATCTTAAAGAATAATGGTGTAATATTATAATTAAAATTTTGGTTATGATGGCAAAGGGCGATACGCTGAAAGAATTGAATTAAACATAATTTGGAGCTGATTATATGAAATTAAAGAACAAAAAAGTATTGTTTCTCGGTGACAGCATTACCGAGGGAAAGGGTGCGTCATCACCCGAAAAATGCTACGTATCGGTATTTGGTAAAATATCGGGAGCGGAAGTAAAAAACTACGGTATAGGCGGAACACGAATTGCAAGACAGCGGCGCAAGAGTGTGAAGGAACGTCATGATAGGGATTTTATGTCTCGGGTTGACGGTATGGACGGCAATGCGGATGTAGTAGTGGTTTTTGGCGGAACAAACGATTTCGGACACGGCGATTCAACAATCGGCACAATGGAGTCGCGCGATGAATACACATTTTACGGGGCTTTGCACATTTTGTGTACAGAGCTTATAAACAAATATCCGCATGCCGAAATTGTATTTATTACTCCGCTTCACAGAATAAGCGAAGATGATGAAATAAACGAAATCGGCCTGAAACACGAGGTGCTTTTGTCGGGATATGTCGATATAATAAAAGAAGTGGCGGGTTATTACGGACTGCCTGTATTGGATTTATTCAATACAAGCGGAATACAGCCAAAGGTGGATATCATAAGAGAAATATATATGCCGGACGGACTCCACCCGTCGGATATCGGCGCAGAAAAAATAGCCAAAAGAATTTACAGTTTTCTTTCGTCACTGTAAGAACAGAAAATGCCGGAGTGTACAATCAGCACTCCGGCATAGTTTTTATCCTATATGTAGATTTTAACACATGTCATTTCATTCGAAATTCCGATTTCAAGATGTGATTTTTCGCCGAGAAGCAGTCCCAATCGCTGATTTGTATTCCATAGGCCTATGGAGCTGCTCGGTTTGTCGCATGATTTTATGTGATTGTTGATTGCCTCCAGGCGTGCTTTGTCTATACATTTGCCGTTATTTTCAACAATAATTACAGCATCGCCGTTGGGTTCTACGGTCCCCGAAATGCGGATAACACCATTTGCAATAGGTGCTATTCCGTAGTGAATGGCATTTTCTACGATGGGCTGCAGCGTGAATTTGACTATTTTTTTGTTTAACAGTTCGTCCGGAATAGTCCACACCGAATCAAAATTATAGTATTTATACCGTTGAATTTCAATGTAATCTTTTGTATAGGCGATTTCTTCGCGAAGTGTGCAAACCAGTGTGGAGGTATCCAATGTTTTGTATAACATTCTTGATAATAATTCCACAACGGTTGTTATATCGGAGTCTCTTTTGAGCTCGGATATGGCGATTGAACTTATAAGATTCAGCGTGTTAAAAAGAAAGTGCGGACTTATCTGTAATTGTAAAGCTGTTGCCTGCGCTTCTCCGAGCATTGCCATTTTGTTGTCCAAATCATGCCGCAGATTGATGATGTTTGACATTATAAATGTCAGCTCGTTGTTGTGATTTTCTTTTACGCTGTCTGAAAAATCAAAAGGATTTTTCAGTAAATGGTATATTTTTTCGATATTGTTGTAGAAAGAAATAGCTACAAAATACGAAAACATAGCCGACAAAATCAGTATCATTATAAATATTATAAAATATGTGTACAGGGGCACACTGATTGTTTTAAAATTGTTTTCGAATACAAAATATAAATCGCTGTTTCCGAGACGGCAATTGGACGCTTCCGACGAAAGCAATTTTTTTAATTTGGAATAATTTTTCACTTCTCCGGTTGAGGAATACAGAACATTACATTCTTTTTCATCCAAAAGATATGTCGGAATGTTGAAACGTTCGGTTATTTTATCAATATTAATATTATATGCCACATATCCGGCTTCGGAAGTACCTTCGTTTATTTCGTATACAAATGATATGTAGTAGTGGCTTTTCTCGCTTTTGAGCTTATGATATATTGGGTTTTCACCGCTTTTAATATATTCTTCAAAAATCCACATGTCCGAAAAATATTTGGAAAAATCCGAAGTTGCCGGTGTGTATGATACAGCGTGTATATAATCGTTTGCGGTAGAATAGATGTACATTGAATACATATTGTCCGTATCGGCTATATAATATGTCAGTTTGTCTGACATATTGTTATATGCCTTAATATATTCCATGTCATTGGGTTTGTGTTTTTTCATAAGTTGGTTTATGTTTGCGTCTGAAATAAGCGATTGATAGCTTGCAAAAGTTGATGAAATAATCCTGTCTGTTTCAGCTCTGCAATACGCGGTGGTTTTTTCATACTGTGCCAGATTCGATGCATACACATCGGAATTTATACTGCGTACAAGCAGGAATGTTATTACGGCAAAGCAAATAAAGAAAATGGTGAACGTTACGGCAAGATAACGAAGGAAGATACTGTTATATCTGTATGATTTAAAACTCTCGTGTAAAATTTTATTCATTTTTTCTGTTCTCCTGTCTGAACACTTTTGGCGTGACACTGTATGTGTCTTTAAAATTTTTAAAAAAAAGATTTCTTGACTTGTATCCGACCTTAAAGCAAATTTCGTCAACACTCAGATTTGAACGGAGCAAAAGCTCGCGCGCATGTTCCAGCCTGACTCGTGCAATGTACGAAATTATGCTTTCCGAAGTCTTGACCTTAAATGTTCTGGATATGTGAGACTCGCTTACAAAAAGTGCTTTTGAAATACTTGAAAGTGATAATTCCTCCGAATAATGCTCGTTTATGTAATCTTTTGCGAGTGACACCAGATTTTTAACATTTCTTTCGTTTGCGCAGAAGTATATGCTCGCTTTGTCGGTAATGTCAAGTATCATTTGTTTTATACTTTCATCATCGGATGTCAAAAGTTCCGACATTGAAAAATTGTTTGTAATTTTGTCGATATCGCAAAATGTATTAATTTTTGCAGCATAGCAGCAAAAGAAATTTCTCAGATTAATGCTGTCATGTTCATAAAGTTTAAGGTGTTTTTTAATAAGCTCGCGGGCATTCATTGCATTACCGGACAAAATACTGTTTGTTATTTCTTCCGGCACAACAAGCGTTATAAAGCTGCCGGCGCTTGTGTAAAATAATTCTTTAATGTTTCTGTATATACGAATAATTTCACATACTGCTATGCAATTGAGCATTTCGTAGCAGTTATTGATAATCAAAGAAAATATATCGTTCAGAAAACCGATAAAGTCATCAAAATTATTTCCTATGACTAGCATCTCCAAATAGCCGTATCCGTGTTTTGTTACAATAGTGTAATGATTGTCGGACTCGGCTACAAATGAAAATGCATTTTGAAATGTCGACGGCTCGTATATCCATGTTTCCTTTAAGTATTTTTCGTATTCGGCAACAGATATCCTCACTGTGGCAAACGGTGTTAAGGCCTCGTCAACAATAATTTTGCATTTTGCAAAATCGTTCACAGCCTCAGACGGTGTGCTGTATTTTTGCGTTATCAGTTCTGTTGCTACCTTGTGTCTGTCACTTTGCTTTCGCGGTGAAAGCATTGCATGGTTTTCAAGTTGCTTCGACGCCCTTTTTAACACATCGGATATTTTTGAGTATGTAATGGGTTTTACGATGTAGTCGCTTACTCCGAGAGAAAGAGCCTTTTGCGCATATCCGAATTCGGCATAAGCCGATATTATTACAAATATGACGTTGGGATATTTTTCCTTTACAATTTTTGCAAATTCCAATCCGTCCGTTCCCGGCATCCTGATATCGCTTATGACTAAATTGACTTCGTGGTCTTTCATAAATTCAAGGGCATCTGCTGCGGAAATGAATATCCCGGAGAGCTCAAAACCGAAATCTCCCCAATTTGTTCCGGAAGATATATTGTTAATAATGTTTTTTTCGTCATCGACAAATATTACTTTATTCATTTCAAAACTCCTTTGTGTAGTTTGGCGCAAATTCCTTTACCATTATTATAACATCATTATATATGCATTTCAATATTTGTATATTGGCAATTTGTGCAAAATCTTGTTATGAAACAGTGAACAAGATTTTGCACAAATATGCAACCACGATAGATGAAAATATTTTTTTGATGTTGTAAAATAAATCTAACAAATGTGATTTCCGAAAGGGGTATGTGATGTAATGAAGTTAAATTCAACAAGTGACTGTTTAAGACTGCGCAGAAACGCAAAAGGCGGATTAATGAACCGTGAAAACATTGTTTTGCTGTCTATGTGTGCTTTGCCGGCTTTGCTGTTGTTTATATTCAACTATCTTCCGATGTTCGGCCTTGTTCTTGCCTTTAAGGATTATAGGTATAACCTGGGAATTTTCGGCAGTCCGTGGAATGGAATTGATAATTTTAAATTTCTTATAAATTCCGGTAACCTGTGGCGTCTTGTAAGAAATACCGTCGGGCTGAACCTTTTGTTCATAGCAGTAAATGTTATAACTCAGGTTTTTGTCGCTTTAATGCTTTATGAAATTGCAAGTAAAATTAAGCTTAAAACATATCAGACATTTATGCTTTTGCCGCATTTCATATCCTGGGTTGTTGTCGGATACATGGTGTATGCACTCCTTGATCCGTCATACGGCGCGCTTAACAGCATAGTAACCAAATTGGGATTTAAGGCTGTTAACTGGTATTCCGAACCAAAATATTGGCCGGCAATATTGCTTTTGACAAATGTGTGGAAAGGAGTCGGATACGGATGTATTGTTTACTATGCGGCACTGATGGGAATTGATTCTACATATTTTGAGGCAGCCGAGCTTGACGGCGCAACCAAGTGGCAGATAAGGTGGAACATAATCATACCTTTTTTGAGAACTGTAATTATTATAACCACAATTCTTGCAATAGGACGTGTAATGAGAGCGGATTTCGGATTGTTTTATCAGGTTACAAAAGACCAGGGCGCACTGTATCCGGTTACCGATGTTATTGACACCTATATATACCGTGCATTAAAAGTTGATAACAATATGTCGGTATCTACCGCTGTCGGATTGTTTCAGTCGGTTATAAACACAGCGCTTGTTGTTATAACAAATGCTGTTGTCAAAAAGATAGAGCCTGAATCGGCATTGTTTTAGAAAGGCGGTTTATACATGAATAAGAAAAAAACCAACAACATTTTCATAGATTTGTTTTTTGTACTGCTTTGTTTAGCGTGCCTTTTGCCCTTTGTGCTCTTACTGTCAATCTCACTCACGAGTGAACGTGACCTGGTGCAGCTCGGCTACAAGTTGATTCCGAACAAGATAGACTTTACGGCATACAAATATTTGTTTAAAGATCCGACGAACATAATCAATTCTTATGGGTTTACGGCATTTACAAGTTTTCTCGGTACCGCCTTCGGATTGCTTGTAATGATACTTTTTGCATATCCTCTTTCGATACGCACGTTTAAGTATAGGGGATTTTTCTCAAAGTATCTGTTTATAACAATGATATTCAGCGGCGGTATGGCGGCAACTTATATAATCAATACACGCTATCTGCACCTCGCAAACACACCGTGGGTATTCATTTTGCCAACAGCTGTCGGTGCGTGGAACATATTTCTGCTTCGTTCGTTCTTTCAGGGACTCTCCGGCGAATTGGTTGAGGCGGCAAAGATTGACGGTGCCGGGCATTACAGAATACTGTTTTCCATAATTGTTCCGCTTTCGAAACCGGCAATTGCCACGGTTGCATTGTTTGTTTTGCTTCAACATTGGAACGATTGGTACACCTGCCTTTTGTACATAACAAATTCCAAGATGTTTACCGTGCAGTATCTCTTGCAGACAATGATGGATAATATTACATTTGCTCAGCAGATGCAGGAGTCGGGTATTCAGGTAGACACAAGCATGATACCGACCGAGGCGATAAGAATGGGTATGGCGGTAATTGCTGCAGGACCAATGATACTTGTTTTCCCGTTTTTTCAGAAGTACTTTACAAAAGGTATCACTATCGGCTCCGTTAAGGGTTGATGTTGATATATAATTTTCCAAAGGAGGAGATTTGATGAAATTAAAACAATTTGCAGCGGTTATCCTTGCGACAGCTCTTGCGGCGAGTGTATTTTCCGGCTGCACCAAAAAATCATCATCTGCGGACAAAACAGTACTTAAGTGGTATGTTTGCTGTCAGCCGCAGAAAGATGAGAAACTTATTGAGGAACGTGTAAATGAACTCATCAAGGATAAGATCGACGCAACTGTTGATTTTGAATTTATTACACCGACAGCGTACACACAGAAGATGGGCATGATTACATCTTCCGGTGAAGCATTCGATATTTTGTTTACATCAAACTGGGCATTTAATTATCTCAGCGGTGTCAGAAAGGGTGCATTCACAGATATAAGTGAACTTTTGGATAAGTATGGCAAGGATATTAAAAAGACTATTCCGAAAGATGTTCTTGACATGGCACGTGTAGACGGTAAGCTGTATGCAATACCGAACTATCAGGTTGAAGCGTCGAGGATGGGTGTATGTACATATCAGTCGCTTGCCGATAAATACGGCTTTGACGCGTCGTCTGTAAACAAAATTGAGGACATAGAGCCTTATCTTGCGGCAGTTAAAGCGGGTGAACCCGAAAAAATACCGTTCAGATTTGACCAGGGTTCAAACTACGAGGTTTATCCGAATTATGAGGCAATACAGAATAACTTTGTTTACCTTGATAAAAATTCAAAGGATTACAAGGTTGAATTTCCCGAGGAAACTCTTAAAAAGGCTTATAAACTCATACTTGACTGGTATCAGAAAGGCTACATCAGAGCCGATGTCGCAACATACAGTGATGATAATGCCGAGGCAAAAGCCGGCAGATACTCCGTATTCGGTATTGGCGTTGATAAACCGGGATTTGAGGCAGAGTCAAAGGTACAATACGGCGGTGATATAACTTATGCGCCTCTCGGAAAGGTTTATATGAATCATGACGCCGCTCAGTCAACGATGAACGCCATAAGCGCAAATTCAAAGCATCCCGAGCTTGCTATGCAGCTTTTGAATATTGTAAATACCGACAAAGAGGTATATAACACAATTTGTTATGGCATAGAGGGAAAACATTACGAAAAGACGGGCGAAAATACAATTAAACTTATCGAAGACAATGAGGGTTACAGACCTAACCGTGACTGGGCATTCGGAAATCAGTTTAACGCATATGTTATGGACGGCAGAGATGAAGATGTTTGGGAAAAGACACTTGAATACAACGAAAATGCTGTTCGCTCAAGAATCATAGGATTCCAGTTTGATTCAACACCGATAAGCACGGAACTCAATAACGTATCAAACGTGCAGAAAGAGTATTCCGATTTGTTTAAAGGCGTATGCGCCCCCGACAAATTTGACAGCCGCTGGAATGAGTATGTTAAAAAGCTCAACGAAGCCGGATTGCAGAAGATTCTTAAAGAAGCTCAGAGCCAGCTTGACGATTGGGTAAAAAATTATAAGAAATAACGAATAGGAGACATATAAGAATGAAAAAATTATTTTCAGCAATTCTTTCAACAGCTTTTGTGTTTTCAACGGTCGCAAACGCTGCGGCAATGGATGTTTCACTCACTGCAAAAAGTTATAATGTTAAATCTGTAAGCAAGGCAGACAGCGTTATTGTTACAGAAGATTTTTCAAAATATGATGTAACTGATAATTTGTTGGAGGCTGATACGAAAAAAAGTATATTAAATGATAATTTCTCGACCGAAAAAACCAGAGGACTCAGTGGTCAGCAAGTTTTCACTGTTAATAACGAGGTTAAGATTGTGTCCGATCCGACAAATTCGAACCTTGGTAATGTGCTTTCGCTTAAATCAAGTATTGATTCAACATTTCCTGTTGTAAGCTGCTTAATCGGTAAAGGAAATGAGCATGAAAAAGGCAGAAAACTTGAGGTTAAGGCAAGCCTGTTTTTTGACAAAGATACGGCATTTGGATATAAATTATCAACCGATGCTACAAATCAGTGCCTGGATAAATCAAATATGGGATTTATGTCCGTATACAGCGCATATAACGAATGGCAATGGAACAGAAGATCGGAATCAATCGGCACGATTGCCTTTGACACGGACAAGGCATCATCATGGAATGATAATTCATATATTCCGGCATATCTGAATTTCCCAAATAAGACCGGTGCATCAGGCAAGGGGTATGACGATGCAAACAACACCGGATACCATGCAAAGGAAATAAATCTCCCCACCGGAAAATGGTTTGATGTAAAATTTGTTTATGATTTAAATGCAAAAATATCGCCGACGCAGTCCGATTTGGGTTCTGTTCCGGTGTGTGTATACATCGACGGCAAAAAGGTGTATGAGGGAACAAGCCTTATTCCGACAGGAAAAGCGTTCGACACAACATATCAGGGCATAGCATTTTCACCAAACGCGTTTATAACCGAAACGAATAAAGGCACTGTTGCTCCGACAATGTATGTAGATAACATTCAGGCAAAATATTTGTCCGACAAATTTGCTGGCGATGACTTTTCGGGATATGATGTAACTGATAATTTGTTGACGACTAACACGGAAACGGCCATATTAGGCAGCGATTTTTCAGCCGAGAAATCCAGAGGAAACGGCAACACCCCGACCAATTTTAACAATAGCAACGAGGTTAAGGTTGTATCCGATCCAACAAATCAGAATCACGGTAATGTGCTTTCGCTTAAATCAAGCATTGATTCAACATTCCCGATTGTAAGTTACTTAAACAAGAACGGAAATGCACATACGAGTAATAATTCGCTTGAAATAAAAGCAAATCTTTACTTTGATAGAGAAACGGCATTGGGATATAGATTATCCGCTGATGATACAAATAATCGGTATTTGGATAAATTTAATATGGGATTTATGTCTGTATACAGCCAATATGATAAGTGGAAATGGAACAGAAGATCAGTGGCAATCGGCACAATAGCGTTCGACACGGATAAGGCGTCATCATGGAATGATAACTCATATATTCCGGCATACCTGACTTTCCCGAATACAAAGGACGCAAGCACAACTACTTATGATTCCTTTCAGAACATAGGCAAGCACCTGAAGGATGTAAACCTCCCCACCGGAAAATGGTTTGAGGTGAAGTTTGTGTATGATTTGAATGCAAAAATATCTCCGACAAATTCCGATTTAGGTTCTGTTCCTGTATGTGTATACATCGACGGCGAAAAGGTGTATGAAGGAACAAGTCTTATTCCGGCGAATAGTGCATTTGACACAACATATCAGGGCATAGCGTTTTCACCGAATGCTTATATGTCCGATACAAACAAGGGCAGCCTTGCTCCGACAATGTATGTGGATGACATAAGTGTGGATTATGTTAACGAAACAAACAATGTTTCCTTTATAATCGCAAATTCACTTGAAGAGGCAAAAGGACCGATGGATATAATCGCTGTTGCATATGACGCAAATGATGTTGTATTGGAAGTAAAATATGTTAAAGGCTTTACACTTGATAAAAGTGCTGAGCTCGGCAAGTCAATATCTTTCAGCGACAATGTCGGAGATGTAAAAACAGTACGTCTCTTTGCTTGGGACAGCCTTGAAAATATGACTCCTTACGCAGAGAGTGCAACTGTCAGCAAATAACGGTTATTGTTAATTTGCAGGAGGGACTGCTGCGTTGCTTGCGTAACAGTCCTTCGTGCATTGCCGTTGACTGTAAAATAAGAAAGGAATAAGTATATGCAATATATAAAAAACACTGCAATATCGATTTTTGTAGCAGCATCTGTAATAGCCGGAAGTCTTGTTATTCAGCCGGCGGTGTATGCTGCCGATAATACGGTTCTGGTTCACGACACATTTGACAGCGTGACTGCCGGTGATGAAAACCTGCTTAAAATCGGTGATATGATTGACGGAGCGTTTAACACATCATATACGACAGATGTCGGTGGCAGAAAGCAGTTTGCCGACATGACCAACAATGAGGTCAAGGTTGTTGATGACGAGACGGGGAGCGGCAGGGGAAATGTGCTGAAAATTGTTTCGGACAATGAATCTGTATTTCCGACGCTTCGCTACCTCAGACCGATGGCGGTTACAAGTGCCACGGCTCCTCATGAACCGGGAAAACAGCTCGTTGTAAAAATGGACATGTATTTTGACAGTGCAACGGCTTTCGGATATAAACTGTCGTCCGACGGCAGAAATAAATATATAAGTAAATTTGACGGTAAAACATACACTTGGCCGTGCCTTACACAGTCACAGTCGGGGTTTGTTTCCATTCTCGGAGCGCCCTGGGTAGGTAACAGGTCAAACTATGTGGCAACTATTGCGTTTGATAATTCTGCCGCAGCCTCTTGGGAGGACGCAAGCTACATTCCGGCAATCATTAATACCCGCCAGTCGGCAAATGATAACGCAAACAATATGGCGGTTAAAACAGCCGGAGTTAAACTGCCGACCGATAAATGGTTTGAAGTAAGTTTTATTTTTGACATAACTAAAATTGATAATGCAACACACTGCGTACCGCTCAGCGTTTTTGTGGACGGAAAGCAGTGTCTTGACAATTACCCGGCATTGATGCCGAGTACAAATGATTATATGTTTGCAACAGAGTATGCCGGCATGGTGTTCGCACCGATAGCATATGTTGATGAAACAAACCGCGGATCTGTCAGACCGGTTATGTATGTCGATGACATAGAGGTTGCAAACGTATCTCCGTATGAACCGGAGATTAAATTTGAATTTAATTCGGTTGTTGAAAGCAAAAACACCGATATTGATCCCGAAAGCAAAATAATTCTTGAATTTGAGGGAGATATAGATGAGGAATCGAGCGCTGCTCTCAGCGAGGCGGGCGCAATCACAATTACGGATGAATTCGAAAAAAATGTTACACCCGAAAACATAACCGTAAGCGGAAACACGGCAAGCTTTGATATCAAGGAAAAGCTTGCATATAACCGAACATATGAAATTGATGTTAAACCGTTGAATATGGCAAACAGCTATCATATACGGTGTTCGGGACTGAACGCTCGGTTTTCAACAAAAAAATCCAAAGGCGCGTATATTGCCGATTACGATGTTTCATACACCGGCGCATCTATTGATACTGCAGAAAGCATATCTGTGTCTGCAAATACAAGTGATGATGCTAATGTACTTGCCGTATTCTTTAAAGATAATGCATATGTGGGCGTTGCCGAGTCTAATACCGCACAGAATCATGTTAATTTGTTGTTTGACGGAAGTGCCGATTACATAAAATTAATTCTCCTTGATAATGGCGGCAAAAACATATGTGATTCCGTTGTTTACAATCCGCTCGGTAAAACGATTCTGTCTGCTGACGAAAAGTTATCCGACATAGTTTCTGTAAACGTGTTTGACGCCGAAAATTCGGTTATGCAGCTTGTCGGTGGAACGGGCAATGCAGGCAGCAACCAGTACGGCAGGATGGAAATATATTCCGAAAGAAAAAATTCGCTCTCGGATTATGACAGAAGCAAAGCTCTGTTTGTCGATGAATTTGAGATAAATACAAACGGATATTTTACAAAGAATTTTTCTTTCAGGCAGCCGAGCGGCATATATTATGTCTGGATTTCCACAAACGAAAAAGAAATGCTGTGCGAATTTGATTATGTTTCCGCAGAGGATATTTTTGAATTTTTAAAGAACATTTCGATTACAGACTTAAATGACTCAAAATATATTCCGCAGTCAGAGTTGTATGCGAAATGTGAACGTTTGGGAAGCGGATTCGGAATTGACTTTGATGCAAAATATACATCGCAGAGAGATAAAGAACTTTTTTCATATCGTCTCAATTCTCAACGCGGCAAGTTTGCGTCCGGTACATCCGATGAACTCATTGCAGCGTTCGTCAAAACAGAAAAAGATATTGAAACAGAAATGAATTTTCTAAAAAAGCTTGAAAATCCGCTGCAAAAAAATCAAATTGAATATATTCTCAAAGAAAATGCAGCTATATGTAACATAGATTTTTCGTCATATGCACACATACCGGGCGAAACGTATGACGCATTTGTGGGCGCGACATTTAACAGCGCGGATGACGTTAAGCCGTTTTTTGAAAAAGCGCTTGCAAATGCGCTTAAAGGCACTTCTTCGGGCGGAAATGAAAGTACAGGTTCAGCACCCGGAAGAGTGAAGAGCGGCGGAACAATTTCATCATCGCAGATGAGAGATGCCATAAACGAAACACCGGAAATAAGAACACCGGAATTTGATGACCTGAACGGCTATGATTGGGCAAAGGACGCAATTGTTGAGCTGTTAAACAAAAAGATTGTCAGCGGTGTAGGCGGAAAAAATTATGCCCCGGGTGCATATGTTACACGCGAACAGTTTGTAAAAATGCTTGTTCTTGCCACAGCAAAATATGATTCCGACGCTAAATGCACTTTTATTGATGTTCCGGAGACCAACTGGAGTTATTCTTATATTGCATCAGCGGTATCAAATGGTATAATATCCGGTGTCAGCGAGTCGAAATTTGGATACGGAACCGATATTACAAGGCAGGATATGGCAGTTATAATTTATCGAATAATTAAATCCGGTGATGAGTCGGATAATGATAACATTGCTGAAAATACAGATATTTTCACCGATATCGGCAGTGTATCGGATTATGCGCTGTCGGCTGTTAAGCATCTGAAAGATGAGGGATTGATTGCAGGAAAAGGCAACGGCAAATTTGCTCCGAAAGATTTTGTGTCGAGGGCGGAGGCTGCTGTGGTGATAAGCAGAATTATGAAATATATCAAATAATAGGGGGAAGAAAATGAAACATATCAGGTTTACTTCAATTCTTTTGACAATATCTTTGCTGCTTTCGGCATTTATTCCCTGTGCTGTTATGGCAGACGAAGGCAATACTGATGTTGTAATGGATGAGCAGTATGCCCTTGTGCGTGATCTCGGCATAATGAATTTCGCCGACGGAACGGTTACGAGGGGCGAATTTGCAAAAGCTGTTGCAAATCTGTTGACATATGATTATGACTACCGTGCCGATGAAAGCGTGTATCCGTTTCCGGACGTTATACCGTCTATGGATGAATATGGCGCCGTTCAGTTTTTGCAGAGCCTGAACATTGCGCAGGGAGCTGAAGACGGAATGTTCTATGCCAAACAACCCGTAAATCTGAATGAGGCATATACATTTGCGGTGCGCGCGCTTGGATTTGAAAATATAAAGCGCACAATGGGAACTTATACGGCTGCTGCGGCAAAATGCGGTCTTACAAAGGGTATCGGCGCAAAGTCCGCAAACGGTTTGCATAAAGATGACGCCATAAAGCTTATTTACAATATGCTTATGGCAAATATAAAAAATTCCGACCTGAATTTCGGCAGCGAATACAAGTATTTTTATAATTACATAGGTTTGGAACTCGCTGAGGGCAAGGTTACCGATGACGGTGTTATTTGTCTTGACGGCGAGAGTGAGCTTAACGAGGATGAAATTGCCGTAGACGGACATAAGTATGTTAATCAGACCGGCATGACAGATCTCTTTGGACGTGAGATTTCGGCATACTACAAGTATATTGACAAAAAGTATGTCATTGTCTCAATTCTTTTGAAAAACGATGATGTTACCGTTATAGACGCCGATGATATCAAAAGTTATTCAAATTATTGCTATACTGTCAGCAATTCAAAAAATACCGCCAAAACATACAGGCTTTCAAAGGATTTCACGTTAATATACAACGGCAGACCGCTCAAATTTGACAGCAGCATTACAGCGGAAAAGTTTAATTCTTTGATGACGCCGAATACCGGCAGTGTAACGCTGTTCAAAAATAACTCGTCAAGTTATAATGTGGTGCGTGTTGTAAGTTATGTAAACCTTGTTGTCAAAAATACAAACTTCTCGGAATCGTACAATCTGTATGATAAGTTCGCGGTTTCAAATTCTTTGGGACATGCTGATGCAACGCTGAGCATAAAGGATGACGACGATAACATCAGGGTTAGAAACGCAAACGGTAATGCGCTGAAAAAAGACATGGTGAAAAATGACGATGTGGTTTCTTATGCGCTCAGTTATGACGGCTCATATGTTGAGATTACAGTTTCAAATGCCTTGAAGAATGATATACTCTCCAGTGTCGGAAAGGACAGCATAAAAATTGGCGGACAAAAGTATTATTTTTCATACGAGTACAAGAACAAGATTGATAAAGGGCTTGCCGTTATGCCGAAAGTCGGTTCGTCGGTAAAGGTATACCTGAATTACAAAAATCAGGTTGTGCATGTGGCGGAAAATGTTTCGGACAGCATGTATGCCGTTTTCGGCGATTATAAGAGGGCAACCTCGCTGAGTGATTCTATGAAAATAAGCGCATATACCGAAGAGGCAAATTATGTGATATTTGATATCAATAATGAAAAACTCACTATTGATGGTGTGAGATATTCGTCGGAAGACTCTATAATAAACGCTCTCGACAAACTTGATATACGTTTTGAAGCGTCCGAGAAAAAATGTACTGTTGTCAGAATTACATCACATAAAAAAGACGACAAAAATATATTGGACAGCATAGACACTCCGTATTATCTCGGAAATTACGATCCGTCAAAAGAAACCGCGGATAGCCTGCACTACATTAAAAATTTAAAATCGCAGTCCGGTAGAACATACACATTCATGAATAATTCATTCAGCGGTTATGCGTCGGTAAACACCTCCACAAGGGTATTTTGTGTTCCAGCGAATGCAAAAGACGTTTCGGACACAAAGATGCTTTCAATAACATCAAACGTTTTTGACTACGGCATATATAACTACGACCTGTCCGCTTATGCCGTCGAGGAAAACAAGATGTGTGCTGATGCTGTGCTGATGGTCGGATTTACAGCCGGACTTGATTTCAGAAATTATTTCTATGGTGGCAAAACAAGAGTCGGAATAGTTACAGATATTGATGAAGCTGTAAACAATAATGGTGAGAATGTTTACAAAATATACGTTGATGACGGTACCGCAATAAAATCGTATCTTACGGAAAATGCAGATGTTTTGAATTATTCTTCCTGGGCACTCAAAGGCGATAAAGTGGAAGTGGGAGACATTGTGCGATTCCTTGTGACAGATGATGTTATTTTAAACGGTGCTATAATATCAATGTACGATTATGACAAGGATGAAGTTGTAACTGCAGGAAGCTATGATCAGGGCAGTAACTTTACCGCAAACTACAAATACCGTTTACTCGCCGGATATGTAAATTCAATGAGTAACGGATATATTGAAATTTCGCAGGAACCGATAACCGGAAATATTGATTATTCAGTGTCAGGTACTTTTGTAATTCCTGCAGAATCGGTTCCGGTAATGATATACAATTCCGACAGAAATGTTACCGAACTCGGAACACTTCAGGATATTAATACTTACAAAGACAACCCTAGTGCTGATTGCAGGGTATTTGCAGTTGTAAACGAAATGAAACCGGTTGTAATAATGCTTTACAGATAGCGGAGGTGCATTATGTATAACAAAAAGGTATTATGGTTAATTGCGGTTGCGGTTGCTATACTTGTTCCGCTGACCGTTTTTGCCGGGCATGTGCCGAACTTTGACCTTGGTTTTCCCGATGGATTTTCATCGTATGTAGACGGTGACGCAGTTGAAAATGCCAAGGCAGTTCAGGACTCGCTGCCTAAGGAAATGAATGTATACACACCGTCGAAGCCAAGCGGAAAGATACAGATATTTGTGTCAAACAGCGGCAATGATAAAAACCCCGGAACAATAGACGCTCCGGTTAAAACGCTCAAACAAGCACTCAATGTTCTCAAAACTTACACCGACCGCAGCGGCGGCGCTGTTATATGGTTCAGAGAGGGCGCATACACAATTGACTCAACAATAGAGATACCCGCTGTGCTTTCGGGTACAAAAGATGCCCCGTTGTATATATCGTCGTACAATAATGAAAATGTATCTCTTATGGCTGCCAAAACAGCCGACAAGGCATCATATTCTGCCGAATCCGATACGCAGAAGGGCAGGATCAAAGAAAAAGTTTTGGGGAAGGTTCGTGTAATCGATTTGTCCGATACGGATATGAACTATGAGATTACACGTTCCGGCCCGTCTGCAATATCGGTGGATAGTCTGGATTATACCCCGGCGCGGTACCCGAACAACGGTTATCTGAAGTTTGCCACATATACCGGTGAAGACGCAGTTGCGGGTGTTATTGATACGGGCGATGTATGGCAGCTCAGTGTTGCAGAGACCGGCGGTATACCGTTTACCGGAAACACAACAAGAGGCTTTGAATTCAAAATGGATACATTCAGACCGACCAAGTGGGTAAATGACGGTAATATGTGGATATACGGCAGAATGAGTGTTGACTGGGATTGGAATTACTACACTGTTGACAGTATAAACCCGAGTATACCGTCGCTTCGCTCAAAACAGCCGTCAAACTGGGCATGTTTTAAGACAAACTATAATCAATATTATTTTTTGAATGTCCTTGAAGAAATTGATGTACCGGGTGAGAGCTACTTTGATGTTTCAACCAGGAAACTGTATTTTTACCCGTATAAGCAGTATTCGGATGATGAAAAAATTAATATTAAAATTCCGCAGCCGGGTATAACATATATGCTTAAACTGTGCGGCGGCCTTAAAAATGTTATACTGAACGGAATTACATTTTCCGACAACAGTGCAAATGGTGTTTATGTTGAGGGCGAGAATTGCGTTGTTCAGAATTGTGAGTTTAAAAACCTTTCGGGTAACGGTCTGGTTTTATACGGTATGTATAACGGTGTTTCACACAGCCTGTTCAGCAAATGCAACAACGGCGTTGCCGTAAATGCTTCAAACGAGGGAATCATTGAACCGAATTTTAACGATGACAGTTATATGTTTGTTCAGAATAACTACTTTGAACATATAAATCAAAGAGCTATAAGATTGTCAGGCACGACAACACGAGCCGTTGTCAGCCATAACACGTCAAATGCAATACGCGACCAGTTTATATACGGAGACAACCTGCTCGAATGCGTAGTTGAGTATAACCGTTCGGTCGGAGGGGCAATAGATGTGGGAGACAGCGGAGATATATACTGTCCGTACGGAATGTTTGCATTTAAGCAAAACAGCTTCAGGTACAATTACTTTGACGGCGATTTGCCGTGCGGTAATGCCGGCAGAAGCTCAGTGTATTTTGATACATTTGCTCAAAGCAACTATATATACGGAAATTACATTGTAGACAAAAATGTTAAAGTCGGTGATAAGCAGGCGGTATATGATAATATATATATCGCCAAAGCCGCCTATGCCGGCAAGGGCCATATAGGATATTCAGACGCTTTTTTTGCTCTTGACGGTTTTGCCGGTGCGTCGCTGACAAATATATATCAGCTCAATGAAACGCAGTATGGAAATTACAGAAATTTGAGCCTCAACAGCAAAAACAGATATGCTTTTGATTACAAACCATACTATGACAGCATGGAGCTGTTTAAACGTGCAAATGTATATGGCTACTACGATGACAAAATTCGTGACGAGGATGCTGAATTCAGAAAGTTTGATGATATCATATACAAGGATAACCTGTTTTATAATTATTCCGACGGTTCGGATGATATATACCACCAATATCAGAACCAAAATAATCTTGTCACAAAAGATTCATCGTTATTCACGGACTTCAATGGCGAGAACTATAATTTGAATGAAAAATCCGGAGTGTATGAAAAAATCCCGAGTTTAAAGGATGTTCCGTCAACAGATACGATGGGCTCTGAGCTCAAAATTGATTTGGAGACTCCGCAGGCGTTCTTTCCGTTCAACAATACGACGGATTTTGTGGCAAAAAAAGACCTCATATTCCGTTGGAATGACTGCCGTGGAGCAACATACTACAAAATAGAAATAGCCAAGGATAAAGATTTTGAGAACCTGGTTGTTGGGCAGTATATTAAAGGTGTCTACAATTACTATTCCGACAACATGGCAGATACCGGCGCTTCGGTAAGCGGTCACGATATAAAGGTGGTAAAGGCAAACCTTGAAACAGACCTTGATAATGACACAGTGTATTATTGGCGTGTTAAGGCATATTCAAAAATTCCGAATTCCGGTTTCGCGGAGACTTGCTCCGATATATCTCAATTCCGTGTGGGAACAAAGAAAGAAATAGCCGAAAGCGAAGAAGCGGAAACTTCTAATTTGTTGTATGCAATTGCTCCCTATAAGGAGTATCTTGAAAATTATCTTATTGAAGATGACGGAAAAGATTACGGTTTCGGAGTATATAAACCGGGTACAAAGGAACTTCTTGAAAAACGCATTGCCGATGAAGAAGCGGCGGCAGATAAACTCAAATACAACAGTGAAGTTGCGGAGCATATTGCCGAGTTTGAAAAAGACGCCAAGAAAATACTTTCGGATAATGCAATAGAATACACAAGAAAGTTTACAAATTACCTTGAAGAATTTATGGTTGTCGGTAACAGCAGTGTGGTTCAGATTTCCGCCGACGGAAAAGAAGTTACAATGGGCGGCGATGTTCAGAGCGTAATAGCGTCCAAGAGGCCGCTTTCGCCAAAGGAAAAAATATCTTTTAGGTACAAGCCGGATGAAAATACCAGCTGGAACACAATAGGAATAAGGCAAACGTCCAATTCGGCAACAAACGTGTTGAATTGCACAACATACTTTATTTGTTTCTCCGGAAAAAATATAGAGCTTCAGAAGGTATATAACGGAAAGGTTACCGATGACAGAATTATCTGTACTGTTGAAGATGACGGATATATGAAATACGGTGACTGGAACGATATTGAAACCGGTGCGGTAACCACCGACGAGGGAGTTCGCATAACATTCGCCGTTAACGGTAAAGAGGTTATTAATTATCTGGATACCGAGAATCCGATAACAGAGCTTGGCTATGCAAGCGTTATGTGGAACAAAGGCGGTCCCAAGTGCCGTCTGCAGACAGCGGAATAGAATAGGGTATGCCCTGCTGCAAAAGCAGCAGGGCATTATACAAGGAGGTTTTTATGAGAAAATTTGTTTGTTTGCTTATGTCTTTTATTATTTTTTCGTGCGCAATGACAGTAAATGTCCAAAGCGCAGCGGCATCCTATGACAATAATGACGATACCGTAACAGTAAGCGGAAAATTCAGCGGTGTTTCATCGCCGCAAACGGTAACATATTATGCAATACGTTCAAACCGCCACTGTTCAAATGCGGATGTCTATGAAAATTCGGATGATATTACTGCATTCGGTCAGGTGAAGACAGATTCCGTCGGGAATTTTGAAATATCATATCCGTTCAAAAAAAGCAATAGTAAAACAATAGAAAATATATTTGTTAAGTGCAACGGTAAGTTGAAAAAATGTTCGTTTTCCACTGTTGAACTTGATGGTTTGGAACTTTTAAAAACGCTGCCGACTGAATTTGAAAGTGTCAGCGATGAGGATATTTTAAATTCGTCCGGTTTGTCCGAAAAAACAAAGAAAAGGCTTTTGGCGCAAATGAACGAATTGCCGGAAGAAATGCCGGTTGTTGAATATGTTCTCCCATATACTGAACATACAGTTTATGTGTCTGCAAACGGAAGTGATACAACCGGTGACGGAAGTGCGGAAAATCCGTACGGTTCAATACAAAAAGCCATATCGGTGTCGGAAAATAATACTTCGGTATTTCTTCGTGCCGGAACATATGTTGTAAACGATACAATAAATATTAAAAATATGAGCAATATCTATATAGGCGCATATGAAAATGAAGATGTAAAAATAGTATCCGGTGTACAACTGAATCCCTCGGAATTTACCGTTTCGGATAATGAAAATATAAATGCTGCGGCAAAGGGAAACGTTTACGAATATGATTTGACGAATTGCGGATTGGAAATAAATTATGTTATGGATGCTGTCCTTGCCGATAATAATAATGCATATTCCATAGCAAGGTGGCCTAATTCCGACACAACCGGCATGGAAAAAGTCGATTCGGAGCTTTCCGAAAAATATCCGAGCGGAGTCGATACAGGAGTATATGATGCCGGTCCGTGGACAGCAAAGTATAACAGTTTTGTAACCGAGGACAGAGACGTCGGCAGATACGGAAAGAATGGTTTTGAGTTTAAAGTGTCAGACAAGAAACCGTTTACATGGAACGGTATTTCCGATATATATATGGTCGGCTCGTTTTTTGCCGAGTATATCACTAACACCGTTTCTGTAGAAGATTTTAATGCCGACAGGTGCAGTGTTGTCACCTCGGGGACAAAGTGGACATCTCCGAGAGGTGCGCGTTATTCCGACAAAAACAGATTTTACTATGCAAATGTTCTCGATGAACTCGATATACCCGGAGAATTTTGCATTGATAAATCAGCGAATAAACTATATGTTTACCCGTTTGATTCGGTTGACAGCTTTAATCTTTCGACAAGTGACAGTATTGAAAAGCTCATTGAAATTTCAGACAGTACGGGTGTGATATTATCCGGCATTGATTTTTCAAATCTTTCATCAATGCCGATTAATGTTGTTTCCTGCACAGACACCATTATACAAAACTGTATGTTTGACAATGTGTCAAAGCGTGCCGTGACTGTTTCGGACAGCAGATACAGCGGTATAATTAACTGCGATTTTATAGGCACCGGCGGTGTTCGTGTTACCAATGAGAAGGACGTTGCTTCTTTGCAGCCAAGCTACAATTTTGTCCAAAACAACTCATTTACAAACAGCGGTGACGTAAGAATTGAGGGTGTTGCTCAAATAGTGAGCCATAATTATTTTACCAATATGCCGGACAATTGTATATATATGCTCCACAGCAGGGAGTGTGTTGCTGAGTATAACGAATTTTGCCAAAGTCCCACACGCACGGTTGACGGCGGTGTTGTGTATTTTTACGGATATGAGGGTAATTTCGGAAACACAGTCAGATACAATTATTTCAATAATTGCACAACTGACAGAGAACGTCCGTTTACGGTTTACATTGATGAGATGAGCAGCTATAACAATGTCTACGGAAATGTAACTGTCGGCGGCGGGGAAATATACATGAACAGCGGAAGTGAAAATGCAATCTATAACAATCTGATATTCGGAAACAGCGGAACGACTCCGGCTGTGGAGGATGCTATGAATTACGGAAATATATATCATCCGCAGTGGGGTTCCGAATCATTCAGAAATATTTGGCAGAGCGGTCTTTTGAAAGGAATAAACAAAGCTGAGTATCTGTACGACGGAAGCTATGACAAATTTGATTTGCAAAAGTATTCTCAGCGATATCCCGCATTTGTAAAGTACTCCGGATTATTAAAAAAACGTGCCGAGGAGTACAAAAGCAAAAAAAATACAGTATCTGATTATAAAGTGGCATTTTCAAACGGTAAAGAAACAGAGCTTGATTATTGGTTGCGCTACCCTCGTGACAATTATTTTGCAAATAATGTCATTGTCGGAGAGAGTACAAATGTTATGCCGATTCAAGACCAATACTATGACAAATTGGACATTATTGAAAACAACATTTGCAATACAACGACAAGCTATCCGCAGAATTTAGCTCAGGCAGAAGAGTATTATAACGCTGAAAGTGAACAAAACGAATATTTGGAATACATACCGTTTGAAAAGATAGGTTCGGCAAGAAAATATGATTCCGATAAACTGAGCGTTGTATATCCGAGAAATAATATAAAAATTAATTCAAATGATTTAAAAATTGAATTAAAAAATAACCCGGCATTTTCAAAATACAACGTCAGGGTGACTTTCGGACAAAAGGAGATATACAACAGAGACATATTCCGCAATGTAATAAATCTTTCGGATTTAGAACTTGAGGATGGCGTGTACAACATTATTATAAGCGGAATTGCACAGGGAAGTCATTCTTCGGGAAGTGCAAGCTGTTCACTGACTGTGACAGTGCAGAACAAAAGCAATAAATTCGCATCGTATATAACCGACATTTCGCTCAAAGGCGGATTTGTAGATTTTAACTATTACAATACATCGGGCAGTGCGCCGTCCAATATAGCGGTTGCTTTTTTTGACGGCGCGGAACTTGTAGATTCACGTATAATTGATGTGCCGAAAAACGGTGAACTGTCCGAGGTAAAGGTGCCTGTTACCGATGTGAATTTTGATTTGATCAGGATAATTAATGTGGACAATTTTGAAAATCTGAAACCGCTCGGCGTGAAACGGGAATTTGCATTAAAGTAAATGTGAATAATAAATTATCATTAACTACAGGAGAATAATATGACGAATAACTTTATGATCGGAGTCAATTATTGGGCATCAAATGCCGGAACGGCTATGTGGAGCAGATGGTCTCCGGAATGTGTGGAAAAAGATCTTGAAACACTGTCTAAAAACGGTATATCGTATTTACGCGTTTTTCCGCTTTGGAGCGATTTTCAGCCGGTCAAACCAATGTATACCGGCGGTAACTTTTTCAAGGAATACCGAATGGAAGATGAGAGCTTATGTGACAACCCTTATTACCTGTCTGCTGTAATGCTTGAAAGGTTCGATAAATTTTTGGATATCTGCTCGAGATATGATATTAAGGTAATTGTCGGTTTAATAACCGGTTTTATGAGCGGCAGAACGTTTGTGCCGCCGGCGGTGTACGGCAAAAATCTTTATTCGGATTCAACAGCACTGATGTTCGAACAAAAGTTTGTAAAGGGGTTTGTATCGCACTTTGCAAACAGAGAGGAAATTTGCGCGTGGGATCTCGGAAATGAGTGTAACTGTATGTCTGTATCTGAAAGCCGCGAAAGTGTGTATGTTTGGATTTCACTGATAACGGATGCTGTTAAGTCGCAGGATTCTTGCAGACCTGTACTGTCGGGTACAACTGCGCTTAACGAGTGCGATTCATGGAAAGCAAGCGATATGGCAGAGTGCGTAGATATTATGACTACACATCCTTATCCGTTGTGGACTCCCTACGGTTCAAAAGACAAGATGTCATCGATACGGACACTTTTATTGTCTGCCTGCTCCAATAAATATGAGGAGGGATTGGGGCAAAAACCGTGCCTGGTAGAGGAAACCGGAACTATGGGGCCTATGATTTGCGATGAATATGAAACCGCGTCGGGATTTGCAAGAGTCAATCTGATGTCATGTTTTGTAAACGGCTCGCTCGGATTGTTTTGGTGGTGCGCCTGCGACCAGACAAATCTTAAAACAGCACCGTATACGTGGAGCAAATGTGAGCTTGAACTCGGCATGATGAATACAAGCGGAAATCCGAAGCCTGTTTTGCACGAATTCGGAGAATTTCAAAAATGGATGTCAAAATATAAAATTAATTTACCGAAAGCGACCGATAACGGTATAATACTTGTTTCTGATGGCAATGAACAGTGGGGAATATCTTACATGGCTTATATTTTGTCAAGGCAGGCAGGTGTAAATGTTTCATTTTCGTATATTAATTCCAAAATTCCCGACAGTGATGTATATATTCTTCCGTCTGTTTCGGGAGACAGAATTATAAGCGGTGAAAATTACAATCTGTTGTTTAACAAAGTGTATGACGGGGCAACGGTATACATATCAAATGATAATGGTTTTCTGAGTGAGTTTGAAAAATACACCGGGCTTCGGGTTGATGATACGGATGAACATTTTATATCATCGTCATTTGAACTTGACGAAAAGAATATCGAATTTTGCCAAAATAACCGCAGATATCTAAGATGCGTCGGCGCAGAGGTTTTGGCAAGCTGCAACGGAAATCCGGTATTTACGAAATTCAGCTACGGCAACGGCACCGTATACTATCTGGATTGTCCCATCGAAAAAAATTTACTTGATAAGGGAAATGCTTTTGCCGGAGATTATTTTGAAATATACAGATATGTGTTTGCGGATTGTAAACGTATAGTAGATACACGAAATAAAAATGTGGCAGTTACCGAACATATATCGGACTCGGCAGTGTACGTAACTGCAATAAATTATTCAGACAAATGTCAGAAAGCGCCGTTTATGATATCTGATGATTATGAAATTGAAGAGATTTATATGGGGTGTACGGAGCAGCTGGAGCAATACGGCTCATTTGTGGCAAAATTAAAAATAAAACAGGGGGTATAGAATGTTTAATTCAGCCAAGTTAAGCGTAAATTTTCAAAAATACGGTACAAAATCGGAAAATGATAATGAAAATTTTTTTGAGGGTGGTGCCGTTCTTGACAAAAACGGTGATATTGAGGAGGTTAAGGTCGGTGTAAAATGCTGTCGGTTACCTTATGATTATGCAAAAGTTTTTTCACCCGATGAGTCAATATACGTGGATTTAAAATGTGATTTTTCGATTATAGGTGCTGTTTCGAGAGTTTCCTTCAATCCGTTTTGGTCTGTTCCGAATTTTGAAAAAAATACCTCAAGGCTTGGTTCGGAGACACAAAATATTCTTATGCATACCGACAAAGGGTATGTGGCTGTTCTACCACTTTGCAGTGATGATTACATCAGTTTTATTGTGCCTTCGGAACTTAATGGCAATCTCAGAATATGCGTGTCGAAGCAGTATTACGGTTCGGAAAACGTAAACGGAACAATTGTTGTTGCCGCGTTCGACAAAAATCCTTATCTGGCTGTTCGAAAGGCATATACTCATGCGTGGAGTAAGGGATATATCAAAACAAATCCGTACAGTTCAAAGCGCTTGCCGGATTTTCTTGAAGGTATCGGTTGGTGTACATGGAACGCATGCTACCATGATGTTTCCGAAGAAAAGATTTTTTCTAAAATGGATGAATTTAAACAAAAAGGTATAAATATCAGATGGATTGTTATAGATGACGGATGGTTTGAGATATCAAAACATGACGAATTTAAAATTGCGTCAACATTTGAGGACAAGGAGAAATTTCCGAACGGTCTGCGTTCTTGCATAGATACTCTTAAGACAAAGTACGGAGTAGAGTATGTAGGAGTCTGGCACTCAATGACGGCATACTGGTACGGGGTTGACAACCAAAGCGATTTGTATGAACAGACGTCTGCGGAATTGACATTAACAGACTCGGGATGGTATATTCCCGTCGGAGAAAACGCTTATACGTTTTTTAACCGATGGCATAAGTATTTAAAAAAGCAGGGTGTGGATTTTCTTAAAATTGACACTCAGGGTAACGTTGCTGAATTTCTCCGCGGCAGAAAAGGTTGTTCCGGTGAATGCATTGCAACTCATCTTGCAATAGAACGCTCCGCCCATGAAGTTTTTGAAGGGAGGGTTATCAATTGTATGGCATCGCAGAATATAAATCTTCATTTTCACCCGTACACAAATGTTGTAAGAAGCAGTGATGACTTTTATCCTAAGTCGCCGGAGAGTTTTTCGCAGCATATTATTCAAAACATATACAACGGCATTTTTTTATCGGATTTATTTTGCTGCGATTTTGATATGTGGTGGACACACAATTCTGTTGCCGAGTCAAGTTTCATTCTTCGGCTATTGAGCGGCGGCCCGATATATGTCAGTGACGAGATAGGAATGACAGAAGCAAAATATCTGAAAGATTTTGACAAGATAAATAAATGCGACGGTGTTGCGCGTCCCGCAGAAAAACATTTGTTTACCGATCCGAATGGCGGATTGTTTGAAATTGAAAACAGCATTGACGGACATCCGGTCAGAGCCATATTTAACCTCTCGGACGGACGGTTGGAATATAAAATTCCCGAAAGCGGCACAGCTTATTTTGACGGAAAAAAATTTATCGGAGACGAAAGCTGCAAAATCACACTAAATCCGCTTGAAGCGGTCTTGGTTACACATTCAATATAACACAATATGCCTACCCAATTATAACACGTGCTTGAACCGATTGACGCGACACTTGTTATAATTGGGTAATTATTTTGAACCGAATTTATAATAAAAACGCAAATTTATTGACATTTTGCCGTTGATTGGTTATAATAAATTCAATATTTGAATAAGGAGTGATAATTTATGGATTCGACACTTAGTGTAAAAGAATACGGTAAAATGAAATACATAGTAAGGTTTCCGAAAGAATATACCGCAGGGAAAAAATACCCCGTGATAATTTTTCTGCATGGTGCGGGAAGCCGCGGAGACAATATTACAACGCTTGCAAACAATCCGTTTTTTTCAATTACAAAAGGGCACACTGATTTTCCGTTTGTGTGCGTTGCTCCGCAATGCTCGCAAAACACCTGGTTCGACATGTTCGAACAGTTAAAGAATTTTGCGGAGTTTGTAATATCATCTGAATTTTGCGATGAGTCGCGTGTGTACCTTATGGGCGCAAGCATGGGCGGATATGCCACATGGCAGCTGGCAATGAGCATGCCGGAGAAGTTTGCGGCAATAGTACCGATATGCGGCGGCGGAATGTACTGGAATGCCGGCAGGCTGACCGATGTTCCGGTGTGGGCATTCCACGGGGCAAAGGATCCTGAGGTACTTTTGCGCGAATCGGAAATAATGGTCAAATCTGTAAATAACAGCGGCGGAAAGGCTAATCTTACCGTTTATCCGGAAAACGAACACGACGCATGGAGCGATACATATTCAAACCCGGAGGTCTTCAAATGGCTCTTGAGTTATAGAAATAAAAATACAATTCCTGCGGCCGATAAATACACCGACAGCAAAATTTACGGCTGAAAATCAAAAAATATAAAATAAATTTTGTTATAATATTGTAATTTGTTTTATTTTCTGATATAATTAAGTGTAAAAAACTATTCAGTAAGGGTATGATGTAATGATAAAGAGCATGACCGGCTACGGCAGGGCAGAAAAAACTTTTGAAAAATATAAAATAACTGTTGAAATAAAAAGCGTTAATAACCGCTATCTCGACAGCAATATACGCATGTATAAACAGTATCTCTTTGTTGAGGACACAGTGCGTGAGTGCATTGCGTCACGCATCAGCCGCGGCAAGGTGGATGTTTTTATTCAGTACGATACCGTAGGCGAGGATGACAGAGTAATATCCATAAACGACTCGGTAGCAAGAGGATATATTGACGCTTTAAGGAGTATTTCGGAAAAATACGGTGTTGCGGATGATTTATCGCTTTCGGCACTTGCTTCTTTCCCGGATATATTTTCGGTAGAAAAGGCAGAGCAGGACAAAGAGGCTGTTATAGCTCACACGCGCGAGGTTGTTATGTCGGCAATAGACGATATTACCGAAAACCGTATCCGCGAGGGTGCGCGTCTTGCGGAATTTTTCAAAGATGAAATCTCCGTTTTGAGGGAACTTGCGGAACAAATCAGCATCCGTTCACCGCTCACGGTAGATGAATACAGACAGCGTATACGGGAAAGAATACAAGAGATTCTTGAAGATGCGACTGTTGATGAATCGCGCCTCCTGACAGAAGTTGCCGTGTATGCCGATAAGGTGAATATTACCGAAGAACTTGTGAGATTTTCCAGCCATTTGAGCGAATACGAAAACCTTTTGAAAAGCGACGTTCCTGTCGGAAGGAAACTTGATTTTACAATTCAGGAATTGAACCGTGAGGCGAATACAATGGGCAGTAAATGCAATGACTTTGAGATAGGAAAAGCCGTTGTGAGCCTTAAGGCGGAAATAGAAAAAATGCGCGAGCAGGTTCAAAATATTGAATAGGGAGTGGCGTCAATGAAGCTTATTAATATCGGATTCGGAAACATTGTATCGGCCCAGAGACTTGTTGCAATAGTAAGCCCGGAATCGGCGCCTATCAAACGTATGATACAGGAAGCACGTGACAAAGGAATGCTTATAGACGCAACCTACGGCCGCAGAACACGCAGCGTAATAATAACAGACAGCGACCATATTATTCTCTCTGCCGTGCAGACGGAAACAGTTGCGGGAAGACTGGGCAAAGATGCCGATGCAGATATTATATTGGAGGAAGAATACACAGATGAATAGACAGGGTTCTCTTATAATAGTATCGGGGCCGTCAGGTACCGGAAAGGGTACGATAATGGACACGTACTTTGAAAGATATAAAAACGACAATTCGTTTTTGTCGATATCCGCAACAACAAGGCAGCCGCGCGTGGGCGAAAAAGAGGGTGTTAATTATTATTACAAAACACGCGACGAATTTGAACATCTGATTGCAAACGACGGCCTTGCAGAGTGGGCGGAGTTTTGCGGCAATTACTACGGTACACCCAAGAAAGCTGTTACCGACCGTCTGAGCGCCGGGCAGAATGTTGTCCTCGAAATAGAGGTTCAGGGGGCAATGAAGGTTAAGCAAAGTTTTCCGGATGCGGCATGTGTTTTTGTTCTTCCGCCGTCATTTGAGGAATTGCGCGCGCGGCTTGTGGGGAGAAACACCGAGGAAGAAGATGTGATAAACAGGCGAATCGAACGCGCAAAAAGCGAAATTAAACTCATAGACAACTACGATTACATATTAATCAATGACAACCTCGACAGCGCTGTCGAGCAATTCCGCTCAATAGTTATTGCCGAGGGACAAAAGGTTAAAAAGAATATAGATATTATAAACGAGGTGTGTGGATTATGTTAAAACCGTCAGCAACAGAACTTATGAAAGCAAAGAAGATAGACAGCAAGTATACGCTTGTTATTGCAACAGCCAAGAGGGCACGCGAAATTTTTGCAACGGGAGATACCTTTGTTGAGTGCGATTCCGACAAACCGGTCAGCATTGCCGTAAATGAAATTTACGAAAACAAGGTTACGCTCAAAACTCCGCAGGGAGAAGAAATTATCCCCGATAACGAATCTATTATGAATGATATCCTGGAGCACGAAGCAGTAATTGACAGAGAAAAGAACGAAAGCGAAGATGAAGAAAACGAAAATGAAGACGCTTAACGGAGTAAATATCGCTGTCGGCATTACCGGAGGAATAGCTGTTTACAAGGCGGCAGAGGTTGTAAGCTCACTGAAAAAACTCGGTGCCGATGTTCATGTTGTAATGACGCGCTCTGCCTGCGAATTTGTTTCACCGCTCACATTCGGTACACTCTCGCAAAACAAGGTCATTACAGATATGTTTGAAATGCCTGATTACAGCCATGTCGAGCATATTTCGCTCGCGCAGGCGGCGGATTTGTTTTTGATATGTCCGGCAACGGCAAATATTATAGGCAAAGTTGCATCCGGAATTGCCGACGATTTTTTGTCGACAACCGTTATGGCGGCGAAGTGCCCGGTGATATTTGTCCCGGCTATGAACAACAACATGTACGAAAATCCGATTGTTACATCGAATATTCAAAAACTAAAAACCTTCGGCTATCGGTTTATGGAACCTGCCGAAGGCTTGCTTGCGTGTGGAACAAGCGGTAAGGGCAGACTTCCGGAAGTAAAAAAGATAGTTGAAACGGCGGAAGCGGCGGCATATCCGAACAAGGATTTGTCGGGCAAGAGGGTTCTTGTAACGGCAGGGCCTACGGTAGAACCGATAGATCCCGTCAGATATATAACAAACCATTCAAGCGGAAAAATGGGTTATTCCATAGCAAAAGCAGCATATCTGCGCGGAGCCGAGGTTACCCTTATAAGCGGTCCTGTGAATATTGAACCGTATACCGGTGTAAACGTTGTACCGATTACAACCGCACGCGAGATGAATGATGCCGTTGAACATGAGTTTGAAAATTGCGATTACCTCATCATGGCGGCGGCAGTTGCCGATTATCGTCCGGCACATGCGCAGGATGATAAAATAAAAAAAGGCGGCGGGCTCTCAATCGAACTTGAACAAAACCCCGATATTCTGATGAATGTTGCAAAAAGCAAAGGGCACAGAGTCGTTGCGGGATTTTGCATGGAGACGCGCAACCTTTTAGACAGTGCCGCAGAAAAGCTAAAAAAGAAAAATCTGGATTTTATAGTTGCAAACAATCTCAAAACCGACGGCGCCGGGTTCGGTGTCGATACAAATGTTGTTACTGTTCTGGACGAAAAAGGGGCAGTGGGGTATGATATTATGTCAAAAGATGAAATTGCGCATGTAATACTCGATAAGTGCAGCCAAAGAGAATAATCCGAATCTGATGTGATACGGAAATGCAAAAAGGAGGAACGAAAATGATAGCGGAAGTCGTTTTAAATTCATTATCCCGTGCGACGGGAAACGTCTATCATTATGCCGTTCCGCCGGAGCTTGAACAGCGCGTAAGAGTCGGTGTGCGTGTTATTGTGCCGTTCGGCAGGGCAAACAAGCCGATTGAAGCGTATGTTCTCGGATTGTGCACCGAGTCGGAGTACAAAAACTTAAAACCGATATCGTCCGTTGCGGATGATTATTCGTATTTCGACACCGATACCACAGAGCTGATTAAATTTATGAGCCACAGGTATTTTTCGTCACTGATTTCAGCCGTAAAAGCCGTTGTGCCGTCCGGAGTCGGAGTTCACATACAAAGTGTGTATACGCGCAGCAATGAAATAAATGACACGGCAAAAAAGTACCTTTCGCACTCATTGCGCGCCTCGGCAATATACGATTTTCTTTCGGACGGTGCCAGGTCGGCGGATGAAATTCAATCCCATATCGGCGGAAAGAGCATAACATCCGTTTTGAAGAATATGCTTTCAAAGGGTGTTGTTTCCGTAAAGCAGGTTCAAACCGAAGGAGTAAAAGACACCGTATGCACGCGCGTTTCGCTGTGCACGGATATAACAGAGGCAATATCCGCTGCCGAAGCGTACGGCAAGCGTGCACCGGCAAGGGCAAGATGCCTCGAGATAATGGCGGAGTTCGGAGATTTGTCTTTGCGTGAATTGTTTGAATTTGCTTCAACCGGCAGGGAAACCGTTAAGTCACTCGCTGACAGGGGATATATCAGAATGTACGAGGCGGTTAGCCGCGAAGACCTGTTTGCCGATTCCGGGTACATGGAGTACGAAAAAAAAGAATTGACCGCACAGCAGAAAAATGCCTCCGATACCATATTTTCCGGGCTGACGAGCAGGGAGTTTTGTACATACCTTTTAAAGGGTGTTACCGGAAGCGGCAAAACCGAAGTGTACCTTGACCTTATAGAAAAAACAATTGCCATGGGGCGGCAGGCGGTGTTTCTCGTTCCGGAAATCAGCCTCACTCCGCAAATGGTTCGCCAGGTTACATCGCGTTTCGCCGGGAGAGTTGCGGTAATTCACAGCTCGCTTACGCAAAAGCAAAGGTATGAACAGTGGAAAAATATTCGCGACGGAAATGTGGATATCGCCGTAGGAGCTCGCAGCGCCGTATTTGCACCGTTTGCGAATCCCGGGTTGTTTATTATTGACGAGGAGCACGAAAACACATATAAATCCGAACTGTCTCCGAAATACTCCACTGCGGAGGTGGCGCGTTTTCGCGCAAGCCGGAGTGGCGCAACGGTTGTTCTTGCAAGTGCAACACCGCTTGTTGAAAGCATGTATAAGGCGCAAAACGGGAAGTATCGGCTTGTAGAAATGAACAGCCGCGTAAATGATTCTCCGCTGCCGGATACAGAAATTGTCGATATGCGTACCGAAATGTCAGACGGCAATATGAGCATCTTCAGCCGGCGGCTTGTGGAGGAAATAAGTGAAAATCTCAGCTGCGGCAGACAGACAATTTTGTTTCTGAACCGCCGCGGATTTTCAAATTTTGTGTCGTGCCGCGAGTGCGGATATGTAATGGAGTGCCCAAACTGCAATGTTTCGCTCACATACCACAAAACGATAGGCAAAATGGTTTGCCATTACTGCGACTATGTTACGGATGTGCCGTCAATTTGCCCGTCGTGCGGCAGCCGGTATATAAAATATTTCGGCATAGGCACGCAGAGGGTTGCAGATGAACTCGGAAAGCTTTTTCCGTCGGCAAGAGTAATACGAATGGATGCCGACACAACCTCCGGACGTTTTGACCATGAACAGCTGCTTGATAAATTCAGAAATCACGAAGCAGATATTCTTGTCGGAACGCAAATGATAACAAAAGGTCTTGATTTTGAAGATGTAACGCTTGTTGGAATTGTGGCGGCTGATATGAGCCTTAATATGGATGATTACCGCGCGGCAGAGAGAACGTTTGACCTTATAACACAGGTTACGGGACGTGCCGGGCGAGGAAAATACCGCGGGAGAGCAATTATTCAGACATACAACCCCGACAACGAAACGCTTGTTTATGCCGCGGCACAGGACTACGGCAAGTTTTATAATGAAGAAATTGAAGTTCGGAAAGTGTTGTTGTATCCGCCTTTTTGCGAATTTATCAATTTTGTGTTCGTGTCATCGGACAGAGCACGCGCAGAGAGAACGGCGGCGGAATTTGCCTCTGAACTCCGCGGACTGCCGGAAGCCGACAAGCTCATAATGTATCCTGTTGCAAAGGCACCGCTTTTTAGAATAAACGGAAAATACCGCTACAGATTTCTTGTTAAAAGCCGCTATTCCGCGCAGCTGTACACAGCGTTGAGAGAATTGTACGACAAATTTTTGAAAAATAAAAATTCATCGCAGATTATAATAGATGTGAATCCGTCCAATATGTATTAGGAAAGGTGATAAATATGGCAATCAGAAATATAAGAAAACTCGGTGACGATATACTCAGAAAAAAATCGCGCCGTGTGGAAAAAATAGACGACAAAATAGTCGAACTGCTGGATGATATGGCGGAAACCATGTACAAATCCGACGGCGTGGGGCTTGCTGCTCCGCAGGTTGGTATTCTGAAGAGGATTGTCGTTATCGATGTTGGCGACGGTCTTCTCGAACTCATTAATCCCGAAATAACGGATTTTTCGGGAAATGTTAAGGATGTAGAGGGATGCCTTAGTGTTCCGGGAAAATACGGATATGTGGTTCGTCCGCAGAAAGTCACCGTTACGGCTCTTGACCGTTTCGGAAATAAAAGGATCATAACGGGTGAGGGAATGCTTGCCAAGGCGCTGTGCCATGAAATAGATCATCTTGACGGGATAATGTTTGTAGACAAGGTTACCCAGTATGTAGAGGTGGATAAAGAATGAAAATAATGTTTATGGGCACACCGGAATTTGCCTGTGTATCATTACGGCAGCTTGTCCGCGACGGCTACAATGTTTCAAGCGTTGTAACAACCGAGGACAAACCTCGCGGCCGCGGCCACAAAATGACGCACCCGGATGTGTACAGCGAAGCGGAATCGCTCGGTATAAAAAATATATACCAGCCGGCAAACCTTCGCAGAGAAAATTTTGAACATATACTTTGCTCCGAGGCTCCCGATTTGATTGCCGTTGTTGCATACGGCAAACTGCTCCCGGAGTATGTTTTGAACTATCCGAAGTACGGGTGCATAAATGTTCACGGTTCACTGCTTCCCAAATACCGCGGTGCGGCTCCGATGCAGTGGTGCCTTATAGACGGTGAGAGTGAAACCGGAATAACCACAATGTATATGGATAAGGGGCTTGACACCGGCGATATGCTTTTGAGCGAGTCAATACCGCTTACCGATGACGATAATTTCGGAACGGTTCACGACCGCCTTGCGGCACTCGGCGGAAAACTGCTGTGTGAAACAGTAAAAAGGGCAATTGACGGAACGCTTGAACGCATACCGCAGGGCGAATCAGCAACGCATTATGCGTCTATGATTACAAAGGAAATGACGGTTATAGATTGGGACAAAAGCGCACGTGACATAATGAACCTTGTCAGAGGACTCACACCGTTTCCAAAAGCATCGGCGCGTCTGGGGATGAGAGGAATTAAGATACTTCGCACCGCTGTATGCAATTTTAAAACCGATTTGCCGTGCAAAACGGTTGTCGGTGTAAACAAGGACAGCTTTGATGTGGCATGCGGTGATGGAAGTGTCCTCAGAATATACGAAATTCAGCCGGACGGAAAAAAGGCAATGAAAGTAGCTGATTTTCTTGCCGGAAACAGCATAGAGACAGGAGAAAGATTTGAATAATGCATGAGAATCCACGCAAAACAACCGCAGATATATTGTACAGCACTCTTGTTAAATCGTCATCCGCGTCGTCGGAAATCGATGCTGCACGCAGAAAAAATATTTATTCGGACGCCGATATGCGTTTTGTATCCGAGGTTGCATTCGGATGCCTGCGCAAACTGGAATATATTGATTATGCCATATCTTGCGCGTCAAATATTAAACTGAATAAAATATCGCCATTCGTTTTGTGTGTAATGCGCACGGGCGCATACCAGATTTTATTTATGGATCGCGTTCCCGACAGCGCGGCGGTTAATGAAAGTGTGAAAATAATACGTCGGTGCGCAAATCCGCGCGCGTCGGGATTTGCCAATGCGGTGCTCAGAAAAGTTGCCGCAAACGGAACAAATATTCTGTTACCCAAAGATAAATCCGAACTTTTGAGTATAGAATATTCGTGTCCGCGCTGGATTGTCGATTCGTGGCAATCGCATTTCGGAGAGCAGACGCAGCAGATTCTTTCGGCAATGAATAAAAAGCCGCCCACATTTCTGAGGGCAAATTCACTGAGAACCGATTCTGCTCGGCTGTGCGAAATGCTGCGCGCCGATGGTTGGGAATGCAGCGTTTATCATTCCGATATTTTTCCGCAGGCGGCAGACCTTTTGCAGGTTACGCGCATTGGCAAACCCATAAGCGAGGTGAAGGCATACCGTGACGGACTGTTTTATATCCAGGATGCTGCGGCGGCATATGCTGCATATGCGCTTGCGCCGGAGGCAGGAATGCATGTCATTGATATGTGTGCCGCACCCGGCGGAAAATCAACCCACATGGCGGAGCTTATGAAAAACATCGGAAAAATTACGGCATTTGATATTTATCCGGAAAAACTCGGAAGAATAAATGATAACGCGCAAAGGCTCGGAATCGGAATTATAGATACCGTTCTTGCCGACAGCACCGTGTACAATGATTTGTATCGCAGCAGCGCCGACTATGTTCTTGCCGATGTTCCGTGCAGCGGACTCGGAATAATCAGACGAAAGCCGGATATAAAATACACAAGAAAAAAAGACGATATAACCGCACTTGCAAATATTGGATATAAGATTCTGTGCAACGCGGCAATGTATCTCAAGCCGGGCGGAAGAATGGTTTTTTCCACCTGCACAACCGAAAGAGCCGAAAACGAAGACAATCTTTTCCGCTTTTTGGATGCACACCCGGAATTTAAACTCAAAAAAATCAATTGCGGACGGGAGAATGACGGATACATAACACTTCTTCCGAATCGGGATGGCTGCGACGGTTTTTTTATAAGTGTAGTCGAAAGGGATAAATAAAATATGGTTAATCTAAAGGATCTCACATTTGAACAGCTTACCGAATTTTTGGAAAAAATGGGTGAAAAGCCTTTTCGCGCGAAACAGATTTTTGCATGGCTTCACCGCGGTGTAACATCGTTTGATGAAATGACGGACTTGTCGGTAAAGCTGCGGCAAAAGCTTTCCGAGGTTAGTTACGTAAGCAAACTTAATATAGCCGAAAAATATGTTTCAAAAATAGACGGAACGAAAAAGTACCTGTTTGAACTTATGGACGGCAATATGGTAGAAAGTGTGGTAATGTACTATCATCACGGAATTACGATATGTATTTCGTGCCAGGTAGGATGCCGCATGGGATGCCGCTTTTGCGCGTCAACAATAGGAGGCCTTGTGCGGGTTCTCAGTGCCGGGGAGATTCTCGACCAGGTTTTGTTTGCCGAAAAAGATATCGGCGAGCGGATATCAAATATAGTTATGATGGGAATAGGCGAACCGCTGGACAACTTTGACAATGTTACAGCGTTTTTGCAGAATGTAAATAACCCTCACGGGATAAACATAGGCTACAGACATATTTCTCTTTCCACATGCGGCCTTGTGCCGGGTATATACAAGCTTATGGAACTGAAACTGCCAATTACACTCAGTATATCTCTTCATGCTCCGAACGACAAAATACGAAGCGAAATAATGCCGGTAAACAACGCATACAATATACAGCAGCTGCTTGAGGCATGCAGAAAATATATAGACGCCACCGGAAGACGGATAAGCTTTGAATATGCCATGATAAACGGCGTAAACGACAGCGAAGAATGTGCCGCCATGCTTGCCGACAGACTGCACGGAATGTTGTGTCATGTCAATCTTATCCCGGTAAATAATGTGGAAGAAAATAAGTTTTCAAAACCGTCGAAGGATGCGATAAAACGTTTTATAAAGGTTCTTGAAAGCAAAAATATAAATGTTACTGTCCGGCGTGAACTCGGGAGCGACATCAGCGCGTCCTGCGGTCAGCTCCGCCGGAAACATGTTTCAGAGGAGGCATAGCAATGATTATATCATACGATACCGATGTAGGCCGCGTTCGAAAGGAAAATCAGGATTCGGTTTTTGCAAAGCAGATAGACGAAAATGCCGCTCTGCTGATTGTAGCGGACGGCATGGGCGGCCATAACGGCGGCAAAACCGCAAGTACGGGAGCTATCGAATCGATTGCTTCAAAGATTCTGCAGAATTATTACCGCAATATGTCGGACGAAGATGTTGAGGTTATACTGCGCGAGGCAATTGCCGGTGCAAATTCTTCGATATATGAAAAATCCTTTTTAAATACCGATCTTCACGGAATGGGCACTACGGTTGTTGCGGCGCTTATACTCGGTGACAAATTGTACACAGCCAATGTCGGCGACAGTCGATTGTATATACTGTCGAACGGAGTGCTGAGTCAGGTAACGGTTGATCATTCGTATGTGGAGAGCCTTGTTAAAAAAGGTTTGATATCAAAAGACGAAGCACGCAACCATCCGCAAAAGAACATCATAACGCGTGCTGTCGGCTCTGATGATATTGTGGATATAGACATTTTTGTAAATAATATTGCAGCGGGTGATGTTATACTTTTGTGTTCGGACGGACTGCACGGTGCGGTGAGCGAGGACGATATTGTATCAATACTCGGCGGAGATATCAATGATTCCGCAAAAAGGCTTGTCTCGGCTGCAAACGACAATGGCGGCAGAGATAATATTTCCGTTATAGTTTCGAAAATATGTGATGAGGTGACGATATGAACGATTTGATAGGAACTGTCCTCGGCGGCAGATATGAAATACTGGAATTGGTAGGTAAGGGCGGCATGGCATATGTATATAAGGCACGCTGCCATCTTTTGAACCGTATTGTTGCGGTAAAAGTACTGCGAAACGACCTTGAGGGCGGCGATGAATTTATTGAGCGGTTCAACACCGAAGCGCAATCGGCAGCAGGACTTACGCATCCGAATATTGTGTCAATATACGATGTGGGCAAGGATAAGGGATATCATTATATCGTTATGGAATATATAGACGGTATAACTCTTAAAGAATATATTCACAAAAAAGGTAAAATCGGATATCACGAGGCGGCATATATTGCATCGCAGATTTGTCATGCACTTGAGGCGGCGCACGAAAAGAATATTGTTCACCGTGATATCAAACCGCATAATATAATGATTACGTCAGATAACCGTGTTAAGGTTACGGATTTCGGAATTGCAAGAGCAAGCAGCAATGCGACAATGTCAGTCGGTGACGTCATTCTCGGTTCGGTGCATTACATATCGCCCGAGCAGGCACGCGGCGGATATGTTGACTGCAAATCGGATATATATTCTCTGGGAATTGTGCTGTACGAAATGCTCACAGGACGCGTCCCGTTTGAAAGCGAATCACCTATTGCGGTGGCAATGAAGCATCTTGAAGAAAAACCGATTCCGCCGTGTGAAATAGATCCGTCTATTCCGCCCGAATTGCAGGAAATTGTGCTTAAAGCCATATGCAAAGAAACGAGAAATCGCTATCAGACAGTATCGGCATTCTGCAGCGACCTTGAGGCTATCATGCCGCAGCTTGAAGATGCAGAGAACGAAAATGCGGTAACCGGTGCGTCTGATGATACTATGCCGATAAATATTTCCGGAGCATCAGATAACAGCGGTGCAGATGACACGGCTGATGAAACGGGCGGCAATGGCGGCACAGATGACGAATATGATGAAGAATACGACGATGATGATGACGAAACAGATGACGGAAAGAAACATTCGGTTGTAAATACTGTTTTTGCAGCAGTGCTTATTGCCCTTTTGGTTGTCGGCGGAATTTCGCTCGGTGTTACCAAAGTGCTGTATCCGGATTTGCCGATATTTAATCTGTTCAGTAACAAAGATATAAAAGTGCCGAATTTTGTGGGCAAGGATTATGACGAAGCGGAAAAGACAGCCGACAAGTGCGGACTTGTGCTTGAGGTTGGTGACAGAATTACAAGCGCCGAACCCGAAAATACCGTCGTTAAGCAGAACACGGCAAAAGGACGCAAGGTAAAGAAAGGCGAGACAATTCTTGTGTATGTCAGCAGTGGCCCCGAGGATATAGATACCGAAGAATATATCGGAAAGAATGCCGATGATGTGATAAGTGAACTTGAGGAAATGGGATACAAGGTTACCGTTAAAAAGAAATCCGATACCGATGTTGCCGAAGGATGCATCATCAGCATGAAACAAAACGGTTCCAAAATAACAATTAATGTCAGCAAAGGTCTTGACGGTGTTGAAATTGTTGTTCCGAACTGTGTCGGAAAGACAATTGACGCTGCCGAAAAACTGCTTGACAGCCATTCGCTCACACTGGGTAAGGTGGAATATGTGGAGAGCGATATATACAATCCTGGTACGGTTATAAATCAGGATATTTCAAGCGGCGAGACTGTTGATGCCAAAACGAAAATTAACTTAACCGTTGCACGCAAAAAAACTGATTCAAAGGACGACAAAACAACCGACAGCGAAAGCACCGGCAGCAGTACACACACAAATACAAAAACTCTTTCGATATCATTGCCGACAGACCGCAGCAGTGTTGCGGTAAAGGTTGTGTCAAAACCTGTGGGCGGCGGAAGCGAATCGGTTGTATTCCCCGAATCCACAATAAACACATCGGAACGTCCGGAAGTTGTGCTGAAAGTATCGGGTACAGGCAAAAACGAATTTACAATTTATTTTGACGGGGCTGTTGCCTCAAAGAAAATAGTTGATTTTTCCGAATAAGGAGCAGCGCAGATGCATGGAACAATTGTAAAGGGAATCGGCGGATTTTACTATGTCCGCACACAAAGCGGTGTTGTTGAATGCCGCGCTCGGGGAAAATTTCGCAGCAAAAAATTGTCACCTGCCGTAGGCGATAATGTTGTAATCCGTATCGGCGATGACGGCACGGGAAGTATCGAATCAATAGACGAACGAAAAAATCTCTTTGTCCGTCCGCCGGTTGCAAACATAGATGCACTGATAATAGTTGCGTCTGTCTGCAACCCGGCGCCAGATCTCACATTTATAGACAAAATGCTTGTTATTGCCGAGAAAAACAATCTTGATGTTACGATATGCTTTAATAAATTTGATTTGTCAACGGAAAACGTGAATGACATTGTAAATCTGTATATGCACGCAGGGTATCGCGCCGTTACAACAAGCACTGTGGAAAATATAGGAATAGATGTTATACGCGCCGCACTTCCGGGGAAAGCAACCGCTTTTGCCGGTTTCTCCGGTGTGGGCAAATCAAGCCTTATGAACAGTGTGCTGCAAAGGGATGTCATGCAGACAGGCAGTGTGAGCGAAAGGCTCAGGCGCGGAAAACATACAACGCGCCATGTGGAGCTTGTGGAATACATGGGCGGCTACATAGTTGATACTCCGGGATTCAGTATGCTTACCCTGCCCGATGAAATAGAGTCACACGAGCTTTCGGATTTGTTTCCGGAATTTTCGGAGTTTGTGCCGGAGTGCCGTTTCCGCGGCTGCCTGCATACCGGAGATTCAAACGTGTGTGCGGTTCATCGCGCAGTGGAAGACGGCAGAATTGCACAGTCCAGATATGACAATTATTTGCGTTTTTTAAAAAGTATAACGGATAAAAAAATTAAGTGAGAGGATAATTACAATGATAAAAATTTCACCCTCTGTTCTTTCGGCAGATTTTGCCAACATGGAACGCGACGTAAAGCTGATTGAAAAAGCCGGCTGTCCATACGTACACATAGACGTTATGGACGGACACTTTGTACCGAATATAACATTCGGACCGGCTATGGTGCAGGCTATATCAAGAGTAACGGATATGACGCTTGATGTTCATCTGATGATATCAGAGCCCGAAAAATATATTGACGTATTTTTGGATGCCGGCGCCGATATCATAACCGTACATGCCGAAACGGGATGCAATGTAAGAAAGATAGCCGAAAAGGTAAGGAATTGCGGCAAAAAGTTTGCCGTTGCGATAAATCCGCCGACAGATTCCGACACTGTCTTACCATATGCCGATATTTTGGATATGATTCTTGTTATGAGTGTAAATCCGGGATTTGGCGCGCAGGCATTTATTGAACCGTGTCTTGATAAAATAAAATATCTTCGTTCAAAATTCCCCGGTATTGATATTGAAGTTGACGGCGGAATTAAAATGGGTAATGTGCAAAGGGTTGTAGATGCCGGGGCAAATGTTATTGTTGCCGGTTCGGCAATATTCGGAGCTGATGATGTAACGGCAGCAGCACATGAATTTATTAAGAGGTGTAATGAAAAATGAAGAAGGCGGCGATAATATGTGCCGGGAGTATACAGGACTATGATTATGTTGCGACGTGCATATCGGATGCGGATTTTGTTATCTGCGCCGATGCCGGGATACTTCACGTGGAGCGGCTCGGTGTTAAACCCGATGTGTGGGTTGGCGATTTTGATTCGTTTAAATCGTGCGGTCAGCCTTTGCCCGAATGTGCAAAATATGCCCAAAAGATAGGCCTTCTGTGTGAAAAGGATGACACCGACACCGAACATTGCCTGACAGTAGCTGTTGAAAATGGCTGCACACATGCCGTAATTGCAGGTGCTGCCGGAACGCGGCTTGACCATACCGTGGCAAATATGCTTTTGCTGAGGCGCTTTGCTCTGTTTGGCATTGACGCATATATGGTAAACGAAAATAACCGTGTTCACTATCTTGGCGGCGGAACATTGAAATTAAACAGAGACAGCCGTTTCAAATATGTTTCGGTTATTGCTCTTGATGCCGAAATATCCGGTGTAACACTGCACGGGTTTAAATATCCGCTGGAAATGGCGAAAATATGCCGCGGTTCATCGCTCGGAATTAGTAACGAGATTATCGGCGATTGTGCAACTGTTTGTATTGAGCACGGCGAGGCACTTATAGTAGAATCTTGTGATTAGGTGATGAATTTGAGAGAAAAAATATATACCATTCCGATAAATGACGCTTTTGATTCCGATTCGGAATGTCCGTTCTGTACATTTATGAAAAAAGAAGAAAACAACCGCATAGACTATGTTCTCGGCGACAGCATGATGCAGCCGGAGGAGCGTTTGGTGTTTAACCGCACCGGTTTTTGCAACAGACACACACGAATGATGTACGGGCGCACAAATAAGCTCAGCCATGCGCTTATACTTGAAACAAGGCTTGATTACCTGATAGATGCGGTGGAAAAAATCAAAATTCCCGAAGGCTCAAAAAAAGGTTTTTTCGGAATAAAGGGCGGCTCGTCCGATTCGGCATTTGAAAAGGAATTTTCAGATGTAAAGAAAACCTCCGAATCGTGCATTGTATGCGACAGGCTTAACGATATTGCCGAAAAGTTTACCGATAATCTTCTGTATCTGTATGAAACCGATTCCGAGTTCAGAGAGAAATTCAAAAAATCAAAAGGTTTTTGCGTGCAGCATTTTTGCGCTTTGGCAGAGTTTGCGTCAAAAAAGGGCGGAAACGGTATTGCAAGGGAGTTTTTGAAAACACTTACGGAAACAGAAAAGAAAAATTTGAAACGCATTCGTGACGATATAAGTTGGTTTGCAAAAAAATTTGACTACCGATACAAAGATGAAGATTGGAAAAATTCGCGTGATGCGCTTATCCGCGCAAGCGAAAAAACAGCTATGTTTTTGGATACGGAAAAAGACGGATAATTTCGTTTTTCACATAAAAATTTGCAAAAAAAATTACCAAATTTTAAGCTGATTTTTTTGGACACACTTCAATACCGCATAATAAGGGTATTTGCCCGATTTCTTGAATATAACAATATATTGTGATTTGCTATTGACAACAACACAATATATTGTTATAATATTATTAACAGTTTTTTGATGAAATATCAGGCAGTCGTGCGGGCGTTATTGCACGGTGTCTTTGTGAGGAAAGGAAATTGAAATGAAGATTATTAAACGTAGTGGAGCCGAGGTAATATTTGATCCCGAAAAGATTGTTCGCGCCGTATCCCGTGCAAACGACAGTGTTGTTCCGAGTGAGCGTATGTCTGCTGTTCAGATTAAGCGTATTGCCGAGGATGTGGAGAGTGCCGCATCAAACATTAACCGTTCGCTCAGTGTGGAAGAAATACAGGACATGGTCGAAGACCAGATTATGAATCAGCGTGCGTTTGAAGTTGCAAGAAGGTATATTACATACCGCTATAACCGCGCACTTGTCCGTAAATCAAATACTACCGATGACCAGATTCTCAGTCTTATAGAGTGTAACAATGAGGAAGTTAAACAGGAAAATTCCAACAAGAATCCTACCGTGAACAGCGTTCAGCGCGATTATATGGCAGGTGAGGTCAGCAAGGATATTACAAAGCGTATTCTTTTGCCGGCAGATATTGTTGAGGCACACGAACAGGGAATAATACACTTCCACGATGCCGATTATTTTGCACAGCATATGCATAACTGCGACCTTGTAAATCTTGAGGATATGCTGCAGAACGGTACCGTTATAAGCGGAACACTTATTGAAAAGCCGCACAGCTTTTCTACCGCATGCAATATTGCGACACAGATTATTGCTCAGGTTGCATCCTGCCAGTACGGCGGTCAGAGCATAAGCCTCACACATCTTGCTCCGTTTGTGGACGTGAGCCGCAAAAAAATTCGCAAACAGGTTGTCGAGGATATGAAGGCAATAGGTGAGGATATTACCGAAGAAAAGATAGATACCGTTACGGAGCGCCGCCTGCGTGAAGAAGTTAAGAGCGGTGTTCAGATGATACAGTATCAGGTTGTAACGCTTATGACGACAAACGGACAGGCTCCGTTTGTTACTGTGTTTATGTATCTTAACGAGGCAAAGAACGAACGCGAAAAACAAGACCTCGCAATAATTATAGAGGAAACACTCAAACAGAGATATAAGGGTGTAAAGAACGAAAAGGGTGTATGGATTACACCGGCATTTCCCAAGCTTATTTATGTGCTTGAGGATGATAATATAAATGAGGACGGAAGATTCTATTACCTCACAAAGCTTGCGGCAAAATGCACGGCAAAAAGAATGGTTCCGGATTATATATCCGAAAAAATCATGCTCGAAAATAAGATAGACAAAAACGGTGAGGGACACTGCTACACATGCATGGGCTGCAGAAGTTTCCTTACACCGTATGTAGATGAAAACGGCAAGCCGAAATATTACGGCAGATTCAACCAGGGTGTTGTAACGGTTAACCTTGTGGATATCGGTCTTTCGGCACGCGGAGATATTGAAAAATTCTGGCAGATATTTGATGAACGCATGGAGCTTTGCCACCGCGCATTGCAGTGCCGTCACGAACGTCTTTCCGGAACTGTTTCCGATGCTGCACCGATACTTTGGCAGCACGGAGCACTTCTCAGACTTAAAAAGGGTGAGACGATAGACAAATACCTTCACGGCGGATATTCCACACTTTCTCTCGGCTATGCCGGCCTTTGGGAGTGCGTGTACAGTCTGAACGGAAAAAAACTTACCGAACCGGAGGGCGAAGAACTCGGACTGCGCATTATGCACAAACTCAATGAGTACACGGCAAAATGGAAAGCGGCAGAGAATATAGACTATTCGCTTTACGGAACACCGCTTGAGAGTACAACATACAAATTTGCAAAATGCCTGCAAAAACGTTTCGGAATCGTTAAAGGTGTAACAGACAGAAATTACATCACAAACAGCTACCATGTGCATGTTACCGAGGATATAGACGCGTTCGACAAGCTTGCTCTTGAGTCGAAATTCCAGGCACTTTCGCCCGGCGGTGCTATATCGTATGTAGAAGTGCCGAACATGCAGAATAATCTTGATGCCGTTATGGCGGTTATGAAGTTTATATACAATCATATCATGTATGCCGAGCTGAACACCAAGAGTGATTTTTGCCAGGTATGCGGTTATGACGGCGAGATAGTTATAGACGAAGACACCGACGGCAAACTTATCTGGCGGTGCCCGAACTGCGGAAATACCGACCAGAACAAGATGAACGTTGCCAGACGCACATGCGGCTATATCGGAACGCAGTTCTGGAATCAGGGAAGAACGCAGGAAATAAAGGAAAGAGTACTCCACCTGTAGAAAAGATAGGAAACTGTTAAAATGAATTACGCTGTAATAAAGACATATGATATTGCAAACGGTCCCGGTGTGCGTGTATCGCTTTTCGTGAGCGGATGCCGCCACCATTGCCCGGGGTGTTTTAATTCCGAGGCATGGGATTTTAATTACGGAAAAACATTTGACACTGATGCGGCAAAGAAGATTTTTGACGCGTCGGACAAAGAATATATCTCCGGGCTTTCGCTCCTCGGCGGTGAGCCTTTCGAACCCGAAAACAGCGATGTTCTTGCACGGTTTACAAGTGAGTACCGTGAACGCTTTCCAAAAAAAGACATTTGGTGCTACACAGGATTTACCTTCGAGGATATTGCAGGCGGAAAACTGAAAAATTTCAATTCCGCAAAACAGCTTTTGCAAAACACGGATGTTTTGGTGGACGGTAAATTCGACAGCAGCCTTCACAGTCCGTCACTGGTATTCCGCGGTTCGTCCAATCAGCGTATTATAGACGTGCCAAAATCACTTAAAATCGGTGAGCCGGTGTGGCTCGACGGTGTCTGGGAACGCAAAATGGGAGATAATAATATATACAAATAATAAAATTACGGCGGTGTATTTTTGCACCGCCTGAATTTGTATTTGTTTGTTTTTTTGATTTGTTATTGATTGGGCAGATATATTTTTAAATATAATTAATGTTTGTTTATATTGACAAAACCGGTAGAAATGTATATAATAATAAACATTAGAGGTGATTTAAATGGCAAAAAAAACTGTCGAAATATTGCCCGGCACACAGGATATATTATGTACTATGGGTGAACAAATCAAGCTTGCAAGATTGAGAAGAAATTTACCTGTGGAGCTTGTTGCAGAAAGAGCAGATATAAGTCGTGCCACTTTGTGGAAAGTTGAAAAAGGTGACAAAACCGTGGCAATTGGCATCTATGCAGCTGTTTTGCATGCGTTGAGCGGAATGGATAAGGATTTGTTGCTTGTTGCCAAAGATGATGTTTTGGGAAGAACAATTCAGGATTTAAAATTGACAGTTCGCAGGCGTGCATCGGCAGCAGAAAGAAAACACTCGAATTCAGCTGAAAATGCGGATAAACCTACCGATGCAAGAGTCAAATCGGGAAAATGTATGAATTGGAGAAATACTAATGATTTTGAAAATAATCTAAAAAATTTAAAAGGGACTTTTGCCGTTGAAAATATGACGGTTAGTGATGAGGGAATTAAAAATCTTAAAAGGATAGAGCATGGTAAAATAGACTATACAGATGTAATTGAAGAATTAAAGCTTAAATATATGCAAAGGAAATAATTATAATGTTTTCAAAATATGAAGTTTATACAACTACACAATCAATTTATTGCTATCCGGATAGTAATGTTCTGAAAAATAAATTAAATATAAGAGATACCACTCTCCTTAAAACTGCTGAAGAAGAAATTACTTTGATTAAACAAATGGAACTTTTAAAAAATCCGATTAAGGGCAACTTTTCAAAAACACACCTTATGAATATTCACAAGTTTATTTTTGAGGATATTTATGCATTTGCCGGAAAAATCAGACGGGAGCAAATAAGCAAAGCAGATACGATGTTTTATCCGCCGAATCTGATTAACAGAGAGCTTGATAAGTTATTTGCAAAAATAAAAGAGGAAAATATGTTCAAGGAAACTGACGAAAAAAAGAATTTTGATAATTTGGCATATGTGATGGCGCAGCTCAATCTGATACATCCGTTCAGAGAGGGCAACGGACGTTCTGTTCGCGAATTTATCCGCCTTATGGCAAAACGCATGGGCTATGATTTAAATTGGGGAAATATTGGCAGAGATGAACTTTTAGAAGCATCGGTGTTGTCTGTTGATAACTATAAGACATTAATAAGGGTGCTTGAAGTCTGTGCGGCAACTACGGCTTAAAAATAAATTAAACATGAGTCGCAGACAAACGCACTAATCACTGTCCGTTTTAATGTCAACTTGTTTTGGTATAATATTTGTAATTGAAATGCGGAGATCGATATGGAGATAATAGATAATATTTCAAAAACGTTAAAATATGATTTAAAGGCAGAGCTCAAACCGGGAAGCAAGCTATCTGTTGCAGCGGCTTGTTTCTCCATTTATGCCTTTCAAGAGTTAAAAGAAGAATTGAAAAACATAGATGAAATGCGTTTTATATTTACTTCACCTACATTTACCACAGAAAAAGCAAAGAAAGAAAAACGAGAATTTTACATTCCCCGTCTTAATCGTGAAAGGAGCTTGTACGGCACAGAATTTGAAGTTAAGCTCCGCAATGAGCTTACACAAAAGGCAATAGCAAAAGAGTGTGCCGATTGGATACGAAAAAAAGTAGTGTTCAAGTCGAATATATCCAGCGATAATATGATGGGATTTATAAACGCTGATGACAAAAACTATATGCCGATAAACGGATTTACAACTGTTGATTTGGGCTGTGAGCGAGGCAACAATGCCTATAATGTTGTTCAGAAAACAGAATCACCTATGTCTGACCTTTATATTAAACTGTTTAACGATTTGTGGAATGATAAAACAAAGATGCAAGATGTTACGGATGAGGTTATTGAAAACATAACGGCGGCATATAACGAAAACTCTCCCGATTTTATCTACTTTGTAACTCTATACAATATATTCAACGAATTTCTTGAAGATATATCGGAAGATGTGCTGCCGAACGAGGCGACCGGATTTAAAGAAAGTAAAATATGGGGTATGCTCTATAATTTTCAGAAAGATGCGGTTCTTGCAATTATAAATAAACTCGAAAAATATAACGGCTGTATTTTGGCGGACAGCGTCGGCCTGGGTAAGACTTTTACTGCACTTGCCGTTATCAAATATTATGAGAACAGAAATAAATCCGTTCTCGTTTTATGCCCTAAAAAGCTGACGAACAACTGGAATACATATAAAGATAACTATGTCAATAATCCTATCGCATCGGATAGGCTGAATTATGATGTGCTTTATCATACTGACCTTAACAGAACAAATGGAAAATCAAATGGTCTTGATTTGGACAGGCTCAATTGGGGCAACTACGACCTTGTGGTTATAGACGAGTCGCACAATTTTCGTAACGGCGGCAAGACTTCAGGCGAAGATAATGAAAAACAGAACAGATATTTGACTCTTTTGAATAAGGTTATCCGTAAAGGTGTAAAAACAAAAGTGCTTATGCTTTCTGCAACACCTGTCAACAACAGGTTTAATGACCTTAAAAATCAGCTTGCACTTGCCTATGAGGGAAATACGGATTACATAGATGAAAAACTGAATACAACACGCTCAATAGATGAAATTTTCAGAAATGCACAAAGAGCATTTAACACTTGGAGCAAATGGGAACCGGAAAAACGCACAACGGACAGCCTTCTTAAAATGCTTGACTTTGATTTTTTTGAGGTGCTCGATTCCGTAACTATCGCCCGTTCAAGAAAACATATACAAAAGTATTACGACATGGCGGATATAGGCACTTTTCCGACAAGGTTGAAACCTATTTCCAAAAGGCCTCCGCTGACGGACCTTAAAGAAGCTATAAACTATAACGAAATATTTGAACAACTTACTTTGCTTTCTTTGTCAATCTACACACCGTCACACTATCTGCTTCCGAGCAGAGTTGAAAAGTATGCGGAATTGTATGAAGATAACAAGGTAAACATAGGTTTTACACAAGCAAATCGTGAACAGGGAATCCGCAGACTTACTGCAATAAACCTTATGAAACGTATGGAAAGTTCGGTATATTCATTCAATCTCACGCTGACGCGAATTAAGGAACTGATTGAAAATACTATAGAAACTATCGATGAATACGATAATGTTTCAAAAGTGTCCCTTGACCTTACTGACATAAGCAATATAGATGAATTTGACAATGATGACCAAAACGGCGATGAACTGTTTTCTTTTGGCAAAAAGGTGAAAATAGAACTTGCCGATATGGACTACAAATCATGGAAAGACAGTTTGATTAAAGACCGTGAAATTCTTGAACTTCTTACGTTTATGGTTGGCGATATTACACCGCCGCACGACAGCAAATTACAAGAGCTTTTTGCCGTGCTTAAAAACAAAATAGAAAATCCTATCAACGCCGGCAATAAAAAAGTTATTATATTTACTGCCTTTGCCGATACGGCAGACTATTTGTATGCAAATGTAAGCGAATATGTTAAGGCGAATTTCGGACTTAACACAGCGTTGGTTACGGGAAATATAGAGGGTAAAACAACCATACCAAAATTAAAATGTGACTTGAACACTGTTTTAACTTGTTTCTCCCCAGTATCAAAGGGCAGAGATTTGTTTGAAAGTGTGCCAAAATATGACGTAGACATTCTAATTGCAACCGACTGTATTTCCGAAGGACAGAACCTGCAGGACTGTGATTATCTGATAAACTATGATATACACTGGAACCCTGTTCGCATTATTCAGCGATTTGGTCGAATTGACCGTATCGGAAGCAGAAACGAATACATACAGCTTGTCAACTTTTGGCCCGATGTTACTCTTGACGAGTACATAGATCTGAAAGCCAAAGTTGAAACAAGAATGAAAATTGTTGATATGACGGCAACAGGTGACGACAATATTTTAAGTGATGAAGAAAAAACAGACCTCGAATATAGGAAAGCACAGCTTAAACGCTTGCAGGAAGAAGTTGTGGATATTGAGGATATGTCAAGCGGTATTTCAATTATGGATTTGGGACTCAATGAGTTCAGGCTCGACTTGCTTGAATATATAAAACACCACCCAGACATTGATAAAACGCCGCACGGCCTGCACTCGGTTGTGCCGAGCACACAGGACAACCCTGCCGGAGTTGTATATGTGCTTAAAAACCGTTCGAACAGCGTTAATATTGATAATCAGAACAGACTGCATCCGTTTTATATGGTATATATATCAAACGATGGCGAAGTTGTATGCGACCACTTATCACCGAAAGCAATGCTCGACAAAATGCGTTTTCTTTGCAAAGGCAAGACAGAACCTATTGCGGAAGTATACCGTGAATTTAACAAAGAAACCCGTGACGGCAGAGATATGAGCAAGTTTTCACACCTTTTGGGTGATGCCATTGCGTCTGTTATTCAAGTTAAAGACGAAAGTGATATTGACAGCTTTTTAGGCGGAAATCAAGTCAGCTTTTTGTCGAATGAGATTAAAGGACTTGACGATTTTGAACTTATATGCTTTTTAGTTGTAAAATGAGGTGATTATAATGTTAGGCTTACCGAAAGCTACAGAAATGAGCAAACAGCTTCCCAAAAAGGCGATTTATACGAAATTTCAGATGAATACATCGGCAAAAGATAAAATAGATGCCGATATTTCAAGAATTACAATAGTAAATGAAATAGCGCCGAATAAAGTTAATATCCCTGCCGGAGATGAAGTAAAAAGCTTTTTTGTTTTGCTTGTAACATTAAAAAGAAAAGATTTTGATGAGAAGATAATTGCAACGCTTTCAAAACTTATTCCGCAAAATATTCTCTTTGTGCTGGAGTATAACGGCAAAAGCAAACTTGCGGTTTACCGCTTAAAAGTAATGCAAACGGACTGGAAACCAACCGAAGAGCAACGTGTGGAACTTCAAGGCTTAAACCTTGATAAGGTGTGGGAAAACATTATTAAGAGTTTGGAGTTAGGAGTGTGGAATGAGGAGTTATCTGTTGATGAAAATATAGAACTGCACGAAAAACAAGCTAAACTCCAAAAAGAAATTGCTCGGCTTGAAAAACAAGCACGGGCTGAAAAACAACCAAAGAAAAAATTTGAATTAGTGCAGAAGATAAAAGAATTAAAGGATAGGTGTTATAATGAGAAAAACATTTTTTGATATACTTGAAAATTTAGAATTTGATGCAAGAAAGGAATATGATACATTATTATATTTATTTACTGTAGAAAGGAAATTTTTGTATCACCATAATTGGAATAGCATGGCGGAGTATATTGATAATACATATTTTAGAGACCTTGAATTTAGAAGAAGATATACATCTCTCTTTGATATGATGAATGACTTAAATTTGGATATAGCGTCAGACAATATTGATGATTTATTTGTTTTTTGTGAATTTTTAATAGCAGTAATGCAACCCGATATCTCAAAAGGAAGTATTTACGATTCCCAATGTGCTGTGATCTGCCAAAACATAAAAAACATTTTGGAAAAAACAAATCATCAACTTGTAAAAGAACCACAAAAAAATAGAGATATAATAGTTGAAAAAAGCAAGACGGCATCATTGGCAGCACAAATTGTAGAAGACGATGAGATAGCATTTGAATTGCTTGAATATAACCATTATAAATTAAAAAATAATTTATCGATGAAAAGAAAAATACTTGCTTCATTAGGTGCATATATTGAACCGATTTTAAGGGAGCATACGCTATCTAATTGCGGATATAAGGATTTAGAATCAAATGCAGGATTTCTGTTAAATAAGTTTCATATCAGGCATAACAATAAGGAAGGAAAAACGGCACAAGATTATATAGTATCTATTAGTGATGATGAATTGGAAAAATGGTATGATAGAACTTATGATGTTTTAATTCAAGTTATCATAACAAATGAAAATATTGCTGTTGAAAAAGACATTAAACGACTGAAACAAGATTATACTTGGAGGTAAAGCAAATGACTGATAAATTAAAAATGCACACAGTGGACAAAGTGGAAGAAAACATAAAGAAAATAGGCAAATTGTTCCCAAACTGCATCACTGAGAAAAAATCGGGGGGGGGTACTAAAAACCTGTATAGATTTTGATGTTTTGCGTCAGGAACTTTCTGATTGCTTGGTAGTGGGTAATGAAGAACGCTACCAGTTTACATGGCCGGACAAGAAACAATCTGTCCTGCTTGCAAATGCTCCGATAAACAAAACACTGCGTCCTTGCAGAGAAGAAAGTGTTGATTTTGACAACACCGAAAACCTCTATATCGAGGGCGATAATCTCGAAGTGCTGAAACTTTTGCAAGAAACATACCTCGGCAAAATCAAGATGATTTACATAGATCCTCCGTATAATACGGGTAACGATTTTGTGTATAATGATGAGTTTGGAATGAGGAATGAGGAGTGGGACGAAGTCAGCGGAAATTATGATGAAGACGGAAATCAAATTGTCGGCAAACTTGAAAAAAACACAGAAAATAACGGTCGCTTTCATACCGATTGGCTGAATATGATTTATCCGAGATTAAAAATTGCAAATGATTTGTTAAGTGATGATGGTGTAATTTTTATAAGCATGGACGACGACGAACAGGTTAATTTAAAGAAAATATGTGATGAAATATTTGGAGTGGCAAATTTCATTGACACCATTATTTGGAAAAAACTATACGGTGGAAAGAATGATGCACGATGGTTTGCTCACTATCACGATTATATATTAGTTTATGCAAAAAATAAGGAAAAATGGTTTCCAAATCTTTTACCACGAGGAGAAAAGCAAAACGATAGATATAAGAATCCAGACAATGATCCAAGAGGTCCATGGACAAGTGCTGATTTTTCTCAGTTTGGTCCCACCTCTAATTGTGTATATGAAATTATTACCCCTAATGGAACAAGATACTATCCTAAAGAGGGGAAAAGATGGATTACGACCTATGAGTCTTATTTAAAATTAAGGGCGGAAAACCGCCTTTGGTTTGGTGAAAATGGTGGAAACATACCTCGTTTAAAGCGTTATCTGTCTGAGGTTAAAGATGGAATAAGTCAAACGACTTTCCTTGATTTCACGGAGGTTGGACATAGTGATGAGGCAAACAAAGAGTTAAAGACACTTCTAAATGGAAAATTCTTTGATTACCCAAAACCGACCAGGTTGTTATATCGTTTGGCATATTTGGGAACGGACAAAGATGATATTATTCTCGACTTCTTCTCCGGTTCTGCCACAACTGCTCACGCTGTTATGCAACTGAACGCAGAAGACGGCGGACACCGCAAATTTATTATGGTGCAGTTACCCGAAAAAACAGACGAAAAGAGTGAAGCATACAAAGCCGGATATAAAAACATTTGTGAAATCGGCAAGGAACGCATAAGACGTGCAGGGCAGAAAATTAGAAATGAGAAATTAGGAATGAGAAATGAAAACGGTGGAGATAATTCCTCACTCCTAACTTCTAACTCCTCATTAGACATCGGTTTCCGTGTTCTAAAATGCGACAGCTCAAATATGAAAGATGTGTACTACAACCCTGCCGAGATTGATATTTCTATGTTCGATAATTGGGTTGATAATATTAAAGATGACAGAACGCCGGAGGATTTATTGTTTCAAGTTATGCTCGATTTGGGTGTGCTCCTTTCAAGCAAAATTGAAGAAACGGTTATTGCGGAAAAGAAAGTGTTTAATGTTGCGGACGGTTTTTTGATTGCTTGCTTTGACGAAAAATTGACAACCGAAACCATAACAGCTATTGCCAAACAAAAACCGTATTACTTTGTAATGCGCGATAACGGCTTTGCAGACGATAGCGTTGCAACAAACTTTGAACAAATTTTCACTACATACAGTTCAGATACTATTAGGAGGGTGATATAAAATGCCAGGATTATACGATAGAGATTACACTAAATTGACAAATGAAGAAATTACTGAAAGGGAAAATATAGATTTTCAAAGTAAGGGTAAACAAAAATTCGGTATGAAAAACCCATATTTTGAATATTCTAAAGCAGTGCGTCATAATAAGAGCCTATTTCCTAATAATTTTATAGATCTACCAATACTGCAAGATACTGAGGAATTAGGAAGGCAATGCGACGCTTTTGAAGAATTACTGAATGATAAATCGATTACAGAATTGAATGTAAAGCGTTATATTCAAGATAATGGTTTCTATCATATTCCAGCATCAATTTTTGCTAACTATCATTTTGCCCATCATGAAGCGGTATTGTTCAAAGAGTTTCCGTTAGGAACAAGTTATAGAGCTGATTATCTTTTGGCAGGGAGGGCATCTGGGGGATGGCAATTCATTTTTGTTGAATTCGAAAATCCATATGGTAGTATTACCTTACAGAATGGAGACTTTGGTGCAACAATTAGAAATGGATTAAGCCAAATCGATATGTGGAAAGCGTTTATAGAAGGATATTATTCTGCTTTAACTTCTGAATTCGAAAAATACGCTGCACGCCCTTTGGATACAGAGTTTACAAAGTTTGATTCCACAAGGATGCATTATGTTGTTGTTGCAGGACGCAGATCGGACTATAAAGATAGAACGCGAAGATTACAACGCCTTAAGGAAAAAAATGAGAACATCAAAGTTTTGCATTACGATAATATTCTCGATAATGCTCGGAGGTTGATTGAAGCACAATCGTACTAGAATGGTGAAAAAAGAGCATTACACTGGTGAATATAATCGCCCCGTCAATGCATAACATAGACGAGGGCAAGTCGGTTAAGAAAATGTAGGATTGAAAAAATAAGAAAAGAAATAGCACGGTTTGAGAAACAGGGGCGGGCAGAGAAACAACCGAAGAAAAAATTTGAGTTGGCACAGAAGTTTAAGAAGATGAAAGAAAAGTTATGAGAGTGTGGGGTTAAGGACAGTGTTAAATTTCCAAATTGCGCGATGGCTGTCAACAAAACACTAGTCAACTAACAAGAAATTCTTGTGGGTTTGAATCGAAACTAAAGATAAATATGTTAGCATGGGAGGATAACAAAAAATGAGTGAAAAACTAAAAATGCACACAGTGGACAAAGTGGAAGAAAACATAAAGAAAATAGGCAAATTGTTTCCAAACTGCATCACTGAGAAAAAATCGGGGGGGGGTACTAAAAACCTGTATAGATTTTGATGCTTTGCGTCAGGAACTTTCTGATTGCTTGGTAGAGGGTAATGAAGAACGTTATCAGTTCACATGGCCGGACAAGAAAAAATCCGTTCTGCTTGCAAATGCACCGATAAACAAAACCCTCCGCCCGTGCAGAGAAGAAAGCGTTGATTTTGACAATACCGAGAACCTATATATTGAGGGCGATAATCTTGAAGTGCTGAAACTTTTGCGGGAAACCTATCTCGGTAAAATCAAGATGATTTACATAGATCCTCCGTATAATACAGGAAATGACTTTGTGTATAATGATGAGTTTGGAATGAGAAATGAGGAATGGGACGAAGTCAGCGGAAATTATGATGAAGACGGAAATCAAATTGTCGGCAAACTTGAAAAAAATACAGAAAATAACGGTCGCTTTCATACCGATTGGCTGAATATGATTTATCCGAGACTGAAATTGGCAAAAGATTTGCTGACAGACGATGGTGTTATTTTTATTAGTATTGATGATAGAGAACAAGAAAATTTAAAAAAAGCATGCAACGACATTTTAGGCGAAAATAATTGTGTCGGCGTTGGTCAATGGCGCAGAGTCGAAGGAAAGCCTGGAAAAGCAGTCACTATGGCTCGAACTTCGGAATTTATTTTGATCTATGCAAAAGATTTTTCCAAGTTTGTTATTGGAACATTGCCGTTAAGTGAGGATGGATTAAAAGAGTTTCGATATACCGATGCTAAGGGTAGATTTCGCAGGGGTCAAATATTTTATCCTAATAGAGGAATTCACCATTATTCGGTTGTATCACCATATGGAAATACTATTGAGGGAGATTTCACTATACGGAAAAGCGTTTTTGAAGATTATGCAAGTAAGGATCTGATATATTGGGCAGAACAAGGAGATCATACACCATATTTGAAAATTTATTTGTCTGAGTTTGGAGGGGTTACGCCCACAAATACATTTGGCAAAGAATATGGTTCATCCCAAAGTGCAGTAAAAGAATTCAAAGCCTTATTTCAAACACAAAAAATGTATTTTGACAATCCTAAGCCATTGAAGTTAATTAATAGATTGTTACTGATCGGGAATTTAACCAAAGAGTCTATTGTTCTCGACTTCTTCTCTGGCTCTGCAACAACCGCGCACGCTGTTATGCAGCTTAATGCAGAGGACGGCGGACACCGTAAATTTATTATGGTGCAGTTACCCGAAAAAACAGACGAAAAAAGTGAAGCATATAAAGCCGGATATAAAAATATTTGTGAAATCGGCAAGGAACGCATAAGACGTGCAGGGCAGAAAATTAGGAATGAGGAATTAGGAATGAGAAATGAAAACGGTGGAGATAATTCCTCACTCCTAACTTCTAACTCCTCATTAGACATCGGTTTCCGTGTCCTAAAATCCGACACCTCAAACATGAAAGACGTATACTACAACCCTGCCGAGCTTGACATTTCAATGTTTGATAATTTGGTTGATAATATCAAAGACGACAGAACGCCGGAGGATTTACTGTTTCAAGTTATGCTTGATCTTGGAATTTTGCTTTCAAGCAAAATTGAAGAAACAACCATTGCCGGTAAGAAAGTATACAGCGTTGCAGACGACTTCTTGATAGCTTGCTTTGACGAAAAATTGACAATCGAAACAATTACTGCTATTGCAAAACAGCAGCCATACTATTTCGTAATGCGTGATAATGGTTTCGCAGATGACAGCGTTGCAACAAATTTTGAACAGATTTTTGCAACATACAGTCCGGACACGGTAAGGAAGGTGCTGTAATGAAAAATTTTGTTTTAGGACATTGGAGTGATATTTTATCAGTCATAGCTATTCTGCTTTCTGTACTATCTTTTATACAAAATCGTAGATTGCATAATGATAGCAAACGATTAACAGTATTACCGAATTTGGATGTTCGGCTACTGATTGATAGCAGAATTATCGGCAGAGTTGTTCAGCAAGAAGATGCTATAGATAAACTTAATGTTTTCAAGTCGAAATATTCCGATTATTATACTAATCACGATGTATTTCTTCAAAGGAACTGCAAAGCACTATTCTCTGTATTGATTTCTAATGTCGGTATGGGTGTAGCAAAAAACATTAGATTTAGTGAGATAGCAATTTTTCTGAAAGATGATGTCACAACCCGTAAATCAAATACCATACTTTTTACTTGTTCTGCTGGCGAAACTAAAGCAAATAAAATATATGCTGACTATGCACCAACTGATGTGGTAAAAGTAGCAATTATCTTTGCCTACGAGGATATATTGGGGAAAACACATATTCTTAAAAACTGTTATGAACCTATTGATGACAAAAAGTGCGAAATGGAACTTATTCAAAGTACAGTACGGAAATGAGGTGAGACCAATGAAGTTTAATTTTAAAATACAACAATACCAAACTGATGCGGTGGATAGCGTGGTAAAGGTATTTTCCGGTCAGGGCTTTCACAACAAGATAAGTTATATTCGTGATTTGGGCAAATTAAAACCACAGTCAACGCAGATGTCGCTCGATTTTGCCGATGAATACGGTGAGATTTTAGACGCACTTGATGATACGGGTTATAAAAATGAGTCATTGGAGCTTTCGGACGAGCAGATATTAAAAAACATACACGATTTGCAGTCCCGAAACAATATAAAGCTGTCCCCTTCTCTTATCAAGGATTTGGGCAGATGCAGTCTTGACATTGAAATGGAAACAGGTACGGGAAAAACCTATGTGTATATCAAGACGATGTTTGAGCTTAACAAGCAGTACGGTTGGAGCAAATTTATCGTCGTTGTGCCGAGCATTGCTATCCGTGAAGGTGTGTATAAAACCTTTGAAATTACCGCCGAGCATTTTATGGAGCATTACGGCAAAAAGGCTCGTTTCTTTGTGTATAACAGTTCTAACCTCAATGCACTCGACAACTTTTCGCAAAGCAGCGGAATAAATGTAATGATTATAAACACGCAGGCTTTTGCATCTTCGCTGAAAGAGGACGGAAAAAGCAAGGAAGCGCGCATAATTTATTCAAAACGTGATGAATTTCAATCACGCAGACCGATTGATGTTATTAAGGCAAACAGACCGATTATCATTCTTGACGAACCGCAGAAAATGGGCGGTGAGGTTACGCAAAAGGCACTTAAAAACTTCAATCCGTTATTCAGCATAAACTATTCGGCAACGCATGCAAAGCAGCACAATCTTGTTTATGTGCTTGACGCCCTCGACGCATTTAACAAACGGCTTGTTAAGAAAATTGAAGTTAAAGGTTTCGAGGTTAAGAATTTTAGGGGCACGGACAAGTATATGTTCCTTGAACAGATTGTTTTATCCTCTAAAAAGCCGCCTATGGCAAAGATTGAGATTGAAATCGGCTATAATAAGTCAATCAACCGTGAAACAAGAATACTTGGTGTTGGTGATGACCTTTATTATGTTTCACAGGAAATGGAGCAGTACAAAGGCTTTACCATATCCGAAATTGATCCGCTCAAAGGTTCGGTTACATTTACAAACGGTGATGTTATTTATACCGGTGATGTTGTCGGCGATGTATCCGAAAAAGATATGCGCCGCATTCAGATAAGGGAAACCATTCTCTCGCACTTTGACAAGGAAGAAAAACTTTTTAATATGGGTATTAAAACGCTGTCGTTATTCTTTATTGATGAGGTTGCAAAGTATCGACAGTATGATGAAAACGGCGATGAAATTTTGGGCGAATACGGCAAAATCTTTGAAGAAGAATACATAAATGTATTAAATGAATACACAACATTTTTAGATACACCGTATCAAAAGTATCTGAAAGAAAAATGCAGTGATGTATCACAAGTACATAAAGGCTATTTCAGCATTGATAAAAAGGGACACGTTGTTGACAGCAAATTAAAACGCGGCAGTGAGTTTTCTGATGATATATCGGCGTATGATTTGATACTTAAAAACAAAGAGAGGTTGCTCAGCTTTAATGAACCGACAAGATTTATATTTTCACATTCGGCACTTCGTGAAGGCTGGGACAACCCGAATGTATTTCAGATTTGCACGCTGAAACACTCCGACAGCAACACAGCGAAACGGCAAGAAGTCGGTCGCGGACTTCGCTTGTGTGTAAACCAATCGGGCAATCGTATGGACGTGCAGAGTTTGGGCGAAAGCGTACACGATATAAATATGCTTACGGTTATTGCAAGTGAAAGCTACAAGACTTTTGTGTCGGATTTGCAGTCGGATATTAAAACCGTTCTTTATGACAGACCTACTGCTGCAACAAAGGAATACTTTAAGGGTAAATTTGTTAATATCGGCAGTGAATCAATTATGATTGATGACAAACAAGCTAAAGCAATAGAATATTATCTTATTGCAAACGGTTATGTCGATATGAGTGGAAAAATCACCGACAAGTACCGCACCGATGTTGAAATGGGAACTGTTGTTCCACTTCCGGAAGAACTTATTCCTATGACAGACGGCATACAAGATTTGATACAGGCTGTTTATGATGACAGTGTGCTTGACAAGATGATTTCAAACGCCCATGACACAAAGGTTAAGGATAATCCGCTTAACGACAATTTTAATAGAAAAGAGTTTCAGGCTCTTTGGAAACAGATCAATCACAAATATGCTTATACAGTTGAATTTAACAGCGATGAACTCATAAAAAATGCGATAAAGCATATTGATGAAAAACTGTTTGTGTCACAACTCCAGTACACAACCACTATCGGCAGACAAAAAGAAGAAATGAATGAGTATGAAATTGAGCGCGGCGCTTCTTTTGGCGGTGAAAAAACAAAAACCAAGACGCTACAACACAGCGAAACAAGCGGTGTAAAGTATGACCTTATCGGCAAAATTGCAGAAGGCTGTACCATTACAAGAAAAACTGCCGCAACAATTCTAAAAGGTGTTCGTTATGACAAAATACTGATGTTTAAGAACAACCCGGAGGAGTTTATTACAAAAATAATCAGGCTCATAAACGAACAGAAAGCAACCATGATTGTTGAGCATATTTCGTATGATGAAATCGGCGGAGAGTATGACAGCGATATATTTACTGCCAAAAAGACATCGCAGGACTTTGATAAGGCGTTCAGAGCAAGCAAAGCCATACAGGATTATGTGTTTACAGACGGCTCGGCTGATAAGAGTATTGAGAGAAAATTTGCGGAAGATTTAGATGCAGCAAGTGAAGTATGCGTTTATGCAAAGCTCCCGAAAGGATTTCATATACCCACTCCGGTCGGGAACTATTCTCCGGATTGGGCAATAGCGTTTTATGAAGGTACGGTTAAGCATATATACTTTGTTGCAGAAACAAAAGGTACAATGGAATCTCTTAATTTAAGACCTATTGAACAGGCAAAAATTTCTTGTGCTAAAAAGCTGTTTAACGAAATCTCAACGAATGATGTACGCTACCATGATGTTGACAGCTATCAGAAATTACTTGACATTATGCCGAGTATAAGATAAAACAAATACTTTGTAGAGGAATTTTTAATGTTACACATAATCACTGTCCGTTTTAACACCCACTTGTTTTGGTAGAATAAATACATCAACAAAACATGGAGGTTAAAACGATGCAAAAATATCCTATTGGCTTTAATATGAATACAGAAAATATATCTGCAGATGAAGTTACTGAGCCGGTAATAAATTCACCCGAGCCGAGAAAATCAATTGTTCAGGTATATTTTCAGTCCAGAGACAGGAGCTGGCCGTACTATAACGACCAATTCGATTTAAAGTTAGGTGACAGCGTTTATGTAGACGGAAAACTTGAGGGCAAACTCGGCAAGGTGATAAATATTAATTATTCCTTTAGGATTAAACTGTCCGACTACAAAAAGGTTATTGCGCAGGTTGATACCGGTGTTGAGGGAGAATTTCATTTTGTGGGCGCTCACGCTGTCACGTTTGATAAAAATGCAATTAATTATTCAAAAATCATCAATTGGTTCAAGGCACCGGAAAATGAGGAGGACTATGTGAGCGGTGATGACGATTCCTGCAGCTTTCCGCTGGATGATTTGTCATCTGTGAATTTTTCGCAAAGCGCAGTAAGTGCAGGGCATGAATACTTTATAGGTAATTCGGTGATATACGTTGAAATAAACGGCTCACATGGGCACGCGTTGGTTGACGGTAATGATTTGCACGAAGTTGAATTTGATTATTCAGACGGTGAAATATCCAATATGAAATGTTCATGTTATTGCATCGGCGCATGCAAACACCAATTTGCGGTAATTCTGCAGCTGCGCGAAATAGTTGATTATATTAACGAAAATCATTATAACCAATACAATGATTATTTTGCCGCAATGTCAAAAGTACGTCTTGTACAAAATGCGTTGGACAAATCAAAATCCGCCAAGTTTAGCTTTAGACAGGAGAATTTATATGAAGCAGTCAAACCAAAAGCTTAAAATGATGTATATTGCCAAAATTCTGCTCGAACAAACCGACGAGCAGCACACACTCACTGTGCCGCAGATTATATCCGAACTTTCAAAGCTGGGTATTTCTGCTGAAAGAAAAAGTGTTTACGACGACCTTGAATACCTCAGATTGTTCGGACTTGATATATGTTCAAGCAAGACGCGCACAACGAATTACTTTATTGCAAGCCGCGAGTTTGAACTGCCGGAACTTAAACTGTTGGTCGACAGCGTTCAGTCATCCAAGTTTATTACCCGTAAAAAGAGTATGGAGCTTATTTCGAAAATAGAAAAGCTCACGAGCCGCGAATTCGCCAAGCAGCTGCATCGGCAGGTTTTTGTTGCAAACAGGGTAAAAACAGTAAACGAGAGAATATATTATAACGTTGACAAAATTCATGATGCAATTGCTGAAAATAAACAGATTAAATTCAGATATTTCGATATAGACGTGAACAAGGAAAAGGTGTTTCGCAAAGACGGCGAATATTATCACGAATCGCCCGTTTCGCTCACGTGGGATGACGAAAACTATTATTTGATTACATACAAGGAAAAATACAACCACTATGTGCATTACAGAGTAGATAAAATGGATTCGATTGAATTAACCGAAGATGATAGGGTACTGTCCGACAAACCCTTTGATTTGTCGGCATATGCCAAAACCATGTTTCGTATGTTCGGCGGTGATGAAGTCGATGTCAGATTGAAATTTGAAAACTCGCTTGTCGGTGTTGTATATGATACTTTCGGCATGGATATTCCGATAATTAAGGATGACGAAAATCATTTTGTATGCGATGTCAAAGTGGCTGTGAGCCCGCAGTTTTTATCGTGGGTAATAAGTTTTGGACAACAAGCGGAAATTATATCTCCCGATACAGTTATCAGGCGGCTGTATGAATTAATGACAGACGTACATAGGGTGTATGAAGGCGGGTTGCATGTGCTGTAAAATTTATGTTCCCGATAATCGATAAACGGCTGTAGCAAAGATTTTTTGCTACAGCCGCAATTATATAATAACCTACCACGTGTCAATCATGCTGTCTACCATTGAACCGATTGTTTTAAACATATTGTGCGTTTTGCATTTGAGTTTTTTGTGCTGTTTGTCATTAATCGGATCAATCATCATTCCCACAGCCGCCCCGAGCACGGCACCGGCTATTATTCCGCCTGTAAAACCCTTATTCATTTTCTGCATCTCCTTTAACATTTTGCGATGAATGTTTGATATTGTTCACCGAAAATATTGTTTGCGTTTTTAAAAATTTTATTCACAAAAAATGCGGCCGGAGAATTCCGACCGCGAAAAATTTTTAATTATAAAATTCATCATAACTGTTTACATTGTAAACAAACTCACCGTTTTGAATGGCCTGTTCCATAACGCGTTTGCTCCAGAGAGTGTTTGTTATCAGAACATAGGGCATAACATAGAATATACCAACAATTCCGAATGTTACCGCCGACAAAATTCCCCAACCGATAAAGCTTAGTTCAAGAACAAAAAGTTCGTATTTTCTGCCGTTCATAAGCCTTTTCGAATGGTTGAGCGCTTCCTGAGCCGGTACCTCCGGATACTTTGCGAGTATGTATGGAGTAAGTGAATACGAGAATGATTTAACAATACCCGGAATCACCAAAAGCAGCGACCACAGTGTAATGAAAAGCATCATCCATGCATATCCGCCGACACGTCTCAAATAGTATTTGCCGTCAAAACCCTCTGTAAAAATACTTGTGAATATCGGCGCACGCCCCTCTGCCATGTTAAGGTAAAAGATTGTGAGACCGGCGTACAAAGGCGAAAGAAATATCGTCAGAATTCCGCGTGACGGCGCGGAAACAGCACTTGTTACCGCAGTTACAATGAGAGCCGCACGGACTGCCGGCCAGTAATTGGACGACAATATTCCCTTTGCCTCTGTTTTGATTTCCAAACGAGAAATTTCAGTTCCCATATATCATAACATCCTTTCCGTTAATATGTACTTTCGTACAGTATAACATATGAATGCTTCTTTGGCAAGTATTAATACAAAATTATTTTTCCATTGCCTCTTTTTTTAATTTGTTCAAAATCTGCGGGTACAGCTGGCATGCCATTCCGCCGTCCACCATAAGCTCGGCACCGGTTACATTCTTTGATTCGTCACTGCCGAAATACCACGCGGCATTGGCTATATCTTCAAAATCCGATATATCGCCGAGCGGAGTCAGTGAGCCGTCCACAATGCGTGTGTCGCCCATCTTAACCCAGCGATCGGTTTTGATTGTTCCCGGCAAAACAACATTGCAGCGTATTCCAAGAGGTCCCAAATCAACACTGAGTGCCTTGGACATAGCAATAATTCCGCCCTTGGACGCACTGTATGCAACACGGTTCGGAATAGCGCGGTATGCTGTGTTAGAGCCGATGAAAACAATCGCGCCTTTTTTGTGTTCCCTCATTCTTAACGCTGCCTGACGGATTATCATAAAATTCCAGACAAGATTTGTTTCGAACACACGCTGAAATTCTTCAATCGAGCATTCAAAAAGCGGCATTCCCTTTGCGGGATCATTGCCGAATCCCATGTCTGCCGAATTAAGGCACACCGTTTCAACAAACAAATCCTTTGAGTCTATATCGATAAAAACGTCTTTTACTCTTTGCTCATCACGAATGTCCAAAGCATATCCGTATGCCTTCACACCGTATTTTTTTGCAATATCGTCTGCCGCACTTTGCGCACGGTCGCCGCTGCGGCTGGTTATTACAACATTGTATCCCTCTTTGGCGAATCTCTCGGCAATGGCAAGACCGCTGCCCACCGTTCCGCCTGTTACAAATACCGCTTTATTCATTATAATACATCCTCTCTAAAAATAGAATTCTGTTTTCGCCGGGCGAATATCTGTAAGCGCCCCTGTGTAGTGTCTAAGCGTGTGTGGTTTGTACGGGTGCTTTGCGCACTCGTCTTCGTATATCTCAATTCCGAGTCCCGGCTTGTCCGGAATTGTCATGTAACCGTCCTTGTACTCCAGCTGTTCATTTACAACGTCTTTGCGCCATTCAACATCGGAGTACATAATTTCCAGTATCGCAAAGTTGGGGCATGTTGCTGCAAGCTGGAGTGTCGCGGCATTTGCAACGGGGCCGCTCGGGTTGTGCGGTGCAAAAGGTATGTAGCGGCACTCTGCCTCGGCAGCAATTTTCTTAAGCTCCATTATTCCGCCTGCATGCGATATATCCGGCTGAATAAAGTCTGCCGCCATGAGGTCAAACATTTTCTTGTAATCCCAGCGTGTATAGAGTCGTTCCCCTGCCGAAATTGCCACCGGCGATTTGTCGCGTACAGCCTTGAGCGCGTCGAGATTGTCGGGCGGAACGGGTTCTTCAAAGAACATTGGCTTAAACTGTTCGAGCTCTTTTGCAATTTTAATACCCGTGGGTATATTGAATCTTCCGTGTCCTTCAATCAGCAGGTCAACATCGTTGCCGACAGCCGAACGTACTTCGCTCACACATTCAAGCGCGGTGTTTAAATCCTTGTTGGATATTTCCAGATAATTCTTGCCAAACGGATCCCACTTCATAGCAGTAACTCCGCGTTCAACAGCAATTTTTGCCTTTTCTCCGAATTCCTTTGGTGTTTTTGCTCCGGCAAACCAGCCGTTTACATATATACGTACCTTGTCATTGACTTTTCCGCCGAGTAACTGATACACCGGAACACCGAGGTGTTTTCCAAGTATGTCCCAAAGTGCCATTTCCACTGCCGAAAGCGCACTCATGAGCACTGCGCCTCCGCGCCAGTATGCGTCGCGGTATATTGCGTGCCAGTGCTTTTCGATATCCAGCGGATTTTGTCCTGTCAGATATTCCTTGATGTGTTCCACGGCACCGATGAGGGCTTTTTCTTTGTATTCAAGGGTAGCTTCGCCGACTCCGCTTATTCCGCTGTCGGTGTACACCTTGACAAAAACCCAGTTTGTACGGAAACAATCGACCGTAAAGGTTTTAATGTCTGTAACTTTCATAATATCCTCCTAAAAACTTGACATATCGTGTTTATTAATCTATAATAATTGTAATACATAACATGTGTTTTGTCTATCGTAATCATAACTGTTTTTTTAGAAATCTTAATTTAACACGGGAGTTGTTTATGAAAGAGATTTTTGACGTTAACAAGCTTGAATACTATATATCGTCAAACATTTTTGACGGCAGCGTCACTCCGCGGCGAACGGTGGAATATTTCGAAATCGAATTATACACCACATCGGGCAATTCCAGCGTTGTGAATGATAAAACAATTGCTCAGAAAAAGGGTAATGTTTTGATTGCAGTTCCCGGTGATGTCCGTTACAGCATAGGCGCGTTTGAATGTTTTTGCGTACATTTTTCATGCACGGATTCCGAAATATCTTCGCTTTTGTCGGGAATATCGGGAGTGTTTCCGCTGCGCGATACCGAAACGGTACGCTCGCTTTTTGAGGATATGATTACCGCGGACAGTATGCCCAAAACCGAAAGGCAGCTTGTCACACAGGGTAAACTGCTTGAACTTGTCGGATGTCTTGCACACGAAAAGAGCGGCATATACACCGGTGCATATTCGGCATATACATCAGATATTGCCGCCGTGTGCGAATATGTCAGAAATAATCCGGATGAACATATCACACTCAGTACGCTTGCATCGCAAATAAACCTCAGTCCGGGATTCTTTCACTCCGTGTTCAAATCGGTAAAGGGCATAACGCCGTCGGAATACATTATACGCACACGTATCCGGCATGCAAAAAAGCTGCTTGTAACAAGCGGAATGTCGCTTTCGGATATAGCGGTTGTTTGCGGATTCGGGAGCCAGGGCTACTTTAATTACGTTTTCAAACAGCGTACCGGCACAACTCCAAAGCACTACCGCGATGAAAAACGTATTATAATATAGTATAAAACGGCATATTAAATTTATTTACCCACAATTAACACAAAGTGCCTTTTAGAATTAACACTGAATACTTTATACTCATCTTGTAAACAATAAAAGAGAAATTTTAAAGGAGAGTGTTAATTATGAAAAAATTTATTAAGGCAGTTTTACCGGTGTTAATTGTGGGTATGTTGTTTACGGCATGTTCGTCCACAGACAATACGGGTGACACAGGAAAGAAAAGCGAATCATCGGCAACGGTATCGACCGACGGTTCAACATCAATGGAAAAAGTAATCGGATATCTCAGTGAGAGCTATATGGAAGAAAACAAAAACGTGAAGGTTACATATAACCCCACGGGTTCCGGCTCAGGTATTCAGGCAGTATCGGAAGGCAGATGCGATATCGGACTTTCGAGCCGTGACCTGAAAGATGATGAAAAGCAAAATCTTGAAGGAACTGTTGTTGCAATAGACGGAATCGCAATCGTTGTTAATCCGAAAAACAAAGTGGATGACATCACAATCGACCAGATTTCAAAAATTTACACCGGTGAAATTACAAACTGGAAAGATGTCGGCGGAGATGACGCACCGGTAGTCCTGATAGGCAGAGAAGCGGCATCCGGCACAAGAGACGGCTTTGAATCCATTACAGGCACTGCCGAAAAATGTAAATACAACCAGGAACTCACCTCAACGGGCGATGTAATTCAGACAGTGTCCGGAAACCCCAAAGCGATTGGTTATGCTTCACTTGCGGCTGTAAATGACAGTGTAAAGGCGGTAAGCGTAGAGGGGGTAAAAGCCAGCGAAAAGAGCATTCAGGACGGCAGCTACAAGATTCAGAGAGACTTTGTACTTGTAACCAAAAAAGATACGAAATTAAGCGCCGCCGCACAAAAATTCTTTGACTTTGCCACAAGCAAAGAAGCCGATGACCTTATCAAAAAAGCCGGAGCAGTTCCGGTATTGAGATAGGACGCTGTATTCTATGAATAAGCTTACGCATAAAACTGCAGAAAGTTTAATGACCGCTGTGTTCACCGTGTGCGGACTTGCAGCACTTGCCTTTGTGGCTGTTATCACGGTATTTCTGCTTGTTTCGGGAATACCGGCGATAGGCAAGGTGGGTGTGTTCCGCTTTTTGTTCGGTACATTGTGGAGCCCGACGGCATCCGAACCAAAGTACGGTATTCTGCCGTTTATCCTGTCGTCGGTTTTTGCGACATTCGGCGCAATACTCATCGGAGTGCCGATAGGACTTATGTGCGCGGTGTATATTTCAAAGTTTGCACCGCAGCGCCTGGGTTCGGCAGTACGCACGGCCGTTGACCTGCTTGCCGGTGTGCCGTCGGTTGTATACGGCCTTGTGGGAATGATAATCATTGTTCCCGCAGTTCGTGAAATCTTCGGATTGCCGGACGGCGCAAATCTTTTCTCGGCAATACTTGTGCTTGCGGTAATGATTCTGCCGTCTGTAATAAGTGTTTCGGAAACGGCGATAAAAGCTGTACCGCGTGAATATGAAGAAGGTTCCCTTGCACTCGGTGCAACAAAAACCGAAACGGTGTTTAAAGTTGTTCTTCCTGCCGCACGCAGCGGAATACTTGCGTCGGTTGTGCTCGGAATAGGACGTGCCATAGGTGAGGCAATGGCGGTAATGATGGTATCGGGCAATGCTCCGAATATGCCGAAACTTTTCGGAAGTGTCCGTTTTCTGACAACGGCTGTCGCGTCCGAAATGTCTTATTCATCAGGACTGCACAGACAAACACTTTTTTCAATAGCGCTGGTATTGTTTGTGTTTATCCTTATTATTAATCTTGCACTGAATTATGCATTCAGCGGAAAGCGGGGCGAAAAGAATGGAAAATAAAAATTTTCGCAAAAGACGTATAAGGGACGCCGCACTGAATGTACTTATGTATGCTGCAACAGGAATAATTCTTTTGCTGCTTGCAATGCTTATCGGCTATATCATTTATCGCGGCGCAAGGTATATCACACCAAAGTTTTTAACCTCAAAGCCGAGTTTGATACACGAAACCGTCGGTGTTTTGCCGAATATCCTCAACACGGTATATATTATTCTCATGACTCTTATTGTTGTGCTTCCGATTGGCATATGCTCGGCGGTGTATCTTAACGAATATGCAAAAAACAAGCGCCTTGTGCATGCAATAGAACTTGCAACGGAGACGCTTGCCGGAATACCGTCTATCATATACGGTCTTGTCGGGATGCTGGTATTTGTTCAGTTTTTCTCACTCGGTACGAGTCTTATTGCCGGAACTATGACTCTTGCAATAATGACGCTTCCCACAGTTATGCGAACGGTTCAGGAAAGCCTCAAAACAGTTCCGCAGAGTTACCGTGAGGGTTCTCTTGCACTCGGAAGCGGAAAATGGCATATGATACGCACTGTTGTGCTGCCATCGTCAATAGACGGTATCGTGACCGGGTGTATTCTTTCCATAGGACGAATAGTGGGAGAGAGCGCCGCACTTTTGTTTACTGCCGGAATGGCAAACGAGGTAATAAGTATTGTAAATGCACCCAAACCCAACCGCGCCGGTTCAACACTCACGGTTGCATTGTATATGTATGCCAAGGAACGCGGCGACTTTAACAACGCATTTGCAATAGCGGCACTTCTTCTTGTGATAACGTTTATTATAAATTTTATGGCAAAAATTGCCGCAAAACGTCTTAAAAATACCGGTGTTGATACTGCCGGTGCGAAAGGGGGAAAATAGAGATGGACGGAATCATTACAACCGAAAATCTGAATTTGTGGTATGATACAAATCATGCGCTCAAAGACATTAACATATCGATTCCCAAAAACAAAATAACAGCGCTGATAGGCCCGTCAGGCTGCGGAAAGTCAACTTTTATAAAAACTCTTAACCGAATGAACGATTTGGTCGAAGGCTGCAGAATCGAGGGCAAAATTACATTTGACGGAACAGATATCTACAAGGATATAGATGTCACCGTCCTGCGCCGCCGCGTGGGAATGGTTTTTCAGAAACCGAATCTTTTTCCTATGAGCATCTATGACAATATAACCTACGGTCCTCGGCTTCACGGTGTAAAGTCGAGAGTCAGACTTGATGAAATAGTAGAAAATTCTCTGCGCAATGCGGCAATATGGGATGAATGTAAGGACAGATTAAAAAAGAGCGCGTTATCCATGAGCGGCGGTCAGCAACAGCGACTGTGCATAGCCAGAGCACTTGCGGTTGAACCGGAAATTTTGCTTATGGATGAACCGACAAGCGCACTTGATCCGATTTCAACATCCAAAATAGAAGACCTCGCAACGGAGTTAAAAGAAAAATATACAATAATAACCGTTACTCACAACATGCAGCAGGCTGTCAGAATTGCTGATAAAACAGCATTTTTTCTGTTGGGAGAAATAATCGAATATGACGATACCGAAAAGATGTTTTCTTCACCGAGTGACGAGCGTACCGAAAATTATATTACAGGGAGGTTTGGTTGATGCGTACACATTTTGACGAACAGCTTTCGCAGCTGAATAATGAGCTGATTACAATGGGAGCACTGTGTGAAGACGCAATTTCTACCGTGGCAAAATATCTTTTGGAAAAAGATTCGTCACTAAAGGAATTGGTAGCCGATACCGACAAGCAAATAGACCAAAAAGAGCGTGATATAGAAAATCTGTGCATGAAGCTTTTGCTGCAGCAGCAGCCGGTTGCGCGCGATCTTCGCACGGTATCTTCTGCACTGAAAATGATATCAGATATGGAACGTATCGGTGACCAGGCATCGGATATCTCTGAAATGGTTGATTTTGTAATAGAAAGCGATATCACGGGAAAAGTCCATATTTCCGATATGGCACGCGCCACAATAAAAATGGTAACCGACAGCGTGGAATCGTTTGTAAAGAAAGATATTAACCTTGCATATGAGGTTATTCGCTGCGATGATACGGTGGATAATTTGTTTCTCAAAGTCAAGGGTGAACTCATATCCGGGGTAAAGGACGGCTCCGACAATGCCGAAGCGCTCATTGACCTGCTTATGATAGCCAAGTACTTTGAGCGCATCGGCGACCATGCCGAAAACATTGCCGAGTGGGTTATATATTCAATAACGGGCAAACACGGCGGTGTTTAAAATATACCGAGTTTTTTTCTGAGTGCGTCACGGATGTATATAGCCATAACTGCATATCCGGTTTCGCTAAAGTGCAGTCCGTCATTGGGTTGCATAATCTCCTCATTCTCGTCCGTAAACAGCGGGCATGTGTCAAGTTCGATGCATTCCAGACTGTTTTCGGACGCATATTTTTTTGTGAACCGTACTGCCGCCGCTACCTGCGCCGCATGACCGCAATTTGATTTTGTTTTATCGCTTGTGGCGTGCGGTGGTGCGCACAGTACGATTTTTGCATTCGGTTCATCGGATTGTATAAGGCGAACGAGGCTGTCATAGTCGCGGTTGTCGTCCGTATCGGCAGCATCATCGAGACCGCCGTTTGTACCGAGCATAATTATCACGCAGTCGGCGCCGTGAACATCGACATTGCCGTCCTTGTAATATTTGAGATATCCCGAGGCGCGTATTCCGCATTTTCCGCAGTTGACTACATCGGCACCGGTCAGTATTCGGAGAAAATACGGATAGTTTTTTTCGTGAACATTGGCTATGCCTCTTTTTTGGTAAACTCCGTAATCGCCCTCTGTCAAACTGTCGCCTATGCATATGATTTTGTGCTTTTGAGAATTAATCATTATATAGAGCTCCTTTGATATAATTTCATGTATAACGATTATAACACACAGTACAAGTTTAGGTCAAGAAATTTGAAAGATGTATTTCAATAAAAAAGTTTTTATATAATATATTCAAAATCTTTAATTTGCTATTGCAATTATTTGAAATTTGCCGTAAAATATATACATATGCTGCAAATTCAGCGAAATCAACATATATGATAGTTCTTGGAGGAAATAACCGATGAATATATTAGACGGACTTAATCCGCAGCAGCGTGAAGCTGTTCTCACAACAGAGGGACCGCTGCTTGTTCTTGCGGGTGCCGGCAGCGGAAAAACAACTGTTTTAACACGCAGAATAGCTTACATATTGCAGCAGGGACTCGCCAAACCGTGGCAGATTCTTGCAATAACATTTACAAATAAAGCGGCGGCGGAAATGCTGTCGAGAATATCATCGCTTGTTCCGGACAATGCATCGGATATGTGGATAAAAACATTCCACAGCGCATGCCTGAGGATTCTCAGATTTGATATAGACAAGCTTAATTCCAAATACACATCCACATTCAATATTTATGACACAACGGATCAGAAAAAGCTCATCAAAGACTGTATCAAGGATTTGAATCTCAGCGAGGATTTGTATCCGCACAAAAAGATTTTGTCGAGAATTTCCGACTGTAAAAACAAAGGCATTACACCGGCAGAGTTTGAAAAAGAGGCATATGACATAAAAACAAAAAATATTGCCCGGATATACGAACACTATATGATTCGGCTTGAAGAAAACAATGCCCTTGATTTTGACGACTTGCTGCTTAAAACAACCGAACTGTTTGAAAAATGCCCCGATGTGCTGGAATATTACCGCAATAAGTTTAAATACATTCTTGTTGACGAGTATCAGGATACAAACAATGTTCAATACAGACTCGTATCACTTCTTGCAGGGAAATATCGGAACTTGTGTGTTGTCGGAGATGACGACCAGAGTATATACCGTTTCCGCGGAGCCGATATAACAAACATTCTTGATTTTGAAAAGCAATTCGGCGAGGCAAAAACCATTAAATTGGAGCAGAATTACCGCTCCACACAGACAATACTTGACGCCGCAAACAATGTTATCCGTAATAACCGCGGCAGAAAGAACAAAAAGCTGTGGACAGATTCGGGCAGCGGAGATAAGATTACCCTTGCCGTACTGAATGATCAGATGGCAGAGGCATCATATATAAATAACTGTATAGAAACCATGGTTAAGAGCGGTCAATATTCATACTCTGATTTTGCCGTGCTGTACAGAACAAATGCTCAGACGCGTTCGCTCGAAGAAAGCTTTACATGCCCGTACCGCGTTCTCGCCGGATTAAGGTTCTACGACAGACGTGAAATAAAGGACTTGCTCGCATATCTGCGGCTTTTGTATAATCCCGAAGATGATGTTAATCTTATGCGTATTATAAACGTTCCGAAAAGGGGAATCGGTGATTCCACGGTGGCTAAAATACGCGCACTTTCCGGCAGCCTCGGCAAAAGCATGTACAGCATTATTTCCAATCCGGAATACGATGAATATATCGGACGGAGCAGTGGAAAAATACGTGAATTTGTTAATATGATAGAAAGTATTTCGCAAAGGAAAAACAGCGAAACGGTAGTGCAGATTATAGATGATATCCTCGATAAAACCGGTTATATAACTGCGGTTACCGCCGAGGCACCCGACCAGGCACAGGGGAGAATAGAAAATATAGAGGAATTGCGCTCCAAGGCATTTGAATATTACGAAAATACCGATGAACCTACATTTGAGGGTTTTCTGGACAATATATCGCTTGTGTCGGATGTTGACAATCTCGATAACGAGCAGGATGCGGTTGTGCTCATGACACTTCACTCCGCAAAAGGTCTGGAATTTCCGGTTGTGTTTATGTGCGGAATGGAAAAGGGACTTTTCCCGAGCTTTATGTCCGAAACCGAAGACGGCGGAATGGAAGAAGAACGCCGCCTGTGCTATGTGGGCATAACCCGTGCGCGGCAAAAGCTTATTATAACGGCTGTTAAATACCGAACATTATACGGGAGCACAACTATGCAGCTTTTGTCGCCGTTTGTAAATGAAATTCCCGACGAACTGTTTGAGGATCCCGACCAAAAAGAAGCGTTTGTTGCAAAAAGCTATACATCTTCCGAACGCGGCGGCAGCTACGGCGGATATTATACACCTACATATACATCCACATATAAGTCCGCACCGGAGGGCACACCGTCAAAATCGGCTGCATCTTCTGTGCGCGGTGTAATGGATAAATACAGCATGTTTACCGCGTCCAAGATAAAAAAATCGCCGGACGCATTCGGAATGAAAAAGGGCGACCGCGTTAATCACAAAAAATTTGGCGACGGAATGATTATATCGGTAACACCGAGCAGCGGTGACTATCTTGTGGAGATACTGTTCGACAGAGCCGGAACGCGAAACCTCATGGCATCTATTGCAAATTTAAAAAAGATTTGAACGAAAGCAGGTAGCATAATGAAAAAAACCGATGAAAAAAATGTCCGTACACTTGCGCGTGCGCTTGTGTCTCTTGAATCCGAGGATGAGTGCGTCAGGCTGCTTTCCGACCTTTGCACAGTGTCGGAAATAAAGGCTATGGCACAAAGACTTGAGGTTGCGATAATGCTTGACCGAGGCATGGTTTATAATGACATTGCCGCAAAAACCGGCGCCAGCACCGCAACAATCAGCCGTGTCAATCATGCGCTTGTATATGGTGAAGACGGCTACAGGAGTATCCTCGATAAACTCGGAGATGAAGACAAATGAACACAGAAAGCTACATGAATTTTGCCGACGTATATGACACACTGACCGATGATGTCGAATATCAGCGCCGTGCCGACTATGTGCAGAGTCTTATAAACCGTCATTTTTCGGGCAGGGCAGAGCTTTTGTGCGATCTCGGATGCGGCACCGGCACAATGTGCGAAATACTCAGCAGCCGTGGGTACGATTGCATAGGAATCGATTCATCGCCGAGCATGCTGAATATTGCCGCCGGCAAAAATGCGGACGGAAAGGTGCTTTATCTGAATCAGGATATGACGGAGTTTGAACTATACGGCACGGTGGATGTGATTATCAGCCTGCTTGACAGCGTCAACTATATCACCGATGACGGCGGCATAGATTCACTTTTTTATCTTGCGGCTAACTATCTGAATCCCGGCGGTGTGTTTATTTTTGATGTCAACACACGCTATAAGTTTGAAAATATTCTGGCGGATAATACCTATGTCTACGACAAAGACGGAATATTTTATACATGGGAAAATTGCTACGAGGACGAATACCTTGATATATACCTGAATTTTTTTGTTAAACACAGCGGTGAAACGTACAGAAGATTTTCGGAACACCATGTTCAGAGATACTATTCATCGGATTGTCTTTCGTCCGCCGCAAAACGGCACGGATTGACGGTTTTGGGTATATACGGCGATCTCTCGCAGTCCGCGCCGAAAGATAATGAGGAAAGAATATTTTTTGTTGTCGGAAAATAGAAATTTTTGCGAACAAAAGTTACACAAAAAACATTGACATTTGGATAATTTTGTGATAAAGTATTATAAAGGCTTGGAGTGTGCGGCTGCGGCACATTGTGAACCCCGCGGCGGCGCTTTACAGTCTGAATTTTTTTAACAGGGTGATTTTTCACCGTACTTAGGAGGTACACAGTAATGCAAAAAGGTACAGTAAAATGGTTCAACGCAGAAAAAGGTTACGGTTTTATCGAATGTGAAGACGGAAGCGATGTTTTTGTTCACTTCTCGGCTATCAACATGGACGGCTACAAAACACTTGCAGAAGGTGACGCTGTAGAGTTCGATGTAATCGATGGTAACAAAGGTCCTCAGGCTGCCAATGTTGTTAAAGCGTAATTGGGGAATTAATTTATATAACTGATTGATTTTCTATGATGCACCAGGATAGGGCTGTAAAAAACAATAGTTTTTTACATCCCTGTTTTCTTGTTATGAACTGTGTACGGGGGAGTAGTATATGTCAGATTCAGATGAAATAATTGATTTAATAAAACAGTCCGATTCAAAATTTAGTAAAAGCCAGCGCCGTATTGCCGCATACATTACCGAGCACTATGATTCCGCTGCCTTTATGACGGCATCCAAACTCGGAAACGTGGTGAATGTGAGTGAATCTACGGTGGTTCGCTTTGCGTCTGAACTCGGATATGACGGGTATCCGGAATTTCAGCAGGCACTGCGCGAACTGATAAAAAATAAACTTACATCGGTTCAGCGTATGGAAATAACATCATCAAAAATCGGCGAGGGTGACGTGCTGAAAAAAGTCCTTCAAAACGATATAGACAAGCTCAGGCAAACAATGGAAACCGTGAGCAGCGACGATTTTGAAACCGCGCTTGACGCTGTTATAAATGCGGGCTGTGTGTATATACTCGGTGCGAGAACATGTTTTTCGATAGCGTCATTTCTCGGAGTATACCTCAATATGCTTTTGCCGAACGTTAAGCTTATAACGGCAAATTCAGCCGGTGAGGTTTTCGAACAAATGTACAGAATCAATTCGGGAGATGTGCTCATTGCCATAAGCTATCCGCGTTATTCAAGGCGTACCTTCAACGGTGTAAAATTTGCCTCTGAGCGCGGAGCAAAGGTTATAGCCATTACCGACAGCCTTGTTTCGCCTATTGTCAGCTATGCAACGACATCGCTTATTGCCGGGTGCGACATGAGCAATTTTGTGGATTCGCTTGTGGCACCGCTCAGCCTGGTAAATTCACTTATCGTTGCAATTACAATACGCAACAAAGATACCGCGGCGCAGACATTTGAGTCGCTCGAGGGTATATGGGAAAAATATAAAGTTTACAGCGAAACCGACAGTGTTCACGGAGGTCAGAATGAGTGATACCGTAGCGATAATCGGCGGCGGCCCGGCAGGAATGATGGCTGCGGCTATGGCGGCAAAACGCGGCAGAAATGCTGTTATAATCGAAAAAAATCAGTCCCTTGGCAGAAAACTTCTCATAACCGGAAAGGGCAGATGCAATATCACAAACGATTGCGATATTTCAGAATTTATAACAAACGTTCCCGTTAACGGAAGATTCTTGTACAGCGCGTTCTATTCATTCACAAACCGTGATTTGCTCTCCATGCTTTCCATGGCGGGACTTGAAACAAAGGTAGAGCGCGGCGGCAGGGTTTTTCCCGTGTCGGATAGGGCGGCGGATGTCCTTGCGGCGCTCAGAAAAATTCTTGCATATTACAAGGCAAAAGTGGTGTACGGCGAAGTTGAGTCTGTACGTACAGATGGAAATGATAAAATAGTTGCAATAAAAGGCAAGGGTAATTTGCGCTGTTCGTCGGTTATTATTGCAACCGGCGGAATGAGCTATCCCAAAACCGGTTCGACCGGTGACGGTTATCGGTTTGCAAAAGCTCTCGGCCACACAATAATCAAACCCAAACCTTCGCTTGTACCGCTTGTTTTAAAATCCAATTGTCTCGGCATGCTTATGGGTTTGTCACTAAAGAATGTGTCTCTTTGCGTGTATGAAGATGATGTGTGTATATACCGCGATTTCGGCGAGATGCTGTTTACTCATTACGGAGCAAGCGGACCAATAATACTCAGTGCCAGCTCACATATGCGAAAACTCGGCAGCGCACACTATCGGATATGCATAGACCTCAAACCCGCACTTGACGAAAAAACGCTTGATAAACGGATTCTGCGTGATTTTGATAAAGAAAAAAACAAAATATATGCCAATTCACTGTCGGAACTTTTGCCGAAAAAGATGATACCGGTCATTGTAAAACTGTCGGGCATTGCTCCTGAAAAAAAGGTTAATGAGATTACACGCGGCGAAAGGGCAAAGCTTGTATCATGTCTGAAATCGCTGGAGTTTGATGTAGCCGCTTTGCGCCCGATATCCGACGCTATCATAACATCGGGCGGAGTCAGTGTTTCGGAAATAAATCCAAAAACAATGGAGTCCAAAATTACAAACGGTATTTACTTTGCCGGCGAGGTGATAGACACAGATGCTTACACGGGCGGATTTAACCTGCAGATAGCTTTTTCAACAGGTTATCTTGCCGGAAACAATGCGTAATAATTGCCGTAATATTGCATAAAATATTACCGGTGATGATTGATGAAGAAAAGAGAAAATCCTGCGCGCAAAGGCACTTTTGAATCGTTCGTTGCTTTGGCGGCCGTATTGTTTTTTGCAGTAACGGCTGTTTCACAAATTTTTTTGCGGACTCCGTCGCGCAGCGCACTCACATCCATAGAGAAATACGAGAATATCATGTATGCCTCAAATACCGCATTGCGCAAGGCGGATATTGTGATATCCGTGAGCGGCGGGAAACCGTCGGAGGATATCGAAATACGCTTCAACGGTGAAAAGACTGATACGCTTGATAAAAAAGAAAAGTGCGTAACCGTTTCTTGTGACGGAATAATCGAAATATATAACCCGAGCGGACAGAAAGTAACTGTCAGCGCAAAGACAGACAGCGATAATATATCGTTTTTGATGAATAAAACATGTAACGTAAAAAAAGGAATTGCTCCCCTGTGTACCGTCAGATTTAAAGACTGACAGACACGGGGAGTCTGTTTTTGTAGTGATAGTATTTGTCAAATCCCACGCTGCGGAGCATGTCAAAAGTTTTTTCAAATCCGAGGGCGATTCCGTCTGCTGTGTGCGAATCGCTCCCAACGGTTATTAATTCACCGCCGAGACTGCGGTATATTTTGAGTATATCTTCAGACGGCATGGTTGTGACGAGCCAATCTCCTTTAAGTCCCGAAGTATTTATTTCCAGAGCTTTTTCACGTGATATCAGTGTCTTTAGTATATGAATTATTTTGTCCTGCTGATTATCGAGTGACATATTCTTTTTGCACATACCGTTCATGTAACGCAGCGGATAAGTGAGGTGCGCAAGAGAGTCAAAATCGGCATTTTCGGCTGTGTATACCATGCTGTCATAATAGTAGTCAAGAAAATCGCAATCCTGCTGATATGACGTTTTTGCAAAGTCCCTGTATCCGCCGAATCCCGGAATACATCGGCTGCCCGTTGCTGCCGAGTGCAGCGACGCAAGGATAAAGTCCGGATTACCGGTTTTCAGAAAAGTATCGCCTGTTTCTTTGCGATACATCCAATCGCCGATTTCCGCACCTTTGAATATTTCGAGCTTTCCGTCAAACAGTACCTTGGCTGATTCAATATCCCACATGCTTTTGTATATGTGCTCAAAATCTGCACGGCATGAATATTTTTCACAATCAAAATGGTCGGTTATCGTAATTCCGGTAAGTCCCATGCCGCAGGCACTTTCGGCTATGGATACAACCGTGTCTCTGCCGTCGTGCGAGTTTTCGGAATGAATGTGGCTGTCGTATATTTTCAAATCAAACCCTCCTAAAAAAGTGTTGAACCTCCGATAAATTCACGTATTATAGATGTCTGCCATACTTTTGATTCGTCTGTTACATAGAATTTGTCGACAATGCTCATCACTTCATTCTTTAGTTTTTCGTGTTCTTCGCAGAGAACAATATTGTCAAAAACCCTTCCCAGATGTTTTTTATACACACTGTATTCATACGGTATGGATGAATTAAAAATTTTGTCTGCACTATCGGTGTACGGATAGATGTTTACTTCGGCGCTTTTTTCAACATTCGGCCATAATTCAAATGTAAAATCCGCCTTGGTGTTTCTGAAGTAAAAGTCGCGCACAAGCCTGCGCATAAGGCGTGTGCTGCTGCTTCGTATCCGATTTCCTTCATCCGTTTCAAGTGCGTTGAGAGCGCTGCAATACACGCGGAATTTTTGCTCGCCGGAAATGTTCTCGGCAATTTTTTCGTTCAGTGCGTGTATACCCTCAATTATAATTATTTCGTTTCCCTTAAGCTGCAGGCGGCGCGCATTGGGAACCGAGCCGTCACTGTTAAAGTCAAATATTGGCATGCTCACCTCGCGGCCGCGTATAAGCTCACCTATATGCCTGTTCAGCAGGGGATAGTCTATCGACTCAAATGATTCAAAGTCGTATTTTCCGTCAGCTCCTATGGGCATATCTTCAATATTTTTAAAGTAGTCGTCGAGCGAAATGCTCACAGCGTCCGTTCCGAGCACGCGAAGGTGCAGACGCAGTTTTGCCGCAAATGATGTTTTCCCCGAACCGGACGGACCGCTTATCAGAACAAGTCTTATCTTGACGTCACCGTGAATTGTTTCGGCTATTTCCGATATTCTCTGTTCGTGATATATCTCGCAAAGGTTGATTATATCTGCAATATCGCCGGATTTGGCCGCGGCATTTATGTCGGATACCGTCGGAAATCCGAGTCTGTCAAGGCGATTTTTAGCTTTGTTAATGCATCTGTCGATTTTAGTCATGATTATCACCGTTTCCTGATTTTAAAATATCTTTTCTGCAGAGCATTTCATCTATGCGTTTAATATACTCCGATACCTCTTTTACATTAAATATTCTGTCTATTCTGTTTCCGTCAATAATTTTTGTGGACGCTCCGGCACCCAGCGCGTAGATACTCTGCACTTCCTCCATAATGTATATGTTATAAAGACATTCGTGTCCGGTGTTGCAGTATCCCACATTCTCAAGATTGCCGAGCATGTTTTTCTGGCGGTACATGTAGTACGGATGTTTGCCGAGACTGTTTAACCGCTGCGCCGCACATTCGAGCATGGTGTTTACTGTGTCGGAAACGGCAGAAGTGTACATGCTGTACTCTTTGTCAAGATACGAACCGTGCTTTATAGACATTGTATGCACGGTAACGCTTTCGGGATTCAATTTTTCTATTTCATCCATGGTGTGTGAAAAATCGTTCGGTGTTTCTTCGGGGAGTCCGGCAATAATGTCGGTGTTAATATGCCCAAAACCGCGTTTTTTAGCCATTTCAAATGTGCGTATGATATCCTCCGGGCTGTGACTTCTGCCGATGATGTCCAGAGTTTTTTGGTTCATGCTCTGCGGATTTATGCTTATCCTTGATATTCCGTAATTTGCTGCTATACTCAGTTTTTCATCGGTAATCGTGTCGGGGCGGCCGGCTTCAAGGGTAAATTCACGGATATTTCCAAAATCAAATTTTGTACACAGACTGCCGAGAAGTCTGTCAAGCTGTTTTTCCGACAGCGCCGTGGGTGTTCCACCGCCGATGTACACAGTGTCTATTGAAAGACCTTTTTGTGCAATTAAACCAGCTGTATATGAAATTTCCTTTTCGAGAGCGTCCATGTACGGTTCGGTCAGCTTGTTGGAAAATTTTATCGACTGCGACGTAAACGAGCAGTACAGGCATCGTGTGGGGCAGAACGGTATACCTACATACAGACTGATGCTTCCGCTTGGCATGGAAAGCAGAATTTCGCGCTCATTTTCGGCAACCTCAACGGCGAGATTGGCTTTTTGAGAGCTGCATTCGTAAAAGTCATGCAGGCGGCTCAATATTTCGCCTTTTTTCATTCCGGATTCTTCCATTTCGCGCACAAGCTTGCTCGGACGTATGCCGGTTATAAGCTCCCATGGCAGCGTGAATCCCGTAATATCGCGCAGAGATTTTGCAACGCAGCGTTTGACATGTGTTTTGCATATGTCGTTGAATCGGTACACCGCGGAGCTGATTTTGTCTCCGATACGCACTTTGGCGAAGTATTCAAACTCTCCGTTTGTTTCGGTTACGGTGCTTTGCACGTAATCGCCCTGCGCAGGAACGGAGTCGGTTACCTCTATTTTGATTTTCGGCAGATATGCCGTTATTATTTCCCGTGCGGCATATTCTTCTGCGTGGTTAATAATCAGTTTTATGTTTGTTGTTGTCATCATTATCACCGTATTTTCAAACAAACGGGTTATTCTCCTTTTCGTATTGTATTGTTGTTTCTTCACCGTGACCGGGATACACTTTTGTATTGCCGCTGAGTGCAAACAGCTTGTTATTGATTGAGTCTGTAATGTCGGCATAGCTTCCGCCCATAAAATCCGTCCTGCCGATTGACGCGCGAAAAAGCGTATCACCGCTGAAAAGCATGTCTCCGATGTGTATGCACATACTGCCGCGTGTGTGACCGGGCGTGTGAATAAATTCGATTGTGTTGTTGCCAAGCATGAGTGTGTCATTATCAGACACGGCTATGTCGCACTTTTTCTTCGGCGATGCCATGTGAAATCTGTCACACAGATTCCACACACTGTTGTTCAGCGCATCGGAGTCAAGTGTGTGAATAACAACTGGCGCACCCGTTTGCTCCGCAACAAAATCCAATGCCCCGATATGGTCGGCATGCGCGTGTGTAATAATAATGTATTTAAGTTTGCAGCCTGTGTTTCCCACGGCATTCAATATTTTTTCTCCGTCGGCTCCCGGATCAATAAGAATCGCTTCGTTAGATTCTTCGTCCGCTGTAATATAGAAATTCGCACCGAGCATACCTGCCGGTTCTCCGTAAACTTTCATTGCTGATTCTCCTTTGGATATTTCTTGCAACCATTATAACACAATATGGTAGCTAAAACAATACGAAAAATATTTATAACATAATTTTTTTATTAAAATACTATTGAAAATCGGAATTAATACATGTATAATTGTGGTAGAATATATAGTACACATGAATTATGGGAGGAATAACATATGGCCGAATATTCAAAAAGAATTAAAAAGGCTGCTGCCTTTGCCGCTGCGGGAGTTGCTGCAGCCGGAGCGGCCGCATATGCAACAACAAAAATGATGATAAAAATAGCACTCGACAGAAAAGGCCCCGGGATAATGAAATATGCCGGAAACAAAATCTCCGGTGTGGAAAACACGGAGTATGACGAGGCGTGTAAATCGGCTGCAAAAGCGCTTGAAGAAACACCGCACGAGCTTGTGCGCATAATGGGGCGCGACAATGTGGAGCTTGTGGGGCACTTTTTCCCGTGTGAAAATGCAAAACGGGTGATAATTGCATTTCACGGCTGGCGCTCGTCGTGGAATATTGATTTCGGAATGATATCGGATTTCTGGCATAATAACGGCTGCAGCGTTTTGTACGCGGAGCAGCGCGGTCAAAATAACAGCGGCGGTGAATATATGGGTTTTGGCCTTGTGGAGAGATTCGACTGCCCGAATTGGGTTAACTGGGTTATGTGCCGCTGCGGCAGCGATGTCCCTATATACCTTGCCGGAGTGTCTATGGGAGCGTCAACCGTTCTTATGGCTTCCGATCTCGGACTTCCGTCGAATGTATGCGGAATAATGGCAGACTGCGGATTCACATCGCCGAAAGCTATCTGGAAGCATGTTGCAAAGAATAACCTTCATGTGCTCTACGGTGTAAGAAGCTATATCGCCGATATTATGTGCAGGCGAAAGATAAGTATCGCTTCCGACGGTTATTCAACCGTGCGCGCACTTGCAGAGACCGACATCCCAGTTTTGTTAGTTCACGGAGCGGACGACAATTTTGTTCCTGTTGAGATGACGTACGAAAATTACAGAGCATGCGCTTCGCCAAAGAGAATTCTTATCGTACCCGGTGCCGACCATGCAATGAGCTATTGCGTCAATCGTGATTTGTACGAAAAGACCGTACTGGAATTCTGGAATGATTTTGACGGCTGCAGGCAAAAGGACGGTGCGCAGAATTGAGACAAATCAATCAAAAGACAAAAGGCATACTATGCATAATCACTGCTGCGTTCGGTTTTTCTTTAATGAGTGTTTTCGTGCATCTGTCGGGTGATTTGCCGGCTTTTCAAAAGGCATTTTTCCGCAACGCAGCGGCGCTTGTTCTTGTCAGTATTATAATGATAAAAAACAGAGTACGTCCGATTCCGGGCAAGGGTAATATTCCTTTTTTGTTTGCCCGCGCATTTTTCGGAAGTGTCGGACTGGTGTGCAACTTTTATGCAATAGACAGGCTTGTCCTTGCCGATGCAAATATGCTAAACAAACTCTCGCCGTTTTTTGCAATAATATTTTCGATATTTCTGTTAAAGGAAAAACCCACCGCAGTTCAGCTTATAGGTGTTGCCGCGGCATTTATCGGTAGTGTGCTTATCATTAAACCAACGGGCAGCGGATATGCGTCATTCCCGGCACTTATCGGCGCACTCGGCGGTTTCGGTGCCGGAGTGGCATACACATTTGTCCGCCTGCTGGGCAAGAGGGGAGAGAACAGCAATGTTATAATTTTCTTCTTTTCGGCATTTTCGTGCCTTGTGTGCATTCCGTTTATGATTGCTTCTCCTGCCGCCATGAGTTTTCGCAGCCTCGTGTGCCTCATCTGCGCAGGGCTAAGCGCATGTATCGGGCAGTTTGGTGTAACGCGTGCCTATTTCTATGCCCCGGCAAGAGAGATTTCGGTATATGATTACACTCAGGTGCTTTTTGCGGCAGTATTCGGATTTTTTGTTTTCGGGCAGATTCCGGATATGCTCAGTGTTGTCGGCTACATATTGATTTGTGGAGCGGGAATTGCGATGTTTTTTTACAACAGAAAGTAATTTTTGATGCAAGTTATTACATTTTTTTGCATTTTATGTCATAACTGTTGAAAAAGTATGTATAAAGTATTAAGATTTAATTAAGTAAAAAATATTTTTTCAACAGGGAGGAATTTCAATGAAGAAGATTTTGGCAGCGCTTTTGGTCTTCTGCGTTCTTGTGAGCGCATTACCGGGCGCAATGCTTGTCTCGGCATGGGGATACAGTGCCTTTGACATTCGTGTAAACGGTGTGAATATTACAGACGACGTTTACAGCGGAACCGGGTGGTATTTCTCAAAGAGCAATTATACGCTTACCCTGAGCAACTATAACGGCGGCTCAATTCAGTTGGGTAATTACTACGCAGATTTCACCATTATCCTTGACGGAAAAAACGTTGTTAATGGCGGAGTACTTATGAGTATGGCGGGTGGCTCGCTGACAATAAAAAGTAAAACATCAAAAGATGTAGACAGTCTTAGTATAAGCAACCCCGGCGGACACGGTATTCATGTCTGCGGAACCGGTACTTGTCATTACGAAGATTTGAAAATTGAAAATGCAAATATCAAGATAACAGACACAAATTACGGATATGGCTCAATATATGCCAATCGTGACCTTACAATCACCGATTCGATTATCGATGTAAACGCTTCCGGCGGCTGCGGCATACTTGCAAAAAACCGCCTCAAAATAACGAACTCCGATGTGTCGGCATACTCAAAAAACAATTATGCACTGAGCGGCGAAAACTATGAGCAGGAAGCTCCGTACAAATCGGATTACGGAATAGAAATAATGAACAGCCACGTTAAGGCAGAGACGGGTTATACTTACCAGTTTCATAGTGTTGTTAACGGTAAAATAAAGGCTACATTCTCCAACTATGTTAAACGCACAAATAAAGACGATTATTTTGCCAGGGACAACAGAACGGATATTAATGTGAGATATGCTAAGTATTTTGAAATAAAAGAGACGGTGCATCACAGTATTGAATACATAGAATACGGTGATAATTGGCGCGACCTTCAGGGGTGGTACGGATATGTCGAAGGAGAACGTCCGCTTACATTGCCTACCGGTGTATCGAAAAAAGGTCATAAATTCCTCGGTTGGTATGACAATGCGGAATATAACGGTGATCCCGTAACACAGATTCCCGAAGGCGCAACAACTAATTTTACATTCTACGGCAAATGGGAACCGCTTAAGTACACAATAACGTTTGACACCGACGGCAGCACGGAGATTGATTCGATAACGCAGGACTACGGCACACCTATTACAAAGCCCGCCGATCCCGAAAAAGAGGGATATATATTTAACGGCTGGAGTCCTAAAATACCGGACACCATGCCTGCAGAGAATATGACGATACGTGCCAGATGGACTCCTATTAAATACAAACTGACAATCGACACCGACGGGGGAACGGAAATTTATCCGAATCCGCAGGAGATTGATTGCGGTGCCTATCCGTTTTTGTATATTACCGATCCTATCAAAGAGGGGCATTATTTCATTGGCTGGGATCCGGATACCAGAACCATGCCCGCACACGATGTAACGGTAAAGGCAAAATGGGGAAAATATAATTATAAAGTCACATTCTGGTCAGATGGCGATTGGCTCGACGAGAAATACGTTCCGTACGACGATCCGATTGTCAAACCTAAGAATCCGACCAAGAGAGGTTATACTTTTGACGGCTGGGAACCGGAAGTACCTGAACATATGCCGGCATATGATATGGATTTTGTTGCAAAATGGATTTCAAACAGCCGCACAATTACGTTCGACACCGACGGCGGCACGGCAATTGATCCGATAATCGGCGACTACGGCACAGCCGTTACAAAGCCGCAAAACCCGACAAAAACGGGTTACACCTTTGTAGGCTGGGATAATGAGATACCGGACACTATTCCGGACTATAACCTCACTATAAAGGCGATATGGAAAGCAAATCAATACACAATCACATTCAATACAAATGGCGGCAATGATATCGCACCCGTAATGCAGGATTACGGAACGGCAGTCGTTAAGCCGGAAAATCCGACGAAAAAAGGTTACACATTCAGCGGATGGGAACCCGAACTTCCGGACACAGTACCGGCAGAAAACATCATTGTTACCGCTAAATGGACGATAAACCAAAACACAATTTCGTTCGACACCGACGGCGGTACAACGATTAAACCGATAAGCGGCGACTACGGCACAGCCGTTACAAAGCCGGAAAATCCGACAAAGACGGGTTACACCTTTGTCGGCTGGGATAAGGAGATACCGGACACCATTCCGGAAAACAGCATAGTTATTACAGCTGTATGGAAGGTTAACCAATACACAGTTACATTTAATACCGACGGCGGAAACGATATCGCACCCGTAACGCAGGATTACGGCACTGCAATAGTTAAGCCGCAGAATCCGACAAAAACAGGTTACACATTCAGCGGCTGGGATCCCGAGATTCCGGACACAATACCGGCAGAAAACATCACAGTTACCGCTAAATGGACAATAAACAAAAACACAATTGTGTTTGATACCGACGGCGGCACAGTAATTGCGCCTATAACCGGTGACTACGGCACAGCCGTTACAAAGCCGGAAAACCCGACAAAAACCGGTTACACTTTTGTCGGCTGGGATACCGAAATACCGGACACAATTCCGGAAAACAGCGTAACGATTAAGGCAATCTGGAAGATTAATCAGTACACGATTACTTTCAATACCGACGGCGGCACGGAAATTGCTCCTATAACACAGGATTACAATACCGCAGTTACCAAACCGGCAAATCCGACAAAATCCGGATATATATTTAACGGCTGGGATATTGAAGTACCGTCCGTAATGCCGGCAGAAAATATTACCGTTACCGCAAAATGGACTACCAAAGCGGTAGTAAGTGTTAATACCGACGCACAGACATATACCTATGACGGCTCGGAAAAGGAATTTGTGCTCAAAGATATACTTCCGGATACAACGACCGGATTCGCAGTATCGTACAAACAAAACGATACGGTTGTTGAGCATCCGACAACTGCCGGAACATATGACGTTGTTATAACCAGAGCCGAGAATGATACTGAGGCAGAGTACAACACGGTGATACCTGCAGGATTGGTTATATCCAAAGTTAAGATTGCAGAACCAACAGTCACCGGAGAATACATCTACAGCGGAACAGAACAGACTGCAAGCTTTGACGGCACAGACCTTATGAATGCCGTAAGCGGAACATCCGCAAAGGATGCCGGCGATTACACAGCAGTATTTGAGGTTGCAGACAGCACAAACTATGAGTGGGCAGACGGTTCTGACGGTAAAGTTGAATGGACAATAAAATCCAAGGGCATTAATCTTGCCGCAACAGATAAAGCATCATACAAGGGCAGAGCGCTCGCCGAACTGGGGTTTACCGGCGATTCACTCTTTGAAGGAGATTCGTTTACGGGTGTGCTCAGCACAAATGCCGATACAAGCGTGATAGCAGATAACTACACTATCACAATCGGCACACTCACCGCCGGTAAAAACTATTCGATTACATTTGCTCCCGGTGTGTATAAGGTACTCAGAGACGATACGATTCTTGACGAGGTTGTCGCACAGTATGACGCACTCAGCGAAGTAACGGAAAGCAATGTTACGAATGAAAACAAGTCGGATATCGTCGCTCTTGAAAAAGCTGCAAACAGTATTGCAGACAGATATCTCGATGTTGACCAGAAAGAAAAGAAAGATGAAATACTTGACTATTGCGCAAAACTCCTCAAAGTGCTCAATAAAAACGACGAAAAATCATCTTCGACAGTAAGAAGAGGCAGCACCGGCGGATCATCCTACACAGTCGGAAGCAAAGTAAACAAGAGCAATTTTGAAAAATTTGCCGACGTAAACGAGAACGACTGGTATGCTGCAGCGGTAAGCTATGTTATAGACAACAATATAATGAACGGTGTAACGGAAAACACCTTTGAGCCGAACGGCAGCCTTACGAGAGCAATGTTTGTTACAATGCTGTACCGCGCGAACGGACAGCCGGATGCACCCGATGCAAAATTCACGGATATACCTGCCGGCGCATACTATGCAAAAGCTGTAGGCTGGGCAGCGGCAAACGGAATTGTCCTCGGTGTGTCCGACACATCATACGCTCCGGACAGCAATATTACAAGAGAGCAAATGGCAGCTGTAATGTACAGATTCGCATCGTACAAGAGCAAAGCCGGAACAGCAAGAAGAGCAGACCTGTCAACGTATGCAGACGCTGCGCAGATTTCCGATTATGCGCGCGACTCCGTATCGTGGGCATGCGCAAACGAATTGCTCGGCGGCAAATCCGCAAATTCACTCTCCCCGCGCGACATGGCTACAAGAGCCGAGGCGGCAACAATCCTTATGAGACTCATAAGCAGCAACTGATATAACAGATAAATAAGGCATAAAAAAATCAACGGCAGTGCAGAACACGCACTGCCGTTGATTTTTAACCAATGATTATTAACAATTAACTTTGAGTTTGATTACATCCGGAACGGAATTTGCAAATTCAATAATTTCCTCAACCGATGATTCGGAGCTCATACGCACCGACAGCTTAAGTGTGATTGTGTTTTCGTCGGAGTTTTTCGACACACCGAAATCATTAACCGAAATATTGTTTTTGTCCAGAGCGTTCATGAAATTCTCCAGTGCCTCACCGTTGTTCGGAAGTGTCGCGCTTATATCGCTCGCAGTGGATGTCTCTGACGACGCGTACGGAATCCATTTGTGAAGTATCAGCTGAAACAGCACAATCATGATTGTAGAAAATATCCCCACGGCATACATTCCGGAACCTATCGCCATTCCCACACCCGACGTTGTCCATATTCCTGCGGCGGTTGTAAGTCCCTTTACCGACATTGAACGTATGAATATTACTCCTGCGCCGAGAAAACCTATTCCGCTTACAATGCTTGCCGCTATACGCGATGAATCAAAGTCAATACCAAACCGCCATTTGACATCCAGACACCCGTACATTGAAACAATCATAATAAGCGCAGAACCGAGCGCCACAATAACATGCGTCCGAAGTCCGGCTTCCTTTTGACGGCGGCTTCTTTCATAACCGATAACTCCGCCGCATACTGCCGCAATAATGATTCTTAATAAAAACTCCCAGTTGTAGCAAAATGAGTTGTAAATAATATTAAACATTGAAACTCCTCCTTGAGTTAGGATATTATACCAAAATTAAATATAAATGTCAATTATTTACATAGAATATAAACATAATGATTGCCAAAAATGACAGATTGGCACAAAAAAGCAATAAAGTGTACACGATATGAGCAAATTTTTGAGCGAACGCTTTTAATATTTTGCCAAATGCCCAAATTCGTTATAAAATATATTGACAAATCTGCCGCGGCAGTATATCATATAAAGTATATTCTATGTGGAGGTTGTGTAATGAGCAATATTTCGGAAATGTTCGGCAGTCTTGTTTTTAACGATACGGTTATGAAGGAAAAACTGCCAAAGGATACATACAAAAAACTGCGCAAAACAATAGAAAACGGCGAACCGCTTACTCTTGACACTGCAAATATTGTTGCCACGGCAATGAAGGATTGGGCTGTCGAAAAGGGAGCTACGCACTACACGCATTGGTTCCAGCCGATGACAAATGTTACCGCCGAAAAGCACGACAGCTTTATTTCGCCTACCGTTGACGGCAAGGTGATTCTGGAGTTTTCGGGCAAGGAACTTATCAAAGGCGAGCCCGATGCATCGAGTTTTCCGTCCGGCGGACTGCGCGCCACATTTGAGGCAAGGGGATACACAGCGTGGGATCCGACATCGTTTGCCTTTATAAAAGACGGTTCACTTTGTATTCCGACTGCTTTTTGTTCATACGGCGGCGAAGCACTGGACAAAAAAACTCCGCTTTTAAGGTCTATGGAGGTTATAAACAAGCAGGCTCTGCGCATATTGAGGCTTTTCGGGAACACCAATTCAAAAAGGGTAATTGCCACTGTCGGAGCGGAGCAGGAGTATTTTCTTGTAGACAAAGATATGTACAGCAAGAGAAAAGACCTCATCTTTACCGGTCGCACACTTTTCGGTGCAAAACCGCCGAAAGGTCAGGAACTCGAAGACCATTATTTCGGGCAGCTTAATCCGCGTGTGTCGGCATATATGAAGGAGCTTGACGAAGAACTCTGGAAACTCGGAGTTCTCGCCAAAACGAAACACAACGAAGTCGCACCGGCACAGCATGAGCTTGCACCGATATACACAACCACAAATATTGCCACAGACCACAATCAGCTCACAATGGAGATAATGAAGAAGCTTGCTCTTAAACATAATCTTGTGTGCCTGCTCCACGAAAAACCGTTTGAGGGTGTCAACGGCTCCGGTAAACACAACAACTGGTCTATATCCACCGATGACGGAATAAACCTGCTTGAACCGGGCAAAACTCCGTATGACAACGCACAGTTCCTGACATTTTTCTGTGCGGTGATAAAGGCTGTGGACGAATATCAGGATTTACTTCGCGTATCTGTTGCCGGCGCCGGAAACGATCACCGTCTCGGCGGAAACGAGGCACCGCCGGCGATTATATCAATCTTTATCGGCGAGCAGCTCGAAAAGGTTGTGGACGCTATTGAAAACGATGAGGATTATGCCGAAAAGCAGATAGAAAAAATGCAGGTAGGTGTGGATGTTCTGCCGAGCTTTGCAAAAGACACAACCGATAGAAACCGTACATCGCCGTTCGCATTTACGGGCAATAAATTCGAATTCAGAAGTCTCGGTTCGTCGGCATCGATTTCAGGTCCCAATGTTGTGCTCAACACAATTGTTGCCGATCAGCTTGAACAGTTTGCGGATGAACTGGAAAATTCAAACAACTTTGACGAGACTCTTCACGGCATATTTAAGCGTGTAATAAGAGAACATAAGCGAATAATTTTCAATGGTAACAACTATTCGGAAGAATGGGTTGCCGAAGCTGAAAGACGCGGACTCTGTAATCTCAGAAACACACCGGAGGCAATACCGCATTTTGTTGACAAAAAGAATGTCTGCTTGTTTGAAAAACACGGAATTTACACCGAGACCGAAATGACATCGCGCTGTGAAATTCAACTTGAAAATTATTCAAAGGTTATTAAAATAGAAGCACTTACTATGTCGGATATGGCACGCAAACAGATTATTCCGGCTGTTATCGGATACACTCATGAGCTTGCCGATTCCGCAAATGCCAAAAAGGCTCTCGGAATAAATGTCAGCACGGATGCCGAAAATGAGATTGCGTCAAAGCTTTCCGGACTCTTGTCAGATTTGTATGCCGAGGTAAACAATCTCGATAATTCAATAAAACGTGCCGATGAATATGAAAACGATGTAAAGGCACTTGCCGATTACTGTCATGATGTAATACTCGAAAACATGCAGAAGGTTCGCAGTATTGCAGACGAGGCGGAGCAGAACACTGCGGAAGAATACTGGCCGTTCCCGACATACAGCGAGCTTATGTTTGAAGTTTAATATTTTTGAATTATGTACGAGATGCTGCAAAGTGATAATATTTTGCCGCATCTCTGTTTTTGTGCCTGCAACGGTTGACAGTGGGCATGTATTGTGCTATAATCGGTAAATGTAGAAAAAATAAGAAATATGGGGAGTTATGATGAAAAAGAGTATATCAGTTATTGCCGCAGCGTCTTTGCTGCTGTCATCTTGTAGTGTGGGTGCTGCTGCACAAAAGGCAAAGGCATTTCACGATATTTCGGGAGCCGAATGGTATTCGTCTGCCGTTTACAGTATGTACGAAAAGGATATTATACCGTATTCGTACAACTTTCTCGGAGACAGTGCGGCGTCCAGAAAAGATATTGTCCTGTATCTGTACAATCTTGCACGCGCTCTCGGGTATGATATTTCGTATGACGGCAGCAAGGTATTTACAGACGTGGGAATCAGTTCGCCGTATTATGATTGTGTCAACTGGGCGAGCGAAAAGGGTATTGTTTCCGGGTATTCCGACGGCAGTTTTGCGCCGGATTCACCTTGCTCACGCGAGCAACTGTGCGTTATGGCAATGCGTTTTGCAAACGCTGTCGGTATCAGATTCAAAAAAGTTAACGAGCCGGAACAGTTTATTGACTCACTGTCGGTGAGCGGCTATGCTCGTTCATATGTCGTTGCGTCGCGCGTCGGCGCTGTAATCGGCGGTGATGAGCGCGGTTATTTCCGTCCGTCGGAGGCGGTTACACTTGCGCAGGCGGCAACAGTTACGGCAAATATTTATTCCGCGGCAAAAAATGCTCCGTCAGAATCGGACGAAGTTGCCGATACATCTGCCGGTGCGTATGATCCGCTGTATGACACATATAAAACCGAACAGGAGCTTACATATACCCCGGTGGCAGAGGCAGGGGAGGCGATTCCGCTTTCATACTTTGACGATGTAGCATTAATCGGAGATTCTGTTACCATGTCGCTCCAGTATTATTGTGCTTCAAGTGGAGCACTCGGCAATGTAAAATTTATATGTGCCGGAAGTCTAAGCCCGGCGAATGCTCTTTGGAATGTGTCGTCGGCATCGGTTCATCCCGTTTACCAGGGAGTCAAACGCAAGGTTGAAGAATCGGTTGCACTGTCCGGAGTAAAAAAGGTATACATTATGCTCGGAATAAACAGCCTTTCAATGGGGCTTGACAAGTGCGTTTCCGATATGCAGACGCTTATTGCGAATATTAAGGCGGCATCGCCGGATGTTGAAATTGTCATTCAGTCCGTTACACCTATGACAAAGACAAGCCCGATTCGTTCAAACAGTCTGAATAATTCGATTATAGATGCGTACAACGCAAGAATGCTTGAACTGTGCAAGGCAAATCACTGGTATTACGTGAATGTGGCAGAGGTAATGAAAGATGCCGAAGGCAATCTTTTCGATTCATACTGCAGCGATCCGCGTGCAATGGGAATACACTTTAACTACACGGCAGACAGCATATGGGCGGATTATTTAAAGACTCATGTGCCGCAGTCGCTCAGATAATTCAAAATACGGAGGAAAAATGATGATTATTAATAAAAAAGGTATTGCCGCACTTGCGGTAATAGCAGCTATGTTGTTTGCGGTGTCCTGCGGCAAAAAGGATGCTGCCAATGACAACGAAAAGGGTGATATATCGCGTCCGGCAGCGTCGGAAAAAGCAGATAAATCAGAAGATAAGGAAGAAAATGTACCGGCGGGGGCGGAAAACACCGAACAAAACACCGATACCAAAAACTCGGAAACTCCGCAAAAAACGGAGCAGGCTGTGCAAAATACACCGGCACCGGAAAACCGGGAAACGCCCAAACGGCAGGAAACGGCTGTATCTCTTGCAAACGTACGTTCAAAGATGATGTCGGAATGCGGCATATCCGATGCTATGCCGATAGAAACATCCGGACTCGCAAATCTGTACGGAATACAGCCGTCACAGGTTAAACAGTCCGCCGGATTCGTTACCATGTCGGGCACGTTTCCGCATGAGATAATAATGGTGGAAGCAAACGATTCGGCTTCCGCCGACAATATCGCTTCGCATTTGCAGAGCCGTCTTACGGAAGTTCTCAATCAGTCCAAGTCATATGACGCCGACAATTACGCTCTTGCTCAGCAATGCAGAGTGACAAGAAACGGCAATTTTGTTGCGCTGTTTCTTTCGCCGTCACATTCTGCGCTTTCTGCAGTGTATGGCAGGTATGTAAAGTGAGAATATAAATATTGTTATGGAGAATATGTAATGGTATTTTCGAGTCTTGTATTTATTCTTGTATTTTTGCCGGTTGTGCTCATTTGTGACCACTTTGTGCCGTGCAAATACAAAAATCTTTTTTTGCTCATTGCAAATTTTGTTTTCTACGCATACGGCGAGCCGCGTTATATCGTGGTGATGATTGCGTCGATTATTGTAAACTACCTTGCGGCAATAGCCGTAGAGGACGCTATGACAGCCAGAAAGCGCAAGGCGGTTCTTGCGCTTTCGGTTGTACTCAATATCGGCGCGCTGTGCTTTTTTAAGTACACAATGTTGTTTGCGGACACACTTCGGCGATTGCCTATATTTTCATCGATTCCTGTGCTGAAAATTGTTCTTCCGATAGGAATATCGTTCTACACGTTTCAGGCTATGTCGTATGTTATAGATGTCTATCGCGGCGACTGCCGCGCAACACGAAATTTGATAGATTTTGCCGCGTATATATCGCTGTTTCCACAGCTTATTGCCGGGCCGATAGTGCGCTACAGCGATGTCGACAGGCAGCTGTACGACAGGCGCGAATCCGTTGAAATGTTTTCAAACGGGGTGCGGCTCTTTGCGATAGGTCTTGCAAAAAAGGTTCTTCTTGCAAACCGCCTCGGTATTGTGTGGAACACTGTTTCGTCCGATGTTTCGGCTTACGGCACTTTCGGAGCGTGGCTCGGCGCTGTGGCATATGCCTTGCAGATATATTTTGATTTCGCCGGTTATTCCGATATGGCGCGTGGACTCGGCAAAATGCTTGGGTTTGATTTTTGCCTGAACTTTACATATCCGTATATTTCAAAAAGCATCACGGAGTTTTGGCGCAGGTGGCATATATCGCTCAGCACATGGTTCCGCGACTATGTTTACATACCGCTCGGCGGCAACCGTGTTGGAAAGGTACGTTCGTGCATTAATATCCTTATTGTATGGGCACTCACCGGTCTGTGGCACGGCGCAGGGTGGAATTTCCTCGCATGGGGGATGTACTACGGTGTGCTGCTGTTGCTCGAAAAAACCGTATACGGCAAAAAGCTTGCCTCTTTGCCGTCGGTGTTCGGATATGTGTACACAATTGTCGTTGTAATTGTCGGTTGGATATTCTTTGCGTCTCCGAGTTTTTCGGCAGCGTTCAGATATCTGCATGTGATGTTTGTGCCTGCAAACGGTGATTTTTCAAGCCTTGTGGCATGGATTCCCACAATACTGATAGGAATTGTTGCGTCAACACCGCTGTTTGCCGCTGCATGGGGAATCCTACGTATAAAGCGCAGACTTGCCGTAACCGAAACACTCTTGTGTCTTGCATCTCTTGTGCTTTGCGTTGCAAGCCTTGTAATGTCAAGCTACAATCCGTTTTTGTATTTTAGATTTTAGAGGTTAACCGTATGAAAAAATCAACCGTAAAAAAATATATACTGCCGACAGCGTTTATGGTGTTTATATCCATTCTCGGAGCCGTTACCGTGTTCGTTCCGAAGAATGATTATTCCGAGGATGAAAAAAGATATTTAAACAAACTGCCGAGATTTACCGTTAAGTCATTTTTAAGCGGCGAATTTCAGGACAAACTCGAAAAAGGTCTTGCCGACAGAGTGGGTTTCCGCGGCTTTTTCGTGAGCACCGACGCATATGCCTCAATGGCAATGGGTCGCAACACGCTCGGAGATGTGTACAACTGCAAGGACAACTATCTGATATATTCGCCAAAAAAACAGGATGGCTCCGTGTTCAGAAAAAATATGAGCCGATTCAACAACTTTTCCGCATCATTGGATGTTCCGTCAACAATTATGATTGTTCCGACAGCGGGATATGTTATGAGTGATAAACTTCCGCTTTTATGCGGAAAATACCGGGATGCCGAATTATTTTCGACAGCGTCGGATCTTACACCGAATATAGGATTTATTGACACGCGTTCGGCATTAAGGCAAAATGCGGCAGACGGTATGCAGGTTTATTACCGCACCGACCACCACCTGACTTCCGCCGGAAACTATGTACTGTATGATTTGTTTTGCAGCGTAAACGGAATCGTTCACCCGGGAATTAATTCATATAATAAAGAAAAAATAGACGGATTCTACGGCACGGCATGGTCGGCAAGCGGATACCGTTTGACTCCGCCCGACAGTGTTGAACTGTGGGAACTTCCAGACAGAGTACGCGTTACGATTGATGATGCCGGGAAAAAGAAAATTGTGTCGGACAATCTGTTTTTTAAAAACGATTCACGCGGAAAAGACAAGTATCCTGTTTTTTTGGGCGGCAATCACAGCCTTGTGCATATTGAAAACAAAGATGCCAAAGGCGGCAGTATTCTTGTTATAAAAGATTCTTATGCGCAGTGCTTTTCGTGCTTTTTGGCACACAACTACAAAAATGTGTATATGATAGACATGCGTTATTACCGTGCGTCTGTGTCGAATTTTGTAAAAGAAAACAATATAGACGAGATTTTGTACATGTACGGAATCGACAGTTTGCTGACCGATACCAATTCCGCATGGCTGATGTAGCAAAATTAATAAAAAATTAATATTTATCTATTGAATTTGCACTATGAGTTATGGTACAATACTGTTACGCATTGTTTGAGTGAGTATCTGCAGTGCAATAAAGAGGTGAACAACTATGAAACTTTGTAAGATATGCAATAAAAATCCGGCGGTGGTTTTTGTGAGCCGCTCCGACGGTAAAAATATAATTAATGAGGGTTATTGTCTTGCGTGTGCCATGAAATCAAACATTATGCCGCTGAGCCAGCTTGCCGAACAGTTTTCGCTCGATCCCGAGCAGCTCGATGGTATGATGGAAAATATAAGAGGTATGATGGACGACACCGATCTCAACGAAGCATTTGCCGATATTCTCGGCGGCGGTAATCTCATGGAGAGCCCCGAGGGCGGAAACGAGAGAATACCGATTAAGGACAATGATATCAAAAAGGACTTGAGAGACCGCAGAAAGAAGAAAAAGTGTCTGAACAATTTCGGTGTTAATCTTACCGAAAAGGCAAAGCAGTCACTTCTTGACAGGGTTGTCGGCAGAGAAAAGGAGATAGAACGCGCAATTCAGATACTTAATCGCCGCAGCAAGAATAATCCTGTTCTTCTCGGTGCTCCCGGAGTCGGGAAAACTGCCGTTGCAGAAGGAATAGCGTGCCGCATTGCCGACGGCAATGTTCCGGAACGTCTGCACGACGCACAGGTATATCTTTTGGATATGTCGGGTATTGTTGCCGGAACTCAATACAGAGGGCAGTTTGAAAGCCGTCTTAAGAATATAATTGAGGAAGCCAAGAGCGACAATACAATTCTTGTTATAGATGAGATACACTCAATCGTGAGCGCGGGCGATGCCGACGGTGCAATGAATGCCGCAAATATACTGAAACCTGCGCTGTCAAAGGGAGAAATACAGGTTATCGGCGCAACAACGCTTGATGAATACCGAAAATATATAGAAAAGGACGCCGCGCTTGAAAGACGTTTTCAGCCGGTTATACTTGATGAACCGTCTGTTGAGGAAACAATAGAGATAGTAAACGGAATTAAAGATTACTATGAGGATTTTCACAATGTAACCATAGATGAAGACACTGTACGTGAAGCGGTTGTTCTTGCCGATAAATATATCAGCGACAGATATTTCCCGGATAAGGCAATAGATGTTATAGATGAAGCGGCATCGCATATAAATATGGACAATCCGTATACACAGAATATAATTAATGCCAATGCAAAACTGCAGTTTACATCGGAAAGGCTCGCACAGCTCGAGGAAGAAACAGAGAACATGCAGACAGCCGGGTATGAAGAAATTGCCGAGCTTAAGGGCGAAAAATGCCGCCTTGAGGGTGAAATAAACGGGCTTCGTGCAAGGCAGAGAGAAACAAAAATTACCGTTCATGATGTAGCAAAGGTTATTGAACTGTGGACGGGCATTCCGGTTCAGAATATCACCGAAACGGATAAAGAAAAGCTTTTGAATCTTGAACAGAGGCTTCATAAGAGAATAATAGGGCAGGACAAAGCAGTGTCCGGAGTTGCGAGAGCCGTGCGCCGCAATCGTGCGCTTAAGCTTACGAAAAAACGTCCGGTATCGTTTATTTTTGTCGGTCCTACAGGCGTAGGAAAAACCGAGCTTGTAAAAGCACTGTCTGAAAGCCTGTTTGACGATGAGCGTGCGCTCATTCGCCTTGATATGAGCGAATATATGGAAAAGCACTCCGTAGCCAAAATAACCGGTTCGCCTCCGGGATATGTTGGCTATGATGACGGCGGACAGCTTACCGAAAAAGTTCGCAGACGTCCGTATTCTGTAATTCTTCTTGACGAGATAGAAAAAGCGCATCAGGATGTGTTCAACATTCTTCTGCAGATTCTTGACGACGGCAGAATAACCGATTCACACGGAAGAACAGTTAATTTTGAAAATACTATAATTATAATGACGAGCAATGCCGGAACAAGCGTTGGCTCTGCGGCCGGACTTGGCTTTATGACTTCGGACAGCGGAATGAGTGCGAAAATTTCCGCGAGTCTGAAAGAGATTTTCCGCCCCGAATTTTTAAACAGAGTTGACGAAGTTATTGAATTTTCCGAACTTACAGAAGATGAACTTATTCAAATCTGCACTCTGATGCTTTCGGATGTTGTCAGTGAGTTAAAATCCATGAATATCGGATTTGACATATCCGAACGGGCAAAGGCAGAACTTGTCCGCAGAGGGTACAATCCGCGTTACGGTGCACGACCGATACGTCGGGAAATACAGACGCTTATTGAAGATCCGGTGTCTACACTGCTTCTTTCTTCCGAAGCACATTCCGGATGTACGATACATGTTGACACCGACAAGGACGGCAATATAGCCGTGACGTGTGGAGACTAAAAGAAAATTTGCAGAATCAGCATAACGATAACGGCGGGCAGACCGAGTATACCGACGGCAACGCATGTAACTGCGTTTATCCCTATGTATATTCCGGCTGCTTTGCCGAGAGTGTTGATACATAGCAAAAGCACTCCGCCGAGTGCGCTGTTTAAAATAATTTTGACAATAAATTTAATAGGTTTTGCACATATTTTTGCAAGCACAAATATTATCATTAAACCCAGCATATAGCCGATTACCGCAGAAAAAGTATATTCCATATTGCGCGCCTCATTTCTTAGTATATTACATTATATTTACGGTCGGCGGCGTTATTCGTTTTTAATACGAACTGCGGCGGCAAAATCGCTTGTCAAAATAGCTAAAAATGTGACACAATTTTGTTGCAAATGCATATTTTATATAAAAATTCTTTATTTTTTGTTGCAAAATTGTTGAAAAAAGTTTATTATATATATAGATTGGATTTTTGTAAAATGAAATTTTAGGCCGCACCGCGGCTTGAATTATACTTTTGATGAGGTGAATTATATGAATGTAAGGCTCTTTCAGCAAATTACTCACCAGATGCGCGAGGTTATGAACCGCGATCTCGGTATTATAACGGACAGCGGATTTGTCGTTTCGTCCAACGATGCTTGCATCAGCAATAATGATCTTGAATGTATTCTCAGCTTTACCGCAGACAATACCGACACGTTTACGTACAACGGTTTTACGTACAAGCCGATTGTTTCTATGGGCAAGGTTGAGTACATTATTTTTGTTAAGGGTGACGATACTCTTGCACGCAATTATGCGGATATTTTGCAGGTAAGTTTTTCGTCTGTAAAAACTTTGTATGATGACAAGCATGACAAGCTTAATTTTATCAAAAATTTCCTTTTAGACAATATTCTTCCCGGTGATATTCTTGCCAAAGCGGCAGAACTTCATATTGCCATAGACACAAAGCGTGTTGTATTTCTTATCCGTACGGAAAAGGTTTCGGATTTCTCAATTATAGAGCTTATTGAGGGCATGTTCCCCAACAAGCAGACCGACTTTATTGTAAGCATAGACGACAATAGCGTTGCACTTGTAAAGGAACTCGAAAATGACCTTACTCTTCCGGAACTCCAGAATATTGCAAAGAGCATTTGCGACAATATTAATACTGAAGTTATGGCAAAGGCCGTTGTCGGAATAGGTACTGTTGTAAATAATGTAAAGGAAATTGCGCGTTCGTACAAAGAGGCGCGTGTTGCACTTGAGGTGGGCAAAGTTTTTGATGATGACAAGAACATTCTCAGCTACGAGGATCTCGGCATAGGAAGACTTATATATCAGCTTCCGACAACACTTTGTGAGCTTTTCCTTACAGAGGTGTTCAAGAAAGGTTCAATAGCCGATCTTGACCGTGAAATAATTTTTACTATTCAAAAGTTTTTCGAAAACAATCTCAATGTCTCCGAAACATCGCGTCAGCTGTATGTACACAGAAATACGCTTGTTTACAGACTTGATAAAATACAAAAGATTACAGGTTTGGATTTGAGGGTGTTTGATCAGGCAATTATATTCAAAGTTGCCATGATGGTTAACAAGTACTTAGAGTCCAATACCATGAAACTTTAGGAGTTGGACAATTGTGATAGAGTTTAAGAATGTCTCCAAGACATATGACAATGGATTTCCGGCACTTAAAGATGTGTCCTTTACCATAGAAAAGGGCGAATTTGTCTTTTTGGTAGGGAGCAGTGCTGCCGGAAAGTCTACTATCATTAAACTGATAATGAAAGAGGAAGATGCTACAAGCGGCAGTATACTTATAAACGGTATTGATGTGTGCGATTTGCGCAGGCGTGAGATTCCGTACTTTCGGCGTACAATAGGCGTTGTATTCCAGGATTTCAGACTTCTTCCGCACAAAACCGTGCAGGAAAATGTTTCGTATGCAATGGAAATAATCGGGGCATCGAACCGCGAAATTCGCCGTAATGTTCCGAACGTACTTTCAATGGTGGGACTTTCGCATAAGGCAAAAATGTATCCGAATCAGCTTTCGGGCGGTGAACAGCAAAGGGTTGCAATAGCCAGAGCTATAGTAAACAACCCGGTCGTGCTTATTGCCGACGAGCCTACGGGAAACCTTGATCCCGACACCGCAACGGAAATAATGAATATCCTTGAGGATATAAATCGCCGCGGCACTACGGTTGTTATGGCAACTCATGCGGAAAAAATTGTAAACCAGATGCAAAAGAGGGTAATTGTGGTAGACAACGGAAAAATTGCCCGCGACGAAGAAAAGGGTGGTTACACAAATGTGGATTAGAAACTTTCGGCGATTTATTGCTGAGGCTTTTTCGGGGCTTATTAAAAACGGTCTCATGACAGTAGCTTCAATAATCGTTGTAACATCGTGTCTTTTTATTTTCGGTGTATTTATAGTTGTTACCATGAATATCAACAATATCGGAGAGCAGATATCAAACTCCTGCCAGATTCAGGCATATATACAAAATGATGCCAAACCTCAGGAGGTCTCCGATCAAATAAAGAAAATCAAGCATATAGACAATGTTGAATATGAAACCGGCGAAGAAACGTTTAAAAACTTTAAAAAAGGCCTGACAAAATCCGAAGAGGCTGCGTTCAGCGGTTTGCCCGACAACACAATATCAAATTCGTTCAAGGTTACGCTGGATGATTTGACATATGCCGAAGATGTGGCAAAACAGCTTGAAAAAATCAATGGTGTTGAGCATGTTGAAAACCGCCAGGATATTGTGAATATTGTCAACAAAGCAACGCAGCTTATACGTCGGGTATCGTTCTGGATTGTGATAGTATTTCTGCTTATAAGTATGTTTATTATATCAAACACTGTTAAGCTTGCAGTACACAACAGACGCCGTGAAATTAACATTATGAAGTATGTGGGCGCAACGGATTCTTATATTCGCTGGCCGTTTATAATCGAGGGTGTTTTTGTCGGACTTATTTCGGCGGCAATTGCCTTTACGGCAACGGATTCCGGATACATGGCGATTGTTAATGCCATGAACGGCGGAATGAAATCCGTAAGCATGACGGTAAAAGTGCTCGGATTCGGTGATATATGGCAGGTTATTGTGTGTGCGTATATAATTCTCGGTGTATCTATCGGTGCAATCGGAAGTGCTTTTTCGGTTCGCAGATACCTCAAAGTCTGATTGGAGTGAGTTGAACTTGAGGAATAAAAACTTTATACGAATAATGGCAATTGTGGCGCTTGTTGCATTTGCTACAATATCGCTTTTGGCAGCTATACCGAGTATATCGGCAAGTGCCGAAAGTGCACAGGAAAAGGTTAATAACTCCGTTAAGAAACAAAAGGAGCTTAAGGATAAAATCAACTCCGCCAAAACGGAAAAAAGCAGCAAAATGGCGCAGAAACAGGCTCTTGATTCTGAAATATCGTCGCTGCAGTCACAAATTGACAAGCTTTCATCTCAGATAAGTGCGTCCAATGCTAAGATTGCTTCGAAGCAGGACGAACTTGCAAAGGCGCAAAAGGAAAGTGAAAAGCAGTACGAATCGTATCATGACAGAGCCAAAATGCTAATTGAGCGCGGTTCGATATCGTATTTGGAAATACTTGTAAACTCAAAGTCTTTCGGTGATTTTTTGTCGCGTATGTCAATCGTTAAGCAGATTGCGCGCTACGACAGCAATCGCCTGGAGGAACTCAAAAAAATTGAACAGCAGATAGCGGCTGTCAAGCAGGAGCTTGAAAATGAAAAAAGCAATCTTGTGTCACTTCAGTCAAAGAATAATTCACAGATGTCGGCACTGAAAACCAAACAGGCTCAAAGCCAGGAGATAATAAACAGCCTTGCAAATGACATAAGTGCCTATGAAAAAGCGCTCAAAGCGCAGGAAGCTGCCGAGGCATCGGCACGTGCTGAAATTAAAAAACTTATGTCGGCACCCAAGGCACAGAACAGAGTTTTTGTCGGCGGAACATTTATGTGGCCGAGTACTGCAAGTACCATAACATCACCGTACGGTTCGCGAACGCATCCGATTACAGGCCGTGTGCGTAATCATGCCGGTGTTGATATCGGTGCATCATACGGTTCGGCGGTATATGCCGCCAATTCCGGAACAGTTCTTGTCGCCGGTTGGAACAGCGGCGGTTACGGCAATTATGTTGTTATTGACCATGGCGGCGGTTTGACAACGCTGTACGCTCACTGCAGTTCACTTTGCGTGTCAACAGGTCAGTCTGTATCCAAAGGCCAGGTTATAGCAAAAGTCGGCTCCACAGGAATGTCGTCAGGTCCTCATTTGCATTTTGAGGTATTGCAGAACGGCTCAACAGTAAACCCGATGTCGTATTTTAATTAATATTTGAGAATGCAGGAGCACGTATTCTGCATTCTCTTTTTGAATATAACTGAAAGTAGAGTGTCGCAAAAATATTTCCGAAACTTGAATACGCTGCGATATTATAATTTGAATCTTTAACGGGAGTGGCATTAATTATGAAAAACACAAAACAAATCAGCATAGCGGTTGCCGTTACATTTATCTTAACAACGGTTTTGTATCATTGCGCATATTTTTTTATTCCGTCGTTTGCCGAGGAAATTGAAAGCCTGGGTCTTGCCGCTCGCGGGGCAGATTCGGATATGCTTAAAAAATTCGGTGAGGTTTCGGCTATTATTGACAATTCGTATATTAATAAATATGATAAGGATAAACTTACCGATGAAGCGTTAAGCGCGTATGTATATGCACTCGGTGATCCGTACAGCGAATACTATTCAAAGGAAGATTATGACACTGTAACAGAAATGATTGACGGCGATTACAAAGGTATCGGCGTTGAGGTTTATCTTTCCGACGACGGATACCTTACCGTATCTACGGTGTTCGATGATACACCCGCGTCGCGTGCCGGTTTGCAAAGCGGCGATGTTATTGCCGTTATTAATGACACGGAGATTAACAAAGATTCGTACAATACGGCTGTAAGCATGATGACGGGCAGCGGTAAATACAAGGGTATTGAGGAACTGAATATTAAGGTTAACCGCGGCGGGCAGGTTATTGATATGTCGCTTAAGCGCGAAGAAATCGTTATGCAGACAGTAAAGGGGCGTATGCTCAATGATAAGATTGCATACATTCGCATATCACAGTTTACCGAGACAACAGGAAAAGATTTTAAGGATGAATCAACCAAGCTTATTTCCGACGGCGCAAAGGCTATGATTATCGACCTCAGAAACAACCCCGGCGGCACACTTACGGGTGTTGTTAAGGTAGCGGATGCAATTCTGCCGAAAGGCAAAGTTGTTTCTATCAAGGACAAATCGGGACATGAAACGGTATATAAATCCGATAAATCCGAAATTGATTTGCCTATGTGCGTTCTTGCAAACGGTTCAAGTGCAAGCGCGTCCGAAGTGCTTGTCGGTGCGCTCCGTGACCACAAAAAAGCTAAATTCGTCGGTGAAAAAACATTCGGCAAGGGCATAGTGCAGAGCATATACGATATCAAGGACGGCAGCGCACTTAAAATTACCACAGCAAAGTACTATACTCCCAACGGCGAATGTATTCATAAAAAAGGAATTAAGCCGGATTACGAGGTGAAAATCCCCGAAAATGTGAATATCTATTCGCTGAGTGATGACGAAGATATTCAGCTTCAAAAAGCAATAGAAGTTGTTAGGACACAAATGTAAGCAAAATGCGTCAGATTGCAGCCGAATACCTATCATTGTGTATAAAAATATTTGACAAAACTCAAAAAACATGTTAATATATTAATCGAGCAGATCAGACAGTTGCGGGTATATGCCGAAAGGCTGTACACGAGGAAAGTCCGAGCATCGCAGAGCAGGGTGCCGGGTAACTCCCGGTGGAGGCGACTCTAAGGAAAGTGCAACAGAAAGATATACCGCCGCTTGTGCGGCAAGGGTGAAAAGGCGAGGTAAGAGCTCACCGTTGGGCGGGAGATCGCTCAGACGTGTAAACCCCACCCGATGCAACACCGTATATGGGAGGTTAAGCTTGCTCGGCGTCTCCCGGAGGTGGCTGGAGGTATGCAGAAATGCATATCGTAGATAGATAACTGTCCAATACAGAACTCGGCTTACAGATTTGCTCATTTTTTAAAATCAAAGAGGTGCAAAGCAATTTATGTTTTTGCATCTCTTTATTTGTATACCACATACGAAATGGGAGTGTTATTATGAAATACGCAGATTTATGCGGCATGAAGAGTTCGAAAATGATTATCGGAACCGATCCGTACGGAACTGCCGTGGATGAAAAGACAGCGTTCGGATTACTCGATTTATACTACGAACACGGCGGTAACCATATTGACACTGCTCGCACATACGGAGACGGCGAATCCGAAAGAGTTGTCGGCAAATGGCTGAAATCGCGCGCTCCGTCCGATATTATTGTTGCCACCAAAGGGGCGCATCCCGAGCCTGATAATATGGAAAAAGCGCGACTCTCCAAACAAGATATAGAATCCGATGTTGACATCAGTCTTTTGTCTCTCGGAACAGAACGCATTGATTTGTATTGGCTGCATCGCGATAACAAGGATTATTGTGTCGAAGAAGTTATTGAAACAATGAATTACCTGGTTAATAAAGGAAAAATACGTGTTTTCGGCTGTTCAAACTGGAGCACGGAAAGAATGGCGGCTGCAAACGATTATTCGAAAAAAAGCGGAATTTACGGCTTTTGCGCGAGCCAGATACGATTCAGCCCGGCTGCCACGCCAAAAAGATACACCGGCGACACAACCCTTGAAGAAATGAACCACGGGCATTACGTGTATTGCCGCGACAACGGAATAAACGTCATGGCATTTGCTTCACAGGCAAAGGGATTTTTTTCAAAATACATTGCAGGAGGGGAGAGAGCACTCAGTCCAAAAGCGCGTGAGAGGTATTTGTCGTCAGAAAATGTTGCAAAAGCCGGGTATGTAAAGGAACTTATGGAAAAATATAATACAAGCGCCGCAGCGATTGTCTGCTCGGCTTTTGAATCAATAAGCGGCATTAACGCTTACCCGATTATAGGCGGCAGAACTGTTGAACAGATATCGGAGTCGCTCGACAGTGCGGATATATCGATAACACAAAAAGAGTGCGATACTTTGTTTGAAGGTGTTCTCTAAGTGTTTATAATTTCAAAAAATCACCGTAACGCTATGTGTACGGTGATTTTTTAGAATGCTAATCTTTGTCGTATTTATTTTTTATACGTTCCATTCGCAGAATGTATTTTTTCAGCAAGCGGTTGTTTCGCATATTAGGAAATGAATATGACAATCTTTTACCGATGCGTGCACGGCGCCTGTTCTCAATAAGGCTTTTGTACTTTGAGCGAAAATCCTCAAGTTTAAATTCATTTTTGAGTTTAGACGGATATTTTGCTTTAATCTCCGCATATACATTTTCTGCCTTTTGCTTTTTCTCCATTGCGGAAAAAACCATATCGGCAACATCTTCACCGATATTGTCCGACGTTTTGCGAACAAAGGTTTCAAATTCGTGCAGGTTGTCTATAACTTTTCGGAGTTTGAGCATTTGCGCAACCGTGTACACGGCATCGAGAACAAAGGCGCTCCCGAGCACAGAGAGTATAACAACTCCGAATTTAAACGGAATTAAGCCTACCGCCGCGGATACAAACCTGTGAAGTATATACACAACAAAACAGCAGCCAATGCCCCACATAAGTGAAAATTCAAGGCAGACGTACCCCCGAAGATTAAGCGGCCTGTTTGAGTAGTCCCACCATTTTTGGTGAAAAAATACTTCAAGAAGATATCCGGTAATATATTCCAATACAGATGTCAGCAGCGCCGCACAGATATATGTCAGCAAGAAATTATTTTTTATCGGGGAGAGAATCATAACAACAATGCAGACTCCCGCACCGTATATGGGGCACACCGGTCCGGCAAGAAAACCGCGGTTTACAAACTTGCCCTGTATCATTGCAGCGTATGCAACCTCACAACACCATCCCGCGAACGCGTATATTAAAAAATAGCACGCATACTGATAAAATGCCATTGTAATCCAGTCTCCCTCCGAAAAAATTATTTGCCGAGATAAGCCTTTCGGACTTCCTCATTTGCAAGCAGCTCCTCGCCCGTGCCGGACAGTGTGATGCTGCCTGTTTGCAAAACATAACCGTAATCGGCTATTTTAAGCGCCATGTTGGCATTTTGTTCTATAAGCAGGACGGTTACTCCCTGTGAGTTAATTTCCTTTATAATGTCAAAAATATCGCGCACAACAAGCGGTGCGAGTCCGAGCGATGGTTCATCCATCATAATAACCTTCGGTCTGCTCATAAGCGCTCTCGCAACGGCAAGCATCTGCTGCTCACCGCCGGACAGTGTTCCGGCAAGCTGCCAGTGTCTTTCTTTCAGCCTCGGAAAAAGCGAAAACATTTTGTCGATATCTTCGCTCAAATTATCCTTTCTGAGATATGCGCCGATTTTTATATTTTCAAGAACGGTCAAATCCGGGAAAACGCGTCTTCCCTCGGGGACGAGTGTGATTCCCTCTTCAATGATTTTGTTGCTCGGCATTCCCACAAGCTCTTTGTCATTATATGTTATCGAGCCCTCGTCGGGTTTTACAAGTCCGACAACAGAACGCAGTGTGGTCGATTTTCCGGCACCGTTCGAGCCGATAAGGGTAATTATCTTGCCGTCCGGAACCTCTATGTCAATCCCGCGTATTGCGCGGATTCCGCCGTATGATACATGCAGATTGTTAATTTTAAGCATCTTCACTCACCCCCAGATACGCTTCGATAACTTTGTCATTTTTCTGAATATCTTCCGGCTTTCCGTTTGCAATCAGTTTTCCGAAATCCAGAACGTATATTCTGTCCGATATATCCATTACCAAATCCATGTGATGTTCAATCATCAGAATTGTCAGGTTGAACATATCGCGTATTTTGGCAATAAACGCTGTCAGCTCCACTGTTTCCTGCGGATTCATGCCTGCCGCAGGCTCGTCAAGGAGCAGCAGCTTCGGGTTTGTGGCAAGGGCGCGCGCTATCTCGAGGTGGCGCTGCTTTCCATACGGAAGATTGGACGCCTTTTCGTTCACAACATCCTCCAAATCAAGCAGCCGCAGAAGTTTTGTAACTTCCTCGCGGTGCCGCTTTTCCTCGGCATTGTTCAGCATAAATGCTGCGGTGAATATATTTGATTTTCTATGCAGGTGCTTTGCAATCAGCACATTTTCAAAGACTGTCAATGATTTAAATAAGCGAATATTCTGGAATGTCCTTGCAATACCGAGTTTTGTAATTTTGTCGGGTGTGGGGCAGATAACGTTCGGATATTCGCCGAGATGTTCACCTTTGTAGAGTTTTTTCATCTTTCCCTGCGGGTGATTCGAAACAATTGTTTTCCCCATAAACGAGACACTGCCGTTTGTGGGTGCGTACACACCTGTTACAACATTAAAAGCGGTGGTTTTTCCGGCACCGTTCGGACCGATAAGTGCAACTATTTCGCCTTCGTTAACATCCATTGTGAGGGTATTTACGGCAACAACACCGCCGAACTGCATTACAATATTATCAAGATGAAGCACATTATTCATTGTTTTGCACCTCCGCATTCTTTTTGAGTATTTTTTTCGCTGCCGATGCAATACCGCCCCAGCTCAGCTCATTGTCACCCATAATTCCGCGCCTGAAGAACAGAACGACAATCATGAGTATAATTGAGAATATAACCATTCTGAAACCCGGGCGGAGCAGAGGTACCGTAAATCCTCCGATAACCATTTGGCTGTCGAGAAATCTGAGCCACCATTCCTTGGAGAATATAACAAGAAATGCAGCAATAATACTTCCAGTAAAGCTTCCCATTCCGCCTATTACCACCATAAGCAAAATATAGTACGTTGCTGTGGAAAGGGTAAATGTCGTAGCCGATACAGCTTTGAGATACATCGCAAGCAGCGCACCGCCGATACCGGCAAAAAATGAGCTTATGATAAACGAAGTCATCTTATGGTGCGCAAGGCCTATACCCATTGCTTCGGCGGCAATTTCATCATCGCGGATTGCCTTGAAGCTTCTTCCGTATGTTGATTTTTTTATGAGAGACATTATCGCAATACAGATTATCACTACCGCAAAAGTTGAGTAGTACGATTTAAATCCCGGAATAGAATTCAGCCCGAGAGAGCCGTTTGTCACTCTGTTGAGCGGCGAACTTGCTACCACGATTCGAACAACCTCGGCAAATCCGAGAGTAGCTATTGCAAAATAGTCGCTTTTCAGTCTGAGAACCGGTGCGCCGATCAGAGCAGCAAAAACCGCTGCAACAAGCCCGGCAACAATAAGCGCCGGCATTATCGGAAGCTCAAAATTTGCCAGTGCGTCGCAAATTCCGTTCAGATAGTATACACTCGGACGAGCCGCAACAGGAATCGTCAGTATGGCATATGTGTATGCTCCGAGAGTCATAAATCCCGCCTGCCCGAGCGAAAATTGCCCCGTAACACCGTTTAAAAGATTCATGCTTACTGCGAGCAGGGCATATATTGCACCCATCTGAAGCGAGGTACGCATCATTGATGACGGCGGCATCTGACCTACAAAAAATATAAACAGCAGCAGTACCAGCGAGGCAGCAACAGAGCAAATTATTTTTGTATTCTTTTTCATGTAATTACACCTTCTCCGTAGTTTTCTCGCCGAACAAACCTGTCGGGCGGAACAGTAACACAATAATCAGTATTACAAATGTAAACGCGTCGGAAAATTCCGAATAAGCACTTGCTTTTATAAATGTTTCGCAGATACCGATTAAGAATCCGCCGACAAGCGCTCCGGGAACCGAACCGATTCCGCCGAATACCGCCGCGACAAAACACTTAAGACCGGGAAGCGAACCCGAGAGGGGATAAACCTGCGGGCGCGGTATAAAGTACAAAACAGAACCTACAGCCGCAAGACCGCATCCGATAACAAATGTAAAGCTGATAATGTTGTTAATCCTGATACCCATGAGCCGTGCGACCTCAAAGTCTTTTGCAACAGCGCGCATAGCCATTCCGATTTTTGTTTTGTTTATAAGAACCACAAGCGATACAACCAATATCAGGGTGAGTATCGGGGTTACAAATGTAACCAGCGATGTTGAAATATTGCCTATGGTAATTTTCGTGTTTAAGAATCCTATCTGCGGATAGGGTTTCGGCAATGCCGAAAAAAGGTACGTTGCAAGATTCTGCAAAAGGTACGATACACCTATTGCCGAAATCATAACCGACATTCGCGGCGAATTGCGCAGCGGTTTGTATGCAATTTTTTCGGTAAGAACACCTAAAAGAATTGTCGCAACAATAACAATTACTATAGATGCGTACCACGGTATCATAAAGTTGGTCATTGAAATAATCATAAAATAACCCGCCATCATGAATATGTCGCCGTGGGCAAAGTTGATTAGTCTGAGTATGCCGTATACCATCGTATAGCCGATAGCAATCAGGGCATAGCTGCTGCCGATGGATATTCCGTTCAGGCAGTTTTGCAAAAGGGCGTCCATTGGTTTTGATCCTCCTTAGTGTGTAGCAGTGAAATGTTTCCACGCAATGAAACGTGTGATTTAAAAAATAATCGGCGAGGCAAGAAATCCCGCCCCGCCGAGACTGCTCAGATTATATGCCGATTACTCAACGGCATTGAATTTACCATCTGTGCTCTGTGTTCCGATAAACTTGAATTTACCGTCTTTAACTGTTTTGATGTATGCCATGTTCTTGTTAGCGTCACCGTTTTCGTCGAACGAGATATCGCCCGTAACACCTTTGCGTGTAACCTTTGCAAGTGCGTCGCGGATAGCTGTGGTATCTGTCGAGTTTGCAGCTTCGATAGCGTCGCAGATTACGTTATAAGCATCGTATCCGAGAGCCGAAACAGCTGCAACACCGTCTGTACCGCCGTTAAGCTTAACATTCTTGGAGTCGCTGTTAAGGTACTCCTTGAAGCCCTTAACAAAGTCGGATGCCGTGGGATCGTTTTCGTCGAAGAATGTTGAGAATGTAACACCCTCGCAGTTTTGCGCACCGGCATTCTGGATGATTGTTTCGTTTTCCCATGTGTCGCCTGCCATAATCGGGCATTTGATTCCGAGTTCTCTTGCCTGTTTTATTACCAGACCTGCTGTGGCGATAGAAGACGGGCAGAAGATAACATCCGGGTTCTTTGCCTTTGCAGATGTAAGAATTGCGTTGAAGTCGGATTCATTTGTGTTGTATGTTCCGTCGTATACAATATCACCCTTGAAGGCTTTCTTAAAGTAGTTTGCAAGACCTGTCGAATAGTCATCGCCGTTCTGGGATATAACTGCCGCTGTTTTGCAACCCGATGTTTCGGCATAGTTTGCCATAACCGTTCCCTGGAAAGGATCGAGGAAGCATACTCTGAAATAGTAGTCGTTTCCTGCTGTAACCTGCGGGTTTGTGCAAGAGCATCCGACTGCCGGAATCTTTGCGTCCGCAAAGGTTGAACCTGCAGCAATCGAAACGCCCGAACCGTATGAACCGAGCACTGCTTTTACACCGCCGGACACAAGAGACTGTGCAGCGGTAACTGCAGCCGACTTATCCGACTGGTTGTCCACTTCTACAAGTTCAATCTTGTACTCTTTACCGTCAACCGTTACAGTGTTTCTTACTTTGTTTGCGTAGCGTGCGCCGAGAACCTCCTGCACACCGCCGCCGCCATTTTCACCCGTTGTAGGTTCGAACACGCCGATTTTGATTACATCGCCGTCTGATTTTGCCGAATTGTTTGAACATGATGCAAGGCACATAACTGCCAGCATCAGTGCAAGTGTTACTGCAAATAGTTTCTTCATATAGAATCTCCTCCTTAATTACAACCAACGTTGTTAGAATACATTATAAACTATAATGTGCATAATTTCAATATTTTTTTTACAAAATTGTAAATTTTAGCACTTTTCACAAAATCGGCTTGTTTGTGTAATACATACATACGTTTGAAAATTCTTATTTGTTTTTGACATAACATTACTAAAAATACATTTTTGTGCTTAATTTTGGTTGACAAATTAAGGTATATGTGAGATAATGCGTGCAACAAGTGAATAAACCATTGAATTATGGTAGAGGCGCGGTACTTATCAGTACGTCGGTCTGTAAACGGACAGCTGACCGTCGGAAAGGAAATACCGCCGAAACATACAGTGTATTGTCCTTAAGCTGTGTGTTGGGTTGTAGCAGAATATGTTGCAGACTGTCACTGATGTGAAGCGCTATCCGTAGTTTATGTATTTTGGCATATGAATTTCAGCCGTGTACGTTAACTATTCAGTTTAGCGTTCACGGCTTTTGTTTTCGGCAATTGCATGTGAACGGTCTGTTTACACATATATAATATTTTTTAAAGGTGGTAGAAGAAAATGAAAAGATTAATTTCCGTTATGCTTGCAGTTATGGTGGCACTCAGTTTTGCAGGATGCGGCAGCAAAAAGGAAGCAAAAGACACACAGCAGACAGCCGACAACGTTCTTCGCGTAGGTATGGAATGTAACTATGCTCCGTACAACTGGTCACAGTCGGATGATTCAAACGGTGCCGTTGCTATTGCCAATGTAAAAGATATGTATACAAACGGCTATGATGTGCAGGTGGCTGCAAAAATTGCCGATGCACTCGGCAAAAAGCTTGAAATATATTCCTATGAATGGGACAGCCTTATTCCGGGAGTTCAGTCGGGCAAACTTGATATGATTATTGCCGGAATGAGTCCTACAAAGGAAAGAAGAGAAAAGATAGACTTTTCCGACAACTATTTTAGTTCAAACCTTGTTGTTGTAACCAAGAAAGGTAAACTTGATGACGTTAAGACAATAGCTGATTTGGACGGCAAGAAAATTGCTGCTCAGTCCGGTACATTCCATCTTGACGCACTTACAAATCAGACAAAAGCACAGGTAAACGAACTTGCCGACTTTTCAACAATGCTTATTGCGCTCGGTGCAGGCACGATAGACGGCTATATTGCCGAAGAACCTACTGCAATGGCAGTTTGCATGGATGATTCGTACACATATGTTCCCCTCGTTAACAACGACACAGGATTCAAGGTAGAAGATGATGATGTCAGCGTTGCTGTAGGTGTTAAGAAAGGTTCTTCGCTCGCAGCGGATATAAACAAGGTTCTTGCTGATTTTGATACCGACGCACAGAAAGAGCTTATGAACGATATGGTTAAGATTGCTCCTTCGGACGGTGAATAATCGTCAATAATTATAGGTAGGTAACTGTTATGTCAGATTTTATTAATGAGATTTTTGATATTGTAAATAAGTATCACGGTTTCTTTTTACAGGGAATAGGCTACACAATGCTGATTGCCCTTGTTGGCACAACCGTCGGGCTTGTTATCGGACTTATAACGGGTATTGTCCGCACAATACCCGAGTCAAAGAATACATTTTTGCGCGGAGTTGTTAAGGTTATAAACGCGATTATCAGCATTTATGTAGAGGTTTTCCGTGGCACACCGATGATGGTGCAGTCTATGGTTATTTATTGGGGATATGCGTTTATGAACGACGGTCAGACCTTGCCGCTTATACCTGCCGGAATATTCATCGTGTCGATAAACACCGGTGCATATATGGCTGAGATAGTGCGCGGCGGAATAATTTCCATAGATAAAGGTCAGCTTGAGGGGGCATACTCGATAGGTATGAATCATTTTCAGGCGATGATATATGTTGTTGTTCCGCAGACAATGAGAAATATCCTTCCGGCAATTAGCAACGAATTTGTAATCAACATTAAGGATACATCGGTTTTGAATGTTATCGGTGTTACGGAACTGTACTTCTTTACTGCAAAGATTTCCAAAATGACGTGGGCAATATTTGAGACATATGTTGTCGCGTGTGTAATCTATTTTGTTCTTACATTTTCGATTACGCGTATTCTCAAAGCCATTGAGCGCAGGCTTGACGGCCCGTCATCATATATACTGCACCAGTCGTCCACAATGCCGGACGCAAATTATCTTGTAAAGGAGGACAGGTGATTATGAGCGAGAATGTATCAAACCCTGTAATAGAGATAAAGGGGCTTAAGAAATCATTTGGCGAAAACTCTGTTCTTAAGGATATAAATTTTTCCGTGAACAAAGGCGATGTTACGTGTATAATCGGTTCCTCCGGCTCCGGAAAGTCAACTATGCTCCGGTGTATTAACCTTTTGGAAGAACCCACCGACGGTGAAATAATCTACAACGGCAGAAATATTCTCAAAACAAAGAATATTCCGGCATACAGAGCAAAGGTGGAAATGGTGTTTCAGAGCTTTAACCTGTTTGAGAATATGACAATGCTGAAAAACTGCATGATAGGGCAGATGAAGGTCCTCAAAACCGACAAGGAAACAGCCAGAAAAAATGCAATGACATATCTGCAAAAAGTTGGCATGGAGCCGTATATTAACGCAAAACCAAGGCAGCTGTCCGGCGGTCAGAAACAGAGAGTGGCAATAGCAAGAGCGCTTGCCATGAAACCCGATGTAATACTTTTTGATGAACCGACAAGCGCACTTGATCCTCAAATGGTCGGTGAGGTGCTGGAGGTAATTAAAAAAATTGCCACGGAAGGACTCACAATGATAATCGTTACTCATGAAATGGCATTTGCACGCGATGTGTCGAATCATGTTGTGTTTATGCATGACGGCGTAATATGCGAAGAGGGTACGCCCGAACAGATATTTACCGCTCCGAAACAACCGGAAACAAAAGCATTTTTGTCAAGATTTATGAACAATTAGATTGAAAAAGGATAGAAGACCGGAAAACGATTTTCTATCCTTTTTGTCTGCTAAATTTTAAAGCTGCAATTTTGTGCAGTAACATTTTTTATCTCAAGTAAATTCTTTTGTTCAATTATTTTAACCGGAAGCCGACTGTCCGTACATCGGACATTTTTGAATGTTATATTCTGAAACAGCAGATTAAAGTCATTTGTATCCTTTATGGGTTCATGTTTTTGATTACCGAGATTTTTCCCGATGTTTTCCGCGCAAATCCGAATAAGGTCGGGTATATGTGTTTCTCCGTGTACATATTTTGAATGATTTTCGGTTTCGATTTGCAGATTCGGGTAAACTTCATCACCGTCTATATAGATATTTTCGTACAGTATATCCTCTATAATCGTCTCTTTGCTTCCGAACCATGTGGTAACACTTATTGCCAATGCGCTCAAATGAATCAGATAGTTGTTTTTGTGAACAACGTTTCTTATTTTTGTCGGGCAATCTCCGCACCATATTTCAAGTGACTTTCCCCAGTCACACCACAGCACACAATTTTCAACCGTAATATTTTCAACAGTTCCGGTCTCTTCCGGAAGGTATGGACTGCGTGCAACAAAACAATCGTCGAAAGAACGCACAAAGCAGTTTTTAACCGTTACATTTTTTGACGCGCAGATATCTATTCCGTCCGAATTGTAACGCCATTGACCGATTATTTTCACATTGTCTATTGTTATATTTTCACATCCGTTTCGGGTAATGAGTGACCAGAACATCGAGTCGCGTAATGTAATTCCTTCAACCGTTACATTTTTGCAATTGTATAAAATCAGATTTGAGCATACTATTCCTGTTTCATGAAAGTCTTCCGTTATTCCTTTTTTTCGGAGTTGCTCAATAATCTCATGATTTCCGTTCTTGTCGTTTCCGCGCGCATAATCCGAAGAATCAATTATTCCGCGGCCGTGAATTTTTATATTTTGAGCGTCTTTGGCATATATAACACCGTGAACAATCGCGCCTTCGTCAATGTACAGCTCGCTGCCCGATTCAAGCCATATCAGTCCGGCTTCGTGTCGGCCGGCACCGTAGTAAACTATATTGTCTTTATCGGGACGTCGTGATACAGGGTTTATAAATACGTGAAGCGCATTGTGCATTCCGTTTGGCTCAACGGTAAACTGACACGGTTTTTCAACGTGAACCGTTATGTCATTTCCGTCTCGGCTATGACAAAGTTTTGCTGCGTGCGGACGTATATCATAATTGTTGAAATCGCCGTCGATATGTATTTTAACATCGGTCGGCTTATCAATATCGGCGGTCGCAAAATATGCCGTTTCTGTTTGCGCGGCGGAGCGCTGCGTTCCGTCCCATACTTTATTGATTGGATATGCGGAAACGCGTGCGGTATTTATCCTGCACTCTGTTTGTCCGACATAAACACAATATCTGTACATATAATCCCCTCCAATGCAATACTCAGTATAGCATTATTCCGATGCTTTAACAAGGGTAATTTAATATAACCCTTTATTTTTTTGAAAATGTGTGTTACAATATGTATATTGAGGGGTGAAGAAATGATTTGGGCGCTGATATTTATAATTGCATTTGTGGTGTATCTAGCTG
>CAKSIN010000003.1 GCA_934463115.1 uncultured Clostridia bacterium
GAACACCTGCTTAGCGTTTATGCCGCGAAAGTTGCTTGACAATGAGTAGCCGGTATGATAGGCTTGTGCCCGGGCGAATTGCCCTTGGGCTACTTAGTTCTTTCGCCGGTTCATCATGCCGGCAGAGGCTCGTTGTCAAGCAAACCGTGGAATAAATGCGGCCGATTTTAGTAAATTAACGAAATACTGCGATTCATTTCGTTTTTTGAAGCATTTTTGTGTCCACTTTTGCCGGGAGGGCACAAGAACAGTATTCATCTCATAACCACCGCATCAAATATCATTGCGTACCAAATCCTCCAACGATTCCCGACGCACAACAAGTCGATCTTTTCCGTCATTTATCATAACAATTGGCAGACGTGCAATCCTGTTGTAGTTAGATGCCATTGAATAATTATACGCTCCGGTTGTAAGCACGGCTATGCGGTCACCGCGGTGAGTATTTTCGGAGAGCATTACATTTTCCTGAATAATATCGCCGCTTTCGCAGCATCTTCCCACAACGGAGCATGTCATTTCCGCATCTTCGGTATTTATCACCGGCAAAACAGTATAATCAGACATGTACAGTGCAAACCTCGGATTATCGGTCATTCCGCCGTCAACCGACACATAATTCTTGTATCCCGGAATCTTCTTTACCGTTCCGACGGTATAAACAGTCATCCCGGCATCGGCAACGATGCTGCGTCCGGGTTCCATTCGGATTGCAGGTTCATCAATGGAAAGGAGTGCGCATTTTTGATGAATAAAATCCGCAACCTGACGAATATTATCCGATATATTAATCACAGGATCACTCTCAACATAGCGAACACCGTATCCGCCGCCCAAATCCAATTCGCGCGCAACATATCCGAATTTATCCTTCATTTCGGCAATAAATTCAAGCATGATATCCGCTGATTTAAAAAAGCTGTCAGAATCAAACACCTGCGAACCCACGTGGCAGTGAAAACCATCAAGCCGAATATGCGAGCACCTCAGAGCCGCACCGACAATTTCCGCAGCCTGCCCGGTTTCTATTGCAGTACCGAATTTTGAATCAACCTTTCCAGTTGAAACAGCCTCGTAGGTATGCGGATCAATTCCAGGTGTCAATCGGAGCAATATCGGCTGAACGCGCCCGATGCATGCCGCAATATCGTCAATTGCAGTAAGTTCTTCAATATTATCCACAACAAAATGTCCGACTCCGCATTCAATTGCATAACGGATATCTTCATCTGTTTTGTTGTTGCTGTGAAAATACGCACGTTCCATAGGGAAACCTACCGATTTTGCGGTGTATATTTCACCGGGGGACACAACATCGATTCCCATATTTTCGTCATTTACAATGCGGTATATCTCCTTGAAAGCGGCTGCTTTTCCGGCATACAGCGGAATCGCGCTTTCGCCGAAATATTTTCGCATTGCATCCATATAAATTCTGCAATTTGCCCGAATCCGTTCCTCATCCATCAAATATAACGGTGAACCGTATTTGTCTGCTAAAACGTTGACATTCGCTCCGCCAAAGCAAAGTACACCGTTTGCATCTCTTGTCACATTTTCGCAAATCATAGTCGCAATTCCTTTCCGTATATTCTACATTATACTATTCATAATGCCAATATTTTTCTACTATTTTATCAGGCATATATTTTCTCAGACACCCAAACGCTCCATTTCTTTAAGCAGCAGTGCCTCGTGTTCGGGTTCGATTGTCGTTAGCGGCAATCTCAAATAATTTTCGCACCAATCGCGCGCAGCCATTGCTGCTTTTATTGGTATCGGATTAACTTCCGTAAACAATGCCCGTATCAGCGGCAGCATATCCAGCTGCATCTGTGCACTGCCATCTGTATCGCCGCTGAAAAAGCGATTGCACATTTCAACAGTTTGTCGCGGTGCCACATTTGATAATACGGAAATCACACCCTTACCGCCGAGCGACATAATCGGCACAATCTGGTCGTCGTTTCCGGAATAGATATCCATTTTACCGCGAACAAGCGAAGCTGTCAGCGCAACCTGCGAAATATCGCCGGACGCCTCTTTAATTGCGACAATGTTCGGATGTTCCGCCAGCTCCGCACAAGTGATCGGCAAAATATTGCATCCCGTTCTCGACGGAACATTGTACAAAATAATCGGTTTGCTGCTTGCATTGGCAATATCTGTAAACACACGCACCAAACCCTTTTGTGTTGCCTTGTTGTAGTAAGGTGTCACAACCAGCATTGCGTCTGCTCCGATTTTGCACGCATAGCGCGTTAAATCAAGTGCATACTCGGTGTCGTTCGATCCCGTTCCTGCAATCACCGGTACACGGCCGTTAACGCGTTCAACCGTGAATTTCAGCACTTCGCGGTGTTCGGCATCCGTCAGAGTTGAACCTTCTCCCGTTGTTCCGGCAGCCACAATAGCCTGCACACCCTCTGCCAACTGCCAGTCAATCAGTTTGCCATACCGTTCGTAGTCCACACCGTCACATGTCATCGGTGTAATAATTGCGGTTGCAACACCCTGAAAAATCGTCTTCTTTGTCATGATAATTCAATACCTCCGGCTTATTGTAAAATTATTTTTCAGGCAGGATTGTTATGAATATTTGTCTGCCTGTCAATTGTATAAAAAAAGAGAATTGCCGCTGTGCAAAGCAACAATCCTCCCAAAAATATACCAAAACAATACAATTGCCGTACGTCATAGGGTTGTGATAGCGCTCCACATTGCTGCGACAACGACACGGATCTTATTCCGGCCGCCAGATCAACCGTAACGTCTCCGGTTGTCTTCGGCGCCGTCCCCTTTCACGAATGCAGCCTGAACGAAGCCTGTTCGCATCCCCTACTCCTGACTCGGCGCGCCTCTATCTTTTACCTATTCTATCATGACATGTTTCATTTGTCAAGAAAAAATCACGAATTTCTGCATATTTAGTCAAAATATGAATAAATATGCATATACATATCAAATATTGTAATTTTTTCACCGATAATATCAAATTTTGCTGTTTCAGTTCATCATCTTCAAAATGGTGTTACAACACTTTTGTTATTTATATATTCAAATCAGCTACAATCATTTCGGTTGCAAGACGGTTTTCTTTAAGAACTGTCTGAACATCGTAGCGGTCGAGAAATTCCTTTTTGAGTCCGCGGCAATAAACTTTCATGTCCGAATCGCCATAGTATGCGGCAATTTTTTCGCCGTAACCGCCGCTCAGAATGCCGTCTTCCAGTGTGACTATGCGTTTGTGATTCTTCTTTAAATCAGACAGCATTTTTTCGTCAAGACCGGTCAGATATCTTGGGTTAATGAGTGTGGGGCGAATACCGCTTGATTTTTCCACAGCGGCTGCCAGCTCCTCGCCGAGTTTCCAAAAACTGCCCACAGCAATTATGGCAGTGTCTTCGCCCTGCTGGGTGCACAAATAGCTGTTGAGACTGCTGTAGTCTGTCTGAACGGGTGAATCGGCATGCGTTACCGCAACAGGCACTCTTATCGCCACTGGATGTTCGTTTTGCTCAATCGACCAGTCGGTCATTGCAATCAGTTCCTCGGCATTTGTCGGGGCGAGATACACCAGGTTCGGGATATTCGAGAGCAGCGGTATGTCATAAAAGCCGAGATGAGTAACATCTTTCATAAAATCGAGCGACGCTCCGAAAACAAGAATCGTTACCGGACTGTTGTTTATGCAAATATCCTGCGAAATCTGATCATATGTCCTCTGAATAAATGTGCTGAATGCACCCCAGACAGGTTTGCCGCCGCGCTTTGCAATTCCCGACGCCATTGCGGCTGCATTTTCCTCCGCGATGCCTACATCCACAAACTGCGCACCGGCTTTTATGCGATTATCCTTTGTAAATCCGAGCACGGTGGGTGTTGCCGCATTTATCGCAACCACAGACTTATCTTCCGCCATTTTTTTGAGCAGGTATTCACCTATCATTGCGCTGTAATCTTCGCCGTCAGAAACAAATTTGTATTTACCTGTCGTTGTGTCAAAAGGTCCTCCGGCATGGTAGCTCTCCGGATCTTTTTCGGCAAACGGAAGTCCCTTTCCCTTTAAGGTGTGAATATGCACAACCACCGCATGGTCTGTGTCCTTTACCTTTTTGAATGCCGAAATAAGCTCTCCGACACTGTTTCCGTTTTCAACATAAACATAGTCCAATCCCCATGCTTTGAACATATTGCATTCTGCTGTGCCTTTTGTCTCGCGCAGCAGTTTAAGGTTTTTGTACAATCCGCCGTGATTTTCGGCAATAGACATTTCGTTGTCGTTTAAAACAATAATCATGTTGGTGTTTTGCTCACCAACATAATCGAGGCCTTCAAGCGCTTCGCCTCCGCTCAGCGAGCCGTCGCCGATTACGGCAATAACATTCTCGCTTCCGCCGCACAAATCCCTCGCCTTTGCCATCCCTGCCGCAAGGCTTATTGATGTTGATGTGTGTCCGACCGTAAACATGTCGTGTTCGCTCTCGGACGGTTCCGAGTATCCGGAAACATCATCGTAGTGTTCTTCGTCCAAAAATGCCTCGGCACGGCCTGTGAGCATTTTGTGGCAATAGGTCTGATGCGACACATCAAAAACCATTTTGTCTTTCGGCGAATCAAAAACATAATGCAGCGCAACCGTGGCTTCCACAAAACCGAGATTCGGGCCGCTGTGCCCTCCGTGCAGTCCGAGCTTTTGAATAAGTGCGTCGCGCATTTCATCGGCAAGTTCGCCGAGCTGCACGTCGGATAATTTTTTTAAGTCATTCGGGCTGTTTATTTTATCAAGATATTCTATCTGTCTGCCGTTTTTTAGCATATATGTTTTCATAAATTCCGTTCCTCCGATAATTTATTGTAATTTTAAATACTCATCATCGCCTACCGGCTCATACCATTCGGTTTTGGCATTTTCTCCAGGAACTTCCACCGCCAGATGAGAGAACCAACTGTCTTTTGCCGCTCCGTGCCAGTGCTTTACACCCGGGGCAATGTTAACAACATCTCCGGGCAAAAGCATTCTCGCGTCTTTGCCCTCTTCGCAATACCGGCCTCTGCCGGCAACACAAATCAGTATTTGACCTCCGCCGGCATCTGCATTGTGAATATGCCAATTGTTGCGGCAGGACGGTTCAAATGTGACATTGAATATACCCACCTGTTCTTTTGACACCGGTGACAGATAGCTCTGCCCGACAAAGTATTTTGCAAAAGCGGTGTTCGGTTCGCCTATTGGGAATATCATTGAGTTTTCATGAGCCTGCATTTCATTTTCTGCGCCGTCTTCGCACCAAACTTCCTTTGCCAAAGAAAATACCGCCCATGCCATAGGCCAGCCGCAATAGAATGCCGCATGCGTTATTATTGCCGCTATTTCCGATTTTGAAACACCGTTGTTTTTGGCATTTGTCAAATGATATTTAAGCGACGAATCGGTTATACCCTGCGACATAAGCGACACAACGGTTATTATACACCTTGTTTTTACATCAATATCCGTGTTGTTCCAGTTCTCGCCGAAGAGAATATCATCATTAAAATGTGCAAAATCCGGGGCAAACTTTCCGAGGGAATCCCGCCCTGCCGTTTGTGTAATTTTTTTCATTTCTGTCGTCACCCTTATTTCCAATATCAAGATTTTTTATCACGCTGCAAACATAGTTTTCATCTCCCCTTGAATAAAATGCTATCAGCTTTTTTGACATATTGCATTACCCAGTTTCTTTGATTGTATGTTCAGTATAGCACAAATGCGATTGACACACAATATCCGATATGTTACAATGGTATAAACCAAAAGTTCAGACTATGGAGGTGCACTATGTACAATCATCTTCTTGACACTCTCATAACAGTTATTGACTGCGGCAGCTTTACAAAAGCTTCGGAGCAGCTGTTTATGTCGCCTACTGCTGTGAGAAAGCAAATAAATTCTCTGGAAAGTCAGCTGGATATGGTGCTTGTCGAGCGGACTGCTACCGGAGTCAGACTTACCTCTGCCGGCAGAATAATATACCGCGACGCCAAGTTTATGAAGGATTATTCAAAAAAGTCAATCGCCGAGGCAAGGGCAGCCGAGCAACATTACGACACAACATTTTGCGTGGGAACTTCTATGCTCAATCCGGCAAAACCGTTTATGGATATATGGTATCGAGTAAATGCAGATTTCCCGAATTACAAACTGCATCTTGTGCCGTTCGACGACAATCATAACGGAATACTTTCCGAAATACAGCTGCTCGGTGAAAAATTCGATTTTTTAATCGGCGTATGCGATTCAAAGGTATGGCTCTCGATGTGCAATTTTTTGCAGCTCGGAAGATATAAAAAAATGATAGCGGTCTCGCGCGGGCACCGACTCGCCGCAAAAAATAAAATCAGCATTTCCGACCTGTACGGCGAAACGCTGATGATGGTTAAACAGGGAGACTCGGGAATCAACGACCTTCTGCGCAACGATATTGAAACAAACCACCCGAAGATACATATAGAGGACACACCGCAATTTTACGACCTTTCGGTGTTCAACCGCTGCGCGGAGACGGGCAATGTGCTCCTTACAACGGAGTGCTGGAAAGATGTACACCCCGGGCTTGTAACGATACCTGCGGATTGGGACTACAGTATTCCGTATGGGCTGCTTTACAGCACAAATGCGCCGGATGACGTTCCGCGATTTGTGGAAAAGGTGCGCGAACTGCCGAATGCCTAAAAGCTTTGCAGGTCATCAAAATACGAGACATATTTTATCGTACATTTTCCCGGATACAGGTAGTCGTACAAATCAATAAGATAATCGTCCGTCATGCTTGCCATGTAGTCCGCTGCAATCAGGTACGGGCTCGAAGCCGCGGCGTCGTAGCTTTCGCCGCGGTAATATTTTCGGCAGTTATTGATAAACTCTATGTGATGCCGGAATACGGGCGACGATTTTTTCCCGTTTATTATATCATCGGCGAGCCGGAGGAACAGCTTGTCGAATATCGGATGAATGTACTCCTCCTGTACCTCGGCAACTTTTTTGCTCAGATAAATTTTTTTGTAGTTTTCTTCCTTTGCAACGCGCAGACTTTCAAAGCACTCCTCATCCATGGAAATGCAGTCGCGGTCGATGCTGTTTTCTATTATATTCACTATCATGTTGTTTATAATAGCCGCATTAAAGCTCCCGATGCCGCCTCCACTGAATTCCTCGCCGTCGTCAATAATATTTGTCCGAACAGCGTCCTGCCTGTCTTTTCCTATATATGCTATAAGGTCGCTTATACGCACAACACACCCCTCGGGTGTAGACGGCATAATGCTCATGGCATATGCCACATCGGTATAGCAGCGGTTGTACATAGCGTCAAATTTTTCAAAACTGTCGGTATCGGAGCAAACATAATCCTTTTTTTCGTTTTCGCCGTTGTGGCACAAAATACCGTCGAGAGTCTGCAGGCTGATATTGTATCCGAATATTTCGTCGAGGATGCGCACGCTGTGAACATTGTGCATAAAGTGACGTCCCATTGTTTCGACGCACAGTGCGTCAAGATATTTTTCCCCGGCATGTCCGAAAGGTGTGTGTCCGATATCGTGTCCCAGAGCAATAGCCTCTATCAAATCGTTATCGAGAAAAAGCATCCGCCCGATATTGCGCGCAATACGTGAAACAAGCTGAACATGAAGAGCGCGCCGCGAAATATCGTCGTTTTTGTACAGCGAAAAAACCTGTGTTTTGTCGCTGCAGCGGTTATAATACGGGCAGTGAATAATTTTTTCGGCATCGCGGACAAATGCAGGTCGCCATAGGGTTGCCTTATCGTGATTCGAATCGCGTCTCACGGCACGGTCGGTCAGTATATATTTATCATTTATACGGCTCCTGATTTTATCCTGTGTTTCCTTGCTGAGTGATTTGTATGCAGACATGTCCTGTGTTCCTCCGATACATTATGTTACATTTATATTATATTATCACATATCGGGTTAATAAATCAATACTTTTCTGTTAACATATATATCGGAGTGTGATTAAATGGATTTTATGAATTTAGCTGTAGACGAAGCAAAAAAGGCTCTTGAACAAAATGAAGTACCCGTCGGATGCGTAATTGTGTCGGGTGGGTGCGTTGTTGCCGCATCGCACAACACAACGGAAGAAAATTCCGACTGCACATGCCACGCGGAAATGAATGCAATCAAAGCGGCAGCGGCGGCAACAGGCGAAAAACACCTTGACAAATGCGAAATGTATGTTACGCTTGAGCCGTGCGCAATGTGCACCGGTGCAATAATAAACTCGCGCATTAAAAGAGTGTACATAGGTGCGCCGGAACCGCGCACGGGCTGCTGCGGAACAGCAGCAAACATTGTGTCCGAACTAAAGCTCAAAATCCCCGAAATATACATCGGCATTCACGAGGAAGAATGCGGCAAAATTATGAAAAAATTTTTTGAATCCAAAAGATAGCCATATTATTTTTTCCTTAACCGGACATAATATATCCGAAAGAAGGTGATTGTAGTATGCACAAGCTGGCATTTTATGACACAAAACCCTATGACAGGATATGGTTTGACAAATTAAAAAAAGACTACAACGACATTGATTTCAGATACTTTGAAAATAAACTCAATTCCGATACAGCGGTGATGGCACGCGGATGCGACGGTGTTGTCGCATTTGTAAACGACATGATAGATGCCGAAACAATAGACACCCTGAGCGAGCTCGGTATAGAACTCATTGCTATGCGCTGCGCCGGATACAACAATGTAGACCTCGACGCCGCAAACGGAAAAATTAAGGTTGTACGTGTTCCGCGATACTCTCCGTATGCCGTGGCAGAACACGGCATGGGAATGATACTCTGCCTCAACAGGCGGCTTCACAGAGCGTATATACGGACAAAGGATTTTAACTTCAGTCTGAACGGACTCACGGGATTCGACCTCCACGGAAAAACCGTCGGAGTAATCGGAACAGGAAAGATTGGCGAAGTGTTCATTGATATTTGCAAAGGATTCGGAATGAAAATCCTTGCGTACGATCCGTACCCGAATGTGGAAAATGTAACCTATACCGATATCGACACCATTTGCCGCGAATCCGACATTATATCGCTCAACTGCCCTCTCACGCGCGAAACTCACCACATAATAAACAAATCCACAATCGAAAAAATGAAAGACGGCGTTGTGATACTCAATACATCGCGCGGAGCGCTCATAGACAGCGAAGCGCTCGTCGACGGATTGCAGAGCAAAAAAATCGGCGGCGCCGCGCTCGATGTGTACGAAGAAGAATCCGATATATTCTTTGAGGATTATTCCGATACAATCGTGGTAGACGATTTGCTCACAATTCTCCTCGCAATGCCGAATGTGCTGATAACCTCTCACCAGGCATTCCTCACAAAGGAAGCACTCCGGTCGATAGCAAGGGTGACGCTCGATAACATCAAGCAGTTTTTCGACGGTGAGGAGCTGACAAACGAGGTTAAATCACAAAAAAGCACCGTAACGGTATAAAAATCGCGTGCAAACTACGCTTAGTGCAGTTTGCACGCGATTTATTTACTCACCTTTTATTTCGCTGAATACTCTTACAAACGATGAGAAATCACAGTTGTCATATATCGGGCGAATGCCTACATTCATAAGCTCATCGCCGCCGTATATCTGCCCGCCGTCGGTATCTGTATACACCTTGTCGGAGTCAAGACCGTCGAGCACAATATTTTTGTCTCTGAAATTCGGCTGATTCAATATTCTGCATCCGAAAAGCACAAATTTGCTTTTATCGGCCGACACAACCATCCAGCTGCAATAATTGCCGTCGTACGGACTTTGCAGCCGATAAAAATCGCCGGCACGGATTAGTCCGCGGATTCCCTTGAAGAACTCAACCTGCTGCTTCAATGTTTCGATTTCGTCATCGGTCATTTGTGTAACATCCAGCTCATAGCCGAATGTTCCGGCGTAGGCAACGTTGGCACGTGTTTTAAGCGGTGTTATTCTGCCTATCTGATGATTCGGAGAAGCCGTTACATGTGTGGATATGGAGCTTAGCGGGTAGCACATTGATGTTGAATACTGTATCCAAAGGCGCTTGATTGCGTCCGAATCGTCGCTTGTCCATATCTGCGGCGAATACGCAAGCATACCGGGATCAAAGCGTCCGCCGCCGCTTGCGCAGCCCTCGAACAAGACGTTTGGAAATCTGCCGGTTATCTCGTCCAGCACATAGTACAGACCGAGGGTGTACTCGTGGTTGTAGCCCTTTCTCGGCATATCCGTCATAATTCGGTTGTAATCCCACTTCACATACTCAATATTTGCGCTCCCGAGCACGTTGCACACGGCATCTATAATATAATCGCAAACATCGCGCTTAGACAAATCCAGCATAAACTGGTTTCTTCCGATTGCCGGCTCTATATTCGGAACGCGGATTATCCAATCCGGGTGACTGCGGTAAAGGTCGGAATCGGCATTTGTCATTTCGGGTTCAAACCACAGGCCAAACTTCATCCCGAGACTGTTTATATCCCTGGCAAGTCCGTCTATTCCTCTCGGCAGCTTTTTGCGGTTTACCACCCAATCGCCGAGCGACGATGTATCGTCATCACGTTTTCCGAACCAGCCGTCATCGAGGACAAACAGCTCAACTCCCGCCTCTTTGGATCTCCTTGCTATCTGCATGAGTTTGTCGTGATTGAAATCGAAATATGTGCCCTCCCAGTTGTTTATGAGAATCGGGCGGTCGGTATTTGCGTATTTGCTTTTGCAAAGGTTGTTTCTGTACAAATCGTGCATCTGCCGTGAGATACCGCCGAATCCGCAATTGCTGAAGCTCACGACCGACTGCGGTGTTTCAAAGCTCTGCCCCGGAGCAAGACGGCTCTCAAATTCATACGGGTTTATTCCCTGCGTGATTCGGAGTGAATTATATTTGTCGGACTGAATGTGTGTTGAATGGTTTCCGCTGTATATAAGCGAAAATCCGTACACATTGCCCACACGCTCCGTAGCGTTTGTATCGCAAAGCATGGCAAAGGGATTCATGTCGTGTCCGCTTCCGCCGCGCGCATTTGAGATATCAATCTGCACACCGTTTGTAATATGCGTGCGCACAAATTCCCTTTCTCTCGCCCATGCACCCGGGAAATACACAACATCGCAGTTGAAATCCTGATAATCCATGCACATACTGTATGCCGATTCGACCGTTATGTCGCCATCTGACGAGTTGGTTATTTTGCTGCTTCGAACCACAACATCCGATTCGTCAAATACGGTGTAGTACAGTGTAACAGTCAGTCCGGCGCCTGTGTCCTCAAGCGTGATTTCGAGCGTGTCGGCATGCTTGTTTCCTGCAAAAATCGACGGCATACCGTTTACCGAGTGAGCGATACCCTCATGAATTTTGTATCCTGCATAGCGGAGGCGTGACACGGTGTTTCCAAACTTATTGCGCACGCTGTATGCCGGCATGCGCAAATCGGTGTAGCCGTATGCAGGGTATTCCTGCGATTGCACCTCCAGAAAGACTCCCTCGGAATCGCAACATACCAACGCGACTCCCTCGTTTTTATTTCTGCACGAGTAGTCGACATTGTGCATTTTGTTTCCGTAATGATAGTGTAGCAGATCATTGCTCTCGTTTATTATCATTATGTAGCTTGTGTTTTTCCCTGTAAGGTGAAAAGTTTTTCCGTTTTTTTGTATCATTTACTGCTGTCCTCCAAACTCAAATGTAATATTTATCGGATAATGATCCGACATATAAATTCCAAAATCGCAATCATCCCAGATTTCGGTGCTTGTTTTATGCGCGGCAAATTCCTTTGAGGCAAAAATATAATCTATTTTCTGCTCTGCTTTTCCCCAGTCATGGAATGTAACCGGTATTTCCGCCGTTAAATCGGAAAGATTGTATTTTTCATTTTTCAAAACATGCGCAACGGCTTCGGAATCCGGGAAAGCATTAAAGTCTCCCGTTATCAGAAACGGTATCGGATCCGATTCGGTTAAACCGTCTATCATATCAAAGATACAATCTATTTCCTTCACCTGAACACCCGTTTCAAAATCAAGATGTGTGTTAAAAATGCGAAAAACCGCTTTATTTTGATTATCAAGAAGTTTAATTTCCTCGCATATGCGGCAATACTCGCTCTGTCCGTCAAACCGCGATGCCGGCAGATACGGTGTATCACTTAGCCAGATACAGTTATATTCCAGCACGGAAAATCTGTCTTTCTTTACTGCAATATACACTCCTTCGCCGGTGTAGTCTGCCTCGCGGAACTGTCCGTAAAATTCATATTCCGAAAGAATACGGCGCAAAAGAGGCAGGCTTGCCGATGTAACCTCCTGAAAGCAAATAACGTCCGGCAGAATTTTCGTCACCTTTTCATATATCAAACCGGCACGGTGAATAAAACTGTTTATACCGTCCGGTTCCCCTTTCCACACACAGCGCAGATTAAATGTTACCACAGACAATGCACTCATTTATATATCATCTCCGTTTAAATTGCTTTTCACATTATACATCATAATGATTAAAAATGCAATATAAAAATCTTTAAATTTTCCAAAATAATTTTATAAATATAAACATTTGGGACTGAAAAAATTTTTCAGCCCCAAATCACATTATTTTCCGTTTTTACACATTTCTATTATCTCACTCAATCTGCCGGTTGCCAGACATATTGATGTATCGGCAGCACCGTAGTACACGCGCAGCCGGTCTTGCTCATAGTCTGCGATAGCTCCGCATGCAAAAATAACATTTGGTGCATTGCCGATAAACTCGTACTGCCTATCCGGCACAATAATCGGTTCAAGACATTTGCCGATAATTTTTTCAGGATTATTCAAATCAAGAAGCACTGCGCCGAGTGAGTATCTCTGTCCGCTGCAGCTTCCGGATACACCGTGAATAATTACAAGCCAGCCGTCGTCTGTCTTTATGGGCGGAGTGGGCCCTATTTTTATTATGTTCCAGTTTGCCCATGGCTTGATGAGCACGCGATGACGTCCCCAATGAATCAAATCCGGTGATATAGACGGTATTCACCGCGAATCTAAAATACGCAAAATTGCCGAATTAAAGGCTCTGCAGGCTCAGATTACACCGCACTTTCTGTACAACGCGTTAAACTCAATATGCGCCCTGTCGCACAAATACAATGCAACGGATATTGAAGAAATGACAATGACGCTGTCGCGGTTTTTTGTTAATTCGCTAAACAACGGCGGCGAAATGCTCACTCTTGAACGTGAAGTCGAACACGCGATGAGCTATGTATATATTCAGAAAATACGCTACGGTGATAAATTCGAGCTTAAAATTAACCTTCCGGATGAACTCAAAGACTATATGATATGCAAACTCACGCTGCAGCCGCTTATTGAAAACAGCATTAATCACGCGTTTGAAGGAATAGATTATCCCGGGCTGATAGAGATTAATTTTGAAAAAGCAGCAACGGATAACGGCGACGATATTGTAATTGCGCGAATACTATTTAAACTCGGTATCCATGCCAAAACTCAGCGAGGATTTTGTATCCATGTTCGGAAACACGGGAGAAAACCGCAGATATATAGCCATATCCGTTGTGCTTGACGAATCCGACGACTCCGGATATTACAAAAAGAATTTCGGACTGTTCACCGATATCGAAAAAATTATTATCAAAAATCAGGCATGTGTTGCATTCTTTGATATATTCAACTTTGCGTATATACTGTCGTTCGAAAATGAAACAAACGAAAAATGCATCGGTCTGACATTGGATATTGCCGATTTGATAAAAGAACACATGGAGTTTTCGTGCCTTTCGGACTATGTTATAGGCGTGGGCAATCCTGTTGCAAACCGAAAATCAATACGCCAGTCGCTGTCGTCGGCGCAAAATGCCGCAAGCTACAGCTTTTACCTCGGCAAGAGAAATGTGATATACATATCCGATATCGAGCAAAACACCGAAGATATATCCATTGTTCAGAGAACATGCCACAACATAATAGTTAACCTGTCTGTACGCCTGATGCAATGCGGTCAGGATCCGAATATGCTTTTTGACAAAACGTTATACGAAATTGCCCACGATGTGGGCTACAAAACCGCACAGCATTTCAGCGTGGTATTCAAAAAGCTGACCGGTCTGACTCCATCGGCATTTCAGTCGGAGCACAAACATGTTTAACGTATTTTAAATCGGCTCTGTATACGAGAATGCTCCAAGACCGTTTACCGTAAACGAAAATTCGCTCCTGCCGTCTTTGGATTTTACCGAATTCGGCAGTGAGACAAGGTAATTTCCTTTTGAGCTGAAGCTGTTGAATCCGCTGACGGTAACACCGTCGGCGTCTGTTTTTATACAAAGCTCGCCGCCCATTGAAAAATGCATATCCGAAAGAAGTACATGCACCTTGTCATCGCGCGCAATCTTAACAATTTCCGTTCCTCCGGGGGCGATTTTGCCCAGTTTGATTATATCGTCATATGCCGCGTGTTTTACAACATTTCTGCCGAAATACGTGGATATATTGTAGCACGACGCATGATCCACATAACCGCCGCATGCCATGTTATCCAGCCGAAAGATAATCGGAACTTCTTCGTTGCTCCAGTTTGTAAAACACAGTGTATGATAGTCGTCATTGACGTCCACATCGGTGACGTTTACGTACATTTCACCGGAAAACATTGTTCGGCAGCATGCCGATGTTTTAACCTTGGGGTACAAAAACCTGAGCAATTTAAGTTCGTCGTTTGACGAGAGATTGGAAATAACGGTTGTACCTCCGCATATGTATTCCGACACAAGAACCGTTCTGAGCTCGGCGGTATTGAGTGTGGAAAAAATATTTGTGTCCAGAAATTTTCCGCACGAACAATTCCACCAGCTGCCCGAATAGCTGCGGTGAACAATCTGATTCATAAGCCGCGGCAGATTGTCGTTTCTGTTGACAAGTCCGCTCCACTTTGAATCGGAGCATATCTGTGCCGAATCGACTATACCGCAGAGCGGCTCTAAAAATGCATTTGAAACATGCAGATACCCTTCGCTGCCGACAGCGGATTTTATTACCGTCATTGCCTTGACATATGCCTCGGTCATTGAAACGGTCGGGTTTGCAAGAACAACATCCTTTTGCAGCATAAACACATTTGTATACTCCACACTGTGAAAATAATATCCGCATGCGCTGAGCCGCTGATACAGCATCTCCAGCCATTCGAGTGTTTCGGGTGCGGAAACGTCCAGCACAACATACTCCGTTCCGTTCACCTGCGCCACGCATGCAGAGCCGTCTGCATGGCGGAGAAACATTTTTTTGTTTTCTTCATACAGCTGTGATTTTTTGTCCGCTATAAACGGTGCGGTTGTTATTCCCGGGAGCATTTTGCCGTCCGAAATACATTCCGCCTCGCGGCGCATACCCTCCGAAAATTCGCTGTGTGATTCCCAGTCGCCCACACACTGCTGCCAGCCGGTGCCGATTACAAAGTAGTCTACCGGGATTTTCAGATGTGACAACATTCTGACTTTATCGGATATATTTTCGGGCGATACCCCGTTTGTAACCGTGTAGACGAAACACGGCGGTTTTTTGTCTGATTCCGATTCGTGCAGTGCGGCAACATGCCCTACATAGTCCTCAATCATACGGCGGTAATTGCCGCCGACGGATATGCGCACCCAATCGGTAACCTTTATATCGTCCGGCTCCAAAAGGCAATTGAAATCTCCGCCCGCACGCACGGCTTTCAGTGCGCCGTCGCAGTCGAGCGAAAGGCTTATATCGTCAAGCTGATTATCCTGTGTAAGCATTTCCAGGGAAATATATGTTTTGCCGGCTTTAATAACCGTTATTCCGTCACCGGACAAAACCGCGTCGCCGTGGGTAAGGGTTTTGAGCATTATTCCCTCATCGCTGAGCCTGTCTGCCGCGCAGGAAAACGCTTCGTCCCTCACACCGAGAGTACATACCGACGGAACATCGTTTATCTGGCGCGTTCCGTTGAACACCATCCACTCGCTCTCCGAAACACCGTCTACGCGGAAATCATCGCTCACAAACGGGTATGCGCTGATTAGCTTCATCATCGTTCCCGAAATATTCTTAATTCTGAAACGTGTGATATACTGCTCCTTGTCAAGACGCAGATTTTCCCTTGTAATCTCTATTTCATCATTTCCGCTGTCTATAGCCGTGGATTTGTTTTTCCCCACAACGCAATATGTAACCATGCCGTGAACGGTGGTTTCGAGTGCACCGGCGCAAAATTTTTCCATTTATATCCCCTGCCTTGTATTTATCGTACAATTATGTTACTATGTATATAATAACATTTTTTTCGGAAAATTGCAATATTTTTGTTTTTTTTATATTTATCCCAAAACTTTTTGATTCTGTATTTTGTCTTATAATCGAAAGGAGGCAAAAAGATGACAAAGCGCGCAATGTTGGAAAAGTACATAACGGAAAACATCGACAACATGTATCGGTTTGCATACAGCTACATGAAAAACAATGCCGACGCCGAGGATGCGGTAAGCGAAAGCGTGATTCGCGCATTGCACTCAATAAACAGTCTGAAAGATACAAAACGGATTAAATTCTGGATGTATCGCATAATTGCAAACACATCAATCAATATGCTTAAATCTACTCAGCGCACAATTCCCTCGGAATTTGATGAAAATGCGCTGGGCGGTGAGTGTGACAAAAGCGATATAGGGTTTGAATCAATGGTGCAAAGTCTTGACGAAAAATACAAGAGTGTAATTGTGCTTAAATTCTTTGAAGATATGACGTTTAAAGAAATAGCCTCGGTGCTCGGCATAAACGAAAACACCGTGAAAACCCGTTTGTACAGAGCACTGGAAATACTCCGTGAAAATCCGGAAGAATATTTGTAAAAAGGAGAATCGCTATGAATAAAATTGAAAAAATGAAACATGAATATGAATCGATACATGCAACCGATGAGCTAAAAAACACTGTTGCATCAACACTGCATTCGCACAAGACAAAACCGTCGGCATGGATTATCAATCTTTGCGCGGCAACCGCGGCAGCTGCAATATTTGTAACGGCAATGAACTTTTCACCGCAGCTGGCAGAGGCTGCCGGAGATGTGCCGATATTATCGTCGATTGTAAAAATCGTAACGTTTGGAAAATACGAGAACAAAAAAGGCGGATATGATGCCAAAATAGTTACTCCGAAAATCGAAGGTCTGATCGACAAAAATCTTGAAAACAAGCTGAACAAAGACTTTAAAGATAATGCCGACGCGCTTATTGCCGCATATGAAAAAGATGTTAAGGAACTGGAAAAAGAGTACGGCGACGACACAATTCACATGGGCATAACATCGGATTATACCGTGCTGACCGACAATGACGATTATCTTGCCCTCGATGTGTATATACTGTACACGGCAGGTTCGTCATCTACGAAACACACATTTTACACCATAGACAAAAAAAGCGGCAAACTGCTCACTTTAAAGGGATTGTTCAAGCCGGATTCCGATTATGTAACGGTTCTCAGCAAATATATAAAGGACGAAATGATTCGCCTGAACAACGAAGAGGGCGCATACTTTTGGGTGGATGACTCCGTGTTTGAAGGATTCAAAAAAATTAAGCCCGATCAGAATTTTTACATTAATAAAAACGGAAAGCTTGTAATATGTTTTGACAAATACGATGTGGCGGCAGGCGCGCAGGGTTCGCCGGAATTTGAAATTCCCGATTCCGTTGTAAAAGATATAATTGTAAAGGGTATGTTAAAGTAATTCGTCACTCATTGACATCATTCTGCGAATGTGCTACAATATGAAAAACAACTGAGAAAGAGTGATATGCATGACAAACTTTAAGGGCGCAATATTTGATATGGACGGAACGCTCCTCGACTCCATGGGACTGTGGAGCGACATTGACAGGGAGTTTCTGGCAAAAAGAGGAATCGACGTGCCGAGCGACTATCTGCAGGCGGTTATATACCTCGGCGCGATGGGCACGGCGCTGTATACCATAGACCGTTTTAACTTAAGTGACACGCCCGAAGGACTCATTGCCGAGTGGAACAGCATGGCAGCCGAAAAATACAAAACCATTCCCGAAAAACCGGGCGCCCTTGAGTACCTTGAATATTTAAACGGCAAAGGCGTGCAGATTGCCCTTGCCACAGCAACGGATATAAAGCTTGTTAACGCTGCGCTGGAGGACAGAAAATTAAATTCGTATATCGGAAGTATTACAACCGTTCCCGAGGTCGGCATAGGCAAGGAATCGCCCGATATTTACCTTAAAGCGTGCGAAAAAATGAACCTTAAGCCGAGTGAGTGTATCGTTTTTGAAGATATCCTTATCGGAATACAAACGGCAAAAAAAGCCGGGTTTGCCGCCGTTGCAATGCATGATGATTTCAGCGGTGACAACGAAAGGCAAATCCGGCTTACAGCCGATAAATATATCAGTGATTTCAGAGAGATGATGTAAACATCCATTCGAGAACATACTGTATGTATTCATCCCAAAAATCCCATCCGTGACTCCCCTCACCCTCACGGTATGTATAGTCATAATCGAGGGATTCAAATTTGTCGCGCAGGCGGACGTTATCATCGTACATAAAGTCCTGCCTGCCGACGCACATATAGAAGCGTGTTTTTTGTTTTTCTTCATTTCCCTTTTGAGCAAGGCAGAAAAGGTCGTCGCCGTCACCGATGATATCGCCTTCACCGAATATGGGTGTAAACGTATCGCCAAAACTGCGCCGCTCCGCCATTGACCTGATATCCGCAACAGAGGATAACCCGGCAGCCGCGCAGTATTTATCCTGATTTTTCAATGCCGTTTTCAGCGCACCGTAGCCACCCATCGAAAGCCCGGCTATATAGCGGTCTTCGCGCCGCGGCGAGATATTAAAGAACTGCTCCATAAGCTGCGGCAGCTCCTGTGATATGTATGTATAATAATTTGCACCGTACTTCATATCGGTGTAAAAACTTTTGTTGCCGTCTGGCATTACAACGAAAATCCCGTACTTTTGCGCATAACGCTCTATTGATGTGCGGCGAAGCCATATTGAATAGTCGTCGCTGAGTCCGTGCAAAAGATACAGGCATTTGTGCGCATTGGAACCGTCGGAGCGGTTTGCGCCGATTTCTGCGGCGGTTGCCTCCTGCGGTATTACAACATTTGCGCATGTCTGAAATCCGAGACTGTTGCTGAAAAATTTGAGTTCTGCGAGTGCCATTTTATTTCTCCCTTTCCACTATCTTACATATTTATTATAAACATAATCTTTGTCGCTGTCTATCTGCGTTTTAAGTTCGTCCACACCGTCAAATTTTCTTTCTGGACGAACATGTTCGAGCAGTTCTATATGCAGTTTTTTCCCGTAAAGATTACCGCTGAAACCGAATATAAATGTTTCTACCTTAATATTTGTGCCCGTTTCCACCGTCGGATTGATTCCGACATTGGTAACACCGATATAATCACGGCTGTCCAGATACACTTTTGAGGCATACACACCGTGCGCAGGAATGAGCGAATCGGAATCCGGGTAGAGATTCACCGTCGGAAAACCGAGTGTGCGGCCGAGCTTTTTGCCCTCGCCGACCGTTCCCCACATGCAGAAATTTCTGCCGAGGCAGCGCCGAATCTGCACGGTGTCGCCCTTTTCCACAAGAGCGCGTATACGTGTGGAACTCACCGGAATCATATTGCCGTTTTCGTCCGCGGCGTTGACGCTCTCCATAACGGTTGTGCTTACCCCGTTCTTATCACAGAGTTTTTGCAAAAGCTGCGCGTCACCTGCGCGGTTTGCACCGAAGCGGAAATTGTACCCCACGGCAACATGCCCGGCGCACAGCTTGTCTTTTATAATATTATCAACAAATTCTTCGGGAGAAAGGCGCGCAAAATCGTCGCTAAGCGGCTGACGGATGTATTCATCAACGCCGAGCGAACGGATAATTTCTTCTTTGCGGCTTTCGGTGGTAATGCTCTTTCCCATATGCACGGGGAGAACAGCATAAGCAACGGTGCGCATTCCGCGCGAGCGGGCTATGCCGACCGCGCACTCTATGAGAGCACGGTGACCGATATGCACACCGTCAAATTTACCTATAACAACTACATTCTTTTTATTCATCATCTATCACCAAACTTAAAGCATGAAACAAGTATACCACACTTTTTTTGTTTTGTGAAGTGAAAAATGCAAATTTTTCCGACAGATATCAATCAATTTCAAAATCAAACAGCCTGAATTCATCGCATCCGTTGGTTGCAACCGGAACAAAACGCACACGGCGAGCCGTGCAATCAACTTTGTGTACAACGAGCCTCCTGTGATTGTCCTTAATGTCTATGCAGTGCGTCTTTCCGTTCATATCCTCTATTTCCACGCGATATTCCTTTATCAGCGTTTTCGGCAGGACATAGCGTTTTTCGTTCAAAGCAAAACGGTACGGCATGTTGTTGTAATCTCGATTGAGATCGGAGTCAAATACAAGCCGTATTTCGCTCAGCTTTCTGCCGTATTCAAATTCGTATTCGACAAAATCGCCTTTATTTCCTATCCAAAGGTTGTCATCTCCTCTGTCAATGCCGTTTCGAACGATATCGCTGCTGCACTTTTCGCCGTCGCCGAGCGGCGAAACATTTCTGTCGGCTCCCGGAATATAGCAATCGTCATGCATCAGAGTCTGCTGCAGCTTTTGTATCGAAACATTCTCTACCGCGCACGAATCTTTAACAGCCATTGCAACAGCCGTTCCGAGTGCCTGACCGAGCATAGCGCATGTTGCCATAACTCGGGTTGAACTGAGTGCAGCGTGGGTGACGCTTATATTTCTTCCGGCAAAAACAAGGTTTTGTATATTTTCGGATATCATAGACCTCAGCGGCAATCCCCACGGGCTCGGCGCCGGATGATAAATTGTGGGGTGGCCTGCAGTGTAGTAGAATCCCTCGGGGAAATGGTCATCCATTGTCCAGCCTGCATACGCAACGGTATCGGCAAAGTTGCCGCCTGCCTCAACATCGTTTTGAGTCACTATATATTTGCCTGCGTAGCGTCTTGACTCGCGTTTGCCGGGCAAAAATCCTACCCATTCCAGCTCCCAGTTGTCCGCGCCGTGGTCACCGTAATTTTTAATATGATCCCACACACCGAAACATATTTTAAGGAGTTCATCGCGGCATTTTGAGGTATCGTGAATGCAATCGTCCATTCCACCGACCTCTATCCACCAGAAATTGCTGTTGAGGTCGTGGTCTTTATACGGCAGCTGATCGTCCGACGTGTATTTGTATGCCCAGTCCGGCGGAACAAAATTCACCTTTTTGTCGGTTTCTCTTATCTGGAACAGACAGCTCATGCCCATTGTCTTTTTGTCTGCAGTATCCGGAGGGATAGTTTCGCCGAAATCCGACTTTGCCTCTCTGCCGTACATAAATTCCGCGCCTGTGAGCGTGGATAATATCGAATCGCCCGAACAATCGGCAAAGTATCTTGCATTCACGGTGTGATACGTTTCTGCATTGCTCTGCCATGCCCTGATGTTTACTATACGTTCCCCGTCCATTGCCGCGTCCATACAGCTTGAATCAAGCAAAAGCGTAAGATTCGGTTCTGCAATTGCCTTGCCGTACAAAACACTGCTCCACACGGAATACTTAAGCCCCTTGTTGTAGTAATAGTTATCCATAAGTATTTCTTCGAGTATGCCCGTCTCCCTGTTATCCCTGCCGCGGGCTCCGCACACATGCATGCGTATCTCTTCCGACGCGTTTCCGCCGAGGACGGCACGGTCGTGCACAAGAATTGTTTTAATTCCGTGTCTTGAGGCGGCTATTGCCGTGCACAGCCCGGAAAGTCCGCCGCCTATTACGCACAGATCTGTGTTGTAAACAACATCTTTCATATCTTTTCTCCACCTTTGAAATACAATTTATTTTATGATTCAAATCAAACATATCACATTTTATCGGCATTGTAAAACGTTTATTGAATATATCAAAATAAACAAACTATTTTTTTATAAAAACGACCACTGCGCTGTTCTTTTTTTCAAAATCTATCTTCAATACCAGTTTCTTTAGGGTATACGATACAAGATTTGCGGCACAGTATGTATCTTTTACCGTTGCCGAATCGGATATATACTTTGACAAATCAACATCAAAATGCATATCGTCACAGCCGATATTCCATGCCGAAACCAGCACATATTCATCCGTTTCCCAGCCGGCGGCATAGTTTTGCATACTGTTTATGCGCAGTAAGCCGCACGGGTATATCGGCCGCGCCGACGCAATAAGAGTTCTTATGCTTTTGTAAAAGTCAACACCCGAGCGAATCAATCCGAAATTTTTGTCGTCGCAAAGGTCTATCCTGCCCGAAAGATACATAACACCGAGCATTGCCGTTGCCATGTTGAATACGGTCTGTGCGCCGTCTGCCATTTTGGCGGAATATTCGTCCGTCAGCTCGAAATCCATAAATTCCTCCAGACCGGCCGGGTACGGGTAAGACCATATACCGGCTTTTTCGGGCGGAATAAGCGCAAGACTTCCGGAAACTATTGACGGATTGTTCAGGTATATTTCCTGGTCGGACGTGCTCTGCAGATAACTTCTGCGAAGAAGTTTGTTGTCATCTCTCAGCGCACCGCTGCAACAGTTTTCTATTGTCAAATCGGGGAATGCCGAATACAGCGAATCTATAAATGCATAAAATGCGTCCGCATTTTGCCGCAGTCCCTCGGCACAGGAATCGGTTCGGTTGGTACACCCTATTCCCGTGGATTGGTTGTAGTCGTTTTTAATATATCTGAATCCCATATTGTACAAATCGGTTACACGGTCAAAAAGATATTTGCGCACCGCGGGATTGCAAAAGTTATAAAATGCCGCGCCGTTGTTTCCCACCACCTTGCCGTAGCGTGTGAGCAAAAAGTTTTCGTTCGGTTTATAACCAAGAGCATTCTCGGTGCACGCGTCGAGCTCGAGCCATATTCCCGGAATCATTCCGGCTGCCTTTATTTTTTCTGCCAAATCCTCAAGAGATACCTCCAAGTAAAATTCGCTTTTGGGAACCCAATCACCGAGAGCATGCTGTGAGTTATCTTTTGCCGAGGCGCACCAGCCGCCGTCTATCACGAATACCTCGCACCCGGCATCGGCGGCTTTATCTATAAGCGGAGTCACACGCTTGGGATCGGGATGTCCCCATATGCAATTCATGTACACATTAAAGCATACCGGCGGATATCCGCTGCGGTATTTAACGGTTGAATCGCCGCGTTTAAATTCGCTCATTGCCGAAACTGCACTTTCAAATCCGCCGTTTGCCACACCCATGAAACACCTTTCGGCAGTGTAGCTTTCGCCCGTGGCAAGAGTGACGAACCAGCCGCCGAGGCTCTCGTCCGCACCGACGGATTCAAGAGTGATTCCCGTATTGTCATTGTAACCGCCGTATGTGCCAATCTTAATACACCAATTGTGCGAACCCTCGGTTTCCATAAAGTATGTTTTGCCGCACGACTCACTCTCGGCAAGCACAAGCGGATAATAGTCCGCTGTGCTCCAGCTGCCGTGAGAACCTATGCGAAAATTCGCCCTCTCCCAGCAGTGAGTCGTACCCGGATAAATGCCGAGTTCGGACGGGTTGTAACTTTGCCACTGCGCCTCGCCCTGCCATTTGTTGTGACACAGATATACGCGAGTATCTGCCGCGTATGTTTCGTATTCGGAAGAATATACGCAGTACTCCATAATCCCCGATGAAAACGATGTAACCGTGATATCGGCATCTCCGATATTTGTAAGTGTGTTTATCTGCTCGATAACACCCGAATCATTGTGAAATTTAAGATTTGTAACAAGCCGCAACCCATGCTCACTGCACTCATATTCAAGCGCAATACCGTCGGGGTTTTCGGTAAGTTCTTTAAATTCAAAACAGCCGTTTCCGAGACCTATGATTTTGTTTGCCGCAATTTTTATTTCGCAGTTCAGCCTGTCCGAAACTTTTTTCGGCATGATTCCGCCGTGAGGCAGAATTATAAATTTTCCGCTGTCGCATACAACGACATCCGCGCTTTTAACATTGTATATCTTTCATATTAAATTCCTCATCTCAAGACTGACATATTTTCCGGTATATTCTCTCGGCAATCATCCGCATGCCGTAATCGCTTGGATGCATGCATACACCCTCATGTTCAAACTGCCCGAGCGCCATTGTCTTTTTGTCCTCGTACAAATCGGAAATTTTGCAATATGTATATCCGTTTTCTGCAATAACTTCTTTAAATATATTGTCGAGAACCTCAATCTGCCAGAAACAGTCGGTCACAATAATCTGCTTTGTATTCGGAGCGATAAAGAACTTTATCATTGAATCGAAAAACGGTTTGCAGTTTATCTCTTTGTTGGAATCACGGTTTATATTTTCACCGATTCTCACAATTATAATATCCGGCTTAAATTCCGCTGCGGGAATATAGTATTTTTTCAGTACATTATCGCCGTCGGAGTAAAGTCTCTCCCACTCGGCGAGCTGGGCAATGCAATAATCAATCTTCCCGTATTTGTCTTCTATCATCTTCACCGTTTGGTGAACGTAATCGTTTTGTTCACAGCTTGCCGCCATGCCCCAGTCTCCGAACCAGCCGATATCGGGCTTTGGCGCGTGCAGAGTAATGGAGTTGCCTATAAACAGTACCTTTAATACCGGATTATCGGTACGCGTTATTTTGATAAACCTGTGCTCCTCGAGCTGACCTTTTGCCGAAACGGTATTCTTTTTTGCTTCTTCTGCCTCAAACATTGTGTATACTCCTATCTCATAATATTTTATACTATCAAATATTGCAGTTATTGAACTTTACATTTTTAATGTCAAGAATTCCTCTGTTTCTTATTATCTGCATTTCATAAACTTCTTTTGCGGATATATTAACATAATTAATATTTTCGTATTTTGCATGATATACGCTTATATCCGTTGCTTCTTCAAATTGTTGATTGCCTAAGTTTCTGCCTATTTTTCCGCACTGAAGCACAATCAATCTCGGACTGTATTCCTTGTCATCATATACATATTCCGTCTCGTCCGAATCCTGAAACTGAGGTCGAAGAATATCCGCATTAGAGTCTATCATTATGTCCTTATATAAAACATCTTTAACGACAGAATTAGGACTTCCGAACCATGTTTGTATATCCATAACGGTAGATGAAACATGTATGACATAATTATTTACAAAGTTAATATTGCTTATTGTGGTTTCCTTGTCTGCACAGAAAATCTCCATATTGATTCCCCAATCACACCACAATACACAATTTTTCACTTCTATGTTGCTCATGTCCCCATACTCTCCGTCAAGAAACGGACCTCTGACAACCACGCAATCATCAAACGCTCTTATAAAGCAGTTTGTTATTTTAACCGTTGTTAAACTCATTTACGAGCTTATTCATAACGACTTTTGAATGAGAATCGCTCGTCCAGATAACAACCTCTGTTACCCCGCTTTTCGACGTTTTTTGTGTTCCGCATCCCGAAAGACACGATACCGCCATAACCGCCGAGAGCGAAAGAAGCAATAAACGTTTCTTCATGCTTTACCCCTCCTGTAATATGTTTGAATTCATTGCAACGTAATAACACGGACGGCGAACCCTGCCGAAATATTACGATACAATGCCTGTGAGATTGTTATATCATAAGCACCGGCCTATTGCAAGGGTTAACTTTTATTACCCCTAGGCATACGGGGTGCATTGCCAAGCAATGGTGGTTACATGCGGCGCACAATGCCGGCAATTACGTTCGTCGGCAGATGGAAATATTATTCTATTGAAGCTCAAAAACCCAAACGCAATCGGTGGGATCAAGCGCGGTATCACGGTACTTAGACGCGGCGGATTCAAACACAACATACATCTTTCCGTCACGGAACACGGCGCCCTCGCTCATTGGCGGAGCGGAGACGGTTTTTATCAGATAATCATTGTTTAAAAACCATGCCGGAACCGTTCGGCCACCAATACTCACATAATCCGCCGCACTGTCTGCAAGAGGGTATTTATACAACGACTGAACAGACATATTCCGTCTGCCGTACGAACAGCTCAAATAAACACGTCCGTCCGCCGCAAATGCCGCTCCCTGAACCTCGTCGGGAGCGAAAATTACGGCAAAAGGTTTTGCCGTGTTGTCGATTTTTCCCTCGGACTGTCTGATGCCGCCGGAATGCAGCCAGTCCAGCCTGTATCCGAGAATTGCCGTTCGGAAGACATCGCCGTAGGAGTCGGTTGCCGATATATCCGAACGGCTTACCGGTGTGCGGTGAAAAAAGTTTCCCGCCCACAGGTAACCGTCGTAAATGCTTACAAACGATGCCGATGTTGGCAGGTTCACCCTGCCGGATATCCTCACTTCGGACGACGCGCCGTCAAAATCGAACACCGATACATAACACAACAAATACCCGTCCGTAATATACACATACCGTCCGTAGGTTGCTATTCCGCCGCTGTGCCCGGTGAAATCGCTGCCGTCCGGCAGGAGGATTTTGTATTCACCGTTTATTCTCCCGCTCCCGGCGCTCACGGTTATAATATATGCCGCACCGCCGATGTCGGAATAGCCGGATATCATAAACGAATCCAGATATTCGCAAAACGCGAGCCCCTGCGGAACAAAATTCTCGCTCAAACCGGGAATAACAAACCCGCGCGACGCAGCATCCAAAAACTGCCTGTATGCTCCGCCTCCGATACTGCCGCAAACGCTCTTTTGTGTGTGCACAAATTTATTCGAAAACAGCGAAACGCCGATTGTGCTTTCACCTTTGGATGAATCCGGGATTTTAACCGGTATGCTTATTTGAATTATTAAAAGAAAAACACATAATATCAAACGGCTTTTTTTCAATATAATCACCGTTAATATTATGTGTTTTTTCGAATTAATTAAATATGCAATTTTTGATAATAATAATTGTTATTATATTATTCTTCCTCTTTGGGGAGAGCGTCTTTTCTGGAAAGGTTGTTTCTGCCCATGCGGTCTATCTCCACAAGTTTAACAACAATCTCGTCGCCTACATTAACAACATCTTCCACCTTGTTAACACGCTTATTGTCCAGTTTGGAGATATGCACAAGTCCCTCGCGGTTCGGCATAAACTCAACAAATGCACCGAAGTCCATTATCTTGGTTACTCTGCCGTGATAAATCTTTCCTACCTCCGGCTCTGCAACAATCCCCTCTACCGTGGCAAGAGCTCTGTTTGCAGCCTCTGTATCTTCGGAGAGAATGAACACCGAGCCGTCATCGTTAATATCAATCTTAACCCCTGTGTCGGCAATAATCTTCTGAATAACCTTGCCGCCCGTGCCGATAACGTCTTTAATCTTTTCCACCGGAACTTTTGTTGTAATTATCTTCGGAGCAAATTCCGACAGTTCCTTTCTCGGCTCCGGTATAGCCTTGAGCATTACCTCATCGAGAATGTATATTCTTGCTTTGCGTGTTTTTTCAAACGCGGTTTTGATTATATCATATGTGAGGCCGTCTACCTTGATATCCATCTGTATTGCTGTGATACCTTTTTTGGTTCCGGCAACCTTAAAGTCCATATCTCCGTAGAAATCTTCCACGCCCTGGATATCAACCATTGTGAGGAAGTCGTCGCCATGAGTGATAAGACCGCACGAAATACCTGCAACAGGCGCCTTTATCGGAACACCGGCGTCCATAAGCGCAAGCGTACTTCCGCAAACGGAGCCCTGCGATGTTGAGCCGTTTGAGCTGAGCACCTCCGAAACAAGGCGGATAGCATACGGGAATTCTTCCTCGCTCGGGATAACCGGCTTGAGCGCACGCTCTGCAAGCGCTCCGTGACCTATCTCACGTCTTCCGGGGCCTCTGGACGGTTTTGTTTCTCCTACCGAATACGACGGGAAGTTATACTGGTGCATGTATCTCTTTGATGTTTCTTCATCAAGGCCGTCAAGAGTCTGCGACTCGCTCACTGCGCCGAGTGTGGCAACCGTAAGAACCTGCGTCTGACCTCTGCTGAACAGACCGGAACCGTGCACTCTCGGGAGAATGCCGACGCTCGCACTGAGCGGACGGATTTCGTCTATTCCTCTGCCGTCCACACGCTTGTGGTCTTCAAAAAGCCATTTTCTTACAATCTCTTTTTGTATCTTGTAGAATATTTCATCAAGCTCGGCATCTCTGCCCTCTGCCTCTTCGCCGAGGTACTCGATCACTTCATCCGTAAGAACTTTCATTCTTTCATCGCGGATGCGTTTATCATCCGTGTCGATTGCTGCGCATACCTTGTCGTATGAGAAAGCATACACCTTGTCGAAAAGGTCATGGTCTACCTCGTGTGCAACATAGGGTTCCTTTGCCTTGCCGACTTCGGCAACAATGGAATCTATAAATTCGCAGATTTTCTTGATTTCGGTATGTGCGTAAACTATTGCGTCAAACATAACGTCTTCCGAAACCTCGTTTGCGCCTGCCTCAATCATAACAACCTTTTCTTTTGTTCCGGCAACAGTTACATACATTTCGCTCTTTTCTCTCTGTTCGAGAGTGGGGTTGATGACAAACTCGCCGTCAACAAGTCCGACTACAACTGCGCCCACAGGGCCTGCAAAAGGCATCTCGGAGATGGATATTGCAATCGAAGCACCGTTCATTGCGCATATTTCCGGTGAGTTGTCGATATCTACCGACATTACCGTGGTTACAATGCCCACGTCATTTCTGTAATCCTTGGGGAACAGCGGACGGATAGGTCTGTCAATAACGCGCGATGTAAGGATAGCCTTTTCGCTCGGTTTGCCCTCTCTTTTTAAGAATCCGCCGGGGATTTTACCCACGGAATACATCTTTTCCTCGTAATCTACGCTGAGCGGAAAGAAATCCACTCCGTCTCTCGGCTTTGCCGATGCTGTGGCTGTGGCAAGGACAACGGTATCACCGTATCTGATAAGTGCCGAACCGGACGCAAGCTGTGCAAGCTCGCCGGTTTCAACAACAAATTCTCTGCCTGCAATTGTTGTGCTGAAAGTTTTTTTCATAATACATTTCCTCCTGATATTTTTCAGGCGGGAACAAGTCTATCAGCAGTTAAATATGCGTTCTTGTCCAAGATAAAAGCGCATGTTTAACTGCTAATTACCGACAGATTCCCCGCCCGTACATACAAAACAAGACGGTGCAAAGCCACACCGCCTTGTCCGGGGATAAAACGAATGTTCACCCCCGTTTCCAAACTACTTTCTGATGTTAAGTCTTGCGATAAGCGAACGGTATCTTTCGATATCGATTTTTGCAAGATAGTTAAGAAGACCTCTTCTTTTACCAACCATTTTGAGCAAACCTCTTCTGGAATGGTGATCCTTCATGTTCGATTTGAGATGCTCCGTAAGGTGATTGATACGGTATGTGAGAATTGCAACCTGCACTTCCGGTGAACCGGTATCTCCCTCATGAGTCTTGTACTCGTCAATAATAGCCTGTTTTGTTTCCTTTAACATCTTTGTTCCTCCTTAAAATTCCGCAATGCGGTTACACCGTATGCCGGGACATGGTCGGAGATTCCGAAATCTCTGCATTGGTGTCATTCACAAAGGCTATTATATCACAAGATAATCGAATTGTAAATACATTTTTCAAAATTTTTCGAATTTTTCGTTCTTTATCTTGCGAGGCAATTGTATATCATAACCGCAGCTGCTCCGCGCGTGAGCTTGCCGCTTGGGTTAAATGTGCCGTCGCCGTTGCCGCCGACGATACCCATTGCGCTCAGAATGCTTGTGTAACCGGGCTTGGAGGTTATATCGCTGTAGAGCGGCTTATAGATATTATCGAGCTCGGCAACTTCTTCGTATCCGAGTGCGCGAATCATAACAACGCATGCATACTCACGCGTAACGGATGAATCCGGTGCGTACTCGGCGTCTCTTACAATATTTCTGCCGCGGAGTGACGAATATGAGTCGGAATAGTCAAACCCTTTGCAAATAACAATCGGATAGTGACGTACCAATGCCGAATTGACAAGCGCGGCAAAATCCTCCTGTGTAATCTCGTCGTCCGGTCTGAATTCGTTTTCTTCAAACCCTATTCCGTATTTTGCCAAAGTATTAATCTGTTCTTCGGCATAGTGACCGGATATATCGGTATAGTCGCCGATTTTGGCATCGTTTCTCTCATAGACAGGTTCGCCGGTAAATGCATCTACCGTCATATCCGTGCCGTCGGTAACGCTGTATACGAGATATGCGTTTTTATTATTGTCCTTATCTCTTGAAACAACATACACCGGAACATATTCTGCCTTGGCAAAGATTTTTTCGCATATATCGTGCTCGCTCAATATTCCCTCGGGAGACGGAAATTCTTCATTGCCGTATTCAATATTGTAGCTTTGAATCGAGCCGTCATTCATATTCACATATATGCTGACGCCGTTTTGAATGTATTCTATATCATTTACAAAACGTGCGTAGCGGAACACACCGCCTGTTGTAATATCGTCGGTCAGGCTGAATTCCGATTCGATACCGTCTCCGAAGTGAGCCGGAGCAAGGATTTTGAGCGCTTCTTCGGCTTTTTTCTGTGCCGACTCACGGGTAAGTTTATCCTTTGCGCTGTAATCGGTATCTTTGTAAAAGCTGATAATTTCGCCTGTTTTTGCGTCTATCGTGACAGATATCCAGCGTCTTTCGCCGTATTTCGTTTTTTTCGACTCGGACGAAAAGTTCATTCTGTACAAATATTTTTTGTTCTCGCCGTCGCCGTACGATGAAACCTCGTTATACTGCAGTTTATAGCTGTTGTCTGCGTTTATCACACTGTTTTTACGCACGATTTTTTCGGCTTCGTCCGATGGAATCAAGTCTTTAACTTCGTCTATCTGTTTTGTTTCGGCTTCCGAGAATTTCGTTGCGCCCGATGCGGCGCCGGAATCTGCCATAGCCTGTTTATTCTCTCCGTACACAATGTCCGAATCGTATTTAAGCTCGAAAACATCGCCGCTTACGGCGCTTATGTACTGATTGTATTTTGCTTTGGGCATATATTGCAGCACAATTTTTTCGTCCTTGCCGTAGGTCTTTGAGTATACAAGCTTCATTCCGAGCTTTTCCTCATAGCTTTTTACGGCTGCCGACTTATCTATAATATTTTTTGCCGATTCAAATTTGACATTTGTGCTGTAGTTTATATGCATATCGGTAACATACTTGCCGTTATCCGACATGTTTATATATCCGCCGTCATCAGTTACGCGATAGCCGTTTTCAAATCTCTGAAGATGATAGCCGTAGTTTCCGTACAGGCTTTCCGTTCCGTTGTTTTCCTCCACACGGAAAGTATCGCCGAGAGTCGGATTAAGTTTTTTGAACTGCTCGCATGCGTTTGAATACACCTGCGCGTCCGTCGGGCGGTTGATGCTCGCTCTGTCGGACGAATCATCGCGCATTTTACTGTTGTAAATATTGTATTCGGTTATAATTCCACCCTTGCTCACCGTTATGGAAAGCTCCTTTTGATTGTCGTCATCGGATTTACTCCAATTAAGACGATACATTTTTTCGCCGAGCGATTCATACGACGAACTGCTGAAATCCGTATATTCATCGGTAGAGCCGATACGCGGTTTAACCACCGTGAGAATATCCGATATTTCTTTCGATTCCGCCGAGGCAAATGCACTCGGAATCCCCGACAGCATAACCGCCGCCGCAACTGCAAATGCAAATACTTTTTTCATGCCAAATTCCTCCTTGTGTCATTGTTTAAGTGATTTAATAAGAGTGTCAAACTCTAAGTCGTCTGTTCCGTATGCACAAACGGTGTAGTACACCCCATCGGTGCTGAATTTTTCTGTCTGCCGTCTTTCGGCGCCGCCGTCACCGGGCGTATCGGCATATTCAAGCTTGGATGTGTATATATCTATATGTCTTGAATACTCTCTGTCCGACGTGTATGCGCTGTAGAATGCCGTGTCGTACGTTGCCTTGCCGCTTTCGGAATCCTTTGATACGAATGTGCCGTAAAACCCGTCAAATTTCATATCGTTCGGCAGTTTGGCTTTTTGAGCAACATCAACTCCGAGGTACTCTGCATATGCCGCCTCATCCAGATAATCGCCGCTTACCTGTGCGACGGCTGCATAGTTTGCTCCGGAGTGTGACGCTTCTTTGCTGCGCCCGTTTTCATCGGCAATGCCTTTTCGCGAGGCGTCGGAACCCATGTCGGAAAACGCGCTGATTTGCGCCGACTCGCCGTCCGCTCCGATATCTTCCGGCAAATCCGAATCCGTCTTCGGCAGAGATTTGCTCTCGCTCTGCGGCGCGCTGTATGCTAGCGACGGCTTATCGGGTTGTTTTTCGGCAGATGCCTCCGGTGACTTTTGGTCCGTCGGCTTTGTATCTGCTATTGCAACATCGGCTTTTTTTTCGGCAATATTTTTTTCGGCAGAGCCGGCGGCATTCCCTTTTGCAAACTCCGTAACAGTCTGCTTTGCTCCGGCAATGCTGCTTTTCGGTTCTGCGATTTTCCCGGGTGCAAACCCGTTTATGTACACACCGATTATCACAGCCGCTGCGCATGCGGCGGTGCAAATTTGGTATACGGAGTGCGGATTTCTTTTCTTTTCGGCTATTTCAAATATAGTGTCGATTTTACTTCTGTCGCCGTGAATTTGGTTGTTCGCTTCGGTGTAGGTTTTTTTAAAATTCATATTCTCCACTCCCTTCCAGCATGTTTTTGAGCAGCTGCCGCCCGCGGTGCAGCCTTGACTTAACCGTCGATTCGTTCATCTTGAGCATTTTGGCAATTTCTTTTACCGAGTAATCCTCAAAGTAAAAAAGATGGATAACCGTCCTGTACTTTCGTTCAAGTTCGGCTACGGCATAATAAACATCGCTCTGCTCGGGGAGCTCAAACGACAAATCCTCCGTGAGCGGTGCCGTTTTTTTGAACCACGAGCTCATAAAGTGGCTTTTGGCGCAGTTTATTGTAACGCGTATAAGCCATGCCTTGATATGTTCCTCGCTTTCAAACGGCTTGTCCGTTCTTATGTACCGCAAAAAAACTTCCTGAACAACATCGTCGGCAACATCGGAATTTTTTGTTTGCGAAAGTGCAAGCCGATAAATGCTGTCGTAATATTTTTCTGTGATATCATGCTTTGAAAAGTCTGCGCAGACCGATTTCGGCATCCGAAATTCCCTCCCCTCATATATAATACTTTTCAGGGCGCTGAAAGGTTGCATTAAATTTACAAGTTTATAATATTATTTTTATGGCGAGGTGTCAATGCAATATAACAAATTGTAATTACAAATTAATATTTATTATTGACAAATTCGACAAAATATACTATTATTATTACACAGTCAATCGAAGGAGGAATGATTATGCAGGCTGTATGGCTCATTGCTGCGGTTTTGCTTGCGGTGCTTGAGGCCGCAACGGCACAGTTTGTGTCTATCTGGTTTGCCTGCGGTGCTGTCTGTTCCATGATTTCGGCATATTTCACGGACAATGTATTGGCGCAGCTTACCGTATTTGTTTTGAGTTCTGTTGTGTTTTTGTTCATTTCAAGAATTTTTGTTAAACGACTTGACAAAAATATAGTAAACACCAACTCGGACAGTCTGATAGGCAAGGCAGTGATTGTTACCGAAAATGTGGACAACGACCGCGAAACCGGCACAGCAAAGATAAACGGCGTCGTCTGGTCTGTACGCAGCGAGACCGGCGAGACAATTGAAGCCGGCACAAAGGTTGTTATCAAAAAAATTAACGGTGTGCGACTTATTGTCGGAAAGGAAGGGTAAAAATGTATTTGTTAATTATTCTTGCGGTACTTATTATTGTTCTTATTATGTCCAATGTGCGCATTGTGTCGCAGGCACACGCATGCATTGTGGAAAGATTCGGTGCATACAGTGCAACATGGGGTGTCGGTATTCATGTTAAGATACCGTTTATCGACCGTGTAAGCAAAATGATAAGCCTAAAGGAGCATGTGGCTGATTTTCCGCCGCAGCCTGTAATTACAAAGGATAACGTTACTATGCAGATTGACACGGTTGTATACTATCAGATAACCGATCCGAAGCTGTTCACATACGGTGTTGAGCGACCGATGATGGCGATTGAAAATCTGACCGCAACGACACTCAGAAACATTATTGGCGACCTTGAGCTCGACGAAACGCTTACATCACGCGATACTATAAATACAAAAATGCGCGCCATACTCGACGAAGCGACAGATCCGTGGGGAATAAAGGTAAACCGTGTTGAACTTAAAAACATCATTCCGCCGAGAGAAATTCAGGACGCAATGGAACGCCAGATGAAAGCCGAGCGCGAAAGAAGAGAATCAATCCTGCGCGCCGAAGGCGACAAAAAATCCGCTGTGCTCATTGCCGAGGGAGAAAAGGAATCCGCGATTTTGCGTGCCGACGCAAAAAAGGAAGCCGCAATACGCGAAGCCGAGGGTGAGGCACAGGCTATAATCAAGGTTCAGGAGGCTATTGCCGAGGGTATCAGAAAGATAAACGACGCCGCTCCGTCCGACGGTTATGTTAAGATAAAAGCTCTCGAAGCGTTTGAAAAAGCCGCAAACGGAAACGCAACAAAAATTATTATTCCGTCCGAAATACAGTCCCTTGCAGGACTCGCGGCAGGAATTACGGAAATAGGAAAAACAAAATAAGCACAAGCCAAAAAATGCCCGCAAAACGCGGGCATTTTTGCTATTTCCTTACATTTACATCCAGCGTGTTGTACGGAATCTCTATTCCGCTTTGCTCAAAAGCCTTTGTAATATCCTCGTGCAGAGAATAGAACAAACTAAGATAATTTTCCCTCTTGCACCACACTAATAGAGCAAACTCGATTGCGCTGTCCGCGTGATTGCAAATACCTGCAAACGGCTTCGGTTCCGCAAGTACATATTCATTTGCCGCGGCAGCCTGCTCAAGAACATTTTTCACCTTGTCTATGTCGCTGCCGTATGCAACACCGACCTTGACTTCCAATCTTCTTTCAGATTTGACAGAGTAGTTCGTTATGCAAGTATTGGAAAGCATTGAATTCGGATAAGACACTACCCTGTTGTCCGGGGTGACAACTGTTGTGGAAAAGAATCCTATTTCGGACACAGTTCCGGCAACATCCGATGTTTCGATATAATCGCCTACCTTAAACGGTTTGTTAACAAGAATGAGTATTCCTGACGCAATATTGCTCAGCGAACCCTGCAGTGCAAGACCTATGGCAACTCCGGCCGAACCAAGCAGTGCAACAAACGACGCATATGGTATTCCGAGTGTTCCGGCGGCGGTTATGATTGTGAGTGTATACAGTGCCGCTTTGATTACATTGGCGGCAAACTTACTCACGCCGCTGTCCAACCGCGTAAACCCTTTTGTACGCGGCAGGCGCGACGAAAACCACTTGGACACCTTGATACCAACGATAAGGATTACCGCAGCGGCAATAAAACGAACTCCGAATCTTGTTATTTCCTCAAAAAATCTTTCCATCATTTTTTCCAATACAAACACCCCTATTTAATATTTTCGATTATATACAAAACAAATGACAAAAGGAAAACGTTGCATATTTTTTAAAATTTTTAAAAAATATATCCGCGAGCAAACGTGTGCCGCGGATACATCATTAACTTCCGTTTAATTATTCGTCGTCCTGAACGTCTTCATCGTCATCAAGCTCGATTTCGATATGCTCACCGCATGCCGGGCAGATAACAGCGTCCTCGTCGGAATCAAAGAAGTCTTCGTCAAAATAAACTGTCTCGCCGCACTTCGGGCATTCAAGCTCATAGCATGCAACATCGTCTTCGTCGATATCATCGTCGCAGCATCCGCAATTGCAGTCGCATTCCTCGGCAAACGCATCTTCCAATGACGAAAGGTCTTCGTCTATAGCGTCTACTTCGTCTCCGAGTTCTTCATAATTGTCGTGCAAAACTTCCAACGACAAATCTATCTCTTCCAAAACATTGAGAATTGCATTAAAGATTTTGCCTTCCTTGGATGATTCATCATAATCAATACCGTTCATGAGACCTTCCAGATAAGCTACTTGTTTTGATACATTTTTCATATTAGTTCTCCTTAGCTCTTTCCATATATTCGCCTGTTCTTGTGTCAACACGGATGACATCGCCCTGGTTGATAAACAGCGGTACCATAAGCTGAGCACCTGTTTCAAGTGTGCAGGGTTTTGTAGCTCCTGTTGATGTGTCGCCCTTGAATCCGGGTTCTGTTTCGGTAACTTCGAGTTCCACAAATGTGGGCGGCTCTATATCGAACACATTGCCCTTGTACGAAAGGATTTTGCAGGTATCGTTTTCCTTGACAAATACCATTTTATCCTTGATAAGGTCTTCGTTAATCGGAAGCATATCAAATGTCTCCATATCCATGAAGTAGTACAGTGTACCGTCTGCATACGAATACTGCATATCCTTTCTTTCGATAAATGCTTCTTCGAATTTTTCTGTAGGTCTGAAAGTTTTTTCAACAACCGAACCTGTAATAACATTTTTAATTTTAGTTCTTACAAAAGCGGCGCCTTTTCCGGGTTTAACATGCTGGAATTCAACAATCTGCCAAACTCCGCCCTCAAGTTCAAAGGTCTTGCCGTTTCTGAAATCTCCTGCTGTAATCATTAAATATACCTCCGATAAATCAGTTTGTTACATACTATTATTGTAATAGATTTTGTAAAATATTTCAAGTCTTTTTTAAAAAAAGGCTGTTTATTTCTATATTTCTATCAAATTTTTGTCGGAATTTGTTAGATTTTGTATACATCCGTTGTCTATATATACCAAATCCTCTATACGCACGCCGCAAAAATCTTCAAGATATATCCCCGGTTCAACCGTTACAACGTTTCCCGACGCAAGCGGTTTTGTGTTTCTCGGCGAAAGATTGGGCATTTCGTGAATGTCAAGTCCCACTCCGTGCCCGAGTGCGTGACCGAAACTTCCGGGGTACTTTTCGTCTATTATTTTCTGTGCCGTGTTATGCACATCTGCCGGAATACATCCGCTGCAAAGCATACCGATAGCCGCTGTCTGCGCTGCGAGGACAGTGTTATATACATTTTTCTGTCCGTCGCTCGCTTTTCCGATACAAACAGTTCTCGTCATATCGCTTGAGTAACCGCCATACACACATCCGAAATCAAGCACGACAAAATCGCCTTTTTGCAAAATGCGTTCCCCCGGAACAGCGTGAGGCATTGCGCCGTTTTCTCCCGACGCGGCAATAACATCAAAGCTGAGCGCCGACGCACCGCTTTTTTTCATATACATTTCGAGTTCAAGCGCAACATCGCGTTCTTTAATCCCCGGACGTAAAAATTCCAGAATATGAGTAAATGCCATATCGCCTATATGTTCGGCGCGGCAAATACATTCAAGCTCCGATTCATCCTTTACCGCACGCATCTGCATTATCGCATTTCCAAGCGGTGCAATATTTTCATTTGCCGCCATAATCGCTCTGTACGCATTGTAGCTGATGCTCACATCCTCAAATCCGACTTTTTTGCAGTCCGAAATAATGCTTTTGAGCGAAATGGACGCCACATCTGCCACATCGGCGCCGAAAACTTCGCCCTTTGCCTGAATTATATAGCGAAAATCCGTGAGCAAAACGGCCTTATCACGAAAAACAATCAGCCTGCCCTCACCGGTAAAACCGCTGAAATAAAAAACATTTTTTTCGTCGGTTACAACAACGCAGTCGAACCCGTTTTTCTCCATGTATTTCCGTAATTTATTTATACGTTCTTTCATAGCCAACCCTACTTTTCAAATGACATATACATTCCTTTCAGCAATGCTGCGTCATGCGCCATGGTGCCGTTTGACTCGCATATTATTGTCGGCGAATATGTCCTTTTGTATAGTATCTCGGCAATAGGCATAAACTCCGGCCCGTACTGTGTATCGGCAAGCGTATGGTGCTTCTTTTCGCCGCCGGCAGTGTATTCTATTCTTGAAAAATGCGCATGAAAAACCTTTGCGCGGTCGCATCCGAGCATGTTCTCGAGAGTGTCGAATATTTTTTCGTAATCGCTGAATTCACGCAGACATCCGAGACCGCGTGCATTCAGATGTCCGAAATCTATCGTCGGCATGAGTCTTTCGTCAAGACGGCAAATTTCGAGCACTTCCTCAAGCGTTCCGAGCTGATTTATTTTACCCATTGTCTCCGGGCATATATACACTCCCGAAAGTCCGAGCTCTTCGGAAGTTTTGAGTGCCAGTGAAAATGTCTTTTTTGCGTTTTCAAGCGCAACGCTTCTTTCCATTTTGGCGCATCCGCCGGTGTGAACGACTATTCTGTCGGCACCCATATACATTGCCGCCTGCATTGAGTCGGTAATGTATTTAACGGTTTTTAGTCTTTTTTCTTCGTCATCCGTTGCGGGATTAACATAGTACGGAGCGTGAATACTCAGCTTGACGCCGAATTTAACCGCATTCTCTCCGAGTTTTCTTGCTGTTGCCTCGCTCACGTTAACGCCGCGCGAACACTGATATTCGTAGGCATTAAGTCCCATTGAATTTACATACTCCGGCATTTCCAGAGATGATTTGTGCCCGGTGGAATAAAAATTTTCTTCATTCCCGGACGGACCGAAATATATCATTGTGCACCTCCTGTTTTGCATAGCTGTTTTATCGGGCATTCGCCGCACTTAGGACTCCGCGCCGTGCATACGGCTCTGCCGTGATAAACAAGCTCATGGCAAAACTTCATGCTGCGCTCCGGCGGCAGCAGCTTTCTCAGCGCATGTTCAATGCGGACGGGATCGCTGCAGTTTACAAGACCGAATCTGTTTGAAAGCCGAATACAATGGGTATCAACGACCACCGCACCGGGTTTGCCGAATACATCACCCAGAATCAGATTTGCCGTTTTTCTGCCGACTCCGGCAAGAGACAGCAGACCGTCCATATCAGACGGAACTTTTCCGCCAAATTTTTCTGCGATATCCTTTGAGGATGAAATTATATTCTTTGCTTTGTTTCTGTAAAATCCGCAGGGACGTATAATTTTCTCAAGCTCATTTACATCGGCATTTGCGAACTCGTAAACATTTTTATATTTTTTGAACAATTCCTTTGTTACAATATTAACGCGCGCATCCGTGCACTGCGCCGACAGCTGAACTGCGACAAGCAATTCGTGTTCTGATGAAAAATCCAGCGAACATTTTGCGTCGGCATATACCAAATCAAGTGCGTCGGCTATTGCAATTGCTCTTTCCTTTTTTGTCATATCTCAACCCAACCGGCTTTCAATAAGCGAAGCAAGCGAATTTGCCTCGTTTGTCAAAACATCTATATCCTCGCCCTCTATCATAACGCGCACGAGCGGTTCTGTTCCGGACGGTCTGATAAGTACTCTGCCGTTTCCGGCAAATTTGTCCTCGATATCCTTAATTGCAGCCGCGATGTCGGGATCATTCATGTATGTTGATTTGTATTCGTTTTTGATTTTTGCATTAACGAGAACCTGCGGCAGAATATTCACTATTTCGGCAAGTTCGCTCATTTTCTTTCCGCTGTCGCGCAGCGCGCTCACAAGGCGCACCGCCGTCATCAGACCGTCGCCGGTAGTATTGTAATCCAAAAATATAATATGCCCCGACTGTTCGCCGCCTATGCAATGACCGTTTTCGAGCATGTTTTCGAGAACATACCTGTCCCCTACCTTTGTCTGTGCGTACTCTATACCATTGCTCTTAAGTGCATTGAAAAAACCGAGATTGCTCATTACAGTTGCCACAACCGTATTGTTTTTGAGCATGCCACACTTTTTCAGTTCAAGAGCACATATAGCCATTATCTTGTCACCGTCCACAAAATTACCATTTTCATCCGATGCAAGCATTCTGTCGGCATCGCCGTCAAATGCAAGACCGATATCGTAATTTCCGTCCGCCACGCACCTGCACAGTCCTTCCATATGTGTTGAACCGCAGTCGCGGTTGATGTTGCAGCCGTCGGGTGTATTGTTGATAAGCTTAACGTTTGCGCCGAGTTTTTCAAACAACATTCCGGCGCATTTGTACGACGCACCGTTAGCGCAGTCGAGGATAATATTCATACCCTTAAAATCGCCCTTGACCGTTGAATATATGTAGTCCACATAATCTTCGGCACCCGTATCCACCGTGTGAATCGTTCCCACACCGTCACCTGTGGGAAGCTCGCCGAGTTCTTTTCCGTCAAGAATATACTCCTCAATCTCGTTTTCGAGGCTGTCGCTGAGCTTATAGCCCTCTTTGCTGAAAAATTTAATACCGTTGTATTCCATGGGGTTATGCGACGCGCTTATCACAACCCCCGCATCCATATTGTATTTTCTTACAAGGTATGCTATTGCAGGTGTAGGCAGCACACCCACGCAATACACTTTTGCTCCCACGCTGCAAAAACCCGACGCAAGTGCTGTTTCGAGCATATCTCCCGATATTCTTGTATCTTTACCGATAAGAATTTTCGGCGTACCTTCGCAGTTTGCGGTAAGAACCTTTGCCCCTGCCTGACCAAGTTTGAACGCTAAAGTCGCGTCAAGTTCCGTATTGGCAATTCCTCTGACGCCGTCTGTTCCAAATAATCTACCCATATTATCCTCCGATTAATCGTTTATTTTTTTTGCGTGCCAAACGTAATCTCAACATATTCCGTTGAGTCCTCTATATATGAATTTTTCGGGAGAGTGCCGATTTTAACCTTTAAAACCGCTCCGTCCCCTATATGTGACACATCTATTTCTTCTGTTTCAAGTTTTTCAAGGCTCATGATATCCCGCTTGTCTCCTATAACCTTTACCGATGACGGTTTTATCTTGGAAACTGTGACCTTTTCGCCGAGTGAATTTTCATCTGCGCTGAGTTTTGCGGAAATCTGCATATTTTTCATCTGATAAATATTATATTTAACCTCTGCATACGAAACATTTTTGTTTATTTTGCTGTCGTTAAATTCATCTCCGTTTTCGTCATAGAGCTTGATTTTATATCTGCCCGATATATTGTCATCGGCACCGGTAAGGTCTACATTTATAGATGCCGTGTCAACCTTGTTCACAATGCTTTTTGCGCCGGTAAGACGTATTTTAAGCGGTGAATATTCAACATTTTCGGCTATAAATCCGTCGGCGGGTTTACCCTGTGTTTCGATTTTTATTTCTTTTTCTCCGGTAATAACTTTATCGATTTTGAGTACTATGTTGTACGGATTTTTTTGCATAAGTTCAACACCGTCTATATTGAAATTAACGGCAATGGGGAGAGTATATGTTCCCGCGCTTTTTATATCCGTCATATTTGCGGTACATGTAACATTGTCGCCCGAGAGGCGCGAAAGTGTTCCGCGCTTGCCTCTTACCCTGAGGTTAACGGTTTCGCTGTTTGATGACAAAACGGTGAGTTTTCCGTTTTCAAAATCTGACGACTCGTTTGTAAATGTTACGGGAATATTTTTAAGAGTCATTTCAAACATAGGGTTGATAAAGTACACAACATAAACCCATATTACAACAGCACACAGCACCGAGGTTAAAGCGAGAAACCAATTTGTTTTAAAAATATCCTTCACTTTTTCTTCACCATCCATTGCATAAGTCTGCTGACAATGCTAACCTTTTCCGGCTTAACATCGCTTTTCTGATGCGTATCATTGCCCATTTCATTGATAATGGTGCTGCGGAGTTCATCCACCGTTACCCCGCGTCTGAGTTCACCGTTCATGGCAATAGATATTTTACCCGTTTCCTCCGACACAACAACCGATATACAGTCCGCAACCTCCGACACGCCTATAGCGGCACGGTGCCTTGTGCCGAGTTCTTTCGAAAAACTGTTGTTCTGCGTAAGCGGCAAAAAGCACGCGCTTGCCTTTATCTTGTTTCCGCCGATAATCGTTGCGCCGTCGTGCAGCGGTGTGTTTGACATAAATATATTTATAAGCAGCTGCGGTGATATCTGCGCGTCAAGCGCGGTTCCGGTTTTCATTATATCACCGAGTTTGGTGTTGCGTTCAAGCAGCATAAGAGCTCCTATCTTGTGTTCCGCCATATACTTTGATGCCTCGCACACCGCGTTTGCCACATCATTTATCTCATCGTTTGTACCGAAAAAATTCCCTGCCACCGTGCTTGTTCCCATTTTTTCGAGAACGCGCCGTATTTCCGGCTGAAACATTATTATTATAGCAAGAACACCCACCTGCATGGTATTGGCAAGCAAGTAGCCGATTGCGTTGAGTTCGAGCCAGTTTGCAACCTGTGTCGCAACAACAAATATTATTATTCCCTTTATAAGCTGAGCCGCGCGAGTCTCCTTAACAAGCTTTACACCGTTGTATATTACAAATGCTACTATGGCTATATCAAGCATATCGCGGAATCGAACCAGCCGAATATTCTGAATCACAAATGTCCAAAATTCACTCAAGGCTGTGACCTCCCTTTTTTGAGCATGTAACGAACGCTCTGTATAACATTATACCACATGCTACCGAAACATTCAAGGACTCGGCGTATTCCGACATCGGAATTGTAACTTTTTTACTGCACATTGCCTCTGTTTCGGGGCAAATTCCGTTTGCTTCGTTACCCACGGCAACAACGCTCCTGTTCGAAAATTCAAAATCTCCTATATCAGCGCCGCACCCTGGAAACGTACCGACAATACAAAATCCCGATTCGGCAAATCTGCCGAGTGCCGTTTTTCCGCCGTCATATATCGGAACGGCAAATATTCCTGCCATGGTGGAGCGCACAACCTTTGGATTGTACACATCCGCACATCCGTCAGAGAGCACAACACCCTTTACTCCGAAAGCGCATGCCGTCCGAAGAATTGTACCCATATTCCCGGGATCCGTTATACCGTCAAGGTACAAATAGCAGCCGTCCGAGCCGTAATCAATCTCTGCCGCGGAATGTGTAACGCTTTTAAATACGGCAATTATTCCCTGTGAATTTACCGTACATTTCAATGTGTCAAAGAGTTTTTCGCTCATCTGATACACACGAACGTTTTGAACGCTGTCAAGCCATTCAAAGCTTTGACCTTTGCGCAGCAATATGTACTCCGGACACGCTCCGCCGCTCACAGCGTCTTTTACAATACGTTCTCCCTCGGCGATGAACATTCCGGACTTTTTCCGGCCGCTGTGAGTGAGCAGTTTTTTTGCCAACTTATATATTTCATTTGACTGACTTTCTATTGTAATCATCTGATACTCCGTTATACCTCATAATACACCAAAACCACTATATTTTTGCAAAACATAGTGGTTTATACATAATTTTTAGTTGATGGCAGCGTTTGCCTTTTCAACCAATGCTGTGAATGCTGCGGGATCTGCAATAGCAATTTCCGAAAGCATTTTTCTGTTCATGTTGATATCGGCCTTTTTGAGTCCGTTCATGAACTTTGAATAATTTGTGCCGTTCATCTTGCATGCGGCACTGATTCTTGTAATCCAGATTCTTCTGAAATCTCTCTTTCTCTGTTTTCTGCCGATGTATGCATATACAAGCGATTTCATTACTGCCTGGTTTGCAGTTCTGAAAAGTTTGCTTTTTGCACCTCTGTATCCTTTAGCGAGCTTTAAAACTCTCTTATGTCTCTTTCTTGTAGCCATAGCGCCTTTTACTCTAGCCATTTAGAACGCCTCCCTTAATTTTATTTATAAAGTATCAGTCTCTTGATTGTAGCTGCATTTGCCTTTGAAGCATATGCCTGCTTTCTTAAAGCTCTCTTTCTCTTTGTGGATTTCTTTGTCAAGATATGTCTTCTGAAAGCCTGATTGAGCTTTACCTTACCGTTTTTTGTAAGACCAAATCTTTTTGCAGCACCTCTGTGAGTTTTGATTTTAGGCATTGCATTTACACTCCTTCCGATTTTTAGGTTTATTATTGTTTCGGTGAAACCACCATGGTCATGTTCCGTCCTTCAAGCTTTGCGGCTTTTTCCACATTGCCCGATTCGGATATTACATCCGCAAACTTCTTCAAGAGCTCTTGCCCGAGTTCGGTGTGATGAAGTTCACGTCCTCTGAAACGCACGGTAACCTTAACTTTATCTCCCGATTTCAAGAATTTGACAGCCTGATTAACCTTTGTATTAAAGTCGTGAACGTCGATAGACGGCGTTATTCTGACTTCCTTGATATTGACGATTTTCTGATTTTTTCTAGCTTCCTTGTCTCGTTTGCCCTGCTCAAACTTGTACTTGCCGTAATCCATGAGCTTACATGCCGGCGGTTTTGCCTGCGGTGCAATAAGCACTAAATCAAGCCCCTTGTTTTCGGCTTTACCAAGAGCGTCGGTCAGCGACACAATACCAAGCTGAGAACCGTCCGAATCAATAAGTCTGACTTCTTTCTCCCTGATTTCATCATTAATCAACATTTCTTTAATACCGATGATAAAGCACCTCCAAATAAATATCATTGCAAATCACACTCTTTGCCTTTCGGCAAAATAAAAAAGTGGGCGAAATCCACCCACTTATATGCTGAATACAAGTATTAACCGTTGCAATGCATTCAAATTGCAAGGTGAGAAGTGGACTTCTTCTTTGCTTTACTGTGATATGATACCACTTTACACACAATTTGTCAATACCTTTTTTTAATTTATTTTATTTTTTCGGAAAAATATGCTCTTAGTACTTTTTTTATATCTTTTTGTGAGCCATTCACATTGCAGTTATCTCCACGAAAAGCCTTCCCCGGCGCCAAATTCACAACTTTTAACAATGGCATATTCTTTGTTACTTCCATAATTCCAGACAATAATTTTATGCCCGATAACACGGCCGTTTGAAAATAGGTTTTTTATTGCCGTTGCAGTGCTCATTTCACTTTCGATAAGAACAAATTTGGAATCGGGAGAAAAACAATAGTAATATACAGGAAACTTAAACACATATTTCTCACCGTTTGTCAATGACAAAACATTCAGCTTGCCGGACTCGTCGCTGTAGGCAATGAGGTTGCCGTTTGGTGATACTGTCGGATTTGTCCCGGTGCATATTTTGTTCAACGTATTTTCCTCAGGATTCAATTCTATTATTTCGTTTCTGTCGTTGGAATAAATCAGACTATCGTTATTCCACCCATGATATTTTGAACCGCTATCGGTTACAATGCATTTCATGCCGCCGCTCGTTAAATCAAGCTCATATATACTTTTGCCGGACGAAAAACTTATTACCGTTCCCGTCTTTTGACCGACATAATCAATATTGCAATCGGTGTCGTACTCACATTTTTCGTCTTTGCTCACGATATCGATTATTTTTATTTTTCTGTAACATATCAGCAAAGCTTCATCATCATTTAATAACTGTATTCCAAGGCAATCCGGAACAAATGCTTTCTTTTCGGAACTCAAATCCAATATGTATGCGCCCCGTTTATCACCGTTAGCCGAGCTGTATGTTATCTGTCCGTCAAGCATAAATCCAATATTATTTGTTTTAACGACAAATAATATTCCTAAAACAATCACTAATATAAATATAGACAATTTTAATTTTTTCATATTATCACCTATTGTTTCTAGAAAGTTGATGCATTACCCACAAGCGACGATTTGTATGATACATCGACGTATACATAAACGAATCATTTGGTTGTAGCCTCTTGTCGTAAAATATTCCTGCAGCATTAGCTACCTCGCATGTTATGTGATCGCAATTGCGTGAAATCAAGCTATAGTTTCCTGGATTAACATATAAATTTGCAATTGCTCTTAAACCATTTTTTCCTTCTTCGCTTGATACTGTCAAATATAAATTATCTGTAAATTTTTCAAAAGCAATTGTGCCATTACTTGCAATCAGATAAAAGCTTGAATTGTTGTACAACAGGTTATTCCATTGTTCAACATTTAAAAAGGATATTCTCATCTGTCCAATGTCTGACGCTTTACCATTTTCGGGATAAAAACTGAATAATAAACCTTGTTCGCTAGCATTCAATAATAATGTTGCCGTGTGCCCATTTCCCGCAGCTGCTGATGAATTTAAAAGTATCATATGTCTATTGATGTTATCAGCATTAAAATTTCTAATCTTATCAGCCATTTCAGCAATTATAGGCTTAGCGTATTCTGACGCATTACTCCATGCAAGCGATAATCCACCATTTCCGTCCTTATTTGGACCATTTAATATTATTTGAATACTGTCATTTAATTTTTCATCACCGTCTTTTATACAACCTGTTGAATCCAAGAAATTAACCGGATCATTGTCACAATAAACATACCAATTAAGTCCGTCCCTTATCGGATCCTCATTTATAAATCTTCCGGTTTGAGGATCATACATTCTCGCTCTGAGATAAACAAATCCGCTTTCCGAGTCGGTATACTCGCCCCTGTATCCGAACGGATTATATACCGTTCCCTCTCCCGTCTGATTTCCGTATGCGTCAAAAATATAACTTGCAACGGTGTTTCCGGCACTGTCCGAAAGTATCGACACATCGCCCTGACCGTTATATAAATAGTACACGCTATTGTCGTTTTTGATTATTTCAAAACCTCTGAAATACTTATTAATTCTGTCGGACGTTATTTCCATGATAACATTCGCATTATCATAAACAAAATTTGTTGTTTTTCCGTCAACGGTCTTTGAAGTCCTTATTCCGTCCGGCGCATATGTATAGGTTGAAACAACACCGTTTGTATCGACGACTGCAAGCTGATTATAGCAGTTATACTCATACAGCGCAACATTTTCATTTGAGTTTTGAGAAACGGTATAATCCCCGGTCACATCTGCACCAAACGGCACATTGGTTGTAATCGATTTAGCTATTGTATTTCCGTTGAAATCGTAAAATACAGCCGTCGTTTTTGTTTCATCACCCGTTTTTTCAACACTCTTTGTCAGGCGGTTATTAAGGTCATAGGTATAATCTGTTGTGCTGCCCACCGATGTCATACTTTTACGGTTTCCGAAATCATCAAAGGAATATTCGGTATCATTTTCCTTTGCCAGCCTGTTCATTCCGTCATATTCATATATTGTCAATGTGCCATTGCTTGTTTTGGTTTTTTGATTGCCGTTCAGGCAATAGGTGTATTGTTCATTCAGCTTATCACCGGTTGTCTGTGATGTCAGCAGGTTTGCAATGTTGTACGTATAGTTTGTGGTTTCACCGCCGCTTACTGTTTGGATTCTGTTGTTATTATTGTCATACGAATATGTCGCAATAATGTTTCCGTTTTCACTCACGCTCATCAAACGGTTCAGTTTGTCATAGGTATAATTTTGACTCATTTCAACCTGACCGTTTCTTTTAAGTATAAATGAGGTTCGATTCCCGGCCGAATCATAATCATATGCCTTTTCCGTTCCTGCAGATGTATCTGTCTCGGATGCAAGAAATCCTTTATCATTGTAGGTATAGTTAATTGTTGTTGTATCATTTTGAGCAGAGATTGTCTGTCCTGCCGTGTTGTATATTTTTGTTTCGGAATTTGTGCCATCCGAAAGCGATTTTGACGTCATGTTATTAAGCGCGTCATAAGTGTACACAAAGTTCTGTGCGTTTCTGTCTGTCAAAGATAAAACAAGCCCGGTTGATTTGTCGTACACACTGTTTTCACTGCAGCCGAGTGCGTCGGTAACCCGAATCAGCCGTCCGAGCAAATCATAACTGTATTTTGTAACCGCATACTCTGTGTCGTCACCGTCAGTTACATCATCCAAGCCTCTTATTGTCAGCGGACTGTGCAAGCCTGTATATACTCTGAGCAAATTACCCTTTACATCATAATAATTCTGAACATAGTTGTATTTTTCACCGTCAAAAGACTTTGTTGTTATCAAACGGCTGCGGTTATCGTATACATATTCAATCTCGCTGTATGCATCGTTTTCGCCCGCAGCATTTGTGTTTATTTGTTCCTTTACAACATTCCCGTTTTTGTCATACCACATCTTTTTCACGGAGTAATATATTGTTCCCTCTTTTTCCTCAACAGGTGACCGCTGTTCAACAAGTCGGCCGAGATTATCATATTTGTATTCCGTGGCATATCCGTTTTTATCATATTCTCTTATTTTTCTTCCGAACGTGTCATATTCCGCCGCCGTGAAATTGCCGAATACATCGGTTTCCTTTACAGGTTTATCCATATAATTGTATTCATATGTTACCGAAGCATTTTCCGACCAATTTTCATTATTCGCCCTTGATGATTTCACACTAACAGTGTTTCCGCGATAATCATGGGTATATGTCTCGCAGTCCGCTCCGATTTCAGATTCGATTTTACAGCCGAATTTGTCGTAATATTCGCTTGTAACAATTGCCGGCGATTGCCCGTTTCCGATAATCGAAGTCGTTTTTTTGCTGTAGTCCGGTGTTATTTCATATGAATATGTTTCTTTGTAAATCAGCAGGTTATTGCAATCCAAAACCTCTTTTAAAACAGGTCTCTGAAGCGTGTCATATTCATAGTTCGTTATGCTGTGCGGTATCTGATATCCGTCGGAATCCGTTTCTTCCGACATTATGATTTCGGTTTTGATATTTCCGTGCGAATCAATATAATTTTGCTTATGCTCAACACCCAGTCCGGTGTAGCTTATCTTTTCCGCGTCACCGCTTCCGAAATATTCGCCGTATACATTCCCTCCGAGTTCATCGGTTTCCGAAATAGTGTACCGTCCGTATTCATACCGTTTCTGACTGCCATCGGGATTTGTAACGGATATTACACGTCCGGCCTTGTCATAACCGATGTGCGTTGTGTTCCCCTCGGGATCGGTCTGAGATATCGGGTTACCCCAAAAATCATATGCTGCCGATTTTGATATATCCGCCGATTCATTACCGTTACCGAAAACGCCGATTGATGTTTCCGAAATGAGATTTGCGCCGTTTTGATATGTGTATGCCGTCTCGTCATAGTCTGTTAAATTATCGAAATATTCTTTTTTGTTAACAACATTTCCGAACGTATCATATTTGTAACGGGTTTTATTTTTGAGTACACTGTTTTCATACACATTGACATATTCCATGTCCTTGCCGTCAGATGTCGGAACATATTCAAATTTTATTGTTTTATCCGCATTTTGCTTGTATACAACACTTGTTGCAAAATGATAATTTTCATCATATGTGTATGTTGTTTTTCTGTTATCATCACCGTTTGGTATTTCAGACAATACATCACCGTATTTTTGAGAATCATATGTATAACCGGTTGATGTTGTCATATACACGTTACTGTCCGGTGATGAATAAATTTTGTTGACAATCGATACCGGAAGATTTGTATCTGCGCTGTACGAATAGTCGGCAACTGTTTTGTGGTCGCTGCCCTGACTTACAATGTTTTTTGTCAAAATGGTTTTATTGCAGCCCAAACCTGTGTATTCATATTGATAAATGCTGTATGAGTATTTATCGCCGGGCATGTCGCTGTCGCTTATTTTAACGGCATAATTATAGCTGCTGCCTATCCGTTCCGTTTCGGTGTATCCGATATACCCGTCATATTCGCCGACATTGTTTATATCATAAAAATATTTTCTTGAATTTAAGGTATATCTGTTCCCGGCATAATCCTTTACCGAATCCCCATGATACTCATATGCTTTCGGAAAAATCATTGAACCGTTCAGCGTACAGTTCTTCACAAAACGAGAATATGTAAAATAGTGAGAATTTTTTCCGTTGTAAACCGCACTTCTGACAAGCGCATAGGTATTGTGCATACCCTTGAATTCCTCGATATTGTCATCCGTAACAAAGGCATTGCCGAAAGATTCTTTTCTTACATCGCCGTAATCACTGTAAAAAAGTTCGTTTCTGTTCAAAAATGAAAACTTAACAGGCATAAATGTATAGTTGTACCTGTAAACATCCCCTTCGGGATTTGTAACAACGCGAAGCACCCACTCATCACACTGAAGCCCCTTAATTTCGCGAAAATTCGTTATCTTTATTTCCGAATTGCTCAGCTTGTCCAGGTAATATTCATAAACACGGTTATCTTCTTCATCATTCGGGTTTGAGATTGTCATATACAAAATCTTATCGTCATTGTTTTGAATTTCAGTTGTAAAACTAATGGTTCTCCCCACGGAATCAACTATTCTTGTTATATACGGATACGATTTGTATTTTCCCCATACATTCATGTAGTTTTTCGTTTCACAATAGAATTTTATTCGGTTTCCATGCCTGTCCTCCGTGTACAAAAGACGACCGTCGGTGCCAAAGTAATACTTCGTGCCGTCCTTTTGCACAGCGAGATATTTACTTTGCATGCCGTCGTGTGTTACACTCGTATCCGATGTCAATGCGATATCATTCAACGCATATCCGGCAAGTCCGTTTTCGCCGCCGTCACTGCCAAAGTCTATAAGGTATGTTCCCTTTGTTCCGAAATGCAGATATTCATATGTATCTTCATAACCGTAGCGCGTTTCCACGTACGGAAAGTCAAATTCCCATCCGGTTCCGAGTCTTGAATATCTTTCGCATGAGGTATCGTCAAGAAGGGCATTTTCATATTCTGTATATGTAATGGTAATTTGTACTGCCGATACCGTAAAATTATAATAATCAACATTACAACGCGGCATGTTATCGTAGGGAAAAACCGATTCTATCTCATACGAACCCGAATTGATATAATCGGCTACCGCCTGCGCCTCGGCGGCTGTCACAAAAAGTTTTGTATTCGGCGGAGTCTCAACGTAATCATATTCATATTTTGAAGAATTACAAATCATCCATTCTGCCGATTTGTTATTTAAATATGTATCAAATTTTGGTGTAAGGCACACATTGTCGTATATAGTTGTATCTGAGGAATTATCCGTATACACAGTGTAAACTTTTTTGCTTCCTATTAGCATGTAATACGTTGCAGACTCATCAGTATCGGTTTCTTTCAGATATGCCTCGAAAAGCGCCGCATTCTGTGAATTGTATGTTCTGGAAATACTCAGGTCAAATCCTCCTGCACCCGGTAGTGTAACATCTGTTACATTAATGTGTGTGCTCCCGGTAGCCGGATCTACATATGCTTCACCCGAGCCTGTATTCGCGCCTGAATTAATTCCGCCGTTGTATGTAGACTGCGGATAGTACAAATTATTGTATTTATCTATTTCCTGCTGTGTCATTGCGTATGCATGCACCACGCACAACATACACGAAAAAACCACAGCATGTAAAAGAATACTTATAATTCTTTTCATGTTTTCTCCCCTATTTGGTTTCCTTTTTTTCTCCTGTTGCAGCGGAACTTATTTTATCCGCAGACACGCTGTCTTTTAAAACAGAATCAATATCATTGCCCTGCTTTATCTGACTAAGAATTTCATCATATGTCAGACTTGAAATCATAACCGAATCCTTTATGCGGCATGCGTCAAAAAAGTCTGTTACACCGGCATCTGCCGCAGCTTTTAATTCTTCATCCGTTATGTGTGAAGTCGCTCTGCGAAATTCAATCCAGCCGTTTCGCTCCCTGCGCGCAAATTCCAAAACTTCTTCCACTTCCATGCCCGGTGAAATAATTTTCATTTTTTCCGTGTATTCCGTGGCGGTAATTTTTCCGAATGTCAAATCCATTGCCGCATTAAGTCCGGCATTCTTTTGTGCTGTCCGTTCTTTAATCAAATCGGATATTGTCTTTCCTTTTTTATTTGCCTCCCACGTTATGGCTATATCCATTTGTGCATTATCGGAACGGCGCGCAAAATCATAGCATTCCTCGTCTGTCATTCCTTTCGATTTCATTTCGATGTATATATTGTCCGATATGTTTTTGGGATAGTATCGGATATTGGCAGCGAATTCTTCCATGTTAACGCCGTAATATTCCGCCGTTGCTTCCCAGCTGCCCAATGTCAGATATTTACGGTATATAAAATCCGTCGCTTCATTTCCGCCAAGTGCCCTGATAGCCGACACACAGCAGGCATCCTCAACACTGTAGCCTATTTCAATTCGCCTCTGCACACTATCCGGATACAGCACTTTTGCACCGGCTGCAACGGATGAAAACATAATAACCGCAGCTGCTCCCGACGCTATAATTCTTTTTTTCATAATACCCCTCCGTCACTCAATACTGTATATAATTTCTTCGTCATGTATATCCGACAACGCTTTGAATTTAACAAGATTATTAACACCCGTATTTCGGCCGTATTTCAAATCAAAATTAAACACGGCTGTGCCGGTTTGAGGATTAAATTCTCTGATATTCAGACCAATATCCGCTATTTTACCGACCGACAGTTCCTTTTCATACGTAAAACCGCATAAATCCACAATTTTCAAATTCTGCGTGTTGTATGTTATTGTATGATTTGCATCTGCATTGTCGCCTATTGCGTTTTCGGAGTTCATATATAAATTTACGGTATCTCCGGCATTTGCCGAAACAATAACGGTTTTTTCGCGAAGATACGGTTCAATATCACGTACTCTTTTTATTTTACCGACAGGTATCAGCCTTATCATATCCTCCCACACCATGGCTTTGACACAGTACTGCTCTCTGTCTGCCGACGGAAGTTCAATCACAATAGTATTATCCGCTCCTCCGGAAATAGGTTTTGAAAAAACAGCCTGTAAAATATCGCCCCGATACAGTGCAGCTATCAGCTGTATATTGCTTTTATCGGTATTCTCGGCATTACATGTTATACTCATATTATTTTGAACTATATTGTATGAAATATCATATTGCAGCAAATAGTCATTTTCAGCACGTGCAAATATGCACAATACAATCAAAAAAATTGCTATTGAAACAAAACGCTTTGTCATATTTCCCTCCGTTTCTCGTCATTACCGTTTCACACAGCATAATATCCGGCTCACACGTTGTAATGACATTATACATTATTTTATCTGTAGCGTCAATACAACAATCGCATTTTGTAAACAGCGTAATGCAAATTTCAATGCAAAAGGCAACTAAGCTGTTGCTTAATTGCTTTTTGCATTATAAATCCGTTATTATTTTATTTTCCGCAAAATCAGCGTGTCATACACGCTAAGTTCAACGCTGCCGCTGACTTTTTTTCCATTTAATGCATCGGTAAATTCTTCCGTGAGATTCACGCATACCGCACTGTCATTAAAATTTTGAACAAAGAAATATATGCTTTCGTCATCCTCGCGTGTGCGAACGCTCACACCTGTCGGATAATCCATATATCGGCGAGCACCGTCCGAACCGATACCGAGCGTATTGCAAAAATCGTATACAAATTCATCATCGGAGCGAAATGCAATATAGTACGCTTTGCCGTTTCCGTATTTATTTAACGTCACCGCCGGGTTGCCTGCATAAAAGTCACTTTCATAGCGTGCAAGCACCTGCGCCGACTCTGCATGTATAACTTCGCAGTAGTCATAAGCCGTGTACTTTTTACCGTTCATATCCACAGTATTTCTCTCACCAGGGTATAATGTATCCGTTTCTTCATTCCATATCCCGAAAACGTCCTTAAGCTCTCCGCACGGAAATCCGCCGAGATAACACAAATCATCACTGTTTACAAATCCGCTCATATACCCCGACACCAGAATACCGCCGTTTTTCACATATTCCGCAAGCCGCTTTTCAACATTCGGTTTTATCATATAAAGCATGGGTGCAAATATCACGCTGTAACCGTCAAAACCGTGTTCGGAATCTATTACATCCGCATTAATGCCGCAGCTGCAAAGCGACTTGTGAAACTTAATACATTCTTCCTTGTATTTTTTGTCCTTTATCTGAAATCCGTTTGCTTCTCCGAGTGCCCAGCTGTTTTCGGCATCATAAATAACAGCCGCATGCGCAGTCACAGCACTGCCTTCCACACTGCCCAGCCGTGCAAGTATTTCCCCGAGTTCTGCCGCCTCGCGGAACACACGCGTGTTGCCGTGACCGCAATGATCAACGACTGCACCGTGAAATTTTTCTGCCGAACCGCGGCTTTTTCGCCACTGGAAATACTGAACGGAGTCGGAACCGCAGGATACCGCCTGCAGCGACGAAAGATTGTTCATTTTCGGACGTTTGAGTTTGTTATACTCCGACCAGTTTACGTTGCTCGGTGTGCTCTCCATAAGCAAAAACGGCTTGTTCTTTGCCGAACGGCAAAAATCGTACACAAACGCAAACTTCGCCGCCTCGTCGACATTTCCGTTCGGAGCATGCCACATCGGATACGCGTCCCAGCAGACAAAATCAACATACTTTGCAAATTTTGAATAATCAAAGAAATCCGGACTACAATGAAAGTTTGTTGTAACCGGAATATCCGGAGTTATTCTTTTCAGCGGTTCAATTTCATTTTTGTAAAAGTCAATGGTTTGTTTTGTTTCAAACCGTTTCCAGTTGAGTTTGAGTGCGTTTGACGATGTTTCGCCTATATCCATGGGCGGTTCTATCTGCTCCCACCCTGTGTATGTATGACTCCAAAATGAGTTCCACCATTCGTGGTTAAGTTCATCCAACGAACCGCCGTAGCGTTCTTTCAGATAGATTCGAAATGCCTCGGCACATTTGTCACAGCGGCATGAACCGAAATATTCGTTTGACACATGCCAGGCGAGTATTGCCGGATTATCCTTGAATTTCAGTGCAAGCCGCTCGTTTATTTCACGAACCTTTCGACGCAGTACTGGAGATGTAAGGCAGATATTCTGTCTGTTACCGTGCCTGTGGCGCACACCGTTTCCGTCGGTACGCAAAACCTCGGGGTATTTGTGCGACAGCCACGCAGGCATTGCCGCACTCGGTGTGGCAAGAATAGTCTTTATACCGTTTTTATACAAACGGTTTATAATATCCTCATAAAAAGAAAAGTCATACTCCCCCTCCGCAGGCTCCATAAATGCCCAGCCGAAAATACCGATTGACATTACATTGCACCCTGCTTTTTTCATAAGCTCAATATCTTTTTCGAGTACATCAGGCCTGTCCACCCACTGCTCCGGGTTGTAGTCGGCTCCGTATAATAAACTCATGTATTAATCCCCCAATTAAAAAATAATGTGATGTATCGTCTACACCACATTATTCTAACATTATTCATCTGTAAAGTAAATATAAAATAACTCCATTTATACCACAATTGTATCATTTACAATCTATTCTGTAAACATCAAATGCATTCTTTCGTGTTATCTCTGCCACTTCATCTATGCTCATATCTTTAAGTTCCGCAATTTTTGCGGCAACCTCCGAAACATAGACGGGACAATTTCTGTCACCGCGGTGCGGAACAGGCGCAAGATACGGACTGTCGGTTTCAACCAGCATTCTTTCTATCGGCACATATCGGACAACATCAAGTATCGAATTGGCATTTTTGAATGTCACAGGACCGGCAAAAGATATATAATACCCCATATCCAGTAAAATTTTTGCACTTTCTTTGCTGCCGCTGAAACAGTGTATTATTCCGTCTCCGCCGCCGTGGCTGCGCAGAATATCTATAGTATCTCCCATTGCGTCACGTGTGTGAATCGTAACGGGGCAGCCGACTTTTTTTGCAAGTTCAAGCTGGTTTGCAAACACTTCGCGCTGGATATCCCTTTCGGAATTGTCATAATAATAGTCAAGCCCGATTTCACCAAGTGCGACAACCTTTTTTCTGTCAAGCAGTTTTTCAAGTTCGGTATAGCATCCGTCATCCGCAGTATCGGCGTCGTGAGGATGAATCCCGACGGCGGCATATATAAAATCATACTTATCCGCAAGGTCGGCCGCCGCGCGTGAACTCGGCATGTCAAATCCTATTTCGCACGTGTTCGAAACACCGTTTTCATTCAGCGAAAGTATCAGTTTTTCGCGGTCGTCGTCAAACCGTTCATCATTTAAATGTGCATGTGTATCAAAAAACATACCTACCCCCGAAAGTTATCTGACTTCCGCTCCGTCTTCCATATCGCCGTCCGGCGAAACGATTGTAAGCTTTCCGTTTGCCGAAGCGCAGAGTATCATTCCCTCGGAAAGCACGCCGCGGAGTTTAACGGGCTTGAGGTTTGTAACGACAACTACCTTTTTGCCGACAATTTCTTCCGGCTGATAGTACTCGGCTATACCCGATACTATCTGACGAACGGAATCGCCGATTTTTATCTTTGAAACAAGAAGTTTCTTTGCTCCCTCAACATGCTTGCTTTCGAGAACAACTCCTGTTTTCATCTCTACTTTTGCAAAATCATCTATACTGATTTCTGCCGTGCTTTCTTCTTTTTCATCGACTGCCGGTTTTAATATATCGTTTTCAACTTCTTCGAGTTTTTTCTTTTCATCCAGTCTTGCAAAGAGCACCTTTGCCTCGCCGACATCTGCCTTATCGGGAGCAAAAGTCTTTACGGATTCGTAGCCGCTGTCGTCCGATTTAATCTGCGAAAGTATTGCATCGCCCGTCTGCGGCATAAACGGTTTGATAAGCACTCCGATAAAGCGAATAGCCTCAACAAGGTTGCACAAAACCGTCTTAAGTCTGTCGGATTTGGTTTCGTCCTTTGCAAGTGCCCACGGCATTGTTTCATCGATGTATTTGTTGCTTCTGCGCGCAAGATTCATTATGCATTCAAGCGAATCGGCAACTTTCAGCTCATCCATTTTTTTGTCAACTTCGCCGACAGTGTTCAGCGCCGCCATGCGGAGTTCGTCATCCGTGCCATCCGACACACCGGGGTTCGCTATGCTGCCGCCGAAGTACTTGTTTACCATTGCAACGGTTCTGTTTACAAGGTTTCCGAGGGTATTTGCCAAATCCGCATTAAAGCGCGATATAATCGTTTCGAGAGTAATTGTACCGTCTGCCGCAAAAGGCATCTCGCGCAAGAGGTAATAGCGTATTGCGTCAACTCCGAAGTGTTTAACCAAATCGTCGGCATAGAGCACATTGCCCTTTGATTTACTCATTTTGTCGTTTCCGGAGAGAAGCCACGGATGCCCGAATATCTGTTTTGGCAGCGGCTCACCGAGAGCCATAAGTATTATCGGCCAGTATATTGTGTGGAATCTGAGGATGTCCTTACCTATGATGTGTACATCGGCCGGCCAGTATTTTTGATACAATTCGCCCTTTTCGTCTACATTGTAGCCGAGAGCGGTTATATAGTTCGAGAGTGCGTCTATCCAGACATATATCACATGACCGTCATCGAACGGAACGGGTATTCCCCATTTAAAGGACGAACGCGAAACGCACAAATCCTGGAGCCCAGGTTTAAGGAAGTTGTTTACCATTTCCTTTTTTCTGCTTTCCGGCTGAATAAACTCGGGGTGTGTTTCTATATGTTTAATGAGAGCGTCCTGATATTTGCTCATTTTAAAGAAATATGCTTCTTCGTGAGTCTTTTTTACAGGTCTGCCGCAATCCGGGCACAATCCGTCCGTTACCTGTGTTTCGGTGAAAAACGATTCGCACGGAATACAGTACAAGCCTTCATATTTGCCCTTGTATATATCGCCCTTGTCATACAGCTTTTTGAATATTTTCTGTACGGCTTTTTCGTGATAATCGTCTGTCGTGCGGATGAATTTGTCGTAGCTTGTGTTCATGAGATCCCATATGCGTTTTATCTCACCCGACACACCGTCGACATATTCTTTCGGCGAAATACCGCTTTCTTTTGCACATTCTTCTATCTTCTGACCGTGCTCGTCCGTCCCGGTCAAAAAGAACACATCTTTGCCGATAAGTCTCTTGTAGCGCGCAATGGCATCTGTAAGGACTATTTCATAAGTATTGCCGATATGCGGCTTTCTGGATGTGTATGCGATTGCCGTGGTTATATAGTATTTATCCATTCGTATCCAATCCCTTCAAAACATCATTTGGTATATGATACCACATTTTCGCATTATTTACAAGTGCTAAAAGTGATATATTTTAAAAATTTCGCTGTATGCTGTTTTTGAAGGACAAATATACTTTTATTTTCTTGCCGAATACTGCGAGAGCGCATTCTCAAGTGCGCACGCGCTGGACGACGCGCAGTGAACCACATGCGCACCGGTCTTTTTTGCCTGCACCGACGCCATATTGAGCATTTTGTGTGCCACCGTGCTCACAAACACAATTACTATATCCGGACTGCCTATCTGATTTTGAAAATTAGCGGGACACTGCGTAAAAACCTTGCATTTGCACCCGTGTTTTTTGCATATTTCCTTATAACGGCAATTCATTCTGTCATGTCCGCCGACGATTACAACACTCATTTGTATACCTCACTTTTTGATAAAATTGTAATGTATTGTTTTTGGTTAGTTAATACTAACTAATCATATTTTAGCATAAATGACATGTTTTGTCAATACAATAATCAAAATATTCCGAAACAATGCTTGCCGGTGGTGATTTTTTGTAAACCATTATAATTTTTGTTGCAAAAAAATGCAGTGTATGATATACTTGTGATAATAAATTTATAAAGGATAAATCGGTGATTAAAATGAATAACGTACTTGAATTTATAGACAAAAACCTCGGTCGGTGCGTAAAGCTCAACCGCTGTGACGACGGCGAGCTTATCGGTCTGCCCTACGAATACACGGTTCCGAATGTGGAGCGCCACAATGAGCTGTACTACTGGGATACATACTTTACAAACATCGGTCTGCTCCGCCGCGGTCTGGAAAACATAGCCAAAAGCAACACGGACAACATATTGTACATGGTAAACAAATACGGATACATGGCAAACGGAAACCGCACATATTTTCTGCGTACATCCCAGCCACCGTTTTTGTCGATGATGGTAAGGGATGTATACGAATTTTTCGGCGATACGGCATGGCTTTTCGGCGCGTATCATGTGCTCGAAAAAGAGTATGACTTCTGGTGCACAAAGAGAATGACCGCGACGGGGCTTTGCCAATACAATGGCGACCTTTCCGAAGATGGAATAAGCGATTATTTTGCAAATGCATACAAAAACCGTTCCGGAGTGGACTGGCAGGAGAGCACGGACAAGCTCGCACTCCAGGCAATCATCTGCTGTGAATCCGGCTGGGATATGAATCCGCGTTGGGGAACAGACGCAATGAATTATGTTCAGCCCGACCTAAACTCGCTCATATACATACTCGAAGAAAATATGGCATACTTTGCAAAAATCCTTGAAAACGGCGATTATGACAAATGGAAAAACCTCGCGCAAAAACGCAAAGAATTGATGCAAAAATATCTTGACCGCGGAGACGGACTGCTCACGGATTACAATTTTGCAAGCGGCAAACACAGCGAGGTGATTTCCGCCGCGTGCCTTTACCCAATGTTTGCGTCTCTTTCGGATGAAAATAATGTCCGTGCAGTAAAAGAAAATCTGAATCTGCTCGAAGCTCCGCACGGAATATATGCCTGCGCAAAGAATGAGGTGCCCGGCTCGTATCAGTGGAACTACCCCAACGGCTGGCCGTGTCACCAATACATTGCCGCAATGGCACTGGAAAACTACGGTTATCATGATGACGCACTCCGCATTGCAAAGAAATATGTGTCCCTCGCAGAAAATATCTTTGAATCCACAGGCAATTTGTGGGAAAAATACAATGTCCTTGAGGGCAGTATAAATGTTACGAACGAATACGACATGCCTCCGATGATGGGTTGGAGCGCCGGGGTGTATATAGTTCTCAAAGAATTTACGGAAAAAGATAAAGGGTGCTGAACCGATGAACTCAATAAATCAAATTTTTGAAAAATACAAAGATGAAATAATCGGCGTCCGCCGCGACCTACACCGCCACCCGGAGCTTGCGTTCGGCGAGTACCGCACTGCCGACGCAATATGTTCGTTTTTGGACAAACATAACATCAAATACCGCCGCGGCATTGCCGAAACGGGAATCTGCGCTTGTATCGGGAGCGGCGAAAAATGCATACTCCTGCGCGCGGATATGGACGCTCTGCCGATAAGTGAAGAGACAGGAGTGGAATTTGCGTCGGAAAACAGCGGTGTTATGCATGCGTGCGGGCACGACATACACATGTCGGTTGCTCTGGCATGCGCCTGTGTTCTGAAAGAAATTGAAAGCACGTTCGGCGGCTGTGTAAAAATAATTTTTCAGCCGGCAGAGGAAACCACGGGCGGTGCACTGCCGATGATTAACGATGGAGTACTGGAAGCTCCGCATGTTTGCGCCGCAATAGGCGGACATGTCACCCCGCAGCTTGCGCCGGGAAAAGTGTGGATTCGATCCGGTGCGCTGACCGCTTCGCCGGATGACTTTACCGTGACATTTATCGGAAAAAGCACCCACGGTGCACAGCCGCAGCTCGGTGTGTCGCCGATAATGCCGGCGGCGGAATTTGCACTTGGTGTAAAAGAGCGCGTACTCGGAAATCTGCACTCGGATGAACAGTGCGTACTGTCGGTGTGCACAATATCTGCCGACGGAGGATGCAATATTATTCCGGAATCGGCAAAGGTTGTAGGCACATTCCGCGGATTTTCGAATGAAGACAGAAAAAGCGCATGCGAAAACATTGAAAACCTCGCAAAGGAGATGTGCCGAAAACACAAAACACAATATGAATTCAACTACAACTTCCTGTACCCGCCGATAATAAACGACTCGGAAATGACAGAGCGTATGAAAAAAACAATTGCCGCATGCCTCGGGGATAACGCGGCTGTGGAGCTGGAAAAACCGCTGATGACGGGCGAAGATTTTTCGTATATAAGCGAAAGAGTTCCGGCAGTATTCGTGTGGTACGGTGCAGGCGGCAAAGGCAGTGCTCCCCTACACTCCGCAAAATTTTGCGCCGACGAGAAAGCAATAGGAATTATGACAAATGTGTTTTGCAGCTTTGTGTTGGATTATCTTCAATAAATATGCGCGTCAACCGGTATATATCCGGTTTGACACGCGTTTGTCTTTTAACCGCTTTTATATAAAACTTGCGACATATCCGTCGCAAGTTTTATGTAGAATAAATTTTAAACCATTATTGACAATCGAAACGCTGTGCTATATAATAGAAACAAATAATTACAATAAAACGGAGGACAATATGAAAATTAAATTATTTGCGGCAACATTGCTTGCCGCCGCTGTTGCATCATGCACATACGCAAGCGCCGATGCGGAAAGTATCGTTGCGGACAAAAACACAATGAATATTGTGGTAGACGCAAAACGTGTTGAATCAGACAGTATTCTGTACAACGGGACTACATATGTGCCGCTTCGCCGCGTTGCCGAAATGCTCGGAAAAAAGGTTGAATGGATTGCCGAAACGGGCAGTGCCAAAATAACCGACGGCGGAGATTCGTCGGCAGTTACAGGCTCCGGCAAAAAGATTACCGAAGAAAAAAATGTAACGCTGAATGTTACAAAAAACGCAATGCAGATTTTTGTTGGTGACAGCAAGGTGGAAGCCGACAACTTTTTGTACGACGACACCACATATGTCCCGATACGCCGCGTTGCCGAAATGCTGAATAAAGATGTGTCGTGGGACAGGATAACAAACACAGCCGTTATCGGCAAAAACCGCCCGTCCGTGTTTGACGGAAATGTTATCGGAAATTCTCACGGTATTGACTACACCGACAAGATGAAAAACGACTATCTGCAATACCTCAACTCGGGATTGCAGGAGGGTGAACAAAAAGCCGACGAAAACACCGCACTGGAGTATATACAAAATGACTGTGCAATGATTGATATTGCGCTGAAAAACGGAATAAGCGCCGGGGTGGAATTCGAAAATCTTTACGGTGAAAATATAACTGCGCTGGAAGGAATGGATCCCGAACAGTTTGAAAGCCGCTACGGATGCACTGTGGAATTTGCCAAATACACGTATGTAGCGTCGTATATGTATTCAAAACTGATGGCACTGCCGCAGTTTGCACCGACCGAGGACGAAATTAAAGACTTTTACACCAAAAACCTTGATTTGTACTTTGTGTACAACGGTGTCCGCGCAAAGCATATTTTGATTTCTCCGACAAAAAGTGATGACGGTAGTATAACCGACGCCGCATGGAAAGAAGCGGAAAAGAAAGCCAATGACGTGTACAAGCTCGCGACAAACGGCAGCAATTTTGACGAGCTGATAAAGGAATACGGCGAAGATCCAGGAATGTCTGCAAATCCGAACGGCTACACATTCGGCAAGGGCGAAATGGTAAGCGAATTTGAAGACGCTTGCTATTCAATGAAACCAGGCGAAATCAGCAAGCCTGTTAAATCGACATACGGATATCACATCATTAAGCTTGAAGAACAGCTCCCGTACTACAGCCTTGAGGACGCATACGAAACTATCGCAGCCGAGCTTGCAAAGCAAAAACTTGACTCTTATATTGAGTCTTATAAATAAATTGCCAAAAATCGGGCAGTGCATAACGTATAAATCGTTTGCACTGCCCTGTTGTTGCAGAATTTATTTTATTTTACCAATTATCCCACCGTCAGTACAACCTTGCCGACATTTTCTCCGCGCTGAAGTACGGCATGTGCCTCTTCTGCCTGTTCAATCGGGAAAGTTTTATATATAGTCGGTTTTACAAGTCCCTCTTCAATCTTCGGGAACACATTTTTCACAAGCTCCGCAAGAATCTGCGCCTTAACCTCCGGGGTTCTCGAACGCAGAGTTGAGCCGATAATTCTTACATTTCTCACATAAATGTTTTTAAGGTCTATTTCCGTTTTCTGACCGGCAAGCGCCGCAATCATTATCCATCTTGCGCCGTGCGTCAGATACGGCAGGCATTCACCCATATGCTCGCCGCCCAGGCAATCGATTGTAACATCAACTCCGCGACCGTTTTCAAGCTCGCGTTTCAGAACATCAGCCGTTTTTTCCTTTGAAGTATTTATAATCACATCGGCATTTAAATGCTTTATCGATTCTGCAAATTCATCGGACAAAACCGAGGTTATCACCCTTATCCCGAATGCCTTTGCCATGGGAATTATAACGCTTGCAAGTCCGCTCGCTCCGGCATGCATCAAAAGTGTATTGCCTTCTTTTATTTTGCCCTCAATAAAAAGATTCAAATACGCTGTTGCAAAAGCCTCCGGAATTGCCGCCGCCTCTACCATGGTGCAGTTTTTAGGCACAGGCATAAGCATATCGTGTTTTACGGCAACATACTCGGCATATCCTCCGCCGCCGAGGAGCGCACAAACCTTGTCTCCTGTTTTCCAATTTGATTTTTGCTTTGCACTGTCTCCGACTTCGACAATTTCACCCGAAATTTCGAGTCCCATCCATTCCGGGCATTCCGGCGGTGGCGGATAATCTCCGTCTCTCTGCATTAAATCGGCACGGTTCAGTGCAGCCGCCTCAATCTTTACAAGTACCTCGTCCGATTTGATAATCGGATTAGGAACATCATCCCACCTTAACGATTTGTCATCATTTACAAGTATTGCTTTCATTACAATTCCTCCCTTATGTTCGTTATTATAAGTTTTTTGAGATTGTTTTATCATTTAATATTACAGCATCTATGTATTGTTTTGTACAGTTCCAACTCATAATCATACGAATTTGGATTTATTGTTTCACCGCGAACCATACCGGCAAATGAAGCAAGCATATCAGCATATCTGTCAAAAATATCTGTGCTGCCGCATGTACCGTCATCATTCCAGTCATCACTTGTACACTCCCTGAACCGGGTTATCATTTTCGGATACAAAAATCCGGTGTCCGAATATTCAAGCGGACGGATTTCAATGGTTTTTTCGGTTCCGGTTACGACAAGCTGACGGCGCATAAATCCGCCATTTTCAACATCACATGCTTTGGCAAATGATACACCGTTATCATATTCAAACACCGCCATTGTGCAATCGTCGGAAAAAATGCCGTTCATACCTGTTTGTTTGTTTATGGTAATTATATTTTTCGGTTTACCCTGAATCTGCAAAATCAAATCAATCAGGTGACATCCGAGATAATACATCATTCCGCCTTTGTAATTTTTGAGGTATTCCCTCAAGACATCGTTGTGTCTGCCGCCCATTTGCGCCTCAACACTGATTATTTCGCCGAATTTACCGGCCTTGGCATCCCGGATAATCTTTTTTATAACCGGATTGTAACGGTACATATATCCGACATGAAAAACAACGCTATTTTTCCTGACGGTTTTTATCAATTCTTCAAAATCCGCAAGCTCCGTTCCGCCGGGCTTTTCCATGTGTATGTGTTTTCCGTTCTTTGCGGCAAGAGCGGCATATTTTGTAATATATTTTTCCTCGGTTTCTATTGCAACAGCCTCTATCTCCGGATTATTCAAAATCTCTTCTACCGTCATTTCACGGCTGCCGTCGAAGTTCGGCATAGCATTCGGGAATTTTTCCCTTTCGTCTTCCGGAAAGGCATAACCAACAACATCAAAGTTTTCACTGTCATTTTTTAAAGCATTGAATATCTCGCAGCCGTGGGTATACACGCTTGTTCCGATCTGTGCTATTTTGATTTTTCTCGGATTCATTTCAAATTTCTCCAGTCAAACTGCACTATCGGAAATGATTTTTCGGACGCGAGTCTGCCGTATACCTCGGGAGCGTCAAGTGGCGAATGTGTTTCCTCAACCAAATCCGAAAAATTCAGTCTGCCGAGCGATACCAGCTTTTGTATCGCGCAAACGTCATCGCGGGTTGTCCACATTCCCGGTGAAGACTCCGCCTCGGGGCGAGCCAGCGTATGTGCTCCGATAAGTGACACACCCGGTCCGTGTACCTTGTGATAGTAGTCTATAGTAAAATCCGAATCCCTTGTGCATCCGAGCAGGGCTACCCTGCCGAATTTTGCCATGCAGTCAAGAACACTGTCCAGCGCTTTTCCGTTCCCCGTGACCTCAATTGCAACATTTGCTCCGCCGCCCGTGAGCTCAATAACCTTTTTTGAAAAATCATTATCAAACGGATCCAATGCATAGTCGGCACCTACTTCCAGCGCTCTTTTGCGCTTGCCCGGAATAGGATCAACAGCTATAACCGGAACGGCTCCGGCTGCTTTGAGGAGCATAACCCCTGCCATGCCGAGCACTCCCATACCCATTACAACAGCCGATTCGCCTATTTCCAAACGGCATTTTCTTACGGCGGACATTGGGAATGTGGCAATGTGCCAAAGCGCCGCCTCGCTGAACCCGATACACGGATTTTCTATTTTGTTAACATTGTTTTTGTTTATACAAACATACTGCGAATGAACGCTCCACGACAGTGCCACTCTGTCACCGACTGACAAACCGCTAACATTTTCACCGACCTGCACAACCGTGCCCGATGAACTGTATCCGCCGCGGCGCGGGAAAGGCGGCACCGTTCCCTCACGAGTCACGTTGCGTTCGCCCGTCAGATTGGCTCTTTCCGTTCCGCTGCTGACAGTCGACACTGCCAGCTTAACGAGAACATCATCGGTCTTAAGCTCGGGAGTATCCTCGCAAACAAGCTCGGTTTTGTTTTTTTCAACAAACAGAATAGATTTTGTTTTCATAAAAATTCTCACCCAAATCAAAGTATATTGTTTACCGGTATTATAGCAAACCGCATATTTAAAGTCTACAACGTGGACAAAAGATAAACATTTCGGTCTGCCTATATATTTTCAAAACCGAAAATACGCTAAAATATTTACGCTTTATCAACATTGTATTTCTGCAATTATAAATCCGTATGGCTCTATTTGCAAATTATCTTCACAAACATCCATTCCATATGACATAAGAATATCTTTTATCAAAAATCTTTCCGAAAGACTCGCGGTGATTTTCTTGTTTTTACAATTAACGGCAACAAGAAGTTTTTGAGAGTCGGATTCCTTGACATATACGGCAATTTCATCAGAAGATGAATTTTTTATCCAACGCATTTTTCCGTTTACAATTGCATCGCAATTGTGATGAACAAAGTGTATTTTATTTATAAACTCTCTTCTGCGAACACCGTCTGCGGTAAATGCGCGCGACCAATCGGATGCACTGCGCCTTCCGAAAAAGCGATTGGAGAACATACAGTTTTCCGCCCTGTCGCATACCTCATAGCCGTTCCACAGGAATGATACGCCGTCAAAGGTATTTGTGATAACAAGAGCAGCTTCTACACCGCGCGATGTCATGTCTATCTCGTTGCGATTGAGTACGCAGTCACTTGCGATATCGTGGCTGTCGATTGTACGGAGCAAACGTTTTACATTATCGCCGTATATTTCTTTTTCTTCATTGTATCGCTGTTCAAGCTCGGACGCAAGCTTATCGCGGCAAAAAATGTCAAGCATGAGCACATTCCAGGCTATGTTATAACTGAAATCAAAGACTCCGTCTAAATACTCGGCTTTTCTGCCCTCGTTAAGAGTAATCAAATCCGGCTTTATTTTTTTTAGATAATCAAATGATTCCCGCCAAAAATCAAGAGGAATATAATCGCCCACATCACAGCGGAAACCGTCTGCACCAAATTCGGTTATAAACATCTCCATATTGTCTCTAAGATATATTCTGAGCTCCGGATTGTCAAAATTCAGCCTTGCAAACGGCCACTCTTTGGCAATAAACACGCTGCCGTCTTCATTTCTGATTACAAAATCAGGATGTTCATCTATAAATACCGCGCTCTTTCCGCAATGCAGATATACCAAATCGAACAGTACCAAAAGACCGTTATTGTGCGCTTCCTCAACAAACGATTTTAAATCTTCGTTTGTTCCGTACTCATCATCGACATTGTAATAGTCTGCCATTTTGTACGGATTCTTCGGATTATCCGTACCGGATGCCCTCTGCCGTTCACTCCACGTAGATTTGTCCGAATCATTTTCCGCAACCCAAACCGGGCACAAATACACAATATCAACTCCGAGCGAAGCTATGTGCGGCAAAAGGTCTTTTGCCGCATTAATCGTTCCCTCGGGTGTAAATGTACGAGGTGCCAGCTGATAAATAATCATGTTTTCTCTCTTTCTCATAACAAAATCCTCCGCTTACATTATATAAAATGAATACTCAATATTTTTTCTGTCAAGACGGTATTTTTCCATTAACTGCGGTCCGCAGCTGCCGGAGCCTATACCCGATACCGCGGCATCTATGCGCACATTTGTAAACCCGTTTTTTACAAGTTCGTCAGTATGCATAGCGCGTGTAAGTGCGTCGGAGGTATACTGCGAAACATTAAATTCAAACTCCCCGTCCGACACAAACGTTATGCCGCAGCCCATACTCAGGTATTTGGCATGTATGTGGTTGCCGTGTTCCTGCGGCATCGGATAATTAACATACTGGTTTTCGGCATCTGAGGTGTACATACCAACCTTTGTGTGGCGGCACATGTCAATATAGCACTCCTGCTCACCCATTCCGAAATATGTAAATTTATCATTATCGGATAAAAGTGTGTATTCGAATCCGAATCTCGGAAGATATATATCCGTATCCTCCCGTACATTTGCGGTTACATCCACCTTTATTTCACCGCCTGCAAAAAAAGTGTATGATGTTTCAAAATTCAGGATAGGTATTCTTGATATTCCGGCAAGACTGCCGCGAACAGTAATTGTATTACCGTTTGCAAAGCACTCATGTATATTGGTACACGGAATATTAAGATTTTCGCCTTCCCAGTTATCACCTTTTATCATACCCCATTTTTTCTTTACATGCCTGTCATTATCGGTTGGGGCGCGCCACACACTGAGTACCGGTGCTTTCGCAAACAATTCTGAACCATGCTTAACAAAACTGCAGATATTTCCGTAGTGCGTATCAAATTTATAGCAAAATCCGTTGCCGTTTATTACAAAAAATCTCCCGTCTTTAGCCGCATCTGCCGGAATTTTATTCACAGCAAGCGGTTTTGGAATGCACGGAAGTTTAAACTGTTTCATTCCTATTTCGCGTTTATCCGCACTGAACTGACGTATATTCAAATACACTCCGAATGCACATTCTTCCGGGATGTCAAAAGGTATATCGTACAATCCGCTGCGTTTCGGCTGCAAACTCACCGCAATATCCGTCCTTTGCGTGATAATACCGTCCACGCTCAATTCTGCCGTAAACAATGTTTCGCTGAGATTAATGAAATCGTACAAATTGGTTATCTTTATTCTGCCGCCGCAGAGCACGGCATCAAAATTCTGATACGCATATTTTGTGCACAAACTTCCCGACTTTAGTTTGCGGTCTGCAAATACCAATCCGTCGCAGCAATAGTTTACATCGGACACTTTTTCTCCGAAATCTCCGCCATATCTGAACACACCGTTTACATCGGCCACATGATCCGCCCACTCCCATATGCATCCGCCTATAAGATTGGGATATTTTCGGAATAACTGCATGTAGTCATAAACATCTCCGGGACCGTTGCCCATTGCATGAGAATACTCACACAGGAAAAACGGTTTATTGTTTGCGGTATTCTGCGCACATTCTTCGGTTTCATCCACCGAAAAATACATTTGAGATATCACATCTACCTTTGTGTTGTCTCCTTTTCTTGACGCATCCTCACAGTGAATCAGCCGACCGTCCGCGCGTTTTCGTGTCCAGTCAATCATTATTTCCTGATTCATGCCGTAGCCGCTTTCGTTTTGCATCGACCACATTATTATACAGCCGAAGTTTTTGTCACGTTCAACCGTACGCGAGAGCCTTTCAAAAAACAAAGGTGTAAAGCGCTTATCGCAGCATGGCCATATGTCATTTTCCACATCAAAGTAGTATTTTTGAGACGCATAACGCGATATAAACCCATGCGTTTCAATATCCGCTTCATCTATTACATATAAACCGAGCATATCACAAAATTCCAAAAACACAGGAGACGGCGGATAATGCGATGTTCTCACGCAGTTTATATTAAGATTCTTCATCATAGTCAGGTCGTTGAGGATTTCCGATTCGTTAAGGCAGTATCCCTTTTCAGGGTGGTTGTCATGATGATTAACACCCTTAAGGATTACCGGAGTACCGTTTATGAGCAATTCGTTTTTGTCGGAAATGCTCACACTTCGCATTCCTACCCTGAATGGTATATATTCTGTCTTTCCCTTTACAACAACAGTGTACAGATTCGGAGTTTCGGCTGTCCACAAAATCGGATTATTAAGCTGTGTTACAATTTTTCCGTCAAAATAAATATCATAATCGTCCGTGTCAACCTCTATATTCTTATCATCGGCGTATATGCTTATATCCGCAATGTGTCCGTGCTCCCTGGACAAAAGGTACACATCGCGAAAAATTCCGGAATATCTGAAATGGTCCTGGTCTTCCATGTAGCTGCCGAGACACCATTTGAGCACTCTTACCTCAACACTGTTTGTTCCGCATACGATATAATCGGTTATATTAAATTCAGCAGTAAGGTGCGAACCCTGCGTATAGCCCACATACCTGCCGTTTATGTACAAAAACATGCATGACGACACTCCGTCAAATACAATATACGTTTCACGCTGAGACCAACCGGACTCAATATCAAAACTTCGTCTGTATACACCGCAGGGATTGTCTGCCGGAACATACGGCGGTTCAACAGAAAAAGGATAACACAGATTTATGTAATTCGGTGTTTCATATCCGTTTGCCTGCCAGCAGGAAGGAACATCGGTTTTGCTCCAATCCGTAATTTTTTCGGGCACATCTATATCCCTTTCAAAAAAGGCAAAATCCCAGCGGCCGTTAAGCAGCCTGAAATATGCGGATTCCGTTCTGTTTCCCTTCAGAGCTTTTTCGACCGTATCATATGGTATATAATAAGAGCGCGGAGGCTCGCGGTTTTCAGATGTTTTGTCAAATTTTTCGTATAGTCTCATCCATTATCTCCTTGCCTTATAAAAGGTATCTCTGTAATCCTTAAAGCCGTACATCCGTACGGAATCATGCCGACTTTTTTTATTTCCCCAAGCGGATGAACAGATTTCGGTTCAACATCACAATGGCCGTAATTAAAATCCCATTCTATATTGCACATATCCGCAAACAGCCGCACAGGAGGATTATTTGTATCAAATGCATTGTCGAAATCATCATTTTCCATATATTTAAACTCTGTGCCGGCAAGCGCATAATTCCACTCCGACTGCGGATAGATGTAGTAGTCGCAATAAGGAAATTTTCTTTCAACGTTATCTGCTGTATACTCCACTTTTTCCCATTTTTCGGCTATGGGTACACTATACAGCAGTGCGCCGCGGCGAACACACACCATATCATTCGGGCGGAAAATAATTTCCGTTTCAAATTCAAGCTCCACATCTATTTCTTCGGTGCCGCTCCATGTTTTCGATATATCCGCAAATGCTGCGGTGGCAGTTTCCTTTCCGTTTATACGCGCCATGGCGGCAAACCCCGGAATACGAACATGCAATGTAAACTCCACAGGTGAATCAACCGACACAATGTACTTTAGTTTTCCGCGGAACGGATAGTTTGTAATCAGCTTACATTCTACATTTACCGAGCCGATGTTTGTACAGATAACTGCCGGCAACAGCGCACAAGATGCAATGCCGTCCGAAGTTTCCATAAACGACGTCAGGGCGAATTTCGGAAATCCCTGACCGAAATTTGCCGTGCAGCACCCGAAGTGCGGCTCCAGACCGAATGTATGGGCAACATTATTGTTGGTTCGGAAAGGCTGCTTGGACATAGGGAAGCACGCAACCTGATTTATCATCTGATCATACTGATGAGTCCACATATCAGTGCTGACGGCTGCCGGCAGAGAATTAAACGCAAGACTCTCCAGCCTGTCTAACCACTTAACGTTACCCGAAACGGCAAACAGCCATTCGTACGAGTACATAAGCTCAACAACACTGCACAGCTCCGCACCCTGCACCGGCGAATTACCCGAAAGATTTTCATCTCCGTTAAAATGTCCGGCAGCGGTACCGTGAATTTTATCCAAATACTTAATGCTCAAATCGGCAAATTCTTCAGAATCAATATCATCATACAATGACCATAGTGCTTCCGACTTCAACATCATTGCAATATTTACCACGTGCGAATAGTACTCCCACTCATCTATGCAGTCATCCAGGAGATTTATTTTAAGCAGTTCGCGCCAGTCAAATCCCTGAACGCGCAGTTTTCGCGCCAGTGTGAGCAGCCATTTTTCACCGGTATCTCTGTACACATAGTATATCGGAATCAGTCCCTCAAACCATCTTGCCGCACCCCAATTGCGCAAGGTATTGCGGTTTATGTGCGAATTGAAGTTCCTGAGGCATTTGTACACAGCGTCTATCGCACGTCTGTCTCCCGAGCAATCGTAATACACACACAGCACCTTTGCAATAAGCAGCACTGCCCATGTGTCGTAATTATTGCGTTCGTCGTCTGCGCACGGGCAGATCCAACCGTCCTCCCTCTGAAAGGAAATAATTGCGTCGATATATTTTTTTGCCCGGCTTATCATGTCTGAATCATCAAGAAGGTATGCCAGCGGCACAAATCCGTCCAGCCAGTAGGGAACTCTCTCCCAACCTTCACATTTGCCGCCTATCCATGCGCTGTCGCGGACATCAGGCCACACCTTGTCAAGATTGCCGCAAAGTCCGTCTGCCTGTATCCTGAGTTGACGCAATAACCAACCTGTCGGTTTTATTTCCTTTGTTGTAAAAAAATTGTATTTTAAATGTTTAGGCATTGTATTGTCCTTTCATAAAATTATGCTAACCCTTTACCCCTCCGATATTCACACCGCCGAGAATCCTCTTTTGGAAAAACGCAAATATAATAAATGACGGTATACTTGCAAATACAAGCGCCATAAGATATATATCCATCGTTATTTCCGGATCGGTCTTGAGGCGATATATCTTAAGCGGCACAACCACATTTTTGTTCAGCACTAAAAGCGGCATAAAGAAATCCGACCATGCAGCACTGAGAACGCTTATTGATTCAAAGATTACAACCGGCATTGCAAGAGGAAACATTATCTTGAAAAACACACCGTAGTTGCTGCAGCCATCGAGTTTAGCCGCCTCAACATACGAATCAGACAGCGCGTCGAAAGCGTTTTTGAACAGCAGAACCGAAAATGTATCTGCACCCGATGTAAGCCACATAGGCCAGTATGTGTCAAGCAAATTGATTCCCATTCCGTTGTCGGACGCAAACGGAAAATGCAAATAGGATATGTAATTCGGCACCATTCGTATCTGAGACGGCATCATCATAGTCCACACAACAAGTGTGAATATGAGCTTTGTTCCGCGCGGCTTAAGCTTTGAAAGCACATATCCGCCGAATCCGCACACAACAATTCTCACTGCAAGATTGCCCAAAGAGAGAAATATTGTGTTCAAAAACGACTGACCAAGCTGAAGATACTCCCACGATTCCTTTATATGGCTTGTAATTCTGCCCCAAGTTAAATGTTTGGGGAAAAAGCTGAACGCAGCATATATCTCCTGCGTCTCTTTAAACGCCGTGAGAACCGTCCATGCCGCCGGAACTATTGAAAAAACCGACACAACAATGAGTAATGCAAAGAATATCCAATAAAGCAGTCTGCCCTTTGCATTTTTTAAATCAGAGGAACTCAGCACGCCCGTCTGTTTTGACTGAAATTTGTTCATGTGAAATCCTCCCCTTTAATATCTTCCCTCAACTTTTTTGTTGAGTTTAAAATAGAACACCGTAAATACTATTAATATTAAAAATATAATTACGCCGAGCGCCATAGCCTGACCTGTGCCTTTGCCGCCGCTGTTGAATCCGTACTGATACAGCTGATACGAAAGCGATGTTGACGCTCCGTTCGGACCGCCGCCCGTCATGGCAAGAGGCTGCTCCATAATCTGGAATACACTGATTATCTGACGCACAAGATTCAGCAGTAAAAGTCCCTCAATTGCCGGACGAGTGACATTCCAAAGACGTTTGAAAGGTCCTGCACCGTCTATAAGCGCCGCCTCATACAATTCAACGGAAACGCTCTGCAGCGCCGCAAAGTACAGAAGCATTGTACTGCCGAATCCCTTCCATGTTGTATAGATGACAATTCCTATTATTGTAAAATGCGGATTGTTAAGCCACTGATACGGTTTGGCTCCAAACCATGCCAAAACCATGTTTAAAAGCCCCGTTTTATCCGGATAATATATAAAATACCACATAAGCATGGCGGCAATTCCCGGAATTATTGCCGGTATATATATAATCACCCTAAACACGCTCTTAAAGTGAATTATCTCATTCATCATAATAGCTATAAAAAGCGGCGGCAAGAACCCTATAACAAGCGACCAGAGTACATACTTAATTGTGTTCCACAGCATTGGCAAAAATTGTGTGTGGGTTATTACCAGCCTGTAGTTATCCAAACCGCAAAAATCGCCTACGGTGTATGCACGCATCTTAAAAAAAGACCACACGCCGCCGAGCACCGTGGGGCGCCAGACAAACAAATATAATATGATAATCATGGGCAGCATGAGTATCCATGCGTCAAAATCCTTTTTTATTGCCGAATGTCTGTGAAGTTTATCTGCTGAAGTATTGGATGCGGATTTATTTTTCATGCTTTACCTCCTTGGTTGTAACACAGCATACATAGAGATTTATATACCGCGGCGAAGCAGCAGCCTGCCCCGCCGCCGATATACTTTAATAAGTAATATTATCCAGGTAGTTCTTTTGGAAATCGGCACATGCCTTTTTAAGAACCTTGGCGCAGTCTGCGTCTTTGTTTGTGAGCACTTCCTGAATACAGCTGTCGAGGGTTGCATACAGTTCCTGAGCGCACACCGGCTCTTCGGGGCGCATCTCGGCTTTTCCGTTTTCTATAAATTCATTGTACAGGCGAACATGATTTATGTTTGCGTTTGCTTTGGATTCTATGAGATTGTGTTCAAACTTCACGCTTTCGGTATCACTGTCCCACACACTCATGGGTTTGATTCCGACAAGCTGATTTTTTTCGAGCTGAAGATTTATATTATTCTCTTTGTTCTTTTTGAAATCATCTGTCGCTTTGTAATTATATGCTGTCTCAAGCCATCTGATTGCAGCGTCTATCTGATCCTCAGTGGAATTCTCCGATATCATAAACACATTTCCCGCAATAAGGCTCACGTGTTTTTTCGGACCTGCCGGCATAGCCATCATTCCTACTTTATCCGGTGTCATACCGTACTGAACAACATTTCTCGGCAGTGCACTGTCCGTCATCATTATACCGGCTCCGCCTGTGGCAAATACCTTGTAATATTCGTTATAGTCAATAAGTGTGTTTGCCGGCAGAACATCATACTTCCATTTAAGGTCTTTAATATACTGCAGTGCATTTGCCGCCTCTTTGCTGTCAAATGTTGCCTCCCACTTGCCGTCTTTGTTTTGCTTCATAAATTCCGTCCCATAAGACCATGCCAGGCATGTAAACAGCCATCCGCCGCTGTTACCGGATGTGGGAAATACTATTCCCGGCTTTCCGGTTGCATTTTTGATCTTTATTGCAAACTCGCGCACCTCGTCCCAATCCTTGGGTTGCTTCGGTGTACCGTCGGATTCCATGAGCCCGGCTTTTTCGAACATTTCCGTGTTGTATCCGAGTCCCTGCAAGCCTACTCCATACGGAAAAGCAAACACTTTTCCGCCGTTTGAAACAAGCTCAATGAGTCGCTTATTAAACTTGCCGTCATAACCGCGTTTTTTAAGAACCTTTGATATATCTGCGGCATAGCCGGAATCTATACACTGATTAATCTCGGTGAGGTATGTTTCAAAAACCGTGGGCAGCTGACCGCCGGCTGCTTTTGCATAGAAGGATTGAATTTCAAACTTCCACTCATCCGGATTAATAACAACATCGGGATTATCTTTTTCAAATTTTTCTTTTCTTGCATTAAAGTTATCGCGTGCAATTCCCTCTTTAGACGGGTAACTGCCTACGGAAATAACCGTCCTGCCCTTATCGTCTTTGTCATTTACCTTTTTGCCGCACCCTGCAAGAGACGCTGTTCCGGCAAGCATTGTGCATACAACGGCTAAGCTTACTAATTTTTTTAATTTCATAATTTATCTCCTTTTATCACAACTTGATTGCTATGCGTTTGTATCCGATATTGCAGACAATTCCGTTAGCGGTGCGGCAGTATACGGCGCGAGGTCTGTATCCCACACGAATGTGCGGATTTTAATATTTGATGTATCATACGATGAAAGGTCATATTCCGGAAGAACGATATCCGAATAGTTTCCTGCTGTTACGGTTGCTGTTGCAGCTTTAACCACACCGATAAGTTCGTCTCCGTTGTATGCCGCAACAAATACATCCACATTCTTTGAGGTATCCGAGAAATTCGTTGTCTTAACCGTAAATATGTATTTACCGTTTGACTCCGATTTGGTAATATCCGTTTTGAGCTCATAGCCTATTGCCTTGAGTTCATCGTCGGTGTATCCGAGTGCAATAGCCTGCTCCAAAGAACATTCTTTGAGAATAACCTTTTTTACATCGGCTCCGAGTGTGGCAACATTCAGCTTTACACTGCTGAAAAATTCAGGCTTGAGATAAAAGCAAATGCGCACCGCTCTTTTGGCATATGTTGACATAGATGTTCCGCTTACATAGGGAGCTGTGTCGCCGATCCATGCATATGCTCCTTTGGCAACACGGCCGGGAGTTCTGAGCATTATCGGACTGCTCGCTGTCCACGGATTGTCATCGGTTCTTGAATTACCTACGCTGATATACTGCTTATTGCGGATATATTCCGTAAAACTCAGGAGATTGTACTTGCATTTTACGGAAAATGCATCGCGCAGTTTCATTGTTTCTCCGGACATATTCGGAGTATTTTCCTGCCACCAGGTATGTTCGTTTACAAACGTTCTTATCTCTGTGGGCATTACAATAGGGCCGGCTGTGAGATTCGAAGCTGTTGCCTGATCTCCGGTGTCAAGAAAGCTTTCCTGATTGATGTCATATGCAATACTGCGCTTATCGTTCGGATCATAATTATAGGCATATTCACTTGCTGCGGTGCCGGTGTCCGCACGGCTTTCGTCCCAGAACTTGCGCGACACAGGTGTCGAGCCATCAGTATTCTGCATGGCAATTGACCTTTGACGCATTACAAAGTAACCGTCGTTACTGTCGGCATTTGCACTGTTGAGGAGTACAAAGCTGACGGTGTTGCTGCGATTTGTGGCAAATACTCTTTCTGCCGGCGCAGCCAAAGTCTTTGCTCCGCCAAATTTGTTGTCCGACGCTGCCGAATACGGTGAAGTGTTCATATTCCACAATCGCGGATTTGTACTTGTGCCTGTTCCCAGCGCGGCGGGATCGGATACAAATGTAACGTCCGCCATAGCGGAAAATCCTACCGAAAATATCATTACCACGCACAAAATCATACCGACTGTTCCTTTTAATCGCAAATTTCTCATTTCAAAATTCCTCCTTGGGTTTAAAATTTATTCAAAATCAAATTCAACTCGGTGCGTATTTACCGAATTTAATTTTGTATCATTCAATTCCGACTTCCGCGATGTCTCCTACAATGTAAACAGGCGCATCTGTCGCATTGAAAACGTATACTCCGTCCTCCGATGTCAAAAGCGTTTTGTTACCCATGCAATCGTAAACCTCAACGCTGTTTGCACCAAGAGACATCCTCACATTGCCGCTGCCGCTTTCTCTATAGAGTGTAACTATCTTTTTGCCGAATTTACCGCTCGTGAATTTTGACACATATAAGTTGTCCGAATCAAAACTCTGTTCAAACCCGGCATTTGCCATTATATAGTTGTGCGCTGCAAGCATTACATACGACCTTGTCGGCAAAAAGTTCTTTCCGTAGCGTTTACACTCATCATATCCGCCCGACACCATACCGAACTGGTCTTCCTGATCGGTTGCAACGGTACCCTTTTTGGCAAAATTGTAAAACATCTGTATATTACCGGTATTCTGCGATTTAAAATGTATTGCACTTCTACTGTTCAGCTTGCCCTTGGTATCCTCGTCTCCGGTAAGTGCAGTGGTGTAACCGAGCTCGGTGTTCCACACAAGGATATTGTCTTTGCCGCTTTCGGCAAGGGTGTCTTTGTATTGTCTGATTGTTGCAGGCAGATTACGCGATTCAACCGAATATTTTCCGCCGCCGTACGGGTGCAGCGTTACGGCGTCTATATGGTTACCTATACCGGCACTCACTGCCTCGCTGAAATATTTTCCCGGTGCAAGAATACCGTTTGCTGCGTCGTCTTGCGTGCGGCTCAAATATGTAAGTGACATTGCACCTATTTGGGCATTGGGGTTGTTTGCCTTAATTGCCTGCGATGCGGCATTCACCATATTGGCATACGCAGTGCCGTCTGCAAGGTCATAGTTAAACGCCTTGATATTAGGTTCATTCCAGATTTCATACTTTGTTATACCCTCTCCGAGTTCTTGCGATATAAATGACGCAAAATCAGTCCACGCGGCAAGCTGTTCCGAGGCGGTCGCCGAGGATGTATCTGTCACACCCGGCATCTGCCATGCACGCAGACCGAAGTGTCTGCTTGATGTAACAAGCTGTGCTGCCGTTTCTATTCCGTTGGAGGTGAGTGTATCAACGATTTTCTTTGCAAGCAGGTCGCGGTACTTGAGTTCTGTTTTGCTCCGCTGAACATAATCCCACTGTATCGCAACGCGGGCACCGCCGATATTTGCCTTTCTTATAACATCTATACCTTCGGCGGCTTTCTGCGCACCGTAATACTCAAAATGCGTATCTATAAATACTTCATCATTCAGCACTCCGTCAGAATCCGTTTTCAGTATACTCATCTCACATGTATTCATCTCCGACAGAGTATTCTCCCCCAGGAAATTGCAATCTGTATTTACTCTCAAAGTATACACGTCACATCTTTGCAAATCGCCAAACTCAAACTCATCCGTGACAGATTCACCCGCAGCAAATTCAAGTAGTTTGCTTTGCGTATACCGCTCAATTCCGTCAGCGTCTGTAAGTTTATATGTTACGTTTGCCGTAACAGGCTCTGATGTACGGTTTGTAAATGTATTCGTTACCGATTTTGATTCATCATCCCATGCAAATGCATTTCCCGATTCCCGGCACAAGGTGGTAACACCGATAGGATTGTGCATATATTCCTTTGTAAGCGTTACACTGCAAATTGGAATCTTTGCCGCCGATACCATGCTCTTTGTGCTTTTTGCATACGCAGCGAGGCGCAGGTCATATTTTCCATCAGCGAACAGCATATCGTCTGCAACGAATTCCGCCGTTTTGTATGTGCCGCTGCCGGCGGTGTAAACCGTTGCAAGCTCCGTTTCTCCGAATGCTTCGGAGTTATACAGCACTCTGAAGTAGCCCTTGCCGCCGTCATAATAATTTACACTGAGTGTATAATGCGAACCGTCGGAATCAAAGCGGCGAATACTCCTATCCGTATAAAAATCGATATACTTGTTGCCGGCGCCGATTTCAATTCCGCCGTGCGATACGGTCGGTGCTTCCGACGACTCGTATTCAACCGAGTCAAACCCGTTTAACTCAATCACATCTCCAAGCTGTGCAGTCGCAAGTTTTGGCGCCGTTATTTCACTGAGCAATGCCGATTCGGCAAAATCCAGCGGAGTGAGATTCGAATTCCACACAAACACCCTGATGTTTGGATTTGTCTGTGTTCCGACATCCATAACCGCGTTGAACACATGCGTACCTTTTGGCGGAACATTTGCCGAGCTTTCGCTCACGGTTTCGAGGTTTCCGGCAGAGTCATATTCCGCAAATCTGACTGTTATATTGCTTGAAACATCAGATTCATTTGTAACAGCCTTGCTCAGATATACTTTCCCGGTGCTTGTTCTTTTGCCGAAGGTGCTTCCGAAGTGCAGTTCTCTGTAGCCGATTGTTTCGCGTTCGCCCGCTGTGTACCCCAGTTCTGTTGCTCTCTTCGGGGTGCATTCGCGCATAAGAACCGCCTTAACTTCATCACCGAGCGAAGCAGTATTCAGCTTAACATTTCTGAAAAAGTCCGAATTCACATAAAAACATATGCGTTGCGCCGACCATATCGAATCGGCATTTCCTATTGGACGCGAATTAAATCTGCCTCCGGCTTTCATCTCCAGAAAAACTGCGCTGCTCAATGATGCAGGCGAGCGGAACATCCATGTACCGCCTCCCGTATCGGCCGCCGATGTGCCGATTGCGGCGCGGTTTTCCATATAATCCGTGTAGCTGAGCAAGCTGTATTTGCCGTTTGTTGTATATGCAGCTTTTTCTCCGGCAGATTTTTCTACCCACCAGTCATGGCTGTTCACATATCCGCGGATTTCCTCGGGCACGTTTACAGACGAACCCAAGTCCGAATAATCGCTGCTGCCGAGGTATTCATCGGTCTGCATTATGCTTGCAATGCTTTTCGGATCCGAGGAATCAAAAATAAATTCGGAATACGGAGTGTTTACCGCGTTGCCGCTCTCATCTTTATAATTGTGCTCTCTGTATTCGTCATAATACTTGTGAGCCTGAACTATAGTCTGAGTACCGTTAATTTCTTCCTTTACCGCTCCGAGATGCTGCAGCGTCTTACTTGTGCGGCGCCTCATAACAAGGTAACCGTCCGAATTATCTGAGTTAACACCTTTAAGCAGCACAAACTCCGTTCCCGGTGTGTCCGCTGTGGAAAATATTGCGTCTGCATCGGACATTTCCGGCGGACTTCCTATGTATGTTGTACCGTCTGCCGCATACTCGTTCGTAAGGTTATTTGCTGTCCAAACCCAGTTATACAGCGTAGGTGACTCCGCGCTGCCGGCAAGTACAAATGTTTGTCCGCCAAGTGCCACGGCAGCGCTTAGGATACCACAAAAAACTTTTTTAATCACTTTCACTTCCTCCTCGTATATTTATCAATATTATGGCAATATTCTGCCTCCGCTCTCCGGAATAACCTTTTCAAGCGTAGGATACTTCCACAAATAAACTTTTACATCATCACACTCTGCCGCAAAAGGACAATCAATTTCGTAATCAATATTTCCTGCATCTGTCGCCTTAATATCAATCGGCACATATGCGGCTCCCAAAAGCTGCGTCACTGTTTTATCGATGCCGTCTGTACCTTTTAACGAGATATTTTTGTATGCGCACACAGCCAATGTATATTTTCCGGTGAGCTCGCTTGACTTATTGAGAGTCATACTGTATTTGGTGTTGTCGTCGTTGAATCCCTGATGAACAATTCGTGCAACAGCGTCCGGATCCGGGACACTGTAACCGATAGCAAGCAATTCGTCAACGGTATAAAGATTTTTTGCGTCGTCAAGCGGAACATCGCGAACAATAATTTGTTTAACATCGTCTCCAAGCTCCGCAACATTCATTTTGACATTCTTGAAGAAATCCTTGCCGAGATAAAAACACGGCCGTATTTTTGCCTTATAGAATGTATCACACGGTTTTGCATCGATATTTCCGGCGCCGTTAATAACGGAATATCTTCTGTTTGCTCCCCGTCCCGGTGTGCGGGTCATTGTAACCTGTCCTCTTGCCCACGGATTTGTATCGTCCGTCACCTTTGAATCACCGGATTGTGTAACGCTTATATACTTTTTGTTTGCCACATACTCCGTGACACTAAGCAGATTGTATTTGCATTCCACTGAAAATGCGTCGCTCGTGCCGACGACATTTGCCCCTTCATATATCGGTGCCTGTTCCTGCCACCATGTGTGAGTCTGCACATATGGTCTGATTTCCTCGGGTATGATTGTATAGCCTGCCTTATTGGCCACGTTTGCTGGTGTATTTGCCTGGTCTGTGGTGTACTCAAACTCCGGCTGATTAAGCCAATATGCTATACTTCTTGAATCGTTGGGATTGTAATCAAAATTATTTGTGCTTGCCGGCTCTTCGTTTCCTTTTGACTCATCCCAAAATTTTAGCGCAAGGTATATTCCGGAATCATAGCTGTCCGAAAACACAACCGACCGCTGACGGAAAACAAAGTAGCCGTCATCTTCGGACGCGTTTACATTATCCAGCAGCACAAACGGAACATCCGGAGAGTCTGACGTTTTGAACACCCGTCCATCCGGAGCACGGTTCAGCACGGTGCCGTCGTCTTGCTTGGCGTCATTCCACATACTCACGGTAGTATCCCACAAAACGGGATTATCTGCCGTACCGCCGGCTATATCTGCCGCATTGCGTGTATGGGTGACATCTGCGAATGCCGTGCAACAGCACATAGTCGCTGCAATTACCGCTGCTGCTGTGCGGCGGCACACCAACAACAAATTTTTTCCTTTCATAGTTCTCCTCCTGTCTTTTTATTTAATGAGCTTCAGCTGCATAAACAAGCCTGTATTCTTTACCGGCGCAATGCCTCCGCCGCATTGAATCCAGCCGCGTCTTCCGTAGCCGTCGTCATCATTGAATATAAACGAATACCCTATTTCATCGCCTTCAGCCGGCTGCTCGCCGTCCTTCAGCAGTTTATTCCACGGGATACTGAATTCATAGGTGGTTTTATTGCCGTTTCTTGTTATTGCGAGATTTGCGTCCTCGCATATACCAAGGCTGTGGTAGTTATCCTGAGAAATCGTTCTGTATGCAACCGGACCGTCTGCCGCAAGTGCAATTCCTATCTCGTGAAATGTCATGGATTTTTGCCCGAAAGCCACAAATTTACCCTCGTTGTAGCTCACACCGAATTGCATTCCGTCGCCTGCCCAGATTTTATCCGGCGGATTATTCTGACAGAAAACATCATCGGTAACCTCGGCAAACAGATAGAAATTATCTTCATCCCACATAACTCCGCTCCTGCCGGAGAGATCCTGCGGCCCTGACCAATCGTACATCTGTACAACCTGTTCCGCGCTGTCGGCATACATCACCGCGTCCGTGTTCCACTCGCCGTCATCTATTATCCCGTCTATCTTTGGTTTGACAGTTGCATATGTGGCAAGTGCCGTTTCAAAGTTTTCGCTGAATCTATATTCTTCGCCGCTGTCGAGCGTTACACTGTATTCCACAGTCTGCCTGCCCTTTTTAATTATGTCCGGAAGACTGACTTTAAGCTCGCCGGACGATGATTTCGGTATAACTCCTATATCTATATCTCCCATTTGAGCAAAGCTTTCCGGAGATATAAAATTCAGCTTTCCCTTGACGGGCTTCTCGGACGAAAGATTGTTTATTCTGAGCAGTGAATTCCATGCATTGAGATTCTTCCCGTCCCGCAGCTGCGCTGTCAGCGACGGTTCCATTACAGCGTGCGATGTAACTGTGTAGCCGAGCGATTGAACCGTTTTTTCATCCGATGATATGATATTAAAGCTGATATCAAAGCTATCGCCGATTTCGGCATTGTTTTTTATCTTAACGCTTGCAGTTCCGTCTTCAAAACTTCCTGCCGAAACGACTTCGGCGCAAGAGGGAAGTAAAACTTCAACCTTATACTCACCGTCGGTATGCTGATATATTTTATATTCATTCACATCATTTTTTGCTATACTTCCGTTTGTTTTGCTGCAGGAGAACAGCGCACTGTTTTTGAGTATTTCCACCCTGCTTATATTACCGGATATGTACATAGGTTTTTCATCCGCAGTGAAAGTGAACACACCGTTTTTTCCGTAAACCGTGTTTTCGTTGCCCATGTAATCGTAACAGGTAACCTTATCCGCACCAAGATTCAAAGTAACCTCCGCCGGTTCGTTTATTGTGTACAAAGACACTATATCCGAGTTGAATTTTCGGCTTTTGAACTTTGATATAAACAAATTTCCGTCATCGGAATCATATATTCCGTCGGCAACGGTATTTGCCATTACATAGTTGTATGCCGACATGATTACATACGAATCGGTAGGAACAAAGAATTTACCGCGTACCGCACATTCATCATATCCGCCGGACACAACACCAAACTGGTCTTCGCGGTCAGTGAGTACTGTTCCCTTTTTTTCAAAATTATAAAATTCAAATATATCCGTTAAATCTCTGGCTTTAAAGTACAATGCACTGCGTGCGTTAAGATAACCTTTCCTTTCCTCGGTTCCCACATAATCATCGGCGGTTGTAAACCCAAGTTCGGTGTTGATTATGCTCGGATCCTCTATACCGTATGTTGCGAAAAGCTCCTTATATTTGGAAACAATTGTCTCCATATCCGCTTCCTCGGGAGCATTGTGCGAATATGCGTGTATTGACATTTCGTCTGCCACCTCACCCATACCTGCAGCAAGCGCTCTTTTGAACCAATCGAACGTGTAATCGCTTTTCATATTTGTAACAGACGGTCCGTTTACTTTGGCTGTGGGATCAACTTCGTGAAGAACCTTCGCCGCCGCAACAAACATATCCGAGTATACTTCAGGAGGATCATTGTTTACATTGAACGACGATATATCAGGCTCGTTCCACACTTCCCAGTGATCCACGGAATCTTTGAGCAATTCTGCAAGATAGCGAACATATTTCTGCCATTCCTTGAGCTGCTTTTCGCCCTTTGGCAATGCCCAGTTATGTCCGGTAATCTGAACCGGAGCATATGCAAGCTGCGGTGTAATTTTGAGGTTATACTTTTGAAGTGCGTCAATTATGGCGCGGTTTGTATAATCCGCCCAGCTGAGCACGCCCGTTCTATAGAGCGCCGCCCAATATAAACCCTCGCGCAGGCCTGCAAAATTACCCTTTTTCAACACGCTTACACCCATGTCGGTTTTTTCTGCGTCGGCATACCAACCGAAATGTGTATTAAGGTACACATCTTCATTTGCCTCTCCGTTCGGATCGGTTTTAAGCACCGCTATATCAAACATATACATATTTGAATGAATATCCGGCGACACCGACTCAATATCTATTTCGTAGCGATAGATACCGCATCTTTTAACCTCGCCGAAATCAATATCAACTTCTTTTGACTCACCCTTTTTTAGCTGAACGGTCTCTGATTTTTCAAACACTTTGTAATAATCATATCCGATAAGTCTGTATGTAACATTAGCCGCAACATCATCGGAAAGGTAGTTTGTAAAGGTGTTGTGTACTATCTTTGAATCCTTATACCATTCATAGGCGTATCCGGTTTCGTCGGACGAGGACACGGGGTAAACAGCATTTTTCTTTTCAAATTTCTTTACATCGATACTCTTTATTGCCACTGAGCTGCTGCTCGTCTTTGTTCTCGTACTTCGGGCATATATAGATAGCTGAAGGTCATATTTTCCGTCCACATTTTCTTCAAAAACCGCGTCTTGAAGTCTGATAACTGCGGTTTTCCACTGCATTGTGTTATCCATATATATAGTATCTGCCGTTGTTACACCATAGCTGAGCGAATCGTAGTAAACCTTGAGATATCCCTTGCCGTGGTCATAGTAGCGTATACTCAGTTCGTACTCACTGCCTGTAAATTTGCTGTCCTTAAAACCGGAATCAAAGTTTATATTTAGTTTGGAATCCGATTTACCGTTGTCAAGAAGCCAGCAATCCACACCGTTTCGCATGACGGCATTTGTCTTGTCGGAATTGCCTATTGCAATGTAGGAAAGTCCGACAGTTTCAACCTTTTTCCCAAGCGTTGCGTGCGCCGTATCATATTTTGCCGCCGATACTGCCGGTGCATAAATTATTGACGCAATTATGCAGCATATTACGGCTAATGCCGGTATTATCCGTCCTTTCACTTATGTAGCCCTCCTTTCGGATTTTATTTATATACGAAAATCTGTTCTACTGTCGTTGCATTGTTGTTGGTAATAATTACCGAGCATTTGTCACCGCTGCTTGCATACCCGATAATATCTCCGAGTGAACCTGCATAAATTTGATTTCTGTCCTTATTTGAATCGAATACATTTATGCTTATACCCGAGGCATTTACACATTCATCGAATGCATCCTGCCTTAAATCCGAAATCTTATACGCACTGCGCACAAATGTTCCCTTAACGTCATATGCATACGATTTTGTGAGCTGATATTTTGAGTCTCTCCAGTACCAGCCGCCGTCTGCACTAAAGTTGTTCGGGTTGGCATACCAAAAATTTTCCTCTCCTGCGACACCGTTATTGAACGTCTTTGTTTCCGAATCATACATTTTATATATACGGAGCGCCGTTGTTCCGCTGTTGTCCGTATCAAGGCGTACCAAATCGCCCGTTTTAAGCGAATAAGCATCGGCAGCTGCCATATCGTCCACAAAGTACTGTACCTCTGTGCCTTTTGATATTCCGTTTAAAACATAGCACTCCTCTTCATCGGTGTTCAATCCGCGCGAAAGCGAATCAAACATAAACACCTGCTCGCCCTCTACGCGCGGTTCCTGAATCAGCACCATTGCCGCGGCGCAAAAACTTATATCGTTTACATAATATGTTTCCACCGCATACCTCTTATCGTTTCCAAAGGTATATTTTGTGGAATAGCGGTTTTCGGTATCACTGAGTTTGGAATTGTCAATTATTATTTCTCCGCTGCTGTTTACCTTAGGCACAACAAACAATGCTGTTGAGGTTGTGCTGTAAATATCACCCAGGCCGAAACGCTTTTGAGAATATACATATGTAAGCTCTTTGCTTCCGTCCCGCCGGCGCGTAAGTGAATTATCGGCCGTCTCACCGTCAGCCGTGTTTACATTGTACGTGTCTATATCGGTTATTTCATTCGAAGCATTTGTTATAAAGCGTATAACCTGGCGCGACAGTACTACAAACCTTCCGGAGAATTCCGCATTTCCCGGGAATGCAGAAAACAGTTCTTCCGCATTGCTGCTCTTGTACGCTCTGCCGTCTATACGAACTGTTTTGGCAAGCGGATATGAATGAAACTTTCCGTCCGGCATATACATATCGAGAGAGTATTTGCGTTCAAAAACGCCATCGTCCCCGGTTGCCATTCTGAGATATCCCAATTGCATTCCGCCCTCAAGATTGCCGATGTATACTATATCGCCGTATTTATCAAACACTATTTTATACATGTTACCCGTTTTGACAAGCGGCGAAATATTCTCGAACATCAGCCTGTCTATCTTGTGTGTCTCACCGTTCACCGACACTTCCTGTTTATTGCTTTTCACAGACTCAAATGAGGCGTTTTTATATTCGCCGCAAACGGAGATATCTATAAAATATTGATCGTCCGAAGCAGCTATTGTAAGAACAAACGGTAATTCTTCGGGAATATCACAGTCAAAGCCTCTGTAATCGGTAACCCTTCTTACCGTATAATCTTTGAGGTTAATTTTATCGGATATGTCATATTTGTTATACAATATCTCTTCGGTGGGATCGTATGCTCCGGCAGTAAATGTTCTGCTGCTGTCTATTATAATGATATCTGTGTCACCGCGGGGCGATATAACCGTTACGTTCCCCTTTGCAAACCCCTTTGACATATCGGAGAACTTGTCGGACAGCTTTTTATCCGACGGTCTTCCGTTTACAATTACACGCGCTCCGCGGTCTATGGCCACCTTCTTTTCCTTTGAATAATTACTATCGGTGTATATCCGCAAGGTATATGTTCCAACATCAAACCCGGAAACAAGCTCGGCGGAAGATTCGGTAATTTCATCATATCCCGAATCCTCGGCATATATCAGAGTTTTTGAACTGTTTGAATCTATATACAAGTACTCAACATGCACACCAAAAAGCTCATCTACGCTGTATTCGCTGTCTATCTTGAATTTTGTTCCGTCTATTATTGCGTCGCCGTCGGCTGCTTCGTTTTCATATAAATTTTTCCCGTAAACGGCCTCAAGGCGGCCTTCGTTTATGTACACGCTGTGATACATAGACAAAAGTGTTTGTTTATCCTTTACAGAGCTTATTATTTCTGTGTTCTTTACCCCGGTAACATTCGGCACATACACGGATACCGCATTGTACACAAGTTTGATTACCTCTGCAAGTGTGAGTGCATTCGGATTGGCAGGAGAAATATCCATACCGACTTTTTTTGCAACAGCTGTGTATACCGCCGGGGTATTTCCCAAAGATTCTGCATACGTGCCGTAGCCCGAAGCAAGTACAAGAATCTTACATGCGTCGGCATATTTTATACTGCTTTCCGGCTCAAATCTGCCTGTGTCATTTCCGTGGATGAATCCCCTCTCCACGGCAGCGTTAATTTGCTTTGATGCCCAGTAATCGTTCGGCACATCCGAAAAATAAAGCCTATCCGTAACAGGTGACAGCTTTACGGCATTAAAAACATATCCGACAAAAGCTGCGCGGCTGACCGGTGCGTCAAAATTGGACGAACTGTCGGACGCGATAATTCCGAGCCTGTTTAATATGTACTGTTCTTTGGTAATATCGATTTGTGTATCTGCGGCTGCTGAAAATGCCGGTACCTGTATTGCTAACATCAGACACAGCAGTATTCCAAATATTCTTTTCATTATTGACTGCTCCTTTCAACCGATTTCATCATGTTGATACACGAATATATCATTTTTGCTGTCTGCGCTCTGGTCGCACCGTCATTCGGATTGAAGAATCCGCCGTCATCACCCGACACAACCCCGGCGCGCGACATAAGCAATACGGCTTCCCCGGCATAATCGGCAACTTCATTCATATCTGCAAACTCTGTATTGCCGCCGTTATCCGGCAGCGCCATATCAGCTGCATCAAGAGCACGCGCAAGCATCACGCATACATCCTGACGTTTGATATCATAATGCTTTCCGAAATACGTATCCGACATTCCGGAAGTTATTCCGGAGCTGTATGCCGTCACAATATACGGATAACTCCAGTCGCTCTCGGAAACATCGGAAAAAGGTGTTCCGCTGCCTACAATATTTATCCTGAATGCAAGGCTTATCATTTTTGCAAATTCTTCTCTCGTCACATAGTCGTGCGGCGCAAATATCCCATCTTGTTTACCGGAAATAACTCCTCTGCCGTACAGTCTGCGAATAGCATCCTGTGCCCACGGAACATCGTCTATATCCGAAAAAGCGTTTATCTCCTGCAGAGGTTGTTCGCTCGGATTCCCGATTGCCTCGCTTCCGATATAAGAATTTCCTCTGTTTGAACCCGAACTGTTGTTCTTGCTGCCGGAGCCGGAGCCGCTGTTTCCGGAATTGTCTGATTTTTGCGGTTCTTTATACTCCTTCACAAATTTTGAAAGAGCGTCCATATCGCTGAATATTCTCTTTTCGGCTATTGCGGAAGAAAGTGAATCCGTGATTTTTGCCGTTCCGATATCTATGTAGCTTCCGCCGAATGTGTTAAGCAAATTTTTGACAATTCCTATTCCGTCATTATTTTTTATATTTTCCAAAATGGTTTGTCTTGTCAGCTCGTCAATAAACTCCGACTCGGATACAAATTCCTTTGACCTGAGGTTATCAGTAATATTTTTAAGTATCTCATCCGAAATAAATTCGGCAACCTGTTCACTGTCGAGATAAAGATAGTCTGTATAGTTGGACAGGCTTTTAACAGTATTTCCGTCGGAATCCGAGTTCAGCATTGAAATAACCATCGCCCTGTATGCGTGGCAAATTGCATCCCGGGTTGAAATTGATTTTGTGCCCTTAAGTGTTGAATACATAACTGCGGCTGATGCATCTATATCCGCAAGGCTGTATATTTCTTCAAACAGTCCAAGCTCGCTCTTGCGATTTTTCAAAACATTTGCAGTCAAATCGGCCGATTCGGCACCGAGCGCACCGACAAGCTCTGCAAGGGCTGAATCGTTATCGGTTTTGTTTATATACAAAAAGTGTCTGACGTCCGGCTGTGCGAGAACCCCATGACCGATATATGCTGTATACAACCCGCTGTTGCTTAGAGCAAATTCCAATTGATATCTTTCATCGGAATCTGTTGCAGTTTCTCCGTAATACCTTATTTTGCTCTGCGAATGCGCATTATCTTTCCACACGGATTCATCCGTCCATTCGGTGCCGTAGTCCATGACAACTGCCGAAACAGCCGTTCCTCCGAGTGCCTTTTCCATTTTGCCCGCAAGTGTGATATCACCGTCGCTGACAATAATGTCTTTTACCTTTGCATATGCTGCAAATTGCGTCAATGATGCGGCAAAATACACTGAAACACATGCTGCGGCAATAATTTTTTTATTCATTGATGCATCTCCTTCCTTTAAAAACAACCAATAAAATTTGACTGCTCAAGTATCTTTTTATCTATAATAACATACACATTTAATTTTCAAAATGCATAAATGAAACGTAAAGTTGTTAAAAAGTAAACTAAATAAGAAATTGTCAAATTTTGTCTCAAATTTGACAAAACCCACTGTATATGGTAAAATATTTAAATAACAAAAATATCGGAGTTGGTAAAAAATGAAAACTAATGATGTTTATTTGAAAAATTGTGAGTATGACCTCAAGCCAATACTCTACGGACATGAGAAATGCGCTCCGCTGCATCAGCCCGAGGCACTTATTAAAGACTTTTATCTCATACATTATGTTGCAAACGGTAAGGGTATATTTTACCGAAACAACATCGCCTACCCGGTAACGGCCGGTCAGATATTTATAATAATACCCGGTGTGATTACAACCTATTGTGCAGACAAAAATGATCCGTGGCAATACATATGGATTGGCTTTGTAGGAAAAACCGGAGAAATGCTTCGCTCACTTCCTCCCGTCCTTAATATAAGAACCGACGTATTCTACAACATAATGAACCACAACAAATCGCTCGAGCCGTCCGAACTGTATATGACGGCACAGCTGTATGCACTGTTTTCCGATTTATTCAAAATTACAAAGGAAGCAAAAAAAGACTACGTGTTTATGACAAAAAACTACATCAGATCCCATTACAACAGCAAAATAACCGTTGAGGGAATTTCGGATTATTTTAACATTTCGCGTCAGTATCTTTCGAGGATATTCAAGCAGGAAACAGGCCACACCATACAGGAACACATTATAAGTATGCGCATTAAACATGCGAAAAGAATGCTTGTCAAAGGCATTTCGCCATCGCAGGTTGCGGAACTGTGCGGATTTTCGGATTTATATTCTTTTTCGCATTGCTTTAGCAAACGTGTCGGTATGAGTCCAAAATCATATACAAGCAAAAAAGTGCGATAAAACCCTTTTGAAAGCGTTATATCCGTAATGAAAAATCTGTCCGAATAATATAAACGTCAAACTATAATGTAATTGCAAAATGACTCGATTAAAAATCAAAGTTTGAGTTTAAAAATGCACTCCGCAAAATTATGCGAAGTGCATTTTTACATATATCCGTTTATTTTTATCGTACGGTTATAACCCTGATTCTTCCGCCGTCCTTTTCGGCTTTATCGTAATATGCAATGGCATAGCTGTCGGATATCATATCGGCAAGCTCGCTGAGCGGTATCACGGTGTAGGTGTAGTCTCCGGAGTTTTTGTAAACAATAACCTTGTCGCTGAGTGTGTAATCGGTATTGCCGCATGTCACGGCAGTGTCGGTCACCTTTGTGATTCGGCTGCCGGTCGATTTCAGAGCGGTGAGCCGCTGAATATTGGTGCCGGAATACTCCGCTTTAACGGGCGAGCTGGCGCGTATATTGCCAAAGTACCCGCCGGAGAAATTCATGTCATCGCCGTCCACATTGATTACATATGTGCTGCCGCCGTCCACACCGCTCGGTGCCGATTTTACTATTCCGTATTTCGCACTGTCACCGGTAACATCACAAAGAATCAATTCGCATATTTCGCCCTTGGAATTTTTTTTGCACCACATAACCGCCGACTGCGAAAGAGTAATTCCGTCTATCCGTGCCATATACGTCGGAACGGCATAGCCGCTGTGCGACGAATCGTTTGTGCTGACATCAAGAATCTTTACATCCGATGAAACGATATTTTTTCCTATCGTCATTGCCGACGCGCTCACCTTTCCGCTTACGCCCTGCTCGTTTTTAATAACATTCAGCTTTGCAACGCCGTTTGAAAACCCTATACGCATAACGGAGTTTACATATGATGAATAATCCTTATCCGTTACATACTCTGCCTCGCTCCCGTCGGGAAGAATGAGGTCGGCATACACCGAGGTGTACTTTTCGCCGTTGCTGTTTTCAAATGCTTTTGTGCCGGTCTTTACAAGATATCCGACAGAATCCGAAGAATTGCTTTTGTTGTTGGCATCTATAACGTCAGCTATCTCACCGTCTTTTCCGAAAAGAAGTGTAACAGTGTCGCCGTAGTTCAGTCTGCCGTTTGACGACAGTTTGTCAAATGCCCTTACCGACTCGATGCTGTATTTTGTGCCGGACACGGTAACCGTCTCCGGTGTATCCTTGTTTGGTGACGCGTTCTCATACACACCGGTTATCTTTTTGCTGTATGCAAAAACAATATTCATATCCGGCGACCAATACAAAATGTCATACTGCTTAACTTCGCTTGTCGGAACGCGCGTGCCGTCGCGCATAACGGTGATATCTTCGCCGCCGAACTGCGAATACCAATTGTCGGAATAAACCGAAAGTGTGTAAGGTCCTTCCATAGCGTCTTTTGTAAGTGTGAGATACTCCACGCTGCCCTTTGAATCGCGGACAACATGGATAATATCACCGGTGCTCATATCGCCCCTGGAGGCGGCAAATGTGAGTTTATCCGTGCCGGAATAAACAGTGGTGTTGTCGCTCACGGAGAGTTCTGTCAGATTGCCGCCTTTATACGCCGCAACGGTGTTTCCCACAACGGAATATACAACATATTTTTCATTTTTTTGCGAATACGGCATAAAGGCTAAAATTTCTCCCGTGGATTTAACGGCAAGGTCGCCCTTTTGCCCCACGCATGACGCGTCAAACAGACTGCCCGCCTTAAACGTGCCGACACTTGTATACACAGAGTCGGCACCGACCGACGTATCCTCGTTGTTTGTCGCTATTATAACGGCATCCTCATAGAAGCTTGCGTCAAGCTGTGAGATATATTCTTTATCCGAATTTTTCGAGTTTGTCGTGAGGAGGTTATATATAAGCGTCATAACATCCTTTCGCGTAAGGCAGCTGCCCACGGACGCATTGTCTATGTTGTCGGACAAACCGAGATTCACCGCAAGTCCCACCTGCCCGTACGGCCACGAATTTCCGAAATCCGAATCATCATAACCGAGCAGCCGCAGCGCAACCGTAACGGCTTCTTCATAAGTAACCGGGTTATCGGGTTTAAATGTGCCGTCGGTATAGCCGGTGAGGATTTTGTTTACCACAGCAACGCGCACATACGGTGCTGCCCAGTGCGTGTATGAACAATCACGGAAAACCGATACAGCCGCCCCGAGTGCAACTGAGTTTTTATATTTGGACGCATTCACCGTCATTTTGGCAAACTGCGCACGTGTGACATTGTCGGAAAGATTCATGTTTCCGTTTTCATCACCTGTCATAATCCCCATATTCTTTACAAGAATCTGCGCCGACTCGGTGCTGTACACACCGCTTGCCGAAACGCATACGGATGACAAAAGTATGAGTGCTGCCGAAAATACAGCAAAAAATTTATTTATCTTCATGATAACCTCCTGATTAATCATATCTGAGTGCTTCTATCGGGTTCAGATTCGCCGCCTTTTTCGCCGGGAAATATCCGAATGCAATTCCGATTACCGCCGACACGCTGAACGATATCAGCATTGCGGGAACCGAGAGAACTGCCGTCATATCAAACAGCGTGGCGGCATACGAGGCGGCTATACCGAGAAGTATTCCGATAACGCCGCCGAGACAGCTTGTGGTAACAGCCTCCACAACAAACTGACTCATTATATCCCACGGTGTTGCACCGAGTGATTTTCGTATTCCTATCTCACGTGTACGCTCCGTAACCGACACAAGCATAATGTTCATTATTCCGATTCCGCCGACAAGCAGCGATACCCCGGCAACCCCTGCCAATACCAGCGACATTGATGCCGTCATGTCATTTATATTATCTATCATACTGCTCATGTTGCTTACCGAATACGCGTCTTCATCGGAGAATACACCGAGCAGATAGTTTTCGATTATTCCCTGCGCACTGTCCGAAACGTCTTTTGACACCGCATTGAATGTGTAACTCCCTATTGTAAATGTATTTGACATTCTCTGCGCCGTGGTGTACGGTATAAGGATTATATCGTCGGCACCGCCCTCTTCACCGTCATCCGTTTCGTCGAGAACACCTACTATATTGAATGATATACCGTTCAGTTTAATGCTCTGCCCCACAACATTTGTTGTGTTAAAAAGTTCCTTTGCAATATACGTTCCCACAACGCAGCTTTTGGCGCGCGTTTCGCAGTCAACATAGCATATATCCCTGCCGCTTACAATATCAAGTGATTTTATCGCGGTATAATTCTCATTTATACCGATGCAGCTTTGCGGATTAAAGTTGTTTTCGCCGTTTTTTACCGTAGCGTTTGCCACCGTTACCGACGGCGACATTGACTCTAAGTAATTCGAATTGTCGAGCACGAGATTTTCCATGTCGTCCACATCAACACTTCTGTTTCCTCCGCGGCCACGGATTGTAACGGTTATTGTGGTGGCTCCCATGCTTTCAAACTGATCGATAACATCCTTTGTCATACCGTTTACAATGCTGACTATAACAATAACTGCTGCAACACCTATTATTATTCCGAGCATGGTAAGGAACGAACGCATTTTGCTTGTTTTAAGGCTCTTTAATGCCAGCGAAAATGCCTGTTTAATATTCATTCTGCGCTCCCTCCTTTACCTCATCCGATATAATATGTCCGTCCTGAATCCGCACAACGCGCTTGATTTGAGCGGCAATTGAATTATCGTGAGTAATAAACACAATAGTTGTGCCGTCGGCATTGAGCTGTTTCAAAAATTCCAACACATCGCGTCCGGTTTTCGAATCGAGCGCGCCTGTGGGTTCATCTGCAAGAATCATCGGCGGATCACCGGCAAGAGCACGGGCTATTGATACCCTTTGCTGCTGACCGCCCGACAGCTGCGACGGCAATTTTTTGCCCCTGTCTCCGAGTCCCACACGTTCCAATGCGTGCTGAGCAAGTTCGGCTCGCTCATCTGCTTTTATTCCGCGATACAAAAGCGGCAATTCAACATTTTCCAGCACAGAAAGCTTTGGGATAAGATTGTATTGCTGAAATATAAATCCTATCTCACGGTTTCGGACATGTGCGAGAGATTTTTCATCCATTGTGCTCACGTCCGTACCGTTTAATCTGTATGTTCCGGATGTCGGTATATCCAGGCAGCCGATAATATTCATGCATGTGGATTTTCCCGAGCCGGAAGAACCGACAATTGCTACAAATTCGCCCTTGTCAACCGACAGTGATATTCCGTCAAGTGCGCGTATTTCACTGTCGCCGTCGCCGTAAATTTTGTAAATATCCCTAAGTTCAATCAAACTCATATTGATACACCCCCGGCTGCATTAATTGGGGCGACTGCCGCCGGATGACCTTCCGCCACCGCCGGGCATTCCACCGCCACCGCCGGGCATTCCGCCACCGCCGCCGGGCATTCCGCCACCGCCGCCGGGCATTCCGCCGCCGGGCATTCCGCCACCGAGCATGCCTTGCTGTTCGGAATCTTTGCTGTCGGACGAAGCCGTTATATCGGGAAGAAGAACTGTATCGCCCTCCTTAACATCGCCGTCCTTAATTTCTATAAATGAGCCGTCGGAAAGTCCTGTTTCAACACGCACGAGATGATATCCGTCGGGCACATCTATTTTTTGCATTGCGCTCTTTTCGCGGTTCTTTGAATCGGATGATTCATCGGTACCGGATTTATTGTCGGCACCGTTCGATTTGTCCTGCGGCATTTCGTCTTTATTATCCGACGTTTGTGCAGTGCTTTCGCCTTTTCCCTTAACTATCAGGAATCCTCCGCCCCTTACGGCAGAAACGGGAACGCGAAGTACATCTTTTGCCGAATCGACAATTATCTGTGCCGTGACATTCATTCCGGGTATGAGCCCGGTGTCTTCGCCGTCATCCACCGTAACCGTTACCGGGTAGCTTGTTACGCCCTGCTCGGATTCGCCGACAATGCTTATCTTGCTCACCTTTCCGGTAAATGTTTTACCGATTATTGCGTCGGCGGTAATGGATACCTCCTGACCTTCGCTTATGGACGAAATATCAAGTTCGTCTATACTGATATCAAATGTAAGCGTGGAGAGGTCGGCAATGATAGCCATTGTGTTTGTACTGTTGGTTTCCAGCTTTTCACCGGCCTTAATATTCTTTTGTATAACTTTTCCATCAATCGGGGATGTTATATTGTAATCCTCAAGGTCATCATACAAATTATCGAGTGAAAGCTGAGCGTCTTTAAGAGAAATCTGTGCCTCTTTAACACTGCGCGACGCATTTGTGCTCTTTAATGACACAATTGTTTCGCCGCTCTTTACACTGCTGCCTTTTTTGCGGCGTATCGCCGTAACTTCACCGGAGGTTTTGGCGGTTATTGTACGTGAATTTTTGTACTTAACCGTGCCCGAATCGTAGCAGGCAAAGACGCCTACCATAGCTGTTGCCGCTTCACCCTCCGTTACCGTTCCGGGATTTGTAACGCATATCTCTACATCGGAAACATTTACCCCGTATGAATTGGTGTATGTTCCGCTCGATACCGAAGTAACTGTGCCGTACAGCGTTTGCAGATTACCCGAGAGCGTAACTGTTGCGCCCTCGCCAACATATATGCTGCGTGCGTCGGAATCGCCGAACGGCAATGTTATGTAAAGTGACGAGCTGTCCGTTACATCGGCAATTTTCGTTCCCGACTGAACGTTGTCACCCTCGGAAACATATACATTCATCACAACTCCGCTTATATCAGACTTAACATTCAAGTCAGACGCGCTCTGCGCGGCATCGCTGTATGACAGCTGCGCCTTTTCAATAGAGTTTTTCTGCTTTTCTATGTTTTTATTAACGCTTTCCGAATCAATCTTGTAGAGCAGCTGGTCTTTTGTTACATAATCGCCCTCCTCAAAATAATCCGCTACAACATCACCCTTGGCAAGCGATGTAATCTCGTACTGACTTATGGCGGCAATTGTGCCGGTGCCCTCTATAACATTGTTTACCGTGCCCCTTGTTACCTCGGCGGTAACCGACTCGGATTTGCCCGAGGACATCTTTGAATGAAGTGCAAATGCCGATATTCCCACAAGCAATGCAATCAATACAATAACCGCAATAAATATCCTGCGTTTCTTTTTGTTCTTAAATACGGCTTTTATATTGAAGCTTTTCACTGCCCCGAAAAGCCGCTTTGGTGATAAATTAATTTTTTTCATGAAATGCGCTCCTCTCCGTTTCTTATCGAAGATTATAGCGCATTAAATTGACAATGATATGTGTGTAAAATGATAAATATGTGAAAAAGTGTAAATGAATTGTAAATGAGCTTTAGAAAAATACATTATTTTCTAAAGCTCATTACTTAATTTTCCGAATTCATCAGATTTAATTCTTCAAGCATAGCCGATGTGCTGTTTAGTTTTTCGCCCTTAAGGCTGTTGCTCACGCTGACTTCATGTGCGATACTGTGCAGTCTCCCGGAGAAAAGTATTCTCACCCAGCGCATCGGAACCGCAATCGGATACAGGCGCGGATGCTTCTTTAAAAACGGAAATTCATATTGCAGCACGCTGAGCGGTCTGAAGAACTTTTCCTTTAAATTTGCAAGTTTGCCGCCGTACACGGCGCAGTCCATTGCTGCCTTGCTCTCTGTTGAACCGTATATTCCTGCACCGAGTATAAAATTCTCCATATTAAGCAAAAGAGGTGTGTATTCTCCCTTTTTTGAAAACCATATATCACTGAGCCGGCATGCATTATCGGCAAAGGTTGTCATCTTAGCACATTCAATAAGCGTACTGAGTTTTTCGTCATCATATTCAAGCTTTCGTTTCATGAGCCACAGGTCAATAAAGTTACGTATTCCGCTGCCGCCGTGAATAAAATGCTTTGCAATATGCGCAATGTGATAGGTTATCATAAATTCGTTTGTAAATTCTCCCCGGCAGCCGCCGCTCGGGTAGCTGACATATTCCCACGGGCGGCGGAGGATATCATCATCACTGTCCCAATATTCAATGAGGGAAAAGTGTATTTCAATATGCAATCCGCTCTTTCCGAAAAATGTTATATCATGGCTGCCCTTGGTGTCGCTCTTGTAATCTCCGCTTTCAAGCAAAATTTTTTCTGTTGCACCGAGGTCATCCTCATGTACAAGAATATCTATATCGCAGCTTGTGCGAAGCTCCGGATTCGGGTACAAATTGCGCACTACCGTGCCCTTCAGCGGAACAAACTTGATACCGGCGTCCTCAAACAGGCGGCACAGTTTGTCGTATTCATACTTAATCCGCTCATATCTGTACACCGCCATCATTATATGTGAGGCAAAGGCATCCGAAATATCCGCGTCGATTTCCGCATTAAAATTATTTACCGCCGTTCCCACAAGCGCGGCAATGTCGTGTTCAATGCAAAACTCAATCAGCCGCACCGATTCTTCTTCGTTCAGGTTGTAATGCTTTATATCCGTGTCGCCGCATATTTCGGCGCGTATTAATGATATTGCGCACTCCGTTACTCTATCCATAACAATTTTTCGTTCCTTTTCCGTAATATATGTCTAAGTATATCACAATACAATGCGTTATTCAAGAAATTTTTGAATATTTGCAGTCAAAAATGAATATGTCATATACAAGGGGTGAAGTTTATGTTTTTTACGATATCAAAATCCGGAATAATCAAACTCATTGCCGCCGCTGCAGCAGTGGCAGTTGTGCTGGTATTTGCTTTCAGCCGTGCTCAGAACAAGACCGTGTCGGGCGTGGCGGTAACCAAAAAGGTGATTGTGATAGATGCCGGTCACGGAACACCCGACGGCGGAGCCGTTGCCGAGGACGGCACAAGCGAAAAAGATATTAATCTTGATGTGGCAAACAAACTGCGCACGCTTTTGGAAAAAACAGGAGCGTATGTAATAATGACGCGCCTTGATGACAATGCCGTGTGTGATAACCTGAATGCAAAAATACGCGAAATAAAAAGGGCCGACCTCAAAAACCGCCGCGATATCCGCGACTCCTCCGAAGCCGACATATTTGTGAGTATTCATATGAACAAATTTGAAAAGCCGCAATATTACGGCGCGCAGGTGTTCTACAGCGACACGCCCGAAGGCAGCAAAAAACTTGCCGAAAGTATTCAAAACGAACTTATAAACCTTGCCGATCCGTCAAACAGCCGCTCACCGAAAAAAGCCGACGGAATATTTATTCTTAAAAACAGCTCCATACCGTCTGTCCTGGTTGAATGCGGTTTTTTGTCCAATCCTGCCGAAAGGGAAAAACTCAAAACCGATGAATACCGCGACACACTCGCATGGAGCATATACTGCGGAATTGTCAAGTTTTTTGAGCAGACCTGAGTTTTTCTATAGAATCGAGAACATTGTAGTACTCCTGTTTTGACTTTGCAAATAGTTTTTTTGCCGACTCAATATCACCGCTCCTCAGCAGCTCGGTAATCTCCGAGCTGACATCGGCAAGGTTCTTAAATCCGAGATTGGCGCATATGCCTTTTAGCGTGTGCGCCGTGCGAAAAGCCTCGGGCAGGTTGTCGTGCTCAAGCATATCCGCCATTTCGGCAAATGTAGAATCCTGAAGAAACTTTTCTATAAACACTCCCACAATCTTTTCATTCATAAATCTTTCGCATACATCGGTGTAATCGCCGCCGACAGCGTTATAAAATTCTTTCATATCCATAGCGTTTATACCTCCGCAGTTACTGTCATAAACATTTTTTTACCGTCTGTTCGATTCTTGCCGCATCAAACGGTTTAAGGATGCAGTCATTCATTCCGGCTTCATAGCATTCACTCACATCATCGCCAAACGCATTTGCCGTAATCGCTATAATCGGAACCGCCGACGCGTCGGCTCTGCCGGATGAACGGATTTTCCGTGTTGCGTCGAGTCCGTTCATCACAGGCATCATTACATCCATCAGTATAATGTCAAATTCAAATTCTTCGGATTCCATCCACTTTTCGTATGCCTGCTCGCCGTTTTGCACACATACAACCTCGGCTCCTTTGTCTGTCAGCATAAATTCGGCTATTTCCGCATTCAGGCGGTTATCCTCGGCAATAAGCACCTTTGCCCCGTTGATTTCCTTTGCCTGTTCGGTGCGCTCTATGGGTGCAGGCTCGGATTTGACATCTGCAATATCAAACGGAATACTCACAGTAAATTTGCTCCCGTCATTCTTTTTGCTGTACACCTGTATATCTCCGTTCATTCGCTGTACAAGCTCTTTAACAATCATCAGGCCAAGACCTATTCCGTCATACTCGGAGCGTGCGCCCGATTCTTCCTGCGCAAACGGCTCGAACATATGTTTTTGAAACTCCTCACTCATGCCCACGCCTGTGTCGCGGCACACAAAAGTTACATTTGCCGTTTTGCCGTCGCGGCTGTCCTCGCTGCAATACAGCTCCACCGTACCGCCGCTGTCGGTATATTTAATTGCGTTTGACACAATATTCATTATTATTTGTCTCAGGTACATAGGACTGCCGACAAGGTTAAAGTGTTTTGCGTTAACGGGTTTAATATTCAGCTCCACACCCTTTTGCCTTGCCTGAACATCCAAAAGAGCATATGTTTCGCCGAGGAAAATCCGCAGGTCAAACGGACGTTTTCCGATTTGGAACGTATCCGACTCCATTTTGTTTGCAAACAAAATATCGTTAACAAGCTCCAAAAGAACCACCGATGCCGAACGTGCCCTGTCACGGCAATACTGCTGCTTTTTCATGTCTTTGGGGTATCTGTCGCCTATCTCCGTCATTCCGATTATTACATTTATCGGTGTTCGGACATCATGGCTCATCCGGCGCAAAAGAGCTGCCTTTTCCTCGTTTGCACGTTCGGCGCGGCTCTGCATTTCGAGCACATACCTCTTTTCGTATCGGTACTTTACGGCAATCAGCAGCATAACAATAAGTGCATATATGCATATGCACATGGCCGTTTTCCGCATTGCACGCCGATACACGCTGCTTATCGGATAGCATGCAAACAACGAATAGCCGTTGTATTGCGCGGTTCCTCCGACATATGTTCCGTCGCTGCTCTTAATGCGCACAATATGTCCGTTGCTCCCGGATTTCAGTTTGCTGAGTGTAACCGACGACGAAACCCATCCGTTTTTCGGACGTTTGCTGTTTATCCCGAGTACAACATCATCTTTTGCTATACACATAATGCCTTTTTCGGATGTTTCGTAACCGACCATCAGTTTTTCCACGGACGCATTGTTAAGAGACATTATTTCGGAGTCCTGATATCTGTAACAGCAGACGTACCCAGGCGAATCCTGCCTTGATACCACGGCAAAATCGTAATATTTGCCGTTCTTTGAGACACGCTCGCAATATATTTTTTTCGGCTGATTTAGTATTTTACGCAAAGACTCGCGTTCAATGTCAGATTTCCACATTCGGTATCCCGCACGATCTGTCGTATATTCACACACAAGTTCCTCCCGCCCGTTTAGAACAAATGCACCGGAAAGCCGCTGATTTGCCACAAAATTCCCGATATACTGCGAATCGAGACATGTAATATCACGGCTTATATCGGATGCAATCTCCGCGGTCTGCTCCGTAAGGCGGATAAGACTTTTGGTTTTATCTGACGTAAGTATGGCATCATAGCTGTCGCATTGGCGCTCCATACCCGAAATCGCAACATTATAGTCTTTGCGGATATTTGCCATGTCCGCCGATTTAAAATATGTAAATGCAAAAGTTCCGAAGGCAATACCGCCTATAATTGCAAATGTGATATGACGATTGGTCAAACCGGAGAATCGCCTTATTTTGTCAGTGTTCATCCGCGGTTCACCTCTTTATTATGTAGCTTGTGTCTACATCGTATTTTTTCAGAATTTTTTCCAACGTGCCGTTACCGATAACTTCGCTCATTGCTTTATTCATCTTTTCGACAATTTCCGAATCGCTATTTTCGGAAAATGCCACTCCGAGATTTGAGCGCATAAGCGGATTTTTCAAAATTCTGTACTCCCCGTCGGAGCGTTCAATCATTTGCCTCATCGGGAGTTCATGCAATGCGCAGGCATCGACATAACCCTTTTTCAGTGCTGCAAATGCCTCGTCCGGCTTTGAAAAACAGTAAACGTTTTTCACATTTGGTGCGGAGCTGTCGTTCAAAAAATATTCCTCCGGTTTGCTGCCGTTTTGAACCGATACTCTTTTTCCGTCGAGGTCGGAAATATATCTGATATTCGCGCCGTCACGCACAGCAACAACCTGGTAGCTGTGCATATACGGCCCTGCCCAGCGGTACAATTTTTCCCTGCCGTTCATGGAAAAGCTGCCCCACAGACAGTCAATTTTGCCGCTTTTGAGCATTTCATCTTTATCATCCCAATTAATCTGCACAAAAACAGGTCTTAATCCCATTTTTTTGCACACAGCCTCGGCAAATTCCACATCTATCCCCGTACGGTTGCCGTCGGTGTCTATGTAATTGTACGGTTCGTATATATCGCTGCCTATAACGAGCGTTTGCATGTTTTTAGCCGACATTGTGTCGTTTACCGATTTGCGTCCGCAGCCGCACAATGCAGTGAGCAGAACTGCCGCCGCGGTTATAACCGCAATTTTTCTCCATATATTTTTCACAGCCTCACCGCCTGTTTTATTTTTTTATACTATCCGACAAAAGTGATATCAGCCGCTGCTGTTTGGAATACAGGCGTATGATATTAAATACGCGTCTGCGTATCAATCGCGCGTCAAACGGCTCGGTGATATAGTCCGACACACCGAGGTCATATGCTCTGCGCACACAGTCGGGCGAGCATGCACACGATATCACAATTACCGGAAGGTCGTCCGTAAGCCCTTCTTTATTCATATATTCAAGCACACCGAATCCGTCGGTTTTCGGCATAACGAGGTCGAGGAGCATAAGTGATATGCTGCCTGCCTGTTCTTTAAGTATTTCGATACATTCTTCGCCGTCTGCCGCCGTGACTATTCTGTACTCATCGTTCAGAAATTCGCAAAGGAGTTCACGGTTTATTCTGGAATCGTCTGCGATAAGTATCTGCTGTTTGATTTTTTGACTGTCAAAAACATATTCGTTGTTTTCATTCAACCGAAAAGCTGTTTTTTCGGTTACCACCATATTTTTCTCGTTTTTTGCAATATACATCAGCTTGTCGGCTCTGAGCACAGCGTCGCCGATTGTTTCATTTTTTGAGGCAACGGCACCTATGCTTACCGACGGCTTTGCTCCGCTGCAGCCGGGGATACATCTGTTTGATATGTTGCTTTGCACCGATTTGAGTTTTCCCTCCGCTTTATCGATATCGCTCTGCTGCATAATGAGCAAAAATTCGTCACCGCCGTATCGAATCAGAATATCATCCGTTTCCATTATGCCGTTTATATTATTCACAAACCATTTGAGCGCCTCATCACCTACGGTATGCCCTTTGGTATCGTTCAGCAGTTTAAAATCATCCAAATCAATCATTGCAACGACACATTCATCGCGCTTTTGGCACAATTTTGCCTCATAATACGCTCTGTTGTATGTACCGGTGAGTGCATCGCGGTACGATTTCCTTTTATATCGCGTAATACGTTTCTTATATTCGTCGGCAATATCGCTTACATCCATCTGCGTCACGGTTATAAAGTTACCTCTGCTGTCCGTATACGAGAAAATAGCCTTTTTGCTCGCGGTTTTGCCGGAATCGAACCGCATTTCGTAATACACGGAATATGTCCTTTTTGTCTTTAGTTCTTCCGTCACACGCGAAAGGAGCATCTGTGCGGCAACATCGTCGGCATTATCCTTGGAAACATAGCGGCCGACGATTTTTTTCATAGCTGCATCATAGCTTAGTGAATCATCCCACAGCCCGCCGGTAACACCGGCATAATTTACGACAAAACGGCCGCAATGCACATCTATATACATCACACCGTCAAAGATTTTGTAAACGCTCTTTTGCAGTGATTCGGAACGAATGTTTTTGTATATATTGCGATCTGTCACAATAAGGCGGTCATTATCTATCCTGCTGATGGCAATAGTGTACCATGCGGGTTTGTTTTCTTCCAACTTCAGCCTCAACTCGAATTCCCTGACATTTTCATCGGAATCCAAAAATTTACAGAGTGCTTCCCTGCTCAGATTTTTTTCCCACACACCAACATCTCCCGGAAAAATCATCGGTTTGTAAAAATTGTACATTTCCTCCGCACTGCACTGCTTTCCAATGCTTTCCGGAAAGTATGAATCATGGAAGACATAAATTTCGTTTTTCACTCTGTCATATTCCCAAACCGTATCGCAATACAGCTTTAAAATATTTTCAGGCACGTAATTTTCCATGATGTTCCTCCTAAATCATTTTTCTTTTGTAATCACATATATCAATTTATCAAAATACATTTGTTTGTAATTCAACATACCAATAATACCGCAAATCCGACATTTTGTCAACACCGTGCAAAAGTTTTATATACATAATTTGCATTTAGCCGAAAGAGAGTAACCCGAACCCGCCTGAAAAGGCATAATTTCGGCATCTTTTGGCTTGTCATCTTCGCAAGGCTGTCGCCTTTCAAGGACGACAAATTGAAAAGACTTCAATTTTTCAAACGTAAGGCATATTGGGTTCGACTCCCGCATGCCTAACTTGAAAAATCTTCTATCAGCTTATACATTTCGTCAAGACTGTCGGTCTCGATTCCTTTTTTAAGTTTTTCTATATCCGATTCGGTCAGATATTTCGGGTTGATATTGTCCACCTTTTTGCTCACAGTTTCGCCGCCGGGATAATCGGTTATCGAATATATGCCGTTTTCGTCATATTTAAGAATATATTTTGTAACACGTTTCTGCTCAGTGCCCGGAGAATCAATTGCATTTGTTTCGGATTTTTTATCGGCGTTACTGTCCTTGTTATGCTCGCCGACACGCTGTATTGAATCGGATTGTGCGCTTAGTCCGATATCGGAATCGGGCAAATCATCTTTGTTTTTTTCGGAGATTTTGCTGCCGCTTAATCCGACAAAAACAGAAATACATATTGCCGCAGCAAAAACGGCAAAAATTAATCCAACAACAAGTTTTGTAAGATTTTTCATATTTTTCAGGCCTTTTCTATTATTTTTTTACTATTTTTTAGTTTTGCCGTTAATATTTAAACTATTCGTAAAATAATTGTAACACGAATTTCTTATTTTTGTGGTATGATATATAATAGATAAGTAGAAACAACCCGAAAAGACATAATTTCGGCAGCACACCCACAGAAACGGAGTGTTTTTCATGGACAATCTTGATAAAGTACGCAAGCGTCAGGATTCAGACGCAAAAAAGAAAGGCAGGACATCCGATTTGGCAGCGTCGCAGAATGCAGCGACGTCCGGAAAAAAACGGCTGTCTCCAGCGGCAATAAAAAAACGCAAAAGAAAAAGAAGAAAAAGAATCATAGGCAATATTATAAAAATAATAATACTGCTTGTTATTGCTGCGATCATTTTTTCGTTTATATGGATAGCGACAAATATTGATTTTTCCTTTGGCGATAACCTTAGTTCCATGAATCTGAATCTTTCGTCGAGCGTGTATTATCTCGACGAAGTGGGCAACCCGAAACGCTACGAACAGTTCGTTGCCGCCGAAAACCGTATATGGGTAAGCATCGACAAGATTCCCGACAACCTTGCCGACGCATTCGTTGCAATAGAGGATCAGCGATTCTACAAACATCACGGTGTGGATTTAAAACGAACCACCGGCGCGGTGCTGAACTATGTGCTGAAAGGCGATTCGTCATACGGCGGCAGTACAATAACCCAGCAGCTTGTTAAAAATATTACAAACGACAACGAGCGCACAAAAGCAAGAAAAATCCGTGAAATGATACGCTCTGTAATTCTTGAATCCAAAGTAAGCAAAGAACAGATTCTCGAAATGTACATGAATACAATCTATTTGGGCGAGGGAGCAAACGGAGTCGAATCGGCGGCGAATGTTTATTTTTCGAAAGATGTTTCGGAACTGTCACTTGCGGAATGTGCATGCATAGCCGGAATAACACAGTATCCGTCAACATTTGATCCGTTGATAAACCCCGACAAAAACGAAGCAAAGCGCAAAGTTGTGCTGAAGAAAATGCTTGAACTCGGATATATTGACGATAACGAATATCAAGAGGCAGTGGATGAAAAGCTTAAATTCAAAGTCGGCGGTGAAAAGGAAAGACGCGTTCAGTCATACTTTTTGGATAACCTGTTTGAACAGCTCCTCGACGACCTCAAGGACAAGGGTTACTCCGAGCAGTTTGCCACAAACCTTATTTATAACGGCGGACTCAAGATATACTCTACAGTTGATCCCGATGTTCAGTCGGCAATGGAAGATTACTACGAAAAAAGTCCAAACTTCCCCACTATTTCCGGCAGCAAACAGCCACAGAGTGCAATGGTAATAATTGATCCGCAAACCGGTGAAGTTAAAGGAATTATCGGCGGCCGCGGTGAAAAAAACGGAAACCGTGTGCTTAACCGCGCCACACAAACAAAACGTCAGCCCGGTTCATCAATAAAACCGCTCAGCGTTTATTCGCCTGCCGTTGATTTGGGAATAATTACTCCTGCAACAACTATAGAGGATTCCAAACTTGAAATCGGAGACTGGGCACCGACAAACTCCGACAAAAAATACCACGGCTACGTGAGCGCAAGAAAAGCGCTTAATCATTCGTATAATATCCCGGCAGTTCGTATTCTGGAAGAAGTGACGGTTGATAAATCCTTTGACTATCTCACAGAAAAGCTGCATATAGACACAATTGTATCCAAGGTGGAAAAAGGCGGAAAGGTATACAGCGACAAAAACCTTTCGTCACTGGCACTGGGCGGACTTACAAACGGTGTAACCGTTATGGACATGACGGCTGCGTATGCGTCACTGGCAAATAAGGGTGTGTATATTGAACCGCACGTTTACACAAAGGTGTACGATGCCGACGGCAGAGTGCTGATAGAAAAGAAACCAAAAACAAACCATGCTTTCAGCGAGGAAACGGCATTTATAATAAGCGATATGCTGTCCACCGTTGTACAGAACGGTACGGGCTACGGCGCAGCTATATCCAACATGGACACATGCGGCAAAACAGGAACTACAGATGACGACCACGACAGATGGTTTATAGGCTACACCCCATACTATGTGGGCGCTGTGTGGTTTGGATACGACACACAAAAGTCCATTGCATATTACGGAACAAACCCGTCACTTACAATATGGAAAAATATTATGACACAAATTCATAAACCTCTCCCGGCAAAACATTTCAAACAACCGTCCGGAGTGGAAAAAATGTCCGTGTGCACAAACAGCGGAAAAAAGCCGACGTATTCATGCAGCAGGGCAACCGACTATGTGAATATCAAATTCGCAAAATCGGAGTGCAGCGGAAAACACGAATATATCGGCACAAAGAGCAAACACAGCTATAGCGGACAATCATCGTATTCAACAAAAAAGCCGACGACAAGCAATAAAACGGATGACGAAAGTACGAGTACAGCGGAATCAGGGCAACCGCCGACAGGCACAGGAAATGATGACGGTTCGCAAAAAGGTGACTCAAACGAGGGAATTATAAAATTGCCGCCGGCCGATAATTCCAACGCGGCAACGGCAGCACAGTAATTTAATGCGGGAGCGGAACGTTTTCAAACTCCCTCAGTCAGCTTACGCTGACAGCTCCCTCTGAGATGGAGCCTTAATAGTGCACCTTACGTCACTTTTGAAAATAAACTAACTTCCCTGCCGCGGAAAATTACCCCTCCGCCGTTCGGCCTTGAAAGCGAGCAGCTGACGTGTTGCACGAAAAAAAACCGTACACAGCGCAAATTCAATACCGAACATAATCTTCTTCCATTATTTCGGTATTGAATTTAGGCAAACGAGCTGCAATGATTTTGCAGCCTTTTGCCGGCGCGTATTGTACGGTTTCTAGGCATACGGGAGTCGAACCCAATATGCCTTACGTTTGAAAAATTGAAGTCTTTTCAATTTGTCGTCCTTGAAAGGCGACAGCCTGTCTGCGTCCTCCGCATTGAAAATCCAATAAATTTTTCTAAACGTAAGGTCGCAGAGTTTAAAAATAGGAAATTTTGAAATAAGACAAAGAAAATTCAAGAATTATACGGTCGTATATTTGCAGAATTTTCTGCAGTATTATGCGAAATTTCCATTTTTAAACCACATCGGGTTCGATTCTCGTATGCCTAAGTGCATAACACGTCCTGCAAGATTTCATAGCCGTGAGGCGGAGGAGAAATTTTCCACTTAATCATACACAAAATACCTTGCGCCCTTTGCCGGAATATCCAGCTGAACACTCTTTTTCCCGTTCACGGTTTTTCCGCCAAAATAAAGTTCAAACGAAACATCATTTTTCGGAAATACACCCACAATACGGTTGTCGGCATACACCGTACATTCTTCCGGCGCAATGAGACGGCAGCCGCTTTCTGCGGCAAGCGCTCTGAATTCACCGGACATCATTGACGGAAATGCACACAACACACTTGTGCCACCGTTGTGCTGCATTTTTGCACACATGATTTTTCCGTTCGGGTAACGGCTAATTATTTCCGAGTTGCCGTCATCGGCAATTTCAATAAGCGGAAAATCTTTTTCCAGCTTTTGAACAGGTCCGAATTTGTATTGCGCTATTTTGTAACCAAACTCTTCCGGCTTGTAATCGTATTCAAATTCCTTTATGCTGAATCCCGTAATATCCCGCGTATTTTCAAGTGAAAAATCCGGTGACAGAATTCCTGCCGCATAATTCCAGATATATGTTTTTCCCTCGGCATTGTCGGCAAGAATTTTGCGCAGCTTTGCATCAATGCAAAATGCATTGGCAAACACAATCATCTTATATCCGGAAATATCGGCAGTATATAAATCCGACAAACGCAGTGTATCTGTCGGCGCTCCGCAAAGCCGAACCTCGGATTGCAAGTTGTACAAAAGACCTCCGGTAAGACCATAGCTTGCCGACATCGACTTTATTGAATTTTCATCCACGACAATCAATATTTCCGCCGTGCTCCTGTGCGGTGCTTTGGCATTAATTTGCTTCTGAACTTCGCTAAGCTCCTTTATAAGCGACATAATCTCCGGCATATCATACCAGCCTTCACCCAAATCCATCCACCAGAATCCCTGGTCTGTCGAAAGATTCTTGACTCCCTCGCGCGTTACCAGCGTGAGAGTTTCAAACAGATTTTCCGCTCTGCCCTCACGTTTGTCCAAGTGCGTCCAGTTGTCTATCTCATCGAGCCAAACTTTCTTTTTGTTAATGGAATATGTAGGTCCCTGCTCACCGCCGGGCTCACCGGCAAGCGTGCGGAAATATGCCTTTGGCGATGCAACAAAATCTATATACGGCGATGAAAGCACATAATCAATATCACAATGCGACATATATGCCGACTGCGGCATATATATGTAACCGTAGAATATTCCGGCAGCCGCATTCCCATCAGTTTTTTCCTTTACTACCCGACAGAATGTCTCGCATGCGACAGCATTCGCGCGCGATGAAAATTCATTGTAATCACGGCATATCACATTGTGCGCATCATCGTAAAAAAGCTCACGCAGGCTGCTCTTTACCGAGTCGCGCTGCCAAACCGACGGGACTTCGATATCATCCATTGAATCGAATCCCCATTTTTCAAGCAACTTCTGCTCACTGCCGTACTTTTCGAGACCAAAATTCACAAACATACGCGTATTTGTTTTGCCGAAATCGCCGCGGCGGTCATCCCTTGCACGCCATCCGCCCCAAAGGCACGTTTCACCGCATTGCCCGTATGCAATGTGATACCCGATTATCTGATCGGCATACGGCGAGTTTTGAATGTGTTCAATAAGCCGCGCAAGTGCTTCGGACGCGTCGGCAAGCCATTTTGGCGAAGAAAAGCTCTGCAGTCCTATTGTTCCTCCGACATTCGGACGCGTGTCGACAAAGCTGCCGTCACCGCCGTTCACCGCATATCCGTGAGCACAGTTGAATCCGAACCAATCATGCTCACTGCTGCCGACAAGCGACGCTATTTCCTGCTTCGTCAAATCCTTTCCGTTTTCATACACAAACGTGTCTGCCGGATTTGCCCTGCACCAATCCGGCGGAACGTTGAGTTTAACACGCGGCATGTACAGCATATTCGGATTAGAATCCAAAAGAGCCGAAAGTGTTTCGTCCGTAAGACGGTAATCATATTTATCCACACCAACCCAGCCGGAATGGAGAATGGTTGTGTGATACTTTATTTCGGCATCCTCAAACTGTTTGTGAAATTTTCTGTACTTTTCGTAATTCCGCGAAAAAACTATCTGATTTCCGTTTTCATCGGCGCGCGGTGGATCATAGCAAAAACCGAGCCGCGACCAAAAAAACGGACTGTGTCTCAAGTATTCCTGATTTTTCATGTCGGTATATCCTTTCATACTGCATTTATTGTATAACAAGTTCATTATACACTGCATAACAGGCGTGTCAATGCATGTGTTGAAAATCATACCTAAATTTGCAGATTTTTCGCAAAATTAAACCATGTCCGCAAAATACGCATTGGTAAATGCACGGTTTCCGCGTTCATCCGTAATCTCCAGTCTGAACCACTTTGCCCCCTTTGCGCGGCCGTCCAAAGAAAACTGCGCTTCGGTCACACCGCGGCCGCGCTTTGAATATGCCGCGATGTCCGTTATAAAGTTTATTTTCTCCGACGGCGATGTTTCAATATATATCCTGCCGCTGTCATATTCGAGATATCTTATTTCCGGGGCGTCGCAGCGAGTTGTGCCGCAGGCACAATAAAACATTCCGGACTCAAGCGATTCCACAATGCTTTTGTACCCGAGGTTTTCAGCTGCAATCATTGTGTATCCGCCAAACGAATCGCAATCCGGGCTGTCCGGTTCACAGTAGTTGTGATTATCGTCTGCCGCAATACAATATAACCTCTTGCCGCCGCGGAGCATATCGTCATAGCAGCGGCCGTTAAATTCATCGCATCCCTCTACAACACTGCCGTAATTCGAAATTTCCATAGCGTCCATACCGTTGTAGCTCATATAATGCGGATATGACTCCAGAGACCATGTGGGGTGGTTGTATGTAACAAAAAAGCCTTTTTCATGCCCGATTCGCATCATATCGTTAATACACGCGGCATTGTATGTGCGCTCATAATCCGGCTCGGACTCGTCTGTGAAAAGCAAACCGCGGTTCTTCTCGGCATTTCCCCAAAGGTATTTGCTCCGATGATAGCAAAACGATGTATGATTGTCGGGATCCTTGGCAATAAAGCACATGTGGCATGTCCTCTTGCTGTTTTCCTCATTCACTTCCAGTTCCACACCGCCAAGCGCGACAAATTCGGAGTCTGTCAGGTCGTTGTGCGTTATGAATACGTCATGATACGTCATGATCCGTAAATGCCACTACGCTGTAACCGCGTGATTTATACATATCTTTAATCTGCTGCGGAGTCTTTTTTCCGTCGGAAAGTGTTGTGTGGCAATGCAGATTAGCCCTGTAATAATTATGTGTGCCGTCTTTTTTCGGCAAAAGAATTTTCTTCATGGTATCACCTCATGACAAGTGTATACCGCGGCGGGCTCTGTGTCAATACGCAAAAATAATCACTTTGGGATAATTTTAATCTTGAAATCAATATTTTTATTTGTGATACTGTTCGTTGGCATTTATCTTAAACGCGCGGTATATCTGTTCGGCAAGAATAACGCGCATAAGCTGATGCGGAAAAGTAAATGACGAAAAACTAAGGCGCATGTCACTCCTTTTTTTAACGCTGTCGGACAATCCGAGTGAACCGCCTATAACAAAATCGACTGTGCTCACCCCGCCGACGGTTATATCGGAAATTTTTGCGGCAAAGTCCTCCGATGACATTGATTTGCCCTCAACGCACAGCGATATAACATACTCGTCCGAACGGATTTTTTTTAGTATACTTTCTCCCTCTGCCGTCTTTACAGCTTCGCACTGAGAGGTTGAAGCGTTATCGGGTATTTTGATATCCGGCAGCTCGGCAATCTCAAATTTGCAAAACCTCGAAAGCCTTTTTTCATATTCGCCGAGAGCGTCTTTCAGATATTTTTCCTTGATTTTTCCGACACATATAATGCGTATTTTCATTTGGTGATTCCTCCGTTTTCACGCGCGTAATAAAACAAATACTGCTGCGCAAACCCGGCATAATCGCCAAAGAGCTTATCGGCGCATTTTTCTATTTCGGACTTTGTTGCGCTTTCGTCCATATAAAGTGTCCGCATGGTGCGCGAAACCCACACATCAACAGGAAATGCACATGTCTTTCCGGCAGAAAACAGCAGCACGCAATCGGCAACCTTTGGTCCTACTCCGCGTATTTTCATAAGCTCCGCCTTTGCATCGGCATAATTCATGTGACACACAGCACCGAGGTCAATCTCTCCGCTGCATACCCTTTGAACAACGTCTGTAACATACGGTGCACGGTATCCTATCTTAAGGTATGCAAGGTCATCGGCATTCAAGTGTTCAAGCTGAGCAGGTGTGGGAAATGCATACATTTTGTTTCCGTCCAGATAAACGCTGTCACCGTACATTTCGGCAAGTGAATTTACCGCCTTTTTTATCCTGGGAATCTGATTTTGCGTGGATATTACAAACGATATCAGGCATTCAAAAACATCCTGTTTAAGAATATGTATTCCGCCGCCGAATTTCATCGCCTCCGAGACATACCTGTCCGCCGACAGAGATTGCTTTATCGCCGCATAGTCGCGGTCGAGATCAAGGTACTGCCTCCATAATCTGTTCACATCATCTTCGGTTGTGTTGTATATTGTGAGCGTTGAAGAATCCAGCCTCATACGAACGGCACGCGAAAATGCCACGCCGGTGTATTCACCGTTTTCCGTCTCGCTCCAGCGAAAACACTGACCGCACATAAACGTGTGCGTGAGGTTAAAATCCGAAACACCGTCTATAACGGCAGTCGAAGGATCAGCCATTGAAATTTTTAACATATGTAATACCCCCCGGTATATAATTAATTTATAATTCATAATGCATAATTCATAATTATTGTTCATTTTCGCACCAATCGGTACCAAGTAAACTATCACCAATCAGCGGAACAACACATAGGTCGTTTCCTACAGATTTGCTTTTTCACCGCCGAAAATTCCTATTTTGCCGTTCGGCATTGTAGTTGCACGGCGGACGCGTTCACGAGCAAAATCATTCATAGTGCAAAATCGTCAGCACACATAATCATATTTCCTATTGTGTTGACGATTTTAGCCGAATCGCGGCGCGATAGCTTCACGCCCTTTCGGCGGCATGCAATGAATGATTTTGTAAGTGATTACAAGTCCCCGCGCGTTCACACCGCCGTGAGGCAAAATAGGAATTTGTTATCATCATTTTACCATAAAATTTTGTTTGTCACAAGAGGAAATGTAACAATATGCAAAATATACGAAAAAAGCTAAAAAAAGGATTTGAAATTTTTTAGAAATGTGGTATAATTACAAGTAAATACATAAAGGAGCATTTTTATATGCCAAAGAAATATATAATAACAATCAAAGGTCTGCAAAGAGATACCGTTACCGAAACGGACTCCGATTTGGAGCTCATTACGGAAGGTGAATTTTACAGTGCAGACGGCGTGTGGTTTTGTGAATATGACGAATCACCGCTGACAGGCCTTGACGACGCGCACACGCTTATTGAGATAGGCGACGACTATGTTTCGCTTGAGCGCAGCGGTAGCGTTAATTCGCAGATGCTTTTTATGCAGAACCGGATAACATCGTCGATATATAGCCTTAAGTTCGGAAGTTTGTACATTGACATACACACCGAGTCGCTTAATATCGACATCGGTGAAAACGGCGGAAAAGTATCCATAGACTACATCATAGACATCAATAATGAACGAAGCGGCAGAAACAAATTTGACATAACCATTAAGGAGGAAAAAACCGATGAATGATATTATGCAGCATATTAAAAGTCAGATTTCGGACACGGTAAAAAAAGCCATGGAAAACATGGATATCGCCGGAAAGGACAGCGACGCGTTTAAAGAGGCGCTTGCCGGAGAAATAGAGATAGAAATACCGAAAGACAAAAAGTTCGGCAACTTTTCCGTGAATACCGCAATGAAACTCACGAAGATTTTGAAGACATCACCGGTAAACATTGCAAACGCAATGATTTGTGCAATGGACTTTGACGGAACATATATTGAAAAATGCCAAATAGCCGGCCCCGGATTCGTAAACTTTTATCTGAACAGCAAATGGATGTACGACGGGCTTCGCATGGCTGTTGAACTCGGCGAGGATTTCGGCAAAACGGATATCGGTCACGGAAAGAAAGTTATGGTGGAATTTGTGAGCGCAAACCCCACCGGCCCCATGCACATGGGCAATGCCCGCGGCGGCGCTCTGGGCGACAGCATTGCCGCCATACTCGAAAAAGTCGGATATGATGTAACGCGTGAATTTTATATAAACGATGCCGGCGCACAGATTGAAAAATTCGGCAAATCCCTTGAGGCACGCTACATGCAGATTTATCTCGGCGAAAACGGATTCGAATTTCCCGAGGACGGCTACAAGGGTTCGGATATTAAAACTCATGCCAAAAACTTTGCCGACATAAACGGCGACAAGTATGTAAAAGCCGACTCCGAAGAACGCAGAAAGGCTCTTGTGGACTATGCCCTGCCGATAAATATTGCAAACCTTAAAAGAGATTTGGAACGCTATAGAATATATTATGACGTGTGGTTTAAGGAAAGCAGTATTCACGCAGACGGCGAAGTTGCACAAACGATTGAACTGCTCAAAAAAAGCAATCTGACATACGAAAAAGACGGCGCACTATGGCTCAAAACAACGGAATTCGGCTGTGAAAAAGACGAAGTGCTGATTCGCGCAAACGGAATCCCGACATATTTTGCCGTTGATATCGCATACCACCGAAACAAATTTGAGGTACGCGGATTCGACAGAGTAATAAATGTGTGGGGTGCCGACCACCACGGACATGTGGCGAGAATGGAAGGCGCAATGGAGGCTATCGGCATAGACAGCAGCAAGCTTACAGTAGTTATTATGCAGCTTGTGCGCCTGATAAAAGACGGCGATGTGGCGAGAATGTCAAAACGTACCGGAGAGATGATTACACTGTCCGACCTTATAGATGAAATCGGCGTAAATGCGGCGCGTTTCTTCTTTAATCTGCGGCAGGCAGGCAGTCATCTTGAATTTGATATGGACCTCGCGGTTAAGCAAAACAACGAAAACCCCGTTTTCTATGTTCAGTATGCACATGCGCGCATTTGCTCGATTCTGCGCACACTCGCCGAGGACGGAATAACTCCATGCGATGTAGCCGAAGCCGACCTGTCACTTCTTACCGACGATTCGGAAAAGGAGCTTATTGCAAAAATCAACTCTCTCCCGCACGAGATTCAGTCGGCAGCCGAAGCTCTGGAGCCGAGCAAGCTTACAAGATATCTGCTTGACCTTGCGGCGCTTTTCCACTCGTTCTACAACAGCTGCCGCGTTCGCGTGGACGACGAAAAACTCATGCAGGCACGCCTGCAGCTGATAACCGCAACAAAGTCGGTTATTAAAAACACACTGGAAATACTCAAAATAGACGCACCGGAAAAAATGTAATTTAACGGAGTGATGATTATTATGAAAAACTTTAAAAAATTAACAGCGGCCGTGCTTGCGGCTGCACTGACTCTCTCTGCTGCACCGATAGCTTTCGCCGACACGATGACCGACGACGGCGAGATGGCAAAAATACTTGTGACACAAGGAGCAAACTTTATTCTGCAGCGCTACAAATTTGACGTAACGCGCGAACAGCTCTACACCGACACGCTTATGAAGATTATGGAAAATCACCCTGAGCTTACCGAAGAGGCATTTCAGGCAATGTACTCCGGTCTTGACCAGCATTCGGAATACTACACCCAGGATGAATACGACTACTTTTTGGACAGCATGAGCGGTGAATTTTCCGGAATCGGAGTGGTGATAACCAAAATAAACGAAGGCTTGCTCGTAACGAGTGTAAATGACGATTCGTCGGCACACACAGCCGGAATACGCCCGGATGATATAATCATCAAAGCAGACGGCGAAGATATTACGCAAATGCCGTTTGCCAAAGCACGCTCGCTCATAATCGGCGAAACCGGAACATTTATCCGACTCGGTGTTATGCGCGGCGGCGAATATATGGAATTTAATGTAATGCGCAAACCCGTTGTTGTGGAACCGGGCAGATATCAGATTCTTGACGATTCAATCGGTTACATACGTCTTGACTCATTTGACGGCAGCGCACCGGAGCTTGTGAACAATGCGCTGGATTTGTTTGACAAGGCAAATGTCACGAATATAATTTTTGATTTGCGCTCCAACCCGGGCGGCGCAGTAAATGCGCTTGTGCAGATGTCGCAAAGGTTAATCCCTGCCGGGCCCGTAATACATTTTGAATACAAGGATTCGCGAAAAGACAGAACACTGTATTCCGAATGTAAGAAGGTTAAATACAAAATTATTGCACTTGTGAATGAGAACAGCGCCAGCGCTGCCGAGGCTCTCAGCGGCGCAATTCAGGACAGCGGCGTGGGAGTCGTTGTAGGTTGCCAGACCTACGGCAAAGGAACAATGCAAAACCTCACCGACTTTAAGGTGGGCGGCGGTGTTCGGCTTACCGAGGCGGAATATCTCACACGCAATAAACGTCATATAAACGGCAAAGGAATAGATCCAGATGTGTATGTGAATGAAGATTTGACAACACTGAAGAACTCTGGATTTGCCGACCTTGATTTTGAAAAATCATATAACACGGGCGATAAATCCGATGTCGTGCTCGGAATCAACCAGCGGCTGTATGCACTCGGATACGATGTAGGTATACCGACAAGCATATATACCGACGAAACACACTACGCAATATATAAGGTGCAGGAAAAACTCGGCATAACTCCAACGGGAATATGCGACAGCGCAACACAGATAAAACTGGAAGATTCACTTCAGGAAGAAAAATTCTCCGATAACGCTTCGTTTAACACGGCTCTCAAAATATTTAAGGATAAAACGATAGATAAATATATTAAAGAAGCACAGAAAAAATACGCTGTTAAAAAGTGATACCGATTGTAATTGCCAATGGAGAAAAAAATTAACCTACCACTAATCAGTTACAAGTAAACTAACAAGTTTGTCACCGCCGAAAATTGCCCCTCCGCTGATTGACCTTGAGGTTATGCGGCTGACACAATTAACGAAAAAAATCAACTTCAGTGCAAAATCAGCAATACACATAATCTTATTTCCTATTGTATTGCCGATTTTAGCCGAACTGCGGCGCGATGATTTCGCGCCCTTTCGGCGGCACTGCTTAGTTGATTTTTAAGTTTTTATTGTGTCCCGCATGTTCTCACAGTCATAAAAGCGGAGGAGCAATTTTGTCCTTACTTCATCTCCTGCTCCAGGGTTTCGAATTCATCCGTATCAAAAAATTCCTTTAGCGAAATATTTAAACCATCACATAATTTCTTTAACGTAACAACACCGGGATTTATACTTTTTCCATACATGATATTTTTAATGGTTGACGGAGCAACTCCGGATTCCGTAGACAGTTTATTTATCGTTATACTTTTCTTTCCACACAAAAAAATTAAACGATTTTTGACCGTTTCATAGGTATTCATATAAAAATCACCCCTTTTGACATAATTATATACGATTGCTCTTGAAATTATAGGCTATATATGGTACAATATAGGCTATATAAAGACTTTATGAAAAGAGGTTTTCTAAATGAAATGGAATAAAGAAAAATATTTTAAAGTACTCTTTGGGCAATTTATAATTATATTATTTTGTATACTCCCTCAGTCAGCTAACGCTGACAGCTCCCTCAATGATGGAGGCTTAACAGTGCGCCTTGCGTCACTTTTGAAAATAAACTAACCTGCTCTCCCCACGAAAAATTGCCCTTCCGCTGATTGACCTTGAGGTTGCGCGGATGACACATCCGATGAGAAAAAATGAATATAACGCAAAAACGGCTCTGCATATAATCTCTCACCCTATTGCAGTGCCGTTTTCAGCCAAACCGCGGCGCAATAAATTTGCGCCCTTTTGGCGGCGTTAAATATTCATTTTTTTGAATAGCGATGTGTCCCGCGCGTTCTCACAGTCATAAAAGCGGAGGAGCAATTTTTAAAGTAATCCCATAAGCCTGTACAAATCATCGGCAGATATCGAATCATTGCCGAAAAGCCTGCGCACATAATCAAGCGTGCTGCGGTTAACTCCGGGCATTGAATACATACCCGTCAGCGGAAGAAGTGCTTTTGCGGAATCAAGCCGAAATTCGTTTTCCCACTGATTATCCTCAATGCCGTCGCGCAGAAGCTTGTAGAAATAATCGCGCTCATCATTTTCGCGGTCATACTCACGGTCAAGGTAATCACTCTGCTTTTTGTAATCGAAACTGCGCGCGTCCTTGTAATCATCCATGCTGTCGCGGTACATTGAATAATCATTTTTCTCGCGGTTAGTCAGTTTGTCTATCTGCTTGTAAATGTTGTCCGCACCGTCCATATAACGCTCATATGCCGCCTTGTACAGCTCGGGAATCTTGGATGCCAGCAGCGAGCCGTAGTAGTTTTTTGCCTGGACTGCTGCCGACTGCGCATCAGTGTTCGACACACCCCCGGTACGAAGCGCACTTTTTGCAAGTGCCCTGTCGTATGCAAGATCTCCCTCTTTTTCGTACACATCACGATATGCCTTGTATGCCGGATCGCTTTCGTAGTTGTACGAAAACTTCTTTGTGTATCCGTCCAGCTCGGAGTACAGCTTGTCGAGCTTGTCATCATAGCGCGAGCTGTAACTCGGCTCGCTGCGCCCAAAGTTGCTGTAGTTCGGATAGTACTTGCTGCCGTCGCTGCCGGCAGTGTAGTTGCCGTACATCGAGCGTGTGTAGTTGGCGGCATTGTTCGCGTTTTTCATTCCAACCTCGTCGCCGCTTGCTTTGGCACGGTCATAGCTGCGCTTGGAGTTTACAATATCGCTCAGCGCCTTGTATCCCAGTGTGCGGTCACTGTCGGATATATATATATCCTTGTTGTCCTCTAAAAGTTTTTTCTTTTTTAAATAATCCATCATTTCAACTTTCCTCCTAATTCACAATAAATTTTACCGACAGCGAACTGAGAGTAAATTTTCCACTGCCGCTGAATATAAGCTTTGCCTTGTGGTCGCATGACACAGGCAGTGCAAGATACGTCGGCTCATCGGTCCTTTTTCCGTCAATGTGGGCAAGCTTTTTTCTGCCGTGAATATTTTCCAGATAAATATCCAATTTCCCGCCTGTTTCAAGCGAAAACATAACATCGACACCGCAAACATGGCGCGACTCAAATTCCTTTGTCCAAAAACTGTACTCAAAATTCCAGATTCCGGGAGATACAACGGTATCGGTATCGTATGAATAAATTGCATTTTTGCACAGCAACAGCATTTTTGTACTGTCCGACGCGAAGTGCCGCAAATCCGACGGCGAATCGTGAATATGCCACACCTTTGCATATGTGTCGTATACATATATCACGTTTTCATTCTCCGACTCCGCCAAAATATAGTAGCACCGTCCATCACTCCCGCAGTTTTTGATATCATACTTTTCGATTCCGAGTCCCCGGCTTATAAGCTTCGGTATTCCTCCGCTGTACACATACACACCGCCGACTCCCACATAGTACATTATTCCGTCTATAACCTCAATACTCCCGGCTGCACCACTGCGCACACCGTCACATTGAACCGTGGATATTCTGTAGTCGGACGGCTGGCTGCCGTACACAATATGCATGCATTTTTCCTTGAATGCTATCACCCTGCCGTTGTACTGCGTTATGGCTGTGAAATCTCCCCCGGACGGCACACCTGTTTTAAAGCACGATGACGGCAGACTGCCGTATGAATCAACGGAAAAATCATTCCATTCACACATGTCACCAAGCTTTGACGCACAAATCGTATCTTTTGTTACACCCCATATCCTGTTTTCATGAGAACACGCGTCCACAAAATCGGGCGAAGCCTTGGTAATGGTTATCCCCTGCACAAATACTTCGCTGTATCCTCCGGTGTCCACAGCGCCGTCGTCAAATACAATACCGGTGCGCTCCGTAATTTTTCCCGACGGTGTGTCGTGGGTAACAGTTGTAAAGCTTTGTATGCGCATAATACTCCCCTGCAGCATTTTGGACTGATAGTTAAAGTACGCCGAATCCTGAGTTGCGTTGTTCGGCACAACAGTCATGCTGACATGAACATAATCGCCGACTTTAAAACTACTGTCTGCCGCCATGTGATAAAACTTGTACTTTGTCCCGGAAATGCTGTAGTTTGCCGACACGGAATCTATCGAATTTGATGACAGTGTTGCAGTGAACCAACGCGCCAGATAATTCGGGCACTGCTCATCGGATGTAAGTGATTCGTTGCGGTACTTCTCGTTATTCCACTCATGCGTTATGCTTTGTGTAATGTTGCAGTGCTCCACCGTTCTCTGTTCGGGATCATACACAACATTATCCGGCAGAATGAACAGCTTATTCCCCATAAAAACTATCTTGCGTTCAATCTGCGCCTCCGTCAGCGAATTAAATTCGGCAAACGAATCCGAGCCGCCGCTTGTGTAGATATACATATTTCCGCTTTCGGTATTTTTCGGGTACAAAATCAAATACAGCCTGTCCGATATTTCGCCGGCGTTTATGTTCAGTCCGGGTGCCGACTGTGACGCGAGCCGCCCTTTGGAACAAAGCGCCGGGTACATATGCGAGCTCATATTCCGCGCCGAGGCAAGCTCGTTTGTCCTTCGCGAATATGTGGGGTTAACCCCGCCGAAGCTTTGTATGTCCGTGCGCTGAGTTTTGTTTTGGCTCGTCATAAACGGCAGAATCATGTTATCTCACCTCCGCTCGCCTTTATATGCGTGATTTTTTGCGGCAGATTCTCTCTGCGCCATTTTTTGCGCCACGAATCGTACAGCGTCTCAAACATGGCAACACTGTTGTTGTACATTGAAATATTTTGGTTTGCAAGGTCAATCATTGCCACAACATAATAGGCATACATATCTGTGTATTCGCTGCCGAGCAGCATCTGAGACTCGGCGGAAAGCACAGCGTCCGACTGTGCCTCCCGCTCGCCGTACATACACATCACGCTCTCAACCTGCTTTTCCGCCATGTTGAGCCAGCGGTATTTAACATCCGCGTCAACAAGGTTTGGGCGAATACTGTCCGCCGCCGAAATAACACTTTGCGCATTCATGATTGCTCCGCCTCCTTTGAATCAACTTTACTTTTGAGAATATCTATGCAGTTTTGCATACCGGCAAGAATTGCGTCGGCCTCCGAAATAAAGTCGTCTATATAATACACGAGTTTATCAACTCTTTCGTCCGTACTGTCCATTACTTCAAAACCGGGACGAACCAGATTTTCAAACATAAATTTCACCTCCATATTGAATTTATACACCGCTGTGAATCAGATACCCGACAGCGGCACTCACAAGAGCGGTAATTATTGCAGTTACCGCCGTATCATACCGACGCGCCGGGCGCTGCTCAATCGTTTGCACACGCTCCAGGACATTGTTGAAATCATTTCGCATGGCACGCATTTCCGACGCAAGCGAATGGATTGAATCCATTATATGCTCCATTCTGTCCACGCGGTGATGCAATGATTTGGCACTCGATTCCACCGACGCTATTCTCTCCCACAACTCTTTTTCATTCACAATTTCACCCCCCTGTTGCCTACTTCATTGCACCCGTTGCACGCAGGGTAACCACAAGGCACCATATTTTTGTGTCGGTTAGGTTCAGATATCCCTTTTCGTCACCCTTGATTAATCCCAAATCGAGCGCTTTCTGAACATACTTCTGCGACCATTCGGGGCACGCAAGAGTCCAGTTGTACACATTTTCTTTCATTTCATTTTCCTCCTCATCTTCATATTTCGGACGGCCGTATCCGGCAATGCGCGAATACCCGAGGCGGTATTTTTTCTTTGCGACGGCGCCGCCGTTTGCCACCACTCCGCTCTCGGACGATGTGTTTCCCTCAACGGTATACACATAGTCTGAATCCACCTTGTAAACCAAACCGGTGTGGCATATAGTTCCGGATTGATTTTTGAAAAACACCTGGTCGCCGACCTTCGGGCTTGAGTGCCACTGCCCGGCATTTTTGTAATATGCGGCGGAGGTGGGCGTATATGCCGACCAATCGTGAATAAGGCATTTTGCCTTTGCCGCTCCGAATGTGCGCACCATGCACCAATCCACAAAGGTATCGCACCAGGCATAACCGTTAGCATACACCGACGGGCAGAGCGGGCACATGTCGCGCGCGTACTTGGTATAATTGCCGCTGCCGGCTCCGGCTGTTTTGGAATCGAGGTTTACCGGAGAATTTTTCTCCAGATACCCCACCTCGGCAAGTGCCGTTTGTATCAGATTATCAACCGTCATTAACACTCCTCCTTACATCGGATAACTCCGAAAAAATTCTTTTCAGGCAAATAAGCAGCAGTTCGCCGCCGAATACAGAGTGATTTGCCGTAAGAAGTCCCGTAACATCATAGGCACTGTGCGACGCTATGCGCATAGACCATATCTGCATAACGGTTATTTCCGCAATGCAAAAAATCACAATAATTTTACTGAAAAGATTTTTCTTCATGCTTTTGTCACCCCGGATACAATGCGCACATTCTCGGGATATTTTTCTTCAAGCAGTTTGTACCCTGCCATAACGGTTTTCACGGCGGCAAATGCCGGAAAAGCACGCAGACAGAAAAAATCAAAGCTTACGAACACGTCTGCCTCTGCGCGTGTTATAACAAGATTTTTTGGACGGATATCCGACAGTATCTTCATCAACGTATATGCCAGCATAGATACTGCCGCGCAGCACAAGTCATACCCGTTTTTCCTTGCGGCGCCCGCATGGCCGCTTATTCTGACCGTCATCCCTGTTTTTGTGTTTGTTTTTGTTATTGTAGTCATTTTATACACCCTTTCTCATAAGTTTGGCTGTTTTTCTTGCCTCGGCAAGCCGCGCCGCACCGGGCTTCGTCTTTCCCGATGATTCATCCATGATATTGCCCTCCTCGCTTGCGGCAGACGACGCACCGAATGTCGGATTTTTTCTGCGGCGCGACACGGTTTCCTGTTCATTGCCGCCGAGATTTATCCCGTAGGTACGGTTGACAATTTCCGTAAGTTTTTCAACTCTGTCACGCAGCAACTGCATCTGCTGTGCCTGTGTGCTGTTTTCGCTTACCTTGTTCACAATATTGCTCTTGCCCTCAAAGTCCATCATATCCAGGCACACAAGCGACGGCACTGCCGATTCGGGATTAAACATCCCCGCCGAATACAGTTGTTTTGCAAGCTCGTTCTGCGCCGTTTTTGAAAACGGACTCTTTCGCTGGCTTGATACCGATACATCAAATACCGGGCGCATTCCGCGCTCATTTAACCTGATAGACCGGTTGTCAAACACGGCAAAATCCATATCTCCGCTCTCTCCGGTTATGCGGAATGAACGGCTCTCATCGTAAAACTGACGTATAAGCTCTATCACAAGGTAGTTTATACTGCGAAAAGCTCTGTATGAGCTCTTAATCATATCACGCGAGAGTTTGCTTCCCGCCTCCTGCAATGCGGCAATTGCGCTTGCGGCCGTAACACCCGATGCTGTTCCGCCCTGCGAAACATCGCGGTTACCGCTGGTTTCTTTGAGTTCATCTATCTTTTGATTGAGTATTCCTATGATAGACGAATCAAGCTGCGATACGGTTATTTCGCGAAGATTCCTGTCATCAATATTTCCGGAAACATGAACAAATTCACGCGACCAGTCGGCAAACTCCTCCTCATTGATACCGGCATTGTCCGAAATAAAAAATCTGCGTTTGCCTGCCTGCATGGCATTTTTGATTATAATTTGATTGAGTTTGTCAATATACATCTGCACATCCTTCATTATATCGATATAACCAAAGCCGCAGGGTGTACCCTCCTCGACAAACAGCGTGTCGAACACAAGCGGATATTTGCCGTGATCGTAATAGCCGCAGTCGGCATAGGCAGGATCGTTTTCCGAGGCATAAATAACCGTGTCGCCGACATATTTGCAATAGTGCAGGCGGCCGCCCTTTTTGTAGTACCAGTCGATTACTGCGCTTTTTGACGATGTGTCTACCTGGTCATCGTACATATATGACGCAATATCAACACCGTTTCCGCCGAGCTTTCCGCGCAAAAACGGGTATACCGTCTCCAGATAATCGTTGTCCTCAAGCTCCACCGTGAACAAATTTCGGCTGCGCTGAATATCTTTTACGCCGCCCTCCCAAAAAACATTCAGGATATCAACCTGCCTGATATCAATATCGCCGAGGCCTTCCTCGAGTGAGCTGTTCCAGAACACACCGTAGCATCCTGTACCGGTTTTGAGCTTGTACCACCACACATCGGAGTATGTATCCTCAAAGCTGTTGTACTCCAATATGGCAGGAATAACGGACGACAGCATTTTTGCATTTTCTCTGTCGCCGTCCTCACGCGGAAGAATGCACGGCTCGGGAAAATTGTCCATTGCGTCGGCATGCTTGTTTGCAATACTGTTGAACAGCCATGCCGAAGCAGGTTCGGGATCGCTCCCGGATGTCTTTCTGATTAAATCCCAGTGGCGCATTTTCCACCATTGCTCGTTTTCCACAATTCGTCGTTCCAGGTTTGCCTTTGAACGTTTGTATTCGTTCAGAATACCGGTGGCTTCTTTAACCTGTGCTTCACCTATCGGGCCCTCGCGCCCGGGATAATACGGTACGGCCTCCGGTTTTTCGGCAATGCCGCCCTCGCCGGGCGAAGTATTTTGCATGATTGCCATAGTAATAAATTCTCCTTTCCTTTTTCAGTTCCCAATTATATTATAATCCGTTTTAACAACACATTTCGCCTACAAAATTGAATTTTTTCAAAAAAAATTCCCGGCGGAAGTTTCTGCCCTCCGCCGGGAATTTTTAAACCAATATTTATTATTATTGCTGTTACTGTTTTTCAAACCTGTCTGCAATAAGTCGTTTGAGCATATACACCGAAAGCGCCACCGCAAAAAGTTCTGCAACGGGAAATGACCACCAGACATTGTTCACATTTCCGGTAAGCGACAAAAAGTATGCCGCCGGAATAAGGACAAAAATCTGACGTATGAGCGACGAGATCAGCGACATAACACCGTTGCCCAGCGCCTGAAAAGCTGCGGAGCATATTATGCTGATTCCCGCCATTAAAAAGTGAATACTGATTATTCTGAGTGCCGCAACACCAATCTTCAGCATTGTCGGGGTTGCATTGAACATTTCCAGCAGAATCCGCGGGCAAAACTGAAACAGCACCACTCCGACGAGCATAAAACTCTCGGCGAGAATCATACCGAGTTTAATCGTTGATATCACTCGCTGTCTGCTCTTTGCACCGTAGTTGTAGGCAATAATCGGAATCATGCCGTTGTTCATACCGAATATCGGCATAAATATAAAGCTCTGCAGCTTGAAGTACACTCCGAACACTGCCGTTGCGGTTGCGGTAAATGCGATAAGTATCTTATTTAAGCAGAATGTCATAACCGAGCCGATACTCATCATCAGAATAGACGGCACGCTTATTGCGTATATATCTTTTATCAGTGCACCGTTATGTTTGAAAAATTCGGGTTTGATATGAATTTCGCGGTTCTTTTTTATATTAAACCAAAACGCAACAAACATAGAAATAATCTGTCCGAAAACCGTTGCCGCAGCAGCACCGGCAATCCCCATTTTCGGAAATCCGAAATATCCGAAAATAAGAATCGGATCAAAAATAATATTTATTACGGCACCTATACCCTGGCTGAACATGGTATAGATAGTTTTTCCCGTAGACTGCAAGAGCCTTTCAAACATTATTTCCAAAAATATTCCGAACGAGAGAACCGAACAGATTGAAAGGTATGATTGCCCCATGTCGATAATTTCTTTGATGTCGGTTTGAATCTCAAAAAATTTGCGTGAAAACGCAAGCCCCAAAACCGCTATTACAATATAGCTCGCACAGGAAAGAAAAATTCCCGTGCATGCAGTTCTGTCGGCACGTTCAAAATTCTTTTCGCCGAGACTTCGCGACAATATAGCGTTTACACCTACGCCGGTTCCCGTTGCAAGTGCAATCATCAGATTCTGAAACGGAAATGCCAGCGACACGGCTGTGAGAGCATTCTCACTTATCCATGATACAAATATACTGTCTACCACATTGTACAGCGCCTGTACAAGCATTGAAATTATCATCGGCAGCGACATCGTAATGAGTAACTTTCCGACAGGCATTGTGCCCATTTTGTTTTCTTTTGTATTGTCCATATTTCCTCCTGTGTTGTATATATTATTTGTACGCACTTTTAAGCAAATGCGGTTACCTGCGGAACGGTTAATAACCGTTCCCTACGGTGCACATCAAACATTTGTTGTTGCCAATGGTGCAATACGTCTGACACACCTGACAGCTTAAATCAAACAAACATCCTTGCTGCGGAAAAATTTCCTCTCCGGCGAATGACATTGAGGTCATGTGGCTGACATATCCGACGAGAAAAATATTTATAGTGTAAAATCGGCATTGCACATAATCTTTATTCCTATTGCAATGTCGATTTTAGCCGAATTGCGGCGCGATAATTTCGCGCCCTTTCGGCGGCACGCAATAATTATTTTTTTGAGTCGCGATGTGTCCCACATGTTCTCACCGTCATGAGACGGAGGGGAAATTTGTTGTACTCCCTCAGTCAGCTATCGCTGACAGCTCCCTCGTGGAGGGAGCCTTTTAGCTTACCACCAATCAGCTGCAAGTAAACTAACTTGCCTTTTCCACAGCAAATTTGCCTTACGCCGTTCGGCCTTGATATCGTGCAGCTGACACATCCGGCAAAGAAAATTAATTGCAGCGCAAATTCGGCGGCACACATAATCTTATTTCCTTTTGTGACGTCGATTTTAGCCAAACTGCGGCGCGATAATTTCGCGCCCTTTTGGCGGCGCGTCTCAATTAATTCTCGAGCCGTTTTGTGTCCTGCAAGATTTCACAGCCGTGAGGCGGAGGGTAAATTTGCATCTTAATGTCCATGCGGAACCACATGCAATTTATCTTTTTCGCATCCGAGATCGGCATGCAAAAGGTCAATAAATACTATAAACAGCAATATTTCGGAAAACCATATTGCCTTGCCGAAAAATCTTGTGCACAGGCATGCCGACGCAATTCCGCCGAAAACAAATGACGTTATCATAAGCGCATGCATAAGAAATTTTTCCTTTGCCGCATCATCTCTTTTTCGCAGCCACTTTACAAGGTGAACACCCGTCTGTCGCAAGTGGTTTGTGCAAAACGTTGTTGCCATGGGAATCTTTTTTGCCTGCCTGAATGTGTTGAACTGCATTGACGCAATAAAATTGACAAACACCTGGCATATTTGAGGCGGAGCACTGTCCGGCACAAATCCTATTGCCAAAACGCAAAGCATTTCCGCTCCCACAAAAAATGTATCCCAGCGCATAAGCTCAAATTTATTTATATGCTTTGGAAGCAGCTCCGATATAACGGTACCGAGAAGATATGCCGATATCGGAATAAGATAGTACAGTGCTTTCATCCAATTTGCCGTGCCTATCTGAACCGCAAACATCACAAAGTTTGCCGTCTGCGCGTTGCAGAACACACCGCCCTTTTGCACAAATGTGTATGCCCCCAGAAAACCGCCGAATGCTATCATCAGCGCAAAAACACGCGGTCTTTCGCACTCAAGCAGTTCTTCGGAATGATGATTTTGAACCGGTGATGTATTATCATTCATACAAAACACCCCTTATCGTATTGCTCTTGCCTCGGTATAAAAACGCTTGTCCTCCGCCTCACCCATGGAGAATGTTTTTCGCGGAAGCGCTCCGTCCGAGATAACCGTTTTGAATAAATCATTTTTGTCCATTGCCGGCAGCAAAATTCCGATATTACCCTCCGATACAAGCGAACGCACAACATCTTCTCCGTGAATATAATCCGCACTGCCGCCGTTTTCGGCTATATATGAGTCTATGTAATTTTGCACCGAGCCGACCGTAAGCGACGATGTCGGATTTGCAAACGACATTTCGCGCTCTTTGCCATCTGCAATGAGCGTGAATTTTTGATTTCCGCCGGCTTCACAAAGTTTGGCAAGTCCTTTTTCAAATTTCTCGTTGTCTGCACCGAATATCACACGGTGTATCGGTTCGAAAACAAGCGAATCATCGTGAAGATTGACAAGTTCAACCAGAGCATAGCGCGCAAGCAGATTTGAATCTGCATATTTCGTGCAATACTCCTTTGCCGTTGCAAGCGAGTGATTGCCGTCACCCACAGCAAATGCAAGCGGAGATGCACCCGGAATATGATATTTATTTTCAAAATACTCCCTGTCCGCGAGCTGTTCAAGTCTGTCCTCCAGCACCTCGGCGGCATCATCGTTCACAATCCAACCGGTAATATGCCCGGAGTTCATCATAAGGTCAAAGTCATATAACTTTTTGAATTTTGGCTTTTGCTCTGCGAGCGATTCAATTATTGTCCGTGTGTCATCGTCTATAAGAAGCATAACGTGCGGAAGTTCAAGCGCCGCATTGCTGCGCACCTTAAGCCGCGGAGGTATGCGCTCGGTAACGGTCTTTTCCGTAGCGCGTATTGCCGAACGGCTGCCGGGGCGGTAATCGTATTGTTCAAGATCAACACAACCCACAACACCTGCACGCATATTGCCGTTTGACAGTGTACGCTCAACATATATATACGAATTTTTGTATTCAGAGAAAACTCCGCTGTCCAGGTAATTGCGCATTGTCCGGTTTATTTTTTCAATACGTCTGCTTACATCGGCGTCGCTCAGGTAAACCTCGGGGAGAATAAGCTTTGACGTCGACACTTCATCGCCGACAAATTCGTCAACACTCTCCCAGTATCCGCGCTCCGACGTGTATTGGTCGCATGCCACAACGCTCCATTTTGTCATATCGGCATCCTTTGGCAAAAGGATGTCCGCTCTGTTAAAAACAGCCATAGATGATATTCACCCCTATTTTGTCATAATGTCCATTATTGCATCGGCTCCGTTCCACGACGCACTGAAAATCTCGCCGAGCGCGTCCGCCGATATGCACATATACCCGTTTATATTATATATATCATTAATATAATTCCCGTTAACGCAAACTTTGATGTTGCTGTTTTCCGCAATGCGGAAAGCGCGCATATTGTTTTTGTTGCGGTATATATCCATCGGTATCGGATTTGCCGTCTTGTTCTTGTTCTGTTCGAGATAAAGCGTAGCTGCCGCACTGTCATATGACGCGTCAAAGCCGTATGCCGTAAGGTCTTCGGCAATAACAACCGCATGAGGGTTATTGCCCTTGAAAATGAATGTCGGAACCTCGTTGCCGTCTATAAATGTTCTGATATTCGTGTAGTATATTGTATTATTCACATTGTCCGACACGGAAAATCCGTAATCGAGCAGAATCTGCGTATCCAAAAATCTGTATGCCGCCGAGCTTGAACCCATTGTGACGGTTATAAGGCGCACACCGTCACGGTATGCCGTTCCGCAAAAGCAGTTGCCTGCCGCCGTTCCCGTTCCTGTTTTGAGTCCGTCCGCACCGCGGTAATAGTATGTATCGAGCAGATGATTTGTGGTAGTGCAGTACATACCGTGGAAATTCATCGACTTGCGCGAACTGCGTGTGAGAATATCGGGATAATCACGAATCAGACAGCGTGCAATTGTCGCCATTCCTATCGGCGAAATACTGTTGTCCGCAACACCGCAGCTGTCGTAGAAAGCGGCTTCTACTCCGAGTGATTTTGCCTTTGCATTCATTCTTGCAACAAAAGCCGACTCACTGCCGCCCACAAGTTCTGCCAAAGACACCGCCGCCGCACTTGCCGAATACAGGATAACGACGTTCATAACCTCGTCTACGGTGTATACCTCGTTGTAGTTTAGCGGAACCATGTTCTGATACAGCTTGTTGCGCGATTTTGCATATACATTCGGTGTTATCGGCACACGTGTGTCAAGCGCAATTTCACCGTTTGCAAGTGCGTCATATACGCAGTAAAGGTTTAGAAGTTTCGTCATACTTGCAGGCACACGGCGCGCATATCCGTTGTATTCATACAGTACTGCACCTGTGTCGTAGTCCATTACGCACGCTCCGGCAGAAGTTATGTATTTACCGTTCACAGACGCTGCATTCGCGCCGAGCGTGAACACAATCATGATGACGGTTGCTATGGCTATAATTCTTTTTGTATTCTTTATCATTGTATCGTACTCCCCGAAAATTATTTTTTACAGTTATCTATTTTTCAACAATCATGTCGGCTATATTGCAGACATTTCCGGCGCCGACGGTAAGTACAATATCACCCTCTGCGGCATTCTTTCGGATATAATCCGCAATATCGTCAAAATCTTTTATATACACCGCGCCGTCGATTTTGTCGGCGAGCTGTTTGGCATTTATCAATCCGGTATCCTTTTCGCGCGCGGCATATATATCGGTAATAATCACATTGCCCGCGTCCGAAAGAACCCTCACAAATTCATCGAACAATGTGTAAGTTCTTGTATAGGTATGCGGCTGAAAAATACACCAGATATTTTTGTGTTCGATTTTTTTGAGCGAACCGAGTGTAGCGGCAATTTCCGTCGGGTGGTGAGCATAGTCGTCTATAACAACCGCCCCGTTCACAAATCCCTTTTTTTCAAAACGTCGCTTTGTGCCGTGAAATTCCTCGAGCCCTTTTTTAATGCACTCCGAGTCTATTCCCAGTTTATGCGCCATTAGTGCGCATGCGGTTGCGTTGAGCACATTGTGCATTCCCACAACACCGAGTTCAATATGCAAAAACACCTTGCCGTCCGAAATTATGTCGAACGACGGACATCCGCGCGGCGAAAATTCAATATTCTGCGCCGAAAAATCAGCATTGCCGAGGCCAAAAGTATACACAGCCGCGTTTATTCCCTTTACACAATCCACGGCATTTGCATTATCGGCATTCACAACGGCAAAACCGTCCTTCGGCAGGCGCATGGCAAAGTTATGAAATGCGTCCTTGATATCGTCTATATCCCTGTAATAGTCAAGGTGATCCTCCTCCACATTCAGAATTATCGCCGCCGTGGGAAAGAATTTAAGAAAATTGCGCATATACTCACATGTTTCTGTGAGAAAATATCCGCTCTTTCCTATGCGAAGGTTTCCGTCTATGCCGTCCAGCTTGCCGCCCACCATTACTGTGGGATCCATACATGCGCTGAGCATTATGTATGCAAGCATGGATGTGGTGGTGGTTTTTCCGTGTGTTCCGGCAACGCAGATATTGTCCGTATAATTTTTCATAATGCGGCCAAGCATTGTGGCGCGGTCTATAGTTTCGATCCCCTTTTCGCGTGCGGCGCAAAGTTCGGGATTGTCGTCCTTAACGGCAGATGTATACACAACAAGGTCTTGATTGCCTATATTTGACGCTCTCTGACCGATATACACCTGTGCGCCCATTGAACGGAGCTTTTCCACAACATCGGAATCCGAAATATCAGAGCCCGACACTCTGATACCCCTATTTAAAAGTATCTTTGCAATACCGCTCATGCTGATACCGCCGATACCTATAAAGTGAACATATTGATAACTCAAATCAAACACTCCAATTATATTAGTTTAATTGCATAACATTATTATTATACACCATGTTTTTGAAAAAATAAATAGCTTACAGCAAATTTGTGTAAATTTTTTGATATAAGACAAAGAGCAGCAGCTAAACACAATTTATTTAGCCGCTGCTCCAAAATTTTCAATATTCAATTTATAAATAAAAGCTGTCGTTGCCTCTCCATGAGCAGTGATTGCACGTAACGCAATTTCCGCTTAAAATCTCATTTCTGAATTTTTCGGCAGAATTGCCCATAAATATATCGGCAATATCGCCGTCCCTCACATTTCCGGCGCTGTAGTCGTAGAAATCGGTGCAAAAAAGCACATTGCCGTTCCACGCAACATGCACATGCCGAAACGGTGAAAGACAATGCCTTTTACCGCCGTCCGACGCATGCTCTTTGTGAATAACATCAAAACTGTATTTGTCGTAATCAATACCGGCAAGCGCCTTATGCTTTTCGTTCTCATAATTTTCGGGCAAAGCGATATTCCATGATTTAATCTCCGACGGCACGGCATTGAAGCAATTTTTAAACCATTCGGTATACGAATCAATTTCGCCCTGCGACATATGAATCATATCCTGCAAAAGCACCTGTGACGGTTTGATTTTCTCCAAGGAGTCCAAAAACTCCGGAATACAGCCGAGCAATTCGGCAGAAAGTACCGACATGATTATTACTTCTGTTTCGGCAGAGGTAAAGAGCGAAAGATTCTTCATTACCCTGTCATACACACCTTCTCCGCGTATTGAATCGTGAATATCACGCGTGCCGTCTACCGACACGTAGATTTTGCTGTACATGTCGGCAATTGTATCGGCATATTTATCCAAAAGCACACCGTTTGTTATGAGTCCGAGTTTAAAATTTCTCATGTGCAGATATTCGGATATCTGCCGAAAATACGGCGATGTAAGCGGTTCGCCACCCCACACGATAACCGACGGCGATATACCGGAGGCATCTCTGTACGAAACGAGAGAATCAGCGGCTTTTTTCCAGTCGTCAAGCGTCATAGGTGCGCCCGACGCGTTGGAGAAAAAGCCTTTTTTTCCCCACTGACCGCAAAACCAGCAATGAAGATTGCAGCCTCGTGTAATCTGAAAATGGACAAGTTCAATACGTTTTTCGGGTACAGTACCTGTCATCATTTATTCTTCACCAAAATACTTGAGCGACATAAGTTTGTCATCTATAGCCTTTATCTGCGTTTTCATAAGCGAGGGTGAATATATTCCCCTGCATTTTGCAATACCGCCGTTTTGCATTGCGTTTGCAATTGCATAGTTTGCACGGTACATATCGTCGAGAGATTCACGCACATTGAATCTGCCAGGACTTGTGGGTTCCGGAGGCCAGCGCGAATCGGAAACCCATGCCGACGCAAGCGCTTTCATAGCATTGTTTAGGTCTGTGTCAAGATTCGACAAATCTTCACCGAGTCTTTTTGCAACAGCCTTTATTCCGTTGAGTATGGATATGCATACCGGATCCATTATGCGCGAATAGTCGGTATTCGCCCATGCTTTTGCCGTTCCGCCGTGCCATGCAACACCGTTTTCGATACACTCGATATATTTGTTTTCTATTATATTGTCGGAATCGGCAATAACCTCCGACGGGAGTGCATATTCGTAGCCGTTTGCCTTTGCTGTGTCGAGGATTTCCTTGAAACGTTTAACGGCGTCGGGTTCCGGTTCAAAGAAACGCGCCTGGTTGAACTGTTTAACATAGAAATATGCGCTTGAACCGATATACTCCGCATCTTCGGCATAGGGCATTATGAACGAGCCGCTCTCGGCAATTCTCTGCTTCCAGTTGGAGAGCATGGTGTTTATTTCGTCCATATTGATAGGCTCATCGCGCAGTCCCTCTGTTGCACCCATGAGGTACCACAAAAGCAAGTTTGCCATGCAGTCGCTGCGGAAAATCATCTTGAGTCCGTTCGGTGCAACCGATGGATTGGTTATGTACTTCAGAAATTCAGGCTTGTCTTTGATATACTCTTCGATTTTGAACAGGTGATTTTTGTTGCTGTGTCCGGCAACATCATATTTAAGTCCGGTTGCTTTTCTTATCTCATCAAATGAAAGCATAAACGAATCGGCATCCATAACGAGCGATTCAAAACCGGCTTCTTTGTACGCGTCGGGGATGTAACCTGCCCATCCGCACTCGGGATTCCAGCCGACTGTCGGACGTTTGCCGGTGTGCTTTTCCCACACATCGCGCGAATGGATGAGTGAATCAACGCAAACTTCGTACGGAATATTTGCAAGCATAAAATGAATGTACGGCGAAGCAACGGGTTCAATTTTTCCGTTTTCCACAAGTTTTCTCAGCTTTGCAAGAACCTCGGGTGCCTGCTTTGCCATTTCGTCTATAGTGATACCGCTTGCTTCAAAAGCAATTCTGTAATCACCGTCGGCAACGAGATCAAAGAGTTTTTCGTAACAGTTTTTCATAACCCACGCTCTCTTTTCGGGCGCAAGCTGTGAATATTGAATGTTCGCATGCGGCATAAATACAATTTTTGGTTTCATGATATTCTCCTTTTGTTTTTGTTTTTCAGATAATTTTATACACACAGGTTTTACCCTGCAGCGCAGAGAGTTTTGATTGTATATACTCCAAACTTCTCCTGCATCCGTCGGCAACATCGCCTGTATTTTCATATTCAAACAGTGCAGGACCGTTGAAGTCTTTCATGGCGCAAAGTATTGCACTCCAGTCCATGTCGCTTTCGCCGCAAGCTGACGGCAAAAGATGTCCGGATTTTTGCGCGGTAAAGTCTTTCAGATGCGCATAGCACACTTTGTCCTTAATTTTTTCGTACACATCCTCGGGGTGCCCGATTCCTACGGCATACAAATTCGCCGGATCATAGTTAATCTGTATATCCGGTACTTCGGATATCATTTTAAGCAGTGCATGCGGTTCTGCCGATGTGCTCATAAAATGCTCCACACCGTCATCAAACGCATTGACTCCGCCGTGAGTTTCCACAACGGGAATCACATTCTTTTCCTTTGCGTAGGCATACACACGATTCAGACAGGAAATCATGTTATCCCACCTTTGCCCCACAACATCGCTCACCGGCGAAAATCCGGCAAAGATTCTAAGATACTTGACACCGAGCTTTTGGCACATGTCAATTACATGTTCAATCTTTTTAATATCGGAATCATCACCGTTTGTAAAGTCATTTCCCGTTGCCGCGCAGAGGAGTTCAACACCGTATTTTCTGTACAGCGCTTTAACCTCATCAAGTTGTGAACCGTCGGAATCCTCCGGCAAATCGTTCGGTGCATTGGCTATTCCGAGTTCCAGAAGTTCAAGCCCCATGTCGCTTGTTATTTTAAGTTGCTCATCAAGCGTGGTTTCGCGAAAACCCCACGCTGCATTTCCAAACCTCATAGTTATCACCCTTTATATTTATTTGCTCCAGTCCAAAAGAATCTTGAAGCACTCGGCACCTGCTTTTGCCTGGTGTTCAAACGCTTCTTTTACTTTGGATACACCCCATACCTCATACGGAAGTTTCTCGGTGTCGAATTTACCCTCGCTTATCCACTGCAGCACCTGTTCCTTGCATCCGGCACGCAGAGCACATGTCATGGTGATTGTGGCATTTTTAACAAACCATCTGTGATAATGGTCAAATATTATTTTGTCCGGATAATCTCCCTGCAAATGAATATGCGCGGGAATATCATCATCTTCCCAGCCGCCGTCTTTAATATACTTGTGCAGTGTTCCCACAACCTCGGGATTTCCGCTGCATTCCATGAGCTGGTCTGCCATTTTTCCGTTTGTGGCGTCATAGATAACGCTGACGGCATTCTCCGGCGAAGTTACGATATCGGCATAATTTTCGGCAATACTTCTTCTGAAAGCGTTGCGCTCTATGCAAATAACCTGAAGTGTAGGCTCAAGTATTTTGAGTTCCTGAATTGCACTTATCCCGACCATTCCGGCACCTATAACAACAACAGTCTCGTTCGGACGAAGCGTAAGGCGCTTTATACCCTTTAGCGGAACGCATGCAAGATAAGCCAAAACTCCCTGCTCATATGTAACATTATCCGGCAGCTTGACACTGTAGTCAAACTGATTGTTTGTGGTAAAGCTGTCTTTAATGGTGAATTCACTTCCGCCGCCCCATGCCGAGCACACGTCACCGTACTGACGGCATTCGTTTATCATAACTCTGTCACCGATTTCAAGGTCTGCCCTTGCATCCATTCCCTTTGCCACAACCACTCCGGCTGTTTCGTAGCCCGGTACGAGCGGATAATAGCACTGCTCCGGATGCTGCATTCCCTTGTATGTTTTCATGTCTGTTCCCGTGGAAATTGCCGAGAATAATGTCTGACACACGTATGCGTCACTCCTGGGTTCTGTGAGCTTAATCTCTCTGAGATTTGCCTCAAACGGGCGCTCAATAACTACTGCTCTGCTTGTTTTGAAATCTTCCGGTTTCATTTTTTACACTCCTTATATATAATTTTTTGACTGATTGCAAAAATCAATTGCAGTGTGAAGCTGTTAATTTATAATCATTGAAAATCCTGTTGATTTTCTTCATAAACTCCACACTCCTCACTCCTAATTCCTAACTATTAACTATGTAATTTATGTTGACTCGCGGACAATGATATCCGCCGGAATTATTACATGCTCCGCGCTGCCGCCGCCTATAAGACGCATAACGGAACAAACTGCCGCCGCGCCCAATTCATGCTGATGATTGCTGAACGTTGTCAGAGACGGGCTAAAATACTCGCCGGTTACGATATTATCTCCGCCGGCTACCGCTATGGTGTCCGGCACACTGATGTTTCGGTTTTTAAGCGCCCTGAGCGCTCCGATAGCCATGTCGTCGTTGGCGCAGACAATCGCGTCAACATTATCTACAGGCAAAGAGGACACAATATCAGACGCCCTCTTTTCGGAATACTCGGCACAGATAATATTCTGCGGCAAAATGTCTATTCCGTTTTCCGCAAGAACCGACATAAATCCGCGCCTGCGCTCATCCGATACAAAACTGCCGCCGATACCGGAAAGGTACACAAATTTTCTTCTGCCGCTGTCAATAAGATGTTTTGTAAGAGCCGCCGACGCTTCAAAATTGTCTGTGTTGACACTTGATATGTGCTCATCCGGTTCAATTCCGATTCCGACAACATGATGCCCCTCACCGACAAAAACCTTTTTCCATTCATCCGGAATATCGAGACCGTAGTATATAAGACCGTCTATCTCACGATTGCGCAGCCAGCCGAAAACGCGGTTTTCATTCATTCCGCTGTTGTACAGCTGAACAGATACACGATACTCCGATTTTTCCGCTTCAAGGACTATACCGCCCATTATTCCGTTTATGTTGTAATCCGAAAACGGGTTGTCCATATCCACGCGAACACCGCGGTTTACGAGAAATCCGATTGATTTGACGATTTTGCGGTTGATTCTTTGGGCATGGATGTTCGGAACATAGTTTACCTTTTTGCAAAACTCCGTTACACGTTTTTCCACCTCGGGACTGATACGGCCGCTGCGTGCCTTGCCGTTTAAAACAAGCGACACCGTGGCTTTGCTAAGCCCAAGCTCCTCTGCAATTTTTGTTAGTGAATATCCCATTCCGGCATTCTCCAATCAATGTGTTTTTTGTTTTGCATAACCAGTTTAGCATATGAAAATGTATTTGTCAATACATATGCAAAAAATTGCGAAAAATTGCGGAATGAAATGCGAAAAATTGCGGTTTTGCCGCTGAAAATTGCCCCTCCGACAAGCGGCATTGAAAGCGAGCAGCTGACGTGTTGCACGAATAAAAACCGTACATAGCGCAAATTCAATACCGAATTTAATCTTTTCCATTATTTTGGTATTGAATTTAGGAAAACGAGCTGCAATGAATTTGCAGCCTTTTTCCGGCGCGTATTGTACGGCTTTTTGAGTGCAAAACACGTCCTGCAAGGTTTCACAGCCGCGAGACGGAGGGGGAATTTGCTGAACTGTTAATAACCGTTCCCTACGGCTCGGTTTATTCCCCTTGCAACAACACCGCTGATATCCTGAATAATCGTGTCCACCTCTTTCGGTGTAACGATAAGGTCGCCCACAGACGGATAAAGAACGGTACGAATCATTTCATACCGATTGTCATCATTCAAAAAGCCGAGAGAACGCATTGTGTCGGAGTCCTCGCCCACCGCATCATTTACCGCCTGCATTATCAGCTCTATAGCATCATTGGCAATTGTTGCAGCATCTACAACAGTCGGCACACCGACAGCTATAACCGGAACACCAAGAGATTGTTCATTTATCCCCATGCGTCGGTTTCCTATTCCCGAACCGGGGGTTATCCCCGTGTCCGCAAGCTGAATTGTTGTGCTGATTCTCCTTATGCTCCGCGACGCAAGAGCGTCTATCGCAATTATTAAACCCGGCTGCACACGGTCAACAACACCGCGGATTATTTCGAGCGTTTCTATTCCGGTTATCCCGAGTACACCCGGTGCAAGTGCACACACACTGCGCGAAGTCGGGTTCACCCTTTCGGGCATTTGCTCAAATAAATGCCGAGTCACCTCTACAGAATCTACCGTGTTTGGTCCGAGTGCGTCGGGAGTTATGAAACGGTTTCCCAGTCCGACAACCAAAACCGCGCCTTTGCCTAACTGTGCCGTAAGTTTGCCAAGCTCGTCGGCAAACGCGTCTTCGGCATGCATCAGCGCTTCATCACTGCCGCCGCGAATGTCTTCACACTCTATTGTAATGTATTTTCCCGCAGGTTTGCCAATGACATTTTCACCGTTTTTGTTTGTGACGGTGACGCGCGTAACGGAGGTACAGCCCTTTTTGTATTCGTCCACTTCCACGCCGTCTATACTCTCGCCCGCTTTACGCGATAGCATTGCCGACGCTTCTATTGCCAAATCTGTCCGCACCGAAAAACTCATTTGTCATCATCTCCGTATTATCTGAATTTAACTGAAATATATTATCTGCAATACGCGTTTTTTTATTCTCTTGCATGTGCTATAAATAAAATTTATAACTAAACATAAACTTTTTGTATTGGACAAAAACGAATAAGTAATGTATAATGTGAGCATAAGATAAATAAACAAAACGGAGGTAATCAAAATGGCAGACAAAAAATACAGATTCGAAACATTGCAGGTACAGGCAGGTCAGGAAAATCCCGATCCGGTAACGGACGCAAGAGCCGTTCCGATTTATGCGTCCACATCATTTGTATTCCATAACTCGCAGCACGCGGCGGACAGATTCAGCCTGAAAGATGCCGGAAACATTTACGGCAGACTCACCAACCCCACACAAAGCGTTTTTGAAGAGCGAATCGCAGCACTTGAGGGCGGCGCGGCAGCACTCGGTGTATCGTCCGGTGCAGCAGCGGTAAACTACACAATCCAGGCGCTTGCAAAATCTGGTGAACACATTGTTGCATCAAAGACAATATACGGCGGTACATACAATCTCCTGGCACACACACTGCCCCTTACATCGGGAATAAGCGCAACATTTGTGGATCCCGAAGAAGAAAACGCATTCGAAAAGGCAATTCAGCCGAACACAAAGGCACTGTATATCGAAACACTCGGAAACCCGAACTCCAATATAATAGATATTGAAGAAGTGGCAAAAATTGCGCATGCGCATAATATTCCGCTTGTTGTAGATTCAACATTTGCAACACCGTACCTGGTGCGCCCCATTGAATACGGAGCAGATATTGTAATTCACAGCGCGACAAAATTCATAGGCGGTCACGGAACGGCTATCGGCGGTGTGATTGTGGACGGCGGAACATTTGACTGGAAGGCATCGGAAAAATACCCGTGGATATCGGAACCGAATCCGTCTTACCACGGCGTAAGCTTTGCCGAAGCGGCAGGAGCGGCTGCCTTTGCAACATATATCCGCGCAATCCTGCTGCGCGATACCGGTTCGACGATTTCGCCTTTCCATGCATTTATGTTCCTGCAGGGGCTCGAAACCCTTTCACTGCGCGTGGAAAGACATGTATCCAACGCACTCAAAATTGTGGAATACCTGAACAATCACCCAAAGGTTGAGGCAGTGCATCACCCGTCGCTCGAATCCGAGCCGAGCCACAAGCTGTACAAAAAGTATTTCCCGAACGGCGGCGGATCAATATTCACGTTCGAAGTCAAGGGCGGAGCCGAAGAGGCTTGCAAATTTATCGACAACCTCAGAATATTCTCGCTGCTGGCAAATGTAGCGGATGTTAAATCGCTTGTGATACACCCGGCGTCGACAACACACTCCCAGCTTTCGGAATCCGAACTTGCAGAACAGGGAATCAAGCCGAATACAATTCGTCTTTCTATAGGAATAGAAAACGTTGCGGACCTGATCGAAGCTCTTGATGACGCTTTTGCGGCAATCTGAGTTTTGAAAAATATACTTTGAACGTCAACAGGGAACGGCACGCTGCCGTTCCCTGAGTTTATGTTGCCATTATTATTTTTTAATTAAATGCCTTGCACACCGGAACAAAACTTCCTATATCTTTCCATGCCATAACCTTTGCCGAGGTATAGGTTTTGTCTGTCGTAAATTCAAGAGCAATTCCTCTATACGGCATGCATTGCACATCCACAAGTTTGTCACCGTCATACAATGCCAGAATTACATCGTTACCGTTTGATATATTTGCCGGCATTACCGTAAATTTTTTCTTGTCGTCGGAAACAGAAACATTTATTTTTGTAACCGCTTCGTTGTCCGAGCATGATATTGCATACAGCGAAAATCTTCTTGCATATAATTTTATCTGCCCGTTTTCTATCTTAAAATATTCGCCGTATTCATTTGGCTGCATTGTAATTTTTTCGATATGGCTTATTTTGGTATCACCTGATATTTCCGTATGCTCGCGGTATATTGCATAATTCGTTTTGCCGTTTAGATTCTCGGGAATGTTTATAACAAACTCTATATTTTTCGGCAGTTCGTAAATGTTTTCGTATGATGAATACTGACCGCTGACTCCGTCTGCCATACCGGACATATTAATGTGGAAAAAATACATAGCCGCATCATCACCCATATCGGTCTTAATGGTTTTTTCAATCAACGTACTATTATATGACGTTGTTGCATCATTACCTGCATAACATCTGAGGCGATATTTACCGCCATTGGCAACGGCTTCCTTTCCTTTATCTCCGATAACACTCTCTACAATGTTCATATCAATGCCATTAACCGATTCAACATTTCTTTGAGTGTCAATAAGCCACGCAAGCGCAGAAACACCGATATCGCCGAGATCAACCTCCGAACTTGTCGCATTAACCTCTACACTCCTGTCATTGCCGATATTCAGATTATATTTACCCTGCGGATATGTCAGTTCAAATTTTCCGTCGGAATCGGTGTAGGCGCTAACCTTTCCGTCATTATTGTTGTAGCTTTTGTATGCGTTAACCGATACACCGTTTCCGGCCTTAACCGGGTTTCCGTCTTTATCCAAAAGACGTCCTTTTATTTTTGCAAGCGGAATTGCATTTGCCGTAACCGTTATATCCTCATTCGGGATAACATATGTTTTCGGAACGCTCCATTCCTTAATCCAGTATCCGTCCACACCTTCGCTCGGAAACTTAATCGTACTTCCGCAGCCCTGCTGCTCCGTTTTGAGAACCTCACCGTTTACAACAAACGTCACATTTCGCTTGTTGTTCATTTTGATTCCCTTGGTTAAAGTTTTCTTAGTTGTACCCTCCATGCTTGCAAATTCAACAGATACCGAATGATACCCGTCAGTAACGGGAATGGTATAGCTTACCGGTTCATCCGTTACGTCGGTAAAAGGAACATCGTTGCCTTTATCGTCTTTTGCGGAGAGTCTGTATTTTGTCAGTCCGTAGAGCTCAAATTTGAGCGACAACTCGGGGTTGTCGGTTTCGGTTGCTCCGTTGTTGATAATAATCGAACCGCCATAGTACGGTATCGCACAATATATACCGCCGTCTTTAACATACAGTTTCATTCCGAGGTCGATATATGTCATGGCATCGTTGTCAACAACCGTTAAATTTTCATTTACAACCGCACTACCGTCAAGTTCTTTCGAATTGTACTTTTTACCGTTTACAACCGCGCTTTTTTCGGTAACATAAGCGTTCACGATATACTTTGAGTATCCCAGCTTGTACAAAAGCGTATCTTTTGTTATTTCATACTGTGCGCCGCCGTATGCGTAGTATTTAACTTTGACGGTCTTTGACTCAAGCGAGTTATATAGGAACTGCGAAAAAGCCTCATGGGTAAATGTGTTACCGTCCGACATCTTAACACCGTCGTTCAATCCTATTGAATAGGCATACGCAACATATCCCGTGACATTCGAGCCGTATCGGCTACTCACAATCGGACCGTACCCGAGGAGGTTTACCATCCACGGTGCAAGGTCGTTTATGGTTACGCTCTCATTTGCATTAAATTCCTTCCCGTTCGGTATAATACCCATTTCGTTCATAACCCAAACGCATCCGTTAAGTTCCGTTCCGGATTCTATATCCGTAAAATACGTCTTGCTGTCTTTTTGCTTCATGGCTTCATCGTATTTGCCGGCAATTTTTGTAATTGCCACAGCCGCCTCGCCGCGTGTGGTAATTGCTTTGCTTTCATCATAGACATTTGTAAGGAATCCGAGATCATAGCAAGCCTTTGCGGCCTCAAAATATTCTTCCGAAACACTGCCTCTTTCCACAAAAACCCAATCATCCGCGTATGCGAATATACTTGTCATCACCATAACAAATACTGCAACAACAACCGCACTGACAGTTCTTTTTAATATATTCATTTTTCTCTCCCCGATTACTCTTTGCTTGTAAGGTCAACCCTCTTCATTGTACCGTCCCATTTAACATCCACACCGAAACAGTCGGACACAAAACGAACAGGCACAAGTGTTCTGCCGCCTATTATCTTTGCCGGAACATCAAGAGTAACAGCCTCGCCGTTCTTTGCAGCCGTGGTATTGTTTATTGTAAGCGACACGCTCGTGTCACCTTTTGTTGCCGTAACCGTCTGTGTGTCTCCGTTCCAATCCACTTCGGCGCCGAGCTTTTCGAATATTGCACGCAGAGGAACAAGCGTTCTGCCGTTGTCTATAACCGGTATCTGGTCGAATTTAATCTTTTCGCCATTGTAGAACACTGTGGGAATAAATCCGCGTTTAAGCTTGATTATGTAATGTTTGTCTTTGTAATCCATAAACGAGTAACCGTTATCATCAAAACTGAGTATGCTTGCAGCCGGGAATGTGTAGTTAACATCATTCGAGAAAACAGTGTAGAATGTTGTATCGGTATCGCCGAATTCATTCATTGCGTCAACGTGATACGTAACCTCCGTCCAGTTCTCGTTCATAAGTCCGAGGTTATAATCATAGCCGTACCCTACCCATGCATCGTCGCAGAACAGGTACTCGTTACCGTTTATGTCCTTGAAACGCCAAAGGTCGTGCTGACATACAAGACCGTCGTTGTACACCGTAAATCTTTCTTCATATTCCTTGTCAAAATCATAATCAACATACTCTTTTTCCTTGGCGCGGACTTCGTCTATCGGTAAAAAGTCCGTGAGGTATTCATCGGTCACCTTGCCGTTTAGGTCAACGGAATAATGGCGCAGTCTGCCCTTGCGATTTAAGTAACCCATATCGTCTGCCGATGTAATTTCATAGGGTTCTTCTTCAACGAGATATTCGTCAAATGCATAAAAAGATTTGTCCGCATCAATCTGAGCAACAACCTCAAAAAGGTCGTTGTCCATAGGATCTTTTTTTACAGATTCTCCGGGTTCAATTTGAGCGGCAAAAGCCGTACTTCCGATAAGTGTTGCAGCCGCAACACCAACAGCAATTATAGATTTTCTTAACATAACAGATAATCTCCCCTTTTCGTTTTTTTCAATTATATAACAAATGTATATCCGAGTCAATATATCTGCACAACTTTAGGCAATTTTCAGCTGAAATTTGTTTGTTTTCGACTAAAACATTACCCTGCACACCGCCACGCTGACAATTGCGCTTACCAAATCGGCAAAGAGAGCGCACGCAAGAGTATAGCGCACATTCTTAACCTTTACCGCACCGAAATAAACCGCCACGGTGTAGAAAGTGGTTTCTGTTGAGCCCATCATCACCGACACGACGCGTCCGAGAAACGAATCCGTTCCGTATGTGCGAAAAATATCCGTAGCCATTGCAAGTGAGCCGCTCCCGGATACCGGTCTTAGCAAAACAAACGGAACAAGCTCCGGCGGAAATTTTAACGCTCTTGCAACCGGCGTAAGCATTTTCACAAGGCAATCGCTCGCCCCGGATGCCGTGAACGCGCGCACCGCCATAAGCAAACCGATAAGCTGCGGCAGGATTCGCGCCGCGGTGTGCAGCCCCTCCTCTGCCCCGGCAGCAAAATCGGAATACACATCTGCCCTTTTTGCAGCGGCAAAAACCACAGTCAGGCAAATTACCGCCGGAATAACAATATCCGACATATTCATCATTACCATTATGTTTTTCGCCTGCCTTTCGCAATTGCGGCAGCGCATGTACCGGCTGCAAATGTTATAACCGATGCAACCCATATCGGAACAGTGATTTCAGCCGGATTCGTGCTCCCGAGCGCCGAACGAATTGCAATAAGCGTTGAGGGAATAAGCTGTATTGACGCAGAATTTACAACAGCAAGCATGCACATTGAATCCGTTGCGCTGTCTCCTTTCATATGCACGGCAAGTTGTTTCATGGCATTTATTCCGAGAGGTGTGGCGGCATTACCCATTCCGAAAAAGTTTGCCGTCATATTCATGGCTATTGCGCCGCATGCCTTTCTGTCACCGCGTGCATCGGGAAAAAGCAGCCTTATTATAGGATAAAACAGTACCGCAACAATTTTTGTGAGTCCCGAACGCTCGGCAACATTCATTATTCCCGTCCACATTGCCATAATTCCGGCGATGCCGATGCAAAGATTCACCGCGTCCGCCGCGCCTTCGCCGAGAGATGCACACAACTCGGGAATACGTCCGCACACAGCCGCCGAAATAAATGACACAACCAACATTGCTGTCCAGATATAACTAAAAATAACAACCACCCCGTTTCAGAATAATTTTATTCATCGGAGTGGCTGTATATTAATTATTTAATTTTTTAGCCGAAAATGCGCTTTTTTTCCGCGAACAATTCCGACACAAATGCCTTGTCGAGTTCTCCCAATTTGTATTCCCTGCTGTGAACAAGGACATCTGTATACACGGTTGTGTTTTCGGGACACGGTATCTGAACAAGTCCGTAGCGCTCCAGAGTTTCATCCGGCACAGGTGACACCCACATAAATGTGCTGTTGTTTCCGGACAAAAGTTCAAACTGGCTTGCACGTTCAAAAACATATATCCGCCTGCCTATATTGTCGGGCAGTTCCTTTTTGTTTGCCTTTGACATTGGCAGCGACGGAACATACGGATCGGCATGTGCTATCTCGATATAATCCTGCAAATCGGAAAATGCGAGTTCCTCTTTTTCCGAAAGCGGATGAGTGCGGCTCATAAGGACAACGTATTTAAACTGCGTAACAGGTGTGCAGACAAGTTTTTTGTCGCTCAGAATCTGTTCGTAATACCTTTCAAAATTCTGCGGATAACGAATAATTCCAAGACTGTAGTCTGTATCGAGAACGCATTTTAAAGCACTTTGCGAGTCTGTTTCTTTGTAAAACAGCTCCGCCTTTTTTTCGCTGTTTATTGCCTTTGAAAAAGTTTTAAATGCATGCGATATATAGCTTGCCCTGGGCACCGCAACCGAAAACAGTTTTTTGTTTTCGCCGTTGTTTGTAAACATATTTTCCATTTCGTCTACCTGGCGCAATATTGAGCTTGCATAACGCAGAAACGTTTCGCCCTGCGGAGTCACCTCAATGCCCTTTGCACTGCGCGCAAATATGGCTATTCCAAGCGATGTTTCCAATTCGCGGATTGCACGGCTGAGGTTCGGCTGGTTCATCAAAAGCGAATCCGCCGCCTTGTTTATCGAGCCGCACCTTGCCACCTCAACCGCATATTTCATATGAAGAATGTTCAATACCGTTCCACCTGCACATTTCTATTCAAGTTCAATTAAACCGTAGTTGCCGTCTTTTCTCTTGTACACAACATTTTTGTCCATATTCTCCGCATTGTTGAAAATATAGAAGTTATGCCCGAGCAGATTCATCTGCAAAATTGCCTCCTCAGGGCTCATGGGTTTGTTTTCGTAGGTTTTGGTCTTTACAATTTTAAATTCCTTTTCTTCCTCAATTACGGGCGCTGCACCGATGTCGGCAAAGGCACCTGTCTTAAGTTTTTTCTCAAGGCGTGTTTTCTGCTTTCTAATTTGTCTTTCGAGAACATCCTCAACCCTGTCGATAGATGCATACATATCTTCGTCCGCTACCTCTGCTCTGTATATTATTCCTTTATAATATATGGTAACTTCAATGATATGATCGTCTCTTTGAACAGACAGCGTAACATCTGCCTGAGCTTCCTCACCGAAATACTTGTCCAATTTAGAGAGCTTATTGGTCGTGTAATCTTTCAGTCCCTGTGTAACATCAATCTTTCTTCCTATAAATTTGAATTTCATGCTAAAACCCTCTTTCGTTTAAAATATATTATAAGCCTTTGCGGCATTATAACCAATCTAAATACATGCGCTTTTGTGCCTTGTAACATGGCAGCTGATATTCACCGCGCACGGCATACCGGCTATGTGGGTGGGTGCGGTAAGAATGTTTACACCCAGAGCTGTTGTTGTTCCGCCGAAACCCTGCGGTCCTATTCCGAGACGGTTTATACTGCTTAAAAGTTCGCTCTCCAATCCGGCATAAAACGGATTGGGGTTGACAGAATCAACATCAAGCGTAAGAGCCTTTTTTGCAAGACATGCACACGATTCAAAATTGCCGCCTATCCCGACTCCCACCACAATGGGCGGGCATGGATTGCTGCCTGCGGCATCGACCGTTTCCAAAACAAACTTCTTTATTCCCTCCACACCTGCGGACGGTGAAAACATTCGCACAGCGCTCATATTCTCGCTGCCGAAACCTTTGGGAGCAATTGTAATATGTATCTTGTCACCCTCGGCAAAATCATAATGTATTACCGCCGGTGTATTGTCCCCCGTATTTTCACGCATCAGCGGATCGCGGACAATGGATTTTCTTAAATATCCGTTTTGATACCCGCGGCGGACACCTTCGTTTATTGCCTTGGAAATATTGCCGTTTACATGAACGTCGGTTCCGATTGTAACAAAAAACACTGCCATTCCGGTATCCTGGCATATAGGAACGTTGTTTTCATCCGCTATATTGTAGTTTTGCCTTATTTTGCAAAGTATATCCTTGCCGGTTTCGGATAATTCCGATTTTTCCGCCGATTCAACCGCCCTTTTAACATCGCACGGAAGATGATAATTCGCGTCCGTGCAAAGTTTTTCGACAGTTTTTATGATTAATTCGGGTTCAATAATTCTCAATTCTGACACTCCCTGTTGTTTTGTATTTAAAGTATAACATAAAAAATATTATTTTTCAATATTTTTTTAGATAAATTTAATAATATTTTCAAAAAATTTACAAAGTGCGCCGCAATACAGTAATTACGCGATTTTGGGGTATATCATTTTATACATTACTGATATATAAAATAAACAATTTACAAACCGACAGATGTTTGTTAAAATATTAACAAAGATAAAAATAACAATTGTAAGAAAAGATTTTGCAACTATAATGTTACACAAGGAGGAGACAAATATGTCTAAGAAAGAAAGGAAAATCATTGACGGTGTCGAAGAGCTTGAAAAAGCGCTGGCACAGACCAGGGAAGCGGAGAAAATCTTTGCGACCTACACTCAGGAGCAGGTTGACAGGATATTCCTTGCCGCAGCTTCCGCAGCAAACAAAGCAAGAATACCTCTTGCAAAAATGGCTGTTGAAGAAACCGGCATGGGCGTGGTTGAAGATAAGGTTATTAAAAACAACTATGCCGCAGAGTATATCTACAACGCTTACAAAGACACCAAAACATGCGGCGTGCTTGAAGAAGACACTGCATACGGAATCAAGAAGATTGCAGAACCTATCGGTGTAATTGCAGCGGTTATCCCCACTACAAACCCGACATCGACAGCTATCTTCAAATGCCTTATTGCACTCAAAACAAGAAATGCAATCATAATCTCCCCCCACCCGAGAGCAAAGAAAAGCACAATTGCCGCAGCGCAGCTTGTACTTGAGGCTGCAGTAAAGGCCGGCGCTCCCGAGGGCATTATTAACTGGATAGACGTTCCGAGCCTCGACATGACAAACCTGCTCATGAAAGAAGCCGACATTATCCTCGCAACGGGCGGTCCCGGAATGGTTAAGGCTGCATATTCGAGCGGAAAGCCGGCACTCGGTGTAGGCGCCGGAAACACACCTGCAATTATCGACGATTCCGCTGATATTATCCTTGCGGTAAACTCCATTATCCATTCGAAAACATTCGACAACGGTATGATTTGCGCATCGGAGCAGTCGGTTATCGTTCTCGACAGCATCTACGACAAGGTTAAAAACGAATTTGCCGAGCGCGGCTGCTATTTCCTCAATGAAAAGGAAACCGAAAAGGTACGCAAAACTATCATCATAAACGGTGCGCTCAACGCAAAAATTGTTGGTCAGAGCGCACACAGAATAGCTGAACTTGCCGGTGTTGATGTTCCGGAGAGAACAAAAATCCTTATCGGCGAAGTTGAGAGCGTAGACATCTCGGAAGAATTTGCACACGAAAAGCTCTCCCCTGTTCTTGCTATGTACAGGGCAAAAGATATTCAGGACGCATTCGACAAAGCAGAACACCTCATTGCGGACGGCGGATACGGTCACACATCGTCTATCTACCTTGATCCCGTTACACAGAAAGAAAAACTGGCTGAATTTTCAGAGAGAATGAAAACATGCCGTATACTCGTTAACACACCGTCATCGCACGGCGGTATCGGAGATTTGTACAACTTCAAACTGGCTCCGTCACTCACACTCGGATGCGGTTCATGGGGCGGAAACTCCGTTTCGGAAAACGTTGGCGTTAAGCACCTTATTAACATTAAAACAGTGGCTGAAAGAAGGGAAAACATGCTTTGGTTCAGAGCACCTGAAAAGGTATATCTTAAGAAGGGCTGCCTGCCCGTTGCCCTTGATGAACTTACACATGTAATGGGCAAAAAGAGAGCATTTATCGTAACAGACCAATTCCTGTATGAACACGGATACACAAAACCCATCACCGATAAGCTCGACGAGCTCGGAATCGTACACACAACATTCTTTGATGTTGCCCCGGATCCGACTCTCGCATGCGCAAAAGAAGGCGCAAAGCAGATGGCTGCATTCAAACCGGACTGCATAATTGCACTCGGCGGCGGCTCGGCTATGGACGCCGGCAAGATTATGTGGGTTCTCTATGAGCATCCGGAAGCAGACTTTATGGATATGGCAATGCGCTTTATCGATATCAGAAAGCGTGTTTACACATTCCCGAAAATGGGCGAAAAGGCATACTTTATCGCAATCCCGACATCGGCAGGTACAGGCTCGGAGGTTACACCGTTTGCCGTTATTACCGATGAAAAGAGCGGTGTTAAATATCCGCTGGCAGACTATCAGCTCCTGCCGAACATGGCAATAATCGACACAGACTTCCACATGTCGGCACCGAAAGGCCTCACGGCTGCGTCCGGTATCGACGCTGTGAGCCACGCTCTCGAAGCTTATGCATCGGTAATGGCTACAGACTACACGGACGGTCTCGCATTAAAGGCACTCAAAACCATATTTGAATACCTGCCCAGAGCATACGACAATGGTCAGGAAGATATCGAAGCAAGAGAGAGAATGGCAAATGCGGCTACCATGGCAGGTATGTCGTTTGCAAACGCATTCCTCGGTGTTTGCCACTCAATGGCGCACAAACTCGGTGCATTCCATCACCTGCCCCACGGTGTTGCAAACGCACTCATGCTCGAATATGTTCTGCGTTTCAACGCTGCAGAGGCTCCTACAAAGATGGGAACATTCTCGCAGTATGACCACCCGCACACACTCGCACGCTATGCAGAAGTTGCGGATTATCTCGGACTCGGCGGAAAGAACGACAACGAGAAGCTCGAAAACCTCATTAAGGCTGTTAATGACCTTAAAGACAGAGTCGGAATCAAAAAGACAATCAAGGATTACGGCATAGACGAAAAGAACTTCCTCGACAGACTCGACGAAATGTGCGAACAGGCATTCGACGACCAGTGCACGGGCGCTAACCCGAGATATCCTCTCATCAGCGAGATAAAGGAAATGTACCTCGACGCATACTACGGCAGAGAATACAAAGAAACAGGCATGCCGGACGGCGTGAACACAGAAATCAAAAAAGACGCGCACGACTTTAAACAGACATACCGTGACGCAGAAAATAAAAAGAGAAAGTAAGGGGGACTAAATAATGAATTCCGATAAAATTATTGCAGTAAGAAACAACAAAACCGTTTATCGCGACGGAGATTTGTGCTACAAGGTGTTCAACAGCGATTTTTCAAAAGCCGATATATTGAACGAAGCCCTCAACCAGGCAAGAGTTGAAGAAACGGGACTTAACATCCCCCATATACACGCAGTAACCACAACCGACGGAAAGTGGACAATTGTTTCGGACTATATCGAAGGTGAAACTCTCGCCGAGATTATGAAAAAAGATCCCGACAAAAAAGACGAATACCTCAACATGTTTGTGGAGCTTCAGCTCAAAATGCACAGCATGGCTTGCCCGATGCTCAACAAGCTCAAAGACAAAATGAGCCGCAAAATAAGCCAGACAGATCTTAGCGCAACAGTGCGCTACGATCTGCACACGCGCCTCGAATCCATGCCCAAGCACAACAAGCTCTGCCACGGCGACTTTAACCCGTCGAATATCATCATTGCAAAAGACGGCACACCGTATATCCTCGACTGGTCGCACGCAACACAGGGTAATGCCTCTGCCGATGTGGCAAGAACCTACCTTTTGTTCTGCCTCTCCGGCGACACGGAAACCGCAAATCAGTACCTCGACCTCTTCTGCGAAAAGAGCGACACCGCAAAGCAGTATGTTCAGAAATGGATGCCTATCGTAGCTGCGTCGCAGTCGGTTAAGGGCAATGAGGAAGAGCGCGAATTCCTGCATTCATGGATAGATGTAGTTGATTACGAATAGGAGTGATTTTGAAATGAAAGTAACCGTTTGTATCGGCTCATCATGCCATATAAAAGGCTCGCGACAGGTAGTGGAATCATTTCAAAAGCTTATTGCAGAAAACAATCTCAGTGAAAAAGTGGAACTTTCCGGCACATTCTGTATGGGCAGATGCCAGGAAGGTGTATGTGTTACGGTGGAGGGCGTGCCCTTCTCCGTATCACCTGAGACTGCCGAAAGCTTTTTTAAAGAAAAAATATTAAACGCATAAAGAGGGGAAAGACATGGCGAATTGCCTTACACTGAAAAAGTCAAATTGCAAAAACTGCTACAAATGTATCCGCCACTGTCCCGTTAAATCAATACGTTTTTCGGGTAACCAGGCATATATTATCGGAAACGAATGTATACTCTGCGGTCAGTGCTTTGTAGTCTGTCCCCAGAATGCGAAACAGATTGTGGACGAAACCGAAAAGGTCAGAGTGCTGCTTAACAGCGGTGATCCCGTGTATGCAAGCATAGCGCCGTCATTTATTGCAAACTACGACGGTGTGGGAATCGACAGCATGCGCACCGCGCTGAAGCAGCTCGGATTTGCCGATGCCGAAGAAACGGCTGTCGGAGCCACAATCGTTAAAAACGAATACGAACGCATGCTGAGCGAAGATAATCTCGATGTTGTGATAAGCTCGTGTTGCCACAGCATTAATCTGCTTGTTCAGAAATATTTTCCAAACGAGCTGCAATATCTGGCAAACACAGTATCGCCCATGCAGGCGCACTGTATGGAAATCAAAAAACGCGTGCCCAATGCCAAAACTGTATTCATAGGTCCCTGCGTTGCAAAAAAGGACGAGGCGGAATACTACGAAGGCACGGTGGACGCGGTTTTGACGTTTGACGAACTTACAAAGTGGCTTGCCGACTCAAATATTGAACTCAAAAAAGAAGTTGAAAAAAACGATAACAGCCGCGCAAGGTTCTTCCCCACATGCGGCGGAATATTGAAAACAATGAATTGCGACAACGACCGCTACACATACATGGCTATGGACGGTGTGGAAAACTGCATTGCCGCGCTGAAAGAGATAGAGGCAGGGAACATTCACAACTGCTTTATCGAGATGTCGGCATGCGTCGGAAGCTGCGTGGGCGGCCCCGTTATGGAAAAATTCCACCGTTCACCGGTGAGCGACTACAAGGCTGTTGCCGATTTTGCCGGGAAAAAGGATTTCGACATATCTCAGCCCGACAGTCTTTCGCTGCAAAAGACATTCACAATGATAGAAAAGCGACTGCAGCCGCCGTCGGAAAGCGAAATAACGGAAATATTGCGCCAAATGGGCAAATTCAAACCGTCCGATGAGCTCAACTGCGGTTCGTGCGGATACAACACCTGCCGCGAAAAGGCAATAGCGGTCTATCAGGGAAAAGCCGAAATATCTATGTGTCTCCCCTATCTTAAGGATAAAGCCGAGAGCTTTTCGGACAATATAGTAAACAACACCCCGAACGGTCTTATTGTGCTAAATGAAGCCCTTGAGGTTCAGCAGATAAACTCCGCTGCGCTAAAAATAATAAACCTGCGCAACGAACGCGATATACTGGGCGACCAGGTTGTGCGCGTGCTTGATCCGAAGATATTTACCGACGTACTCGCGAGCGGCAGAAACTCAAAAAATCAGCGTGTGTACCTTGCCGAATATGAGCGGTATGTTGAAATGACGGTTGTGCACGACAAGGATTACAGACTTCTTGTGTGCATAATGCGTGATATAACGGACGAAGAAAGCACCCGCGAAAAGAAAGAAAACATCAGCCGCCAGACTGTGGAAATAGCCGACAAGGTTGTTGATAAGCAAATGCGCATTGTTCAGGAAATAGCCTCACTACTCGGAGAAACGGCAGCCGAAACCAAAATCGCACTCACTAAGTTAAAGGAGACGATTTCGGATGAATAACCTGTGCGCAGATATCGGATACAAAAGCATTAATCACTACGGCGAACAGCTGTGCGGCGACCATGTGGATGTTGTGGAGCAGGGCGAAAATTCATCGGTAATTGTCCTGGCGGACGGACTCGGAAGCGGTGTTAAGGCGAGCATACTCTCTACCCTGACATCAAAAATCATTTCCACGATGATGGCAGAGGGAATGCCGATAGAAGAATGTGTTGCCACCATTGCAGCAACACTCCCCATATGCAGTGTGCGCGGTGTGGCATATTCCACATTTACCATTATTCACCTTATAGACAACACCACTGCCGAACTGATTCAATACGACAATCCGCATATAATCTTTATACGCGACAACAAAAACTACGACTATCCGAAAACCGAAATGAACATTGGCGGAAAAACGCTGTACAAATCGGTTATCACTCTGCGCGAGAACGATATATTTATTGCCATGAGTGACGGATGTCCGCATGCCGGAATAGGCATTGCATACAACTTCGGCTGGAAACGCGAAGATATAATCGAATTTGTAGAGTCGATAACATTCAGCGATTTTACAGCAAAAACACTTGCTACAATCATAACCGACGAATGCTTTAAACTGTACGGAGAAAAGCCGGGCGATGACGCGACGGCGTGTGTTGTTCGCATACGCAAGCGAGCACCGGTAAACCTGCTCTTCGGTCCGCCGTCCAACAGAGACGACTGCAACAGAATGATGTCGCTGTTCTTTTCCAAAGAGGGCAAACACATTGTGTGCGGCGGAACAACATCGTCTATAGCGGCAAAATATCTCGGAAAGCCGCTGAAACCAAGCCTCAACTTTGAAAGTGCGGAGATACCTCCCACTGCCGAAATCGAGGGAGTGGATCTTGTTACCGAGGGTGTTATCACAATAAACAAGGTTTTGGAATATGCCCGCGACTACCTCTCAAGCAATGAGAGCTACAAACACTGGGGATATAAGAGAGACGGCGCGTCACTTATATGCCGACTGCTGTTCGAAGAGGCAACCGATATAAACTTTTACGTGGGCAGGGCGATAAACCCGGCGCACCAAAACCCGAATTTGCCGATAACATTCAGCATTAAGATGAATCTTGTGGAAGAGCTCTCCAAGTGTCTGCGCCAAATGGGTAAAAAAATAAAAGTCAGCTATTTTTAAAGCACGGGGGATTACAATGAGAAAATTTGATACCAAAGTTCAACACCTTAAATACAAGGTTCTGCGCGAGGTGGCGCGCGAGGCGTGGAAAGACACGCTCTGGGACAATGTACTGGATATCCCGAAAAAAATCATTCCCGGAAATACCCCCACAATGCGCTGCTGTGTGTACAAGGAGCGCGCAATACTGGCAGACAGGGTAAAGATTGCAATGGGCGGTAACAAAGATAACCCGAATGTTATAGAAGTAATCGAAACCGCCTGCGATGAATGTCCCATGGGCGGATACGAAGTAACAAATGCCTGTCGCGGATGTCTGGCACATCGCTGCGAAGATGTGTGCAGACGCGAGGCAATATCGTTCGACCACAATCACGTGGCACATATAGACAAATCAAAATGTGTGGATTGCGGAGCCTGTTCCAAGGTCTGCCCGTTTACCGCTATAGTAAACCGCAAAAGACCGTGTCAGAATGCATGCAAGGTTAAGGCAATCACAATGAACGAAAACAAAGCCGCAAAAATCAACAATGACAAATGCATTTCCTGCGGCGCATGCGTTTATCAGTGCCCGTTCGGAGCTATAACCGACAAATCGTATATACTCGATGTAATAGATATCATCAAAAAAAGCGAGAACAACACAAAATACAAGGTATATGCAGTCGTGGCGCCGTCTGTTTCCAGCCAGTTTACGTACGCAAAGCTCGGTCAGGTAATTACCGGCCTTAAACAGCTGGGATTCTACAGCGTGGTTGAGGCTGCTCTCGGTGCCGATATGGTGGCATTTGCCGAATCAAAGGAACTCACGGAAAAAGAATTTTTAACAAGTTCCTGCTGCCCGGCATTTGTGGATTATATCAACAAGGCTTTTCCGAATATGAAACAGTACGTTTCGCACAACCTGTCGCCGATGGCGGAGATATCAAGGTATATAAAAGAACACACAGATTCCACGGCAAAGATTGTATTTATCGGACCGTGCACGGCAAAGAAAATGGAGGTCCAGAAAGAGGAAGTCCGCCCCTATGTTGATTCGTGTATCACATTCGAAGAACTTCAAGCACTTTTTGACAGCCGTGATTTGGAAATTACCACACTGGATGAAAGTTTCCTCGACAACGCGTCGTATTTCGGAAGAATATTTGCCCGCAGCGGCGGACTTTCGGACGCTGTAAAACAGGGACTCAAAGAACACGGACTGGAAGACTTTGAACTGAAAGCCGTGTCCTGTGACGGAATCGAAGAATGCCGCATGGCACTGCTCAAAAAGAGCAAAAATGCCATAGACGCAAACTTTATCGAAGGTATGGCATGCATAGGTGGCTGTATCGGCGGTGCAGGATGCCTTACACACGGCGCAAAGGATAAATCCGAAGTGGATAAATACGGTATGGAGGCATACGAAAAAACAATTACGGACGCTATATCCATACTGAAAAAAATGTAACTTTATTTTTGCAAAAAAGCAAAACGCACCGGCTGTGCAGACAGTCAATGCGTTTTGTTTTTTTGTTCAAAAAATATTTCTCATTACCTCGCAGATTTTGTTTGCAATAACAGCCGCGCCGAAATCATTCGGGTGAACACGGTCGGGAGTGAGGTCTGAACGTTCATAGCCGTTGAACACCTCACGCAGGTCGATAAAATACACATTTTTGTCGCCGTTTGCCACAGCGGTGTTGTAGGTGTCAAAAACAACCTTATTTCTCTCTGCCTCGTCTCCGCGCGCTCCGGCAGTAAAGTCGGGGCGCGACATAATAATTATCGGCACATCCTTTTTTGCACTGCGTATTCTGTCGAAAAACGGCTTGTGGGTTTTGCGCAGAAATTCGGAATTCGGCGCATTATGGTCGTATTCATATATAAAGCAGTCAAAATCCTTTTTTATAAACTCGTCGGCTATTGCAAGTTCTCCCCTGCAGTTGCCGGAGTATCCGCAGTTAAGCAGTTCAAAACCCATCGTGCGCGCGGTAATGGCGGCATAGGTTATCCCAGGTCTCGATACACATGCGCCCTGTGAAATGGACGAGCCGTACACAAGCAGTCTTTTTTTCGGCGCAGTATTGCGGCTCTTTTCGATTACACTGCCGTTTTGCACACCTATGTAAAAGTTGCTTATCGTTGAGAACAGCGGCAGGTACAGCGCATATTCAAAGCACTCATCATTATCGGAGATTGTCCACTCCATGTCAAGAGTTTCATCCTCGGTTGACGGGTACAGGCAGCAGCAAAACTCGTATTTGCCGTCTTTTATCCTATACAAATCAAAACCAGCATCCGCAAGCTGCGACAGCGATGATGAACAGCGATGATATTCATACTCGCAGTGAACCGTAATTTTCTTTGAATTTGTCCGAAATTTAAGGACGGCACCTGCCGAATTTTGCGCAACTTCCTGCATATTTTCCGTGCAATCGGCTAAGATTCGGCGCGGAAGACGATAAAATTTCCCGCCGTTTTCATCAAAAAACAACAGTCCCTCCAAATCAAATTCACTGTAATTGTGATACTCATATTCCGGCTTTTTTGCCTTGGTTGTAATAAAATTCTTGTCGGCAAATTCGCGTTTGTCCATTTCAATCACTCACTTTCGCATTTATTCCATAACAATTTCTATATTCATATCACCGTTGTAGTTTACAAAAGGCTCTGTTTGCTCACCGTTTACGGTAAACTTTTTAATTTTGCTTCCGTTTCCGTTGATTTTTATACTTATATTGCAGCCCATTACCGAAAGTCCGCCCGATTCAATGCTGTCTAAGCCGTTTGGAATATACGGACAAAAACGTATACCGCCGTTTTCAAACTTCATGCCGATTATGTCGGAAAACATCATGTGCAGATATCCCGTGGCACTCCAGGTTTGTTTCTTTTCGGATTCCCACATAATGTTGCCCTGCTTTTTAAACTCCTGCAATCCGCCGTAACGCTCGCCGGTATCGGGATGATATATTTCGGAAAAATATCCGTCACGCACCGAACAGTCGGTCAGCATGTTAAACTCTTTGTCAAATAGATCGTATCTGCCGCCTATCGCCGCGGCGTCTGCCCAAAATGCCTGAATATGCGGCCACACAGTTCCGCTGTGCCTGCCATAGCCGCCCTTGTAGCGCGAAAACGACGGATACACGCACGGTATGCCGTAATCTGTAATATGCTGATTTTTCAGCACTTTTTGTGTCTTATCATCATCGGCAATGCCGAAAAGAAGCACAAAAGCATTTCCCATTCCCTCGTCGGAATCGCAGCCGCCGAAAACATCTACTATGTATCTGTATTTTTCGTTTTCCTCCGACCAAAAGTGAGTATTTATTGCTTTTTTCATTTTTTCTGCTTTTTCGGCATATTTTTCGGTCTGCCCCAGCTCGGATGCCATTTTATCTGCGGTTTCGTACGCTTTGTAATACAAACAGTTTGTCGAAAGGGTAAACATCGGAATGCCCACGCCTTTTTTTGCGCACAAATCCTTGCACTCCTCGGCAAAAGCAATTATTGCGCTTTCTCCCGGTGTTGCATAAATATCCGGGTATGCGGCTATTCCGTCACCGTAACATGCAGGACCGCGGAACAAATTGAGTGCTTCGTCAAATTCGGTGTTTTCAAAAAATTTAAGCGTATTTTCTGCTGCCTCATATGCTGTTTTCAAAAACTCCCTGTCTCCGGTGAGCAGATACTCATGCCACGCACCCCACACCCATATTATTGAGTCCCAGTATTCGCCGTCTATCATCACCGCTCCGTCCTCTTTTTTCAGCACAGAAAGCAGCGTGTTTTTCGACACATCGGGAAAGAGCAGCGCGCCGGCATTTACGGTGTTAATCGCAGCGTCTCTTGTCCACGGTGTGCAATAACCCATACCAGCTATGATTACCGGTGTTTCTTTTTTCAAAAGTCCGCCTTTAAACGGCTTGATGTTGCCGTATAAATCCGATACGGCTATGTGATATGCTGTATTAATCTTTTCGTTATTTGTTTTTATGTATGGATAGTTGTTCATGTTCGTTCTCCTTTTTTAGTCTTTGATGATGTAAGTTTCGATGCGTTGGCATCCTCGCCGAGGTTCTCTCTGCCAAATTATTTCGGTTACCTGCAAAAAGGTTAATAACCGTTCCCTCGTATAATATATTTGTGATTATTTTTCAAGAAAATCACATAAAAACTTGTTATCTCATAAGCCATATGA